>NZ_JAHWBI010000003.1:0-587171 GCF_025697425.1 Stenotrophomonas sp. Ps181
CATCCGCGAACGCGGCCACAGCAGTACTGCCAGCTTCAACATTCTCGCCAGAAAGCTGGCCAGGATCGCTTGGGGCGTCTTCAAGAGCGGCCGGGACTTTGACCCGGCCATGCTGAAAGTGGGTCAAGTCTGCTTCGAGCAGGCTTGACCGCGAACATAGCATCTCGGCTCTACAAGAGCCGCTGCCGCCGCACGCGACGACGCGGACAAAACAGTTCCGCGCGCGGTTGTCGTGATCGTGTCACTACTTCGTGCGCCGTTCTCTCAGCGATGTGTCGCAACTCTTTGATTGTTTTGGATGCCGACGGTCGTTAGCGGCATACCGCCGGCTGTTGTTGCGCCGCCGCATGCCGGGCGTGGTTCAGCTGTGCTTTAGTTTGGATCGATCCACAGGGGAGGTGCCCAGATCGGTCGTGAACCGATCCAGGCGCCTGGATCCGTCGTAGTGCCGCGCCACCGTCCGCCCGTGCGTCCACATCTTCGAAGAGCAACCACCCATGGCTCAGATCGTCCACAAGCGTCGCCACCTGCTGTCCCAGGCCCTGATCCTGGCCCTGCTTCCCCTGGCTGCCAATGCGCAGCAAGCCTCAAGCTCGTCTACCAAGGACCTCGACGCGGTCACCGTTACCGGTTCGCGCATCAAGCGCGCCGCGGTCGAAGGCCCGGCCCCGGTCAACGTGATCACCGCGCAGCAGATCCAGAAAGAGGGCTTCGTCAGCGTGTATGACGCGCTGAAGACGCTCACCGAAGCGACCGGTACCGTCGAAGCCGCCTCGCAGTGGGGTTCGCATACGCCCAATGCCAGCGGGCTGAACCTGCGCGGGATGGGGCCGAACCGCTCGCTGCTGCTGGTCAACGGCCGCCGCGTGGCCGATTACCCGCTGCCATACGGCGGTGAAACCAACTTCTCCAACTACGGCAACATTCCGGCCGCGGCGGTGGAGCGGATCGAAGTGCTGACCGGTGGCGCCTCGGCCATCTACGGCTCGGATGCGATCGCCGGCGTGGTCAACGTCATCCTCAAAACCAACTACGACGGTGATGAAGTGCGCGTGCGCGGGGGCACCTCCACCGAAGGGGGACGCGATACCTGGGACCTGTCCTGGGCCGGCGGCAGGACAGGGGACAACTGGAGCGTGACCTATGCGTTGCAGTACACCAAGCGCGATCCGTTGTTCGGCCGCGATCGCCCGCAGATGGACGATGCCGATGATGCACCGTATGCGTCCTGGAACATGGAGCAGCGCAAGGTCGGCTTCCGTCCCACGGCCGGGCTGGCGCTGATCGATCCGACGACGGGCCAGCGCCTGGCGCCGCCCACCGGTACCTGCGAGAAGTTCGACGGTGAGTACTACACGGCCGATCGACTGGTATACAACTACGCCGCCAACCGCATCACCAACACCGGCCGCCTGTGCGGCATGAGCGCCGACTACGCCAACTGGCTGCTGACCGGTGGCGCCGAGAACGTGTCCGGCAACCTGTATGCCACCTTCGATTTCAGCAGCGACCTGCAGGCCTGGACCAACCTGGCGGTGTACCGCTCCGAAGCAATCTGGGGCACCAACCCGCCCAGCGTCTCGCTGATCGACGACGACAACGGCTATTACTGGGATGCCAATCGCAACCGCCCGATCCTGGGCGTGCGCCAGTTCACTCCGAACGAAGTCGGTGGCCTGGACACCCTGCGCAACACCAACCGTGAGCTGTCCTGGGACTGGAGCGCGGGCCTGCGTGGCCGCCTTGCCGATCGATTCGACTGGAGCGCCACGGTGGGCCGTTCCTACTATCGCGTGGAAGAACGGCAGAACGTGGTGGACGAGCAGAAGTCGTATGACTACTTCCTCGGCCCGCGCCTGGGCACCACCGCCGATGGCGAGGCGATCTACGCGTTGAACGAATCGCGCTGGTGGAACCCGCTGACGCCTGACCAGTACTGGCAGATGGGCACAGTGGCCAGGAACCGCGCGTCATCGTGGGTCAACCAGGCCTCGGCGGACATCACCGGCGAGCTGTTCCAGGGCTGGGCCGGCCCGATCTCGTTCGCCGCCGTGGCCGAAGTCGCGCAGCAGGGCTATCACCTCAGCCCGGACCCGCGCGCCGGCATCGACTTCGATCTGCAGAACGTCGATCGCGGTGGCGGCGAGCGCACCCGTTACTCGGCCGGCGTCGAGTTCAAGATCCCGCTGCTGGAGAGCGTGACGGCCACCGCCGCCGCCCGCTACGACCGCTATGGCAACTACAAGGCCGATGGCAGCAGTGAAGCGCTGGATATCGGCAGCCAGAAGGAGACCACCTGGAACGTCGGCCTGGAATGGCGCCCGGTCGAATCGCTGCTGGTGCGTGGCTCGTATGCCACCAGCTTCCACGCGCCGGACATGCACTACCTGCTGGGCCAGCCGAGCAGTTCCGAAGTGCAGACCTATGACCGCCTGCGCTGCATCCAGAGCGGTGCCTACCTGGTCAACAACTGTGGCGTGGGCAACACCGATGTCTGGTACACCTTCGACGTGAACCGTCGTGGCACGCCGCTGCTGCGCTCGGAGACCGGCGATTCGTGGACGGTCGGCTTCGTCTGGGACGTGATGCCCAATCTGTCGGTCAGCGCCGACTACTGGGCGATCAAGCTGGAGGACATGATCGTCGACGTCGGCGCCGACGAGGTGCTGGCCAGCGAGGCCGGCTGCCTGACCGGCAAGAACATCGATGGCACGCCGTGGGCCAATCCGGCCGGTGGCGATTATTGCGCCGGCATCCTGGCCCGCGTGAACCGTGACAGCAACGGCCGCCTGGTATCGATCGAGCGCGGCCCGTTCAACCTGGCCAGCCGGGAAGTGCGCGGCATCGACCTGACTGCTCGCTATCGCCTGGAAACCGCGCAGTGGGGCAGCTTCCAGCTGGGCCTGAACTACACCAACCAGATCTCGACCAAGGAGCAGCGCTACGCCAACGACCCGAATCCGGAACGCCGCGATCGTGACCTGCGCAGCAAGCTGCGCGCGAGCCTGGCTTGGCAGCGCGGCAACTGGAACGCCAACGTCTATGCCGACCGCGTGGGCTCGGTGCCGGGCGTGCGCTATCACTGGGGCGCCGATCGCCTGGACAATCCCGGCGGCTGCCTGCCGTTCGCCGATGGCTACGTGCCCAGTGACAGTCCCGCGCTGAACTGCCTGGAACCGGCGCGGCTGCCGGATGGTTCGGTGAATCCGAACCCCAACGCGGGCCAGCAGACCTCGCGCTACTTCGGCCGGGTTGGGCCGTTCATCACCTGGAACGTCAACGTGGGCTACCAGGTGACCGAGCACGCCAAGGTCAATGTCTACGTCAACAACGTGTTCAACTCGGCCAGCTGGAACCACAAGGACCCGTACAAGCTGGATTATGACTTCGCCCCGACCCGGTTGCTGAGCGCGGTCGGCCGCGAGTTCGCGTTGGAGTATGTGTTCACCTTCTGAGGAGACCGACCTCCGCCGCTGGATCCACGCCATGCGTGGATGCGGAAGCGGACCACCGGGGCGGCGCCCCCTTCAGGCATGCGGACAGGCTGGATTTGACCTTCCCACGGTGGCAAGGTTTAGCCTGTCCGCATCCAGAAGGAAACCCGGGAATCCGATCATGAGCACGCCGCGCGCCGCTGCCGCCCCTGCCAGCCCCTCCACCATCAGCCTGCCCATCGAGGGCATGACCTGCGCCAGCTGCGTGGGCCGGGTCGAGGCAGCACTGTCCAGGGTCGAGGGCGTGGGCAGTGTCTCGGTGAATCTGGCCACCGAGCGGGCGGACATTCGCCCGTCGGGCCCGGTGGATCGCGCGGCGCTTATCCGGGCGGTGGAGCGGGTGGGCTATGACGTGCCTGCGGCTACCACCGAACTGGCGGTCGAGGGGATGACCTGCGCTTCCTGCGTGGGCCGTGTCGAACGCGCGCTGCTGGCCGTGCCGGGCGTCAGCCAGGCCAGCGTCAACCTGGCCACCGAGCGGGCCACGGTGCGTGGCATGGCGGACGTGGCTGCGCTGGTCGCAGCGATCGACAAGGCCGGCTATGACGCACGTGTGATCGAGGCGGGTGTGCAGTCCGATGATCAGGCTGCGGAAAAGAAGGATGTCGAGCGCGCCGAACTGAAGCGCGACCTGATCGTGGCCACCGCGCTGGCACTGCCGGTGTTCGTACTGGAAATGGGCTCGCACCTGATCCCCGGCATGCACGCATGGGTGATGTCCACGATCGGCATGCAGGCCAGCTGGTACCTGCAGTTCGCACTGACGCTCCTGGTGCTGGCCATCCCCGGGCGCCGCTTCTACCAGAAGGGCGTCCCCGCATTGCTGCGCCGTGCGCCGGACATGAATTCACTGGTGGCGGTGGGCACCGCTGCGGCGTTCGGCTATTCGGTGGTGGCGACGTTCCTGCCGAGGCTGCTGCCGGCCGGTACGGTGAACGTCTACTACGAAGCGGCGGCGGTGATCGTCGCACTGATCCTGCTCGGCCGCTTCCTGGAGGCCCGGGCCAAGGGCCGCACCTCCGAAGCGATCAAGCGCCTGGTCAACCTTCAGGCCAAGGTGGCCCACGTGATCCGTGACGGTCGCGCGGTCGACATCCCGGTCAATGAAGTGCAGAGCGGCGACGTGGTGGAAGTGCGCCCGGGCGAGCGCGTGCCGGTGGATGGCGAGGTGGTTGAAGGCCGCAGCTACATCGATGAATCGATGATCAGCGGCGAGCCGATTCCGGTCGAGAAGCTGCCGGGCAGCAGCGTGGTGGGTGGCACGGTCAACCAGAAGGGCGCACTGACGGTGCGAGCCACGGCCGTGGGCGCGCAGACCCTGCTGGCGCAGATCATTCGCATGGTCGAACAGGCGCAGGGCTCGAAGCTGCCGATCCAGGCGGTGGTCGACAAGGTCACGTTGTGGTTTGTGCCCGCGGTGATGCTGGCCGCAGTGGCGACCTTCGCGGTCTGGTTGATTGTCGGGCCCTCGCCGGCACTGAGCTTCGCGCTGGTCAATGCGGTGGCGGTGCTGATCATTGCCTGCCCGTGCGCGATGGGCCTGGCCACGCCGACCTCGATCATGGTCGGAACCGGTCGTGGCGCCGAAATGGGCGTGCTGTTCCGCAAGGGTGAAGCGCTGCAGCTGTTGAAGGATGCACAGGTGGTGGCGGTGGACAAGACCGGCACGCTGACCGAAGGCCGCCCGCGCCTGACCGACTTCGAGATCACGGACGGTTTCGATCGCAGCGCAGTGCTCGCGGCAGTGGCCGCAGTGGAGTCGCGCTCGGAGCATCCCATTGCCCGCGCGATTGTTGATGCCGCGACCGGGCAGGGCATCGTGTTGCCGGGCATGGTCGACTTCGAATCGGTCACCGGCATGGGCGTGCGGGCCAGTGTCGAGGGTGCACGCGTGGAGGTCGGTGCCGATCGCTTCATGCGCGACCTGGGTGTGGACATCACTGCATTCGCAGCATTGGCGGCGGAACTTGGCACGCAGGGCAAGTCACCGATGTACGTGGCCATCGATGGACGCCTGGCCGCGATCATCGCGGTATCCGATCCGGTCAAGCCGAGCACCCCGGCAGCGATCGCGGCACTGCATCGGTTGGGCCTGAAGGTGGCGATGATCACCGGCGACAACGCCGGGACCGCGCAGGCGATCGCGCGCCAGCTCGGCATCGATGAAGTGGTGGCCGAGGTGCTGCCGGAGGGCAAGGTCGAGGCCGTGCGCCGGCTGAAGGCCACGCATGGCCACGTCGCCTTCGTCGGCGACGGCATCAACGATGCCCCTGCGTTGGCTGAGGCTGATGTCGGCCTGGCCATTGGTACCGGCACCGATATCGCGGTGGAGTCGGCCGACGTGGTGCTGATGTCGGGTAGCCTGCAGGGCGTGCCCAATGCCATTGCACTATCCAAGGCAACACTGGGCAACATCCGGCAGAACCTGTTCTGGGCGTTCGCCTACAACACGGCGTTGATTCCGGTGGCGGCTGGCGTGCTGTACCCGGTCTGGGGCGTGCTGCTGTCGCCGGTGTTCGCTGCCGGTGCGATGGCGCTGTCCAGCGTGTTCGTGCTGGGCAACGCGCTGCGCCTGCGCCGCTTCCAGCCGCCGATGGCGGATGCCCACGCCGCGACCCATTGAAGGAGAACCGCATGAACATCGGTGAAGCCGCCAAGGCCTCCCGTGTGTCGGCGAAAATGATCCGCTACTACGAACAGATTGGCCTGATTCCTGCGGCCGATCGCACCGAGTCGGGCTACCGGGCGTACTCGCAGGCAGACATCCATCGCCTGCGTTTCATCCGCCGCGCGCGCGATCTCGGCTTCCAGGTGGCCGAAATCAGTGAACTGCTGGGCCTGTGGAACGACACCGCGCGGCACAGTGCCGACGTCAAGCACCTGGCCGAGCAGCACATCGCCGACCTGGAACAACGCATCGAGAGCATGCGGCAGATGGTCGACACGTTGAAATCGCTGATCCGTTGCTGTGCGGGCGACGAGCGGCCGGAGTGCCCGATCCTGGAGCGGTTGGGTGAAGACGATGAGGCCCCGCTGCCGGTCGATGTAGCGAAGACCGGCGCGGTGCGGCGGCGCGCGCGCAAGCGCTGAGTTTCCATGTCGCGTGCAAAAAAAAACCGCCCGGTGACAGTGCACGGGGCGGGCTTCGCTGTGGCAGAAGAGAGGGGATCAGGCAGTGCGCGGCGGGAAACCCGCATCGTTCAGCGCGGCGAACACCTGCTCCTGTGATGCGGTGGTCTGCACCTTGACCAGGCCGGTCGGCGGATCGGCCACCACACTGGCGTTCGGATCGATCTGCTGGATCGCGCGCGTCACGCTGCGCGCGCAGCCGCCACAGGTCATGCCGTCAACGTGGAATTCCATCTGTAGCTCCTTAGGTGCTCGTGAGGTGGAACCAGTGTGCACCTTCCAACGATGGCAGGGTCAAGCAGATGGCTGAACGGCGGCGCAGGCACCAATGAAAACGGCAGCCGCCTGTACCAGCGCGGCTGCCGTGGAGGACCATTTCCGCCGGGGCGGGCAAGACTGCGCCGGGCAGGCCCGGCGCCGCCTCAGAACTTCCAGTTCACGCCGAAGTACAGCTGGCGGCCGGCGTACAGGTTTGACAGCAGGCGAGCCTGGCTGTCGTTGCCGATGTAGCTGCGCAGCTCGGACTTGGTGGCGTTCAGTACGGCGGCGGTCACCGTCCAGTCCGGGGTGAGGTTGTAGGCCACGTTCAGGTCAAGCTGGCTGTAAGGCTTGGTGTAGGTGGTCATGCCATTGTTCAGGCCGCCGACCACTTCACCACGACGGTTGTACGAGGCGCGCGCCAGGAACTTGTCGTTCTCGTAGAACACCGTAACGTTGGCCTGGTTCTTGGCACTGCCGACCAGCGGCGAGGAGCCGATTTCCTCGCCATCCAGCACGATCGAGGCCAGGTTGGTGTCGTTGTAGGTGTAGTTGGCCTGCACGCCCAGTCCGAAGTCGAACGTGTACTGGCCATACAGTTCCACGCCCTGCGACACGCCATCGCGGCCGTTGGCCTGGGTCTCGTACTTCTGCACGGTGACCGACTGCCCGCCGACGTTCATCTGCTGGTCGCGCACCACCGGCACGGTGAAGTTGTCCACGTTCTTGCGGAACAGCGAAACACCTGCGACCGCGCCCGGCTTGAAGTACCACTCCAGACCCAGGTCGAACTGGACCGCCTTGAACGGTTCCAGCGCCTTGTTGCTGCCCGAGCCGTACCAGCCGGGCGTGTCGGTGCCGCCGGTGACGCGGCGGTCGTTGGCGTACTCTTCGCTGATGTAGCGCAGGCCACCGGGATAGGCGATGCTGGTGTAGCTCGGGCGCGCGACCACCTTCGATGCCGCGCCACGCAGCACCAGGTTGTCGGTGATGTCCCAGGCAATGTTGAAGCTGGGCAGCACGTCGGTATAGGTCTTTTCCAGCGACGACAGGGCATACACCTTGTCGCGCACCTGCGGGTCGGGCAGGCGGACGAAGCCACCCTGGCAGCGCAGGTTCGGGTCGGCGGCCGGATCATCGCAGCTCATCGGTGCGCCGCTGGCGTTGTCGACGAAGTAGTCGTTGAAGCGCTCGACCGAATCGCTGGACTGGGCGAACTGCTTGGTCCGCACCACGCGCACGCCGATGTTGCCGCGTACCCGCTCAGTGCGGAAGTTGGCCTGGAAGTAGCCGGAATGGATCTTCTCGTTGACGTCGTATACGAAGTCTTCTTCGGTGCGGTTGTGCGAGCCACCGTAGGTCTTGTTCAGGTAGTCGATGTAGGCCGGGTAGTTGATGCCCGGGAAAACGTTGGCGTTGAACGCGCCGGTGATGTTGCTGATCGGGTTGGACAGGAAGAAGCCCGGCTGCGCATCGCCTGCGGTCGGATCGCAACCGGCCTGGTAGCGATTGTTGTCATAGTCGGACGGATCCAGGCCCGGGCACACCCAATAGGTGTTGCCGGTGTTGCGGTGGACCTTGCCATCGCGGTACTTGGCGCCGAACTGGATCGAATCCAGCCAGCCGGCCTCGAACAGCTTGGTGACGTCGGCCTGGAAGTAGTTCTGCTTGACCTCGGTCTGCATCCACGACGAATCGGTCGAGCCGGTATCGACTTCGGCCACGCCCGCCATCAACTGCTGCTGCAGGTCGGGCGAGAACTGCACCGACGGCGTGCCGGTCAGGTCCCAGGCGGTGTACTGGTTGCCGGACTGCCACTGGTTGCCGACCTTGCGGCGCGGCTTGGCCGACATGCGGAAATTCATCGACGGACCGCCTTCGGACCAGGTGCGGCCGCCGGTGAACGAGGCTTTCCAGAGCGGGCTGATGTCCCAGTCGATGGTCAGGTCGGCGGTCTGCGACAGCGCCTTTTCCTTGCTGTATCCACCGGTGAGCTGCGGAGTGGGGATGGTGCAGTCGTCCGGGCCCCAGCCGCCGGGCTTGAGGCCGGCGGCCGCCGCTTCTTCTTCGCTGCAGTAGTAGGTCTTTCCGGCCAGCTTCTGGTACTGCGCGCCGGTGACGATGCTGCCACTCGGGTCGAAGTCCAGGCCGTTGAGCAGGCGGCCGCCGGCCCAGTTGCCGTCCTGGTTGTAGCGGGCCAGGTTCCACTCCGGCACCTTCAGCATGTTCTGGGTGTAGTCACCCTGCAGTTCAAAGCGGAAGTAGTTGGCCGTCATCGTGACGTTGTCGACCGGCTTGAACTGGAAGGTCAGCTGGCCGCCCTTGCGCTCGCGCTTTTCTTCCTTCACTGCGAAGTTCACCGAGGTCGGCATGAAGAATTCGCTGTAGTTCTTGCCGGCCTGGTTGTTGAAGCCGGACTGGCCCCACCAGTAGTGGATGCCGTCCTGTTCCAGCAGATTGCCGTTGGCATCGCGGGCGGTGGTGCCGTTGCCGTACCACTGGTAGTCCTCGGTGCTGGCTTCCATGGTGCGGGTGGTGCGGTTCTGCTGGGTGACGCCGACCAGCACGCCGAAGCGTTCGTCCTTGCTGTGCCAGGAGTACAGCGCCGACACCTGCGGATCGACATCGTGGCTGGTGTCGGAGGTGGTGCCCTCCAGGTTCACGTAGCCGGAGTTGGATTCCATGTCCAGCGGACGCCGGGTATGCAGGATGACCGTGCCGCCGATGCCGCCTTCGTCGATGCGCGCTTCCGGCGACTTGAACAGCTCGGCGCTCGACAGCATGTTCGACGGCAGCAGGGTGTAGTTGAAGGAGCGGGTCGCTTCGTTGTTGGTTTCCGAGGAGGCGACGAAGTTGCCGTTCAACTGGGTCAGGGTCAGGTCCGGCGCGAGGCCGCGCACGCTGACACTCTTGCCTTCGCCACCGCTGCGGGTGATGACCACGCCGGGCACGCGCTGCAGTGCGTCGGCCACGTTCTTGTCGGGGAACTTGCCAATGTCTTCGGCGGTGATCACCTCGACCACGGCGTTGGCGTCGCGCTTCTGCTCGAGGCTCTTCTCAATGGCGTAGCGGTAGCCGGTGACCTGGACGCTGTCCAGGGTGGTGGCATCCTGCCCGCCGGTGGACGTGGCCTGTTGCGCGGCGGCGCCAGCCGGAACGACGGCGGCGGCCAGGGCCAGCGCGATGGCCAGCGACAATGCGTCCTGGCCGTGCGTACGTGTTGAATGCTTCATTCCCATCTCTCCCTCTCTCCTGGATTGATCCGGTGACGTGGCACGGACAACTTGAATCGATCTAATTTGAAGTGACTTTGCGGCTGTCGCCGTGCAATGGCAGTAGCGCCGCGCGTGTGGCCTGGTACGTCCTGTTGCTGCTCCCCCAACTCCCGGCCATCGCAGTGTCGTTCTTGGATCGATCTAAGCGATGGGCGGGCGATTTTTAGCACGGGTCGCCCGTGGGCGCATGCTGCTCCGCAATATGGTACTGGCGTGGCGAAGGGATGACGGTTTGCTGAAATCAGTGAAATCGTTTTCGTGCGCAGGGGAGGGTGGGCGGCAGGGCTGCGCCCTGCATCTGTGGGGTAGTGCCGGCCGCTGGCCGGCAACAGCGAAAACCAAAGCCAAAAACGGCTCTGGTTTCCTGTGGGTTGGGCGGGGCGGTGTCGGATTGCGGGGACGCCGTAAACCCGTCCATGGGGGCTTGGCCGCGGCATCCATGCCGCGGACACCCCGCAATCCGACACCGCCCCGCCTTCGACAGTTTCCCGGTGACGGTCGGACTGATCCTGGAACGACATGGGGTCCTGGGGTCAGATCCGTTTTCCTTTGGAAAACGGATCTGACCCCAATCGATTTCGTTATCTGACAGAGATTCATCCACGCCTGGCGTGGATCTACCGCAGATCGCGGAGATCTGTCGAAGGCGGGGTGGGTCCGGTTGCGGGGGCGTGAGCCGCATGGGCCCGAGGCATGCCTCGGGCGGGTTGGGCAGGACGCCCAACCCCGGTCTTGCCGTGTGCGCAGGACTGCGCACACGAGCAAGCGGCGACCGAGCCTACATGGGTGAGGGCGCTTTGCTTGCGAAGCACTGCTTCGCAAGCGCCCGAACGCATAGCCGCCAGCGGCTGGGCCGGACCGCGGAGCGGGATTTACGGCGTCCCCCGCAACCGGACCTACCCCGCCATCCCACGGATCGCCGGCTTTTGCTGTTGCTTCGGCTGTTGCTTCTGAGGTTGCCGGCCAGCGGCCGGCACTACCCGGGTGCAGGGCGCAGCCCTGCCGAACCCCCTCATGCTGCGCCGCAGAATGCATTCGGCTGAACCCGCATGCTCTACTTGAATCGATCTAAATTCACGGTCGCACGGGTCGGGCGTCATTCCAGGGGGAGCTCTCTGCCAGTCACGGCGGGACTCAGTGGAACGCTGCCGGACGGCCCCGGCCGTCTGCCTCCGCGCCATCGACTACAGGAACCCGACATGCGTCCAGTGCCGTCCGCTCCCGCCGTCCCATCATCCTCGCGCCCGCTGGTGCGCCTGGCCTGCCTGCTTGCGCTGTCGGCCACGCCGATGCTGTTGCAGGCTGCCCCGGCAGCGCTGGAGCGCGAGGTCAACACCTTCATCGGCAGCAAGGACGACGGCAATACGTTCCCGGGTGCGTCGGCACCGTTCGGCCTGATCCAGGTCAGCCCGATCGGCAGCCACTACTCGGGCTGGCGCTATGACGATGAGAAGATCCGCGGGTTCGGCCACTCCTTCATCTCCGGCGCGGGTTGCTGGGAACAGGGCGGCCAGGTGTCGGTGCTGCCGGTGACCGGCTCGATCGGTCCGGGCGGTGATCTCGATACCGGCAATGCCAAGCAGTTCGACCACAAGGCCTACGCGTCGACCTACACCCATGACGGCGAGATCGGACAGGCCGGCTACTACAAGGTACGCCTGACCAGCTACGGCGGCATCGATGCGGAAGCCACCGCGCGCACCCGTGCCGCGGCCGAGCGCTACACCTTCAGCCAGCGCAGCGGCGATGGCCACGTCCTCGTCAATGTCGGCCAGGCCAACGAGCGCCATTCGGTGATCGGCAGCGTGGTCGATGTGGTCGGCGACCGTGTGGTGGAAGGCAAACTGGTCACCAAGAGCTTTTGTGGCGGCCACCAGTACACCACCTGGTTCCGCATCGAGTTCGACCGTCCGTTCAAGGCGCATGGCACCTGGGGTGAGGGCGGTGGCCTGCCGGGCGCGCGCCACAGCATGGAAGGCGAGCAGAAGCCGAACGGCGCCTGGCTCAGTTTCGACCTGACCAAGGGCCAGTCGGTGACGGCGGTCAGCGCCATCTCGCATGTGGACGCCGAAGGCGCGCGCACCAACCTGCGCGCAGAAGGCATGCAGAATGGGGTGCTGCTCGGCTTCGACCGCATGCGTGCGCTGTCCCAGCAGTCCTGGCGCGAGCAGCTGGGCCGGGTGCGTGTGCAGGGCGGCACTGCCGACGACCGCGCGGTGTTCTACAGCGCGGTCTACCACGCGCTGCTGCAGCCGATGACCGGCAACGACGCCGACGGCCGCTACCGTGGTTATGACGACAGTATCCACCGCGCCGATGGCTGGACCTATTACGAGTACTTCTCGCTGTGGGATACCTACCGCGCCCAGAACCAGTGGCTGGCGCTGACCCGCCCGGACGTGGCGCGCGACATCGGCCGTACCCTGCTGGCGATCGACGAACAGGTCGGTTGGCTGCCGCGCTGGGGTTATGCCAACTTCGAGACCAACATCATGACCGGCGATCCGGTCACGCCGTTCATGGTCGACCTGTGGCGCTTCGGCGCGCTCCAGGGCCGTGAATCGCAGGCCTGGGATGCACTGCGCCGCAATGCCTTCGGCACGCCGCCACTGAACTCGCGCATGGCCGGACGCTCCGGCAACCCGACCTACCTGACCAAGGGCTATGTGGCCTACGACCGCGCGTTCCCGTCCAAGGGCATGGATGTCGATCCGCACCATGGTGGTTCGGCCACGCTGGAATATGCGCTGGCCGACTGCGCGCTCTCGCAGATGGCCGATGGCCTGGGCCATGCGCAGGATGCGGCGACACTGCGTGAGCGTGGCCGCAACTGGCGCAAGGTGTGGGACCCGCAGGTGCGCGATGCCGAGACCGGCTTCACCGGCTTCCCGCGCCCGCGCACCGAGGATGGCCAGTGGTACACCCCGTCCGACGGCCATTACAGCCCGCGTTCGCACCACGGTTTCCACGAGGGCACGGCGTGGCAGTACCAGTGGCTGGCGCAGCAGGACGTGCCGGGCCTGGTCGAAGCGATGGATGGCCGCGAACAGGCCGGTCGCCGCCTGGATGCGTTCTTCGCGATGGACGCGCTGCAGGCCGATCCGCTCAATGCCGCCCGCAAGGCGTGGGTGGTCGGGCCGTACAGCTACTACAACCAGTTCCGCTACAACCCGAACAACGAGCCGGACCTGCACTCGCCGTGGCTGTACACGCTGATCGGCCAGCCGTGGAAGACTGCCGCCGTGGTGCGTGCCGCGCAGCAGCTGTTCACCAATGCCCCCAATGGCGTGACCGGCAACGATGACCTCGGCACGATGTCGGCCTGGTACCTGTTCAGCGCCATCGGCGTGTACCCGGCGGTGCCGGGCAGCGGCCAGTTCCTGCTGCACACGCCGCGCTTCAGCAAGGTCGAAGTGGACATGGGCAATGGCCGCACCCTGCGCATCGACGCGCCGGGTGCCGATGGCCGCCGCCTGCAATACGTGCAGGGTGTGCGGGTCGACGGCCAGGCGCATGCACCGGTGTGGCTGGACTGGGACCGCCTGCAGCAGGGCCCGCGCCTGCAGTTCGCACTCGACGCGAAGGCGCCGGAGCAGGGCTGGGGCACCGCGGTGAAGGACCTGCCGGTGTCCTGGTGCGCGGCACCGGGCAGCCAGCTGCGCTGAGCCGGACTGTGCCGTTCGCGGTGACCCAGCGAACGGCACGGCACGACACGGCCCTGATCCATTAGGCTTGAGCCTCCAGCGGAGTCCGGGAAGACGATGAACGACAACGGCAGCAGTCCCAGCAAGCGCGCCGGCAAGGCGGTGACGGTGACCGACATCGCGCGTGCGATCGGCGTGTCACGGGCAACCGTGTCGCTGGTGCTGCGTGGCAGCCCGCTGGTCAACGTCGATACCCGGGCCAAGGTCGAGGCCGAGCTGCGCCGCCAGCGCTATGTCTACAACCGTGCGGCGGCCAACCTGCGCCGGCGCACCTCGTCGAGCATCGCGCTGGTGATCAACGATCTCTCCAACCCGTTCTTCGCCGAGTTCGCATCGGGCGTGGACGAGGCGTTGGGCGGGCGTGGCTACGTGACCCTGCTCGGCAGTACGGGTGAATCGCCGGAGCGGCAGCAGGCGGTGCTGTCCACGCTGATGGAGCACACCCCGGCCGGCCTGATCCTGTCGCCGGCCGAGGGCAGCGATACCGCACAGCTGCGGCAGGCACTGGGTGCCAATGCCAACGTGCTGCTGTTCAACCGCGAACTGGCCGGGGCCGACTGGGACTTCCTGACCCTGGACAACCAGCACGGCGCCTATCTGGCCACGCGCCACCTGATCGAGCGCGGCCACCGCCAGATCGCCTTCTTCGGCGGCCACGCCGCATCCAGTTCCTGCCACCAGCGCCGCGCGGGTTTCCAGCAGGCGCTGGCCGAGGCCGGTCTGTCGCTGCCGCCGGGCTGGATGGTCGAATCGGCGCCGAACCGGCTGGAAGCCGCTGCGCGCACCGATGAGCTGTTTGCCGATGGCCATCGCCCGAGTGCGGCGGTCTGCTACAACGACACCGTCGCGCTGGGCCTGATGCTGGGCTTGAACTCGCGCGGCATCCGCCCGGGCGGCGACTTCGCCGTGACCGGCTTCGATGATATTTCCGAGGCGTCGGTCGCGGTGCCGCCGTTGACCACGCTCACCGCCGACCCGCGCGAGCGTGGCCGCCAGGCTGCCGCGCTGCTGCTGCAGCGGCTGGACGAACCCGACGCGCCGCCCCGGCGCACGGTCGCGCCGGTGCAGTTGCGCATCCGCGAAAGCAGTGCCGCACGACCGAACTGATTCCTTCCGCATACCCCTTCCACGCAACAACGACCTTCCGCGCATCGAGGCGCGTAACGCATGCCGATCTCCGCAACGCCCCGTCCATCGGGTTCTTCGGGCAACGCACCCGCCGTCACCAACGGCAAGGCGTTGGCTGTCGTCACCACGATCTTCTTCATGTGGGGCTTCCTGACCTGCCTCAATGACATCCTGATCCCGCACCTGAAGGCGGTGTTCGAACTGAACTACGCCAAGGCGATGCTGGTGCAGTTCACCTTCTTCGGTACTTACTTCCTGATGTCGCTGCCGGCGGGCCGCCTGGTGGCGGCGCTGGGCTACAAGAAGGGCATCGTGGCTGGCCTGGTGATCGCCGGCATTGGCGCGCTGGGCTTCTGGCCGGCGGCCGAGCTGCGCGTGTACGGCGCCTTCCTCGGTGCGTTGTTCGTACTGGCCACGGGCATTACCGTGCTGCAGGTCGCCGCCAACCCGTACGTCGCGCTGCTGGGCCCGGAACAGACCAGTTCCAGTCGCCTGACCCTGGCGCAGGCGCTGAACTCGCTGGGCACGGCCATCGCGCCGATCTTCGGCGGCATGCTGATCCTGTCCAACACGGTCAAGAGCGCTGACGACATCGCGGCGCTGCCGGCCGCCGAGCAGCTGGCCTACCGTGCCGCCGAGGCGCAGGCCGTGCAGGGACCGTACGTGGGTCTGGCGGTGGCGCTGGTGCTGCTGGCGCTGTTCGTGTTCCTGTTCCGCCTGCCGGCACTGAGCGACGCCACCGAGCAGGCCGACCAGGGCCACCACCACAGCTACCTGGATGCGCTGCGCAAGCGCCACCTGCTGCTGGGCGTGCTGGGCATCTTCTTCTACGTCGGCGCTGAGGTGTCGATCGGCAGCTTCCTGGTCAACTACCTGTCGATGCCCAACATCGGTGGCTTCAGCGAACAGGAAGCCACGCACTACGTGTCGGCCTACTGGACGATGGCGATGATCGGCCGCTTCGCGGGCTCCGCGCTGCTGGCGCGCTTCTCGCCCAGCCGCCTGCTGGCGATCTTCGCGCTGGTCAACGTGGCGCTGCTGGTCACGACCATGCTGAGCTCCGGCAGCATCGCGCTGTACTCGGTGGTGGCGATCGGCCTGTTCAACTCGATCATGTTCCCGACCATCTTCGCGCTGAGCATCGAGCGCCTGGGGCCGCTGACCAACAAGGGCTCCAGCCTGCTGATCATGGCCATCGTCGGCGGTGCCGTGGTGCCGTACCTGCAGGGCGTCCTGGCCGACCACATCGGTGTCCAGGCCAGCTTCATCCTGCCGCTGCTGTGCTACGGCTACATCATTTTCTACGGACTGGTCGGCGCACGTACGCCGGCTTCCGCAACGCAGGGAGGCTGAGTCCGGAATGGGTGCCATCGTTTGCTTCGGCGAGATTTTGATCGATCTACTAGCGCAGCCGCCGGCCTCGGCCGATACACCGCGCGCTTTCCTGCAGTACGCCGGCGGAGCGCCGGCCAATGTCGCGGTGGCCG
This sequence comes from Stenotrophomonas sp. Ps181, assembly GCF_025697425.1. Classification (NCBI taxonomy): domain Bacteria; kingdom Pseudomonadati; phylum Pseudomonadota; class Gammaproteobacteria; order Lysobacterales; family Lysobacteraceae; genus Stenotrophomonas; species Stenotrophomonas sp. Ps181. The sequence continues at coordinate 16,476 of NZ_JAHWBI010000003.1, forward strand.
CCGCACGGCTGGGTGCGAAGACCCAGTTCGTCGGCACGCTGGGCCGCGACATGTTCGGCGACTTCCTGGCCGACAGCCTGGTCTCGCACGGCGTTGGCACGGACTACATCGTGCGTACCGATGCGGCCAAGACCGCACTGGCCTTCGTCGCACTGGATGCCAGCGGCGAGCGCAGCTTCAGCTTCTATCGTCCGCCGGCAGCCGACCTGCTGTTCCGTGACAGCGACTTCCAGGCTGCGTGCTTCGACAGCGCACAGTGCTTCCATGTCTGTTCCAACAGCCTGACCGAAGCGGCGATCGCCGAGGCGACCCTCGCCGGCATGGATCGCGCGCGTGCGGCTGGTGCGGTGGTCAGCCTCGACCTCAATCTGCGTCCGGCGCTGTGGCCGGCGAACGAAGACCCGACACCGCGCCTGTGGCAGGCGCTGGAACGCGCCGACCTGGTCAAGCTGTCGCGCGAGGAGCTGGACTACCTGGCCGCGCCGCTGGGTGCCGATGGCGAGGCAGCGGTACTGCGGCGCCTGCTCGCTGCTCGCGCGCGCTGGGTGATCGTCACCGACGGTGCGGCCACGCTGCACTGGTACACGCGCGACAACCACGGCACGGTCACCAGCTTCCGCGTGGCTACCGTCGACACCACGGCGGCTGGCGATGCTTTCGTCGGTGGCGTGCTGGTTGGGCTGCTGGAGCGCGGCGGCGCCGGTGCCGGTTTTGCCGCCTTCTGCCAGGACCCGGAGGCGATCACCGCCACGTTGCGCTTCGGCGCCGCCGTCGGCGCGCTGGCTGTTACCCGCAAGGGCGCGTTCGCCGCGATGCCCTCGTTCGATGAAGTGCAGCAGCTGCTGCAGGCCCAGGACATTACCGCATGAGCACCTCCCCCGACTTCCGTTCGCCCGCGTTCCTGCGCGGGCACATCGCCGATACGATGGCCTTCTACCATCCGCGCTGCATCGATCCGAACGGTGGCTTCTTCCACTACTTCCGGGACGACGGCAGCATCTACGACGCCAACCATCGCCATCTGGTGAGCAGCACGCGTTTCGTCTTCAACTACGCGATGGCCTACCGCGAATTCGGCAACGCCGAGTACCGTGAGGCGGTCGAGCACGGCGTGCGCTACCTGCGCGAGGTGCACCGCAACCCGGCCACCGGCGGTTACGCCTGGACCCTGCGCGATGGCAAGGTCGAGGATGACATGAACCACTGCTACGGCGTGGCGTTCGTGCTGTTGGCCTACAGCTGCGCACTGAAGGCCGGTCTCGAACAGGCCCGCGCATGGATGGACGAGACCTGGCAGCTGCTGGAAGCGCGCTTCTGGGAGCCGCAGCACGGCCTCTACAAGGACGAAGCCGATGGGCAGTGGAATTTCACCGGCTACCGTGGCCAGAACGCCAACATGCACATGTGCGAGGCGATGCTGGCCGCCTTCGAGGCCAGCGGCGAACAGCGCTATGTGGAGCGCGCGCTGCAGCTGGCCGACAACATGACCCGCCGCCAGGCCGCCAAGGCCGGTGGCCTGGTGTGGGAGCACTACGATTCCAACTGGGAGATCGACTGGGATTACAACCTGGATGACCCCAAGCACCTGTTCCGCCCGTGGGGCTTCCAGCCGGGCCACCAGACCGAATGGGCCAAGCTGATGTTGATCCTGGACCGCCATGTGCAGGCCGATTGGCTGGTGCCGACCGCGCAGCACCTGTTCGACGTGGCCGTGGCGCGCAGCTGGGACGAGGCGCGGGGTGGCCTGTACTACGGTTTCGCGCCGGAATCGCGCCGGCAGCCGGGCATGGATGGCGCCCCGATCGGTGGCGACAGTTTCGTCTGCGACGACGACAAGTATTTCTGGGTGCAGGCGGAGACGCTGGCGACCGCCGCACTGATGGCCAAGCGTACCGGCGATGACCGCTATTGGCAGTGGTACCAGCGTATCTGGGCGTATTCGTGGGAACACTTCGTCGATCACCGGTACGGCGCCTGGTTCCGCATCCTCGATGCCGACAATCGCAAGTACAGCGACGAGAAGAGCCCGGCCGGCAAGGTGGATTACCACACCATGGGTGCGTGTTACGAAGTGTTGAACGTGGTGCGTTGAGGTTGGTGCGCCGGGCATGGCCCGGTGCTGCCGTGAGCTGGACTTGCAGGTAGCGCCGGGCCAAGCCCGGCGGAATAACAGGAGCATCCCGTGCATCGCTTTCCCCTCGTTGTCCGCCTGCTCCTGCTGCTGATCGCGGCGTCCGCCTTTCCGGTCGCTGCCGCGCCGCTGCAGGCACAGTGGGAGTTCCGCATGCTGCCCGGCGACGCGCAGGGCGCCGCCCACCCAGGTCTGCAGCAATGGCGGGCGGCGACGGTGCCGGGCAGCGTGCACACCGACCTGCTGGCTCACGAATTGATCCGTGATCCGTATGTCGGTGCGCCCGAGGCCGAACTGCAGTGGATCGGCCTGGCTGCCTGGGAGTACCGCGCGCGCTTCGACGTCGATGCCGCGACGCTGTCCAGGCCCAATGCCGAACTGCGCTTCGATGGGCTGGATACCTACGCCGAAGTCAGCCTCAACGGAAAGCCGCTGCTGCGCGCGGACAACGCACACCGCACGTGGCGTGCCCGGGTCGAAGGCCGCCTCCGTGCGGGCAACAATGAACTGCAGATCGTGTTCCGTTCGCCGATCCGCACCCTGCTGCCGGGCGTGCGGGCAATGCCGCACAAGATCGCTGGCAACTACCCGTCGCCGTATGGCGATGAGCCGAAGGACGCGATGGTCGGCAACTTCGCGCGCAAGCCGGCCTACCACTTCGGCTGGGACTGGGGTCCGCGCTATGTCACCGCCGGCGTCTGGCGCGGAATCGATCTGCAGGCTTGGGACGCGCACCGCCTGACCGATCTTGCGGTGCGCACGGATGCATTGAGCGCGGAGCAGGCGAAGCTGGCCGTGCTGCTGCAAGTGGAGCAGGGCGCGGCGGCGGGCTCGGCCGTGGTGAATGTGGATGTGCAGGATCCGCAGGGCCGCACCGTGGCCCAGGTGCAGCGCACGGTGCTGCTGAAGCCCGGCCAGAACAGCATCGAGGTTCCGGTTGAACTGGCCGATCCGCGGCGCTGGTGGCCAGTCGGCCACGGCGCGCAGGACCGCTACACGGTGCAGGCCCGCCTGGACCAAGGTGGCGCGCCGGAGCTGGCGCGCGAGCAGCGCATCGGGCTGCGCACGGTCGAACTGCGCCGCGAGGAAGACCGCAAGGGCGGGCAGGGCTTTGCCTTCGTCATCAACGGCGTGGAGATCTTCGCCAAGGGCGCCAACGTGATTCCGTTCGATGCCTTCCCCGCGCGCGTCGATGCCGCACGCCTGCGCCAGGTGCTGACGGCCGCGCGCGACGCCAACATGAACATGCTGCGCAACTGGGGCGGCGGCTACTACGAGGACGACGCGTTCTTCGACATCGCCGACGAACTGGGCCTGCTGGTCTGGCAGGACTTCATGTTCGGCGGCGGCATGCAGCCGGGCTACGATCCGGCGTTTCGTGCCAGCGTGGTGGCCGAAGCACGCGACAACGTGCGCCGCCTGCGCCACCACCCCAGCATCGTGCTGTGGTGTGGCAACAACGAGGAAGAAACCGCCTGGAAGGACTGGGGCCATGGTCGCGACCTGAAGGCGGCCGACCCGGCGTTTGCAGCGGAGGTCTGGCAGGGCTATGTCGACCTGTTCGGCAACGATCTGCGCGCGGTGGTGGGCGAGGAAGGGCTGGGCGTGCCGTACTGGTCCAGTTCACCGAGCAACGATCTTGACGAAAAGGCCAACGACTCGACCCGCGGCGACAAGCACTACTGGCAGGTCTGGGGCAATCCGGCGCTGCCGGTGCAGGCCTACCTGCGTGAGACGCCGCGCTTCATGTCCGAGTACGGGCTGCAGGCGTGGCCGTCGGTGGCGACGGTGGACCAGATCGCCACCCGCGCCGAGCAGCGCATCGACAGTCCAGTGATCCGTGCGCACCAGAAGTTCATGGCTGGCGAGGGCAACAGCCGCCTGCTGCACTACATCGAGCTGGGCTACGGTACGCCGAAGGACTTCGAGGACTTCGTCTACCTCAGCCAGGTCATGCAGGCCGATGGCATCGCTCTGGCGGCACTGCACCATCGCGCCTCGCGCCCGTACACGATGGGCTCGCTGTACTGGCAGCTCAACGATGTCTGGCCCGGCGCCTCCTGGTCCAGCGTGGACTATTTCGGCCGCTGGAAGGCGCTGCACTTCGCCGCGCGGCGTTTCTTCGCGCCAGTGACGGTGGCAGCGCTGCGCGACGAGGGCAGCACGCGGGTGCGCCTGATCAACGACGGTGCCGCACTGGATGTACGCTGGCGTCTGCGGGTGATGGACGTGGAGGGCAAGGTGCTGCGTCGTCGCGAGGAAACGGTGACGTTGGCGGCGGCGGGTGTCACCTCGATGGGCGATTTCAGCGATGCAGAGCTGCTGGCCGGTGCCGACCCGACGCGTACGGTGGCGGTGTTCGAGTTGCTGCAGGACGGCAACGTGAGTGCGCGGCAGGTGGTCGGTTTCGTTGAGGCCAAGGACCAGGTGTTGCCGCGGCAGAAACTCAAGGCCACGTTGTCCATCGAAGGGGACCACTATCGTCTGCGGCTGGAAAGCGCGGCGTACGTGCGCGCGGCGTGGATCGACTTCGGCGCGCTGGATGTGCAGGTCGAAGACAATCTGCTGGACCTGTTGCCGGGCGAAACCCGCGATATCGCAGTGCGCGGCCCGGTGGATCTGGTTGCCCTGCGCGAAGCGCTGAAGGTGAAGACCCTCAACGATCGTTGAGGGGTATCGCGCTTTGGTAGGTGCCAACCAAGGTTGGCATCTACCCGGCGCTTTACAGCTGGATCTGCTGGAAATTCTCGACCCGTTCGTGGCCGTTGGCGGCCTGGCCGGTACGCGGCATCGGGTAATCATCCAGGCGATCGATCAGGCGGGTCTGCAACCCGGCTTCGCGGGCGGCATCCAGTTCTTCCACCACATCGGACAGGAACAGGATCTCGCCGGCCGGTACGCCGATGGCCTGCACGATGCGGCGGTAGCTGTCGGCCTCGCGCTTGCCGCCGATCTCGGTATCGAACCAGCCCGACACCAGTGGGCTGAGGTCACCGGCATCGCTGAAACCGAAGAACAGCTTCTGCGCCGGCACCGAACCGGAGGAGTACACGTACAGCGGCAGGCCGGAAGCGTGCCAGCCCTTCAGCACCGGCGCTACTTCCGGGTAGAAGTGCGCGGTGTAGTCGCCACGGCGGTAGCCTTCGTCCCAGATCAGTCCCTGCAGCGCCTTCAGTGCGGTGTGCTTGCGGTCCTGGTCGATCCAGCCCTGTAGCGTCTCGGCCACCAGGCTGTCCTGGCAGGCACCGCCGATCTCGGTAGCCACCGCATCCAGCCAGCGGCGGACGTCCGGCTGCTGGCCATGCTCGGCGACAAACGCGGGCAACGCCTTGCGCGCATAGGGGAACAGCACGTTCTTGACGAACGAGATGCTGCTGGTGGTGCCTTCGATGTCGGTCAGGATGACGCGGGCTTGCATGGATCAGGACGCCTGGGTGGGTACGTAACGAGGGAACTTCTGCGCGATGTCGGTGCCGGTGAAATGGCCGACCCAGCCGTCCGGCTCGGTGAAGAAACGGATCGCCACGAAGCTGGGTTCCTCGCCCATGTCGAACCAGTGGGTGGTGCCATCGGGCACGGCGATCAGGTCGTCCTTCACGCACTCGATCTCATAGACCTTGTCACCCACGTGCAGGGTGAACAGGCCGGAGCCGGCGACGAAGAAGCGCACCTCGTCTTCCTTGTGGAAGTGCTCGTCGAGGAACTTCTTGCGCAGCTCGGCGCGGTTCGGGTTGTCCGGGGCGATCGAGGCCACGTCCACGCTCTTGAAACCGCGCTCGGCAACCAGGCGGTCGATGTCGGCGCGGTAGGCGGCGAACACTTCCTCCTGGCTGGCGCCCGGTGCGACCGGTGCGGTGGCCTGCCAGCGCTCGAAGGTGACGCCGATCTTCCGCAGCTCGGCAGCGATGACCGCGCCGTCCTGGGTGTCCAGCAGCGGTGATTCGGGGCGGGTGTCGTCGTAGATGCGCAGTCGGCTCATGGCGGCAGCTTGAACGTCTCGGGGGGAGGACAGGGTATCAGGGTGGCGGCGAGGTGCAGATTCCGGATCGGCATCTGCACCTGCGCGCCGGTTCAGCCGCGCAGCTTGCGCAGCTCCAGTTCGCAGTGGAACAGGAATTCGAAGGCTTCCAGATGGCGACGTGCTTCGGCCATGTCGCGGCCCCAGGCGTACAGGCCGTGGCCATCGATCAGATAGCCCCACAGGTTCTGCCGGTCGAGCAGGTCATCGACCTGCTTCGACAGCACGTTCATGTCCTGGGTATTGGCGAACACCGGCACCTCGATGGCCATCTCGTGGGTGCTGTTGCCGGCAAAGGCCTTCAGCAGCTCGTAGCCTTCCAGGCGGATATGACCCTGCGGCGCGTACAGGCGCGAGGCGATGGTCTGCACCGGCGAGTGCGTATGCAGCACGCAGCCGACGTCCGGGAAGCGGCGGTACAGCTGGGTGTGCAGCAGGGTCTCGGCGGACGGGCGCAGCGGACGGCCGACGGCCTGGCCGTCGAAGTCCACCACCATGATGTCGTCCTCGATCAGGCGGCCCTTGTCCTTGCCCGAGACGGTGATCGCCGCGTGGCGGTCGTCCAGGCGGTGGGAGAAGTTGCTGCTGGTGGCCGGAGTCCAGCCGGCGTGGGCCAGTTCGCGGACGTTGTCGATCAGCAGCTGGGCCAGTTCGCTCAGGCGCGCGGTGTCGTACGGGAAGGTGGGGGCGTTCATGTCGGCGATTTTACTGGATTCGGCCAACGGCTGAGCCCCTCGTGGTTGGTCGTATAGAGCGGTTCATGGGCGGGGCGGGGCAGGTGGGCCGTGCAGGGGACGCTGCAAGTACGTCCCTGTAAGCTCGATGGCGCCATCCATGGCGCCAACGCCCCTGCACGGCCCACCCGCCCCGCCTCTGACAGGTTCCGGTGTACGGCCGGCCACGGAGTGAAGAAGGAAAAGCGAAAAGCGGGTCGCTTCGCTGCGCTTGCTCGGAGCGGAGCATGGCTCCGCTCTACAGAATCATTCATTCCGGAGCATTCGTTCATGAGAACGTTTCATCCACGCATGGCGTGGATCCACCGGACGCACCGGGATACTGTCAGGGGCGGGGAGGCATGGGTTCGCGGGGGTGTCCGCGGCATGGATGCCACGGCCAAGCCTCCAGGGATGGATTCACGGCGTCCCCCGCGAACCCATGCCTCCCCGCCAAGCCCTCAGCCCAGCTGTTGCCGTTGCTGTTGCCGTTGCTCCGGCTTCAAAGGCGGGTGCAGGGCGGCAGGCCCTGCAATGCAAAACCCCTTACTTCCCCCGCAGGCGGCTGTGCCTGAAGCCGTAGCAGAAATAGATCACGAAGCCGACGAAGGTCCATACGCCCATCAGCATCCAGTTGTGCATCGTCATCGCCGACAGCAGCGCCAGGCAGCTGAGCACCCCCAGACTGCAGATCAGCCACGCCATCGGCATGCGGAACGGGCGTGGCAGGTCCGGCTGGGTGCGGCGCAGGATCAGCACGCCGGCGCACACCGCCGCAAAGGCGATCAGCGTGCCCATCGAGGTCAGCTCGCCGAGGATGTCCAGCGGGAACAGCGCCGCCAGCAGCGCGATGCCGATGCCGGTGATCACCGTGTTGATGTGCGGGGTGCGGTACTTCGGGTGGATCCTGGTGAACACCGGCGGCAGCAGGCCGTCGCGGCCCATGATCATGAAGATGCGCGGCTGGCCGATGATCATCACCAGTACCACCGAGGACAGGCCGACCAGCGCGCCGACCTCGACCACCCAGCGCAGCCAGCCCAGCTGCGGATGCGCCGCGACTGCGGTCACCACCGGCTCGTCGGTGCCCAGCAGCTGGAACGGCACCAGGCCGGTCATCACCGCCGCCATCGCGATGTAGAGCACGGTGCAGATCACCAGCGACAGCATCATGCCGATCGGCATGTCGCGCTGCGGGTTCTTCGATTCCTGCGCCGCCACCGATACCGCCTCGAAACCGATGTAGGCGAAGAACACCATCGCCGCGCCACGCAGCACGCCTTCCATGCCGTACTTGCCGGGGCCTTCGTTGGCGGGGATGAACGGGGTCCAGTTGCTGGTGTCCACGTACTTCCAGCCGACCACGATGACCAGCACGATCAGGCCGGTCTTGAGCACGACCATCGCCATGTTCATCGCCGAGGACTTGCTGATGCCGACGTAGCACAACCAGGTCAGCAGCAGCACCAGTGCGGCGGCCGGCAGGTTGGCGATCGCGCCGGTCGGACGCAGCTGGGCGTCGAGCGGGGCGCTGACCAGGGCCGCCGGTAGATGGATGTCGAACTGGCTGAGCAGGCTGAGGAAATAGCCGGTCCAGCTGACCGCGACCGCCGAGGCGGACACGCCGTACTCGAGCACCAGCATCCAGCCGATGAACCAGGCCGAGAGCTCGCCGAAGGTGGCGTAGGTATAGGTGTAGGCGCTGCCGGAGACCGGCACCATCGAGGCGAACTCGGCGTAGGCCAGCGCGCAGAAGGCGCAGCAGATGGCGGCCAGCACGAAGGACAGCATGATCGCCGGGCCGGCGTGGTTGGCGGCGGCCTGGCCGGTGATGACGAAGATGCCGCCGCCGATCACCGCGCCGATGCCCAGGGCGGTCAGGCCCCAGGGGCCGAGGTGGCGGCGCAGGCTCAGGCCGTTGGCGTCTTCATGGGCGGCATGCGGGTGCTTGGTGGCCCACAGTTGCTTGAACATGTGTGGTGGTCTTGTCGAAGTGCGCCATGAGCGGCGCACGGGAAAACGGACGGGCCGGCGCGAGGCCGGCCCGGAGGCGGATCAAGGCGACTTGGCGAGCTTGCTGTTGCGCATGCCATAGCCGAGGTAGATCAGCATGCCCAGCACGGTCCAGCCGACGAACAGGTGCCAGTGCACCACGAACGCCTGCCAGAACAGGAACAGGCAGGCCGCGGCGCCAAGCGGGCAGATGATCCACACCGCCGGCACGCGGAACGGGCGATGGAGTTCAGGCTTGCTATAGCGCAGCACCAGCACGCCGATGCAGACGGTGGCGAAGGCCAGCAGGGTGCCCATCGACACCAGTTCGCCCAGCACGTTCAGCGGCACCAGGCCCGCCAGTGCGGCGGCGATCACGCCGACGACGATCGTGGCCCAGTACGGGGTGCGGAAGCGGGCGTGGACCTTGCCGAAGAACTTCGGCAGCAGGCCGTCGCGGGAGATGGTGTAGGCGATGCGGGTCTGGCCCATCATCATCACCAGCACCACCGAGGACAGGCCGGCAATGGCGCCGACTTCCACGAACGTCTTGAGCCAGGACAGGGTCGGGTAGGGCTCCAGCGCGGTCGCCACCGGCTTGTCGGTGCCCAGCAGGTGGTACGGCATCATGCCGGTCAGCACCGCACAGACGATGATGTAGACGATGGTGCATACGGCCAGCGAGCCGAGCAGGCCGATCGGCATGTTGCGCTGCGGATCCTTGGTCTCACCGGCGGCGGTGGAGACCGCATCGAAACCGATGTAGGCGAAGAACACGATGGTGGCGGCGCGGAAGATGCCACTCCAGCCGAACTCACCCGGCACGCCGGTGTTTTCCGGAATGAACGGGTGCCAGTTGGCCGGGTCGATGTGGGCCGCGCCGATGCCGATGAACAGGCAGATGACGGTGACCTTGATCGCCACGATGATCGCGTTGACGAACGCCGACTGGGTTACGCCCACGTACAGCAGGCCGGATACCGCCGCCACGATCAGCACTGCCGGCAGGTTGAACAGCTTGCCGGAGGAGACGAACTCGCTGCCGGTCCAGGCGATGGGCGCGGCGCTGAGCATGTCCGGGAAGGGCATGTGCAGCGTGGTGGTGATGAAGCTGATCAGGTAGGCCGACCAGCCCACCGCGACCGACGCCGAGGCGAACAGGTACTCCAGCACCAGGCACCAGCCGATGAACCAGGCCATGCCTTCGCCGAGGGTGGCATAGGAATAGGAGTAGGCACTGCCGGAGACCGGCATCATCGCCGCGAACTCGGCATAGCACAGGCCTGCCAGCGCACAGGCGAAACCGGCCAGCACGAACGACAGCATGACCGCCGGGCCCGCGTGGTTGGCTGCGGCCTGCCCGGTCAGCACGAAGATACCAGCGCCGATCACCGCACCCACGCCAAGCAGGATGAGGTGTTTAGCCGTGAGGGTCCGTTTCAACGTGGCTTCGCCGTCCAGGCTGCCTTCGATGGGTTCGCCGGCATCGACGTGCCCGGCCGGCTCGACCGGCTTGACCCTCAACAGAGCTTTAAGCATGCAGTACTTCCTAGTGATCGGATGGGGTGGGCGGCCGATACGTTGCCGGCTGCCTTGAATGGTGAAGGCCGTGCGAACGGCCCGCTGTACCTTAGCCAAAGCTGAAGCCAACGCACAAGCGCAATCGCAACAATGAACGGCGATAATGAGCAGTATTTTTCCGAACCGCCCCCATTCATGAGCCAGACCGCCGAAACCCTTGCCGCGCTTGACGATCGCCTGCGCGGCCTGCTCCGGGACTACGCGCACCGCGAACCCGCCCACGACGCCCTGGCTGCCGAATTCGGCACATTGCTGGATGATCCGGAAGATCCGTTCCGGCGTGAGCGGCTGGCCGGCCACTTCACCGCCAGCTGCTGGCTGGTCAGCGCCGATGAGCAGCGCCTGCTGCTGACCCACCATCGCAAGCTGCAGCGCTGGCTGCAGCTGGGCGGCCACGCCGACGGCGACCGCGACCTGGCCCGGGTGGCGCTGAAGGAAGCCGAGGAAGAGTCCGGCCTGAGCGGCCTGGTGCTGGAAGACCCGGCCATCTTCGATCTGGACAAGCATTGGATTCCGGAGCGCAAGGACGTGCCGGGACACTGGCACTACGACGTGCGCTTCGTGATCCGGGCGCTGGGTGGCGAGGCCTTCGTGCCCAGCGAGGAATCACTGGACCTGGCCTGGCGGCCGGTGACCGAGGTCGCGGCCGACCCGGAGTCGGATGAGTCCATGCAGCGCATGGCGCGCCGCTGGTTGGCACGTTGATGCTCTCGGACGGCTGTGCAGCGTTTGTTGCGGCTCATGCCTGTGGTGAGGCGAAGCAGAATGCGGCACTCGCGATGATCAAGGCTGCATTGCCAGTCATCACATCCATCGACTGGGAGCGCGTGCCATCGCGCCTGGAGGTCCCCGCGGTGGGGCGGGAGCGGCTGGCGCAGGAGTTGAGCGCCATCGCAGATGCTGTTGGCTTGCCAAGCGAGGCAGCGTTGACGGTTGTCCAGGTGGATGGGGCGGTACCTTCGCTGGGCAGCCGCCTGCAGGACTGGCTGGTTCATGCCGACGAGCTGGATTTCGTCGATACGCTGTTCCTGTCGATGGAAGACAGGGTTCTGATCCATTGGGACTTTTACAAGAACCTCCACGCCGTAAGGTTCTGAGGTGTCCCATCCACGCATGGCGTGGATGGCGCGATGCCGGAAGCAATCCGCCGGGTCATGCCCGGCGACGCCTTGCTCAATACAGAATGCGAGTCCGCAGCGTGCCTGGAATCGCGGCCAGCTCGTCGCGCACGGCGGCGGCCTGCGCTTCGCTGGCGGTGATGTCGATCACCACGTAGCCCACCTTCGGGTCGGTGCGCAGGAACTGGCCGTCGATGTTGACGTTGTGGCGCGAGAAGATCTCGTTGACCCTGGACAGCACGCCCGGCACGTTCTGGTGGATGTGCAGCAGGCGCAGGCTGTCTTCGTGTTCGGGCAGGGTCACTTCCGGGAAGTTGACCGCCGACAGGGTGCTGCCGTTGTCGCTGTAGCGCACCAGCTTGGCCGCCACTTCCACGCCGATGTTGTCCTGCGCTTCCAGCGTGCTGCCGCCGACGTGCGGGGTGAGGATCACGTTGTCGTGGCGGGTCAGCGGTGATTCGAAGATATCGCCGTTGCCCTTCGGCTCGACCGGGAACACGTCCAGCGCGGCGCCACCGACGTGGCCGCTGGCCAGGGCCGCGTCCAGCGCATCGATGTCGACCACGGTGCCGCGCGCGGCGTTGATCAGGTGCACGCCCTTGCGCATCTTCGCCAGCTCGGTGCTGCCGATCATCCACTGCGTGGACGGCGTCTCCGGCACGTGCAGGGTGACGATGTCGGCGCGTGCCAGCAGGTCGTCCAGGCTGGCCGCTGCACGGGCGTTACCCAGTGCCAGCTTGGTTTCCACGTCGTGGAAGATCACCTGCATGCCCAGCGATTCGGCGAGCACGCCGACCTGGGTGCCGATGTGGCCGTAACCGATGATGCCCAGCGTCTTGCCGCGCACTTCATGGCTGCCGCTGGCCGACTTCGACCAGCCGCCGCGATGGCATTCGGCGTTCTTCTGCGGGATGCCGCGGGTCAGCATGATCGCCTCGGCGATCACCAGCTCGGCCACGCTGCGGGTGTTGGAATAGGGCGCATTGAACACCGGGATGCCGGCCAGTTCGGCCGCATCCAGGTCGACCTGGTTGGTGCCGATGCAGAAGCAGCCCACCGCGATCAGGCGCTTGGCCTCGGCCAGCACTTCGGCGCTGAGCTGGGTGCGCGAACGGATGCCGACGATGTGCGCCTCGGCGATGCGCGCCTTCAGTTCGTCCTCGGGCAGTGCCTTGGTGTGCGCCTCGATCTGGCTGTAGCCGGCGGCGCTGAACACCTCCACGGCGGTCTGGCTGACCCCCTCCAGCAACAGCACGCGGATATCCTGCTTGGGGAACGAGGTCTTCTTCGGCGACATGGGGCGACACGGCCAGTGGGACAGGGGCTGACCACTATGCCAGATCGCAACGCCCATGGTGCAGTGCGCAATTGGTTGCATCCGTAGCTATCTGCCCGGCTGCGGGGCTGGACGCTGGCGCGTGCCGCTGGCACGCTTGCCCGCTCTTCACGCACCGCGCTGGACCGTCATGACCGATTCCCGCATTGCCTCGCTGCAGCAGGCCTGTCCCGGCCTGAAGCTGAAGACCGACCCGGCCGACCTGGAGCATTACGGGCGCGACTGGACCCGGCGCTGGACGCCTGCGCCGTTGGCGGTCGCACTGCCGGCCACGGTCGAGGAAGTGCAGGCGGTGATGCGCTGGAGTGCCGCCGAGGGCGTGGCGGTGGTGCCGTCGGGCGGCCGCACCGGTCTCTCGGGTGGCGCGGTGGCGGCCAACGGCGAGCTGGTGCTCAGCCTGGAACGGATGAACAAGGCGCTGGCCTACGACGCGGTCGATCGCACCCTGGTGGTGCAGGCCGGCATGCCGTTGGAAGCCGTGCACAACGCCGCGCTGGACCACGGCCTGATCTACCCGGTGGATTTCGCCGCGCGTGGTTCCTGCACGATCGGCGGCAACATCGCCACCAATGCCGGTGGCATCCGCGTGATCCGTTACGGCAACACCCGCGAGTGGATTGCCGGGCTGAAGGTGGTCACCGCCAGCGGCGAACTGCTCGAGCTCAACAAGGGCCTGATCAAGAACTCCAGCGGCTATGACTTCCGCCAGCTGCTGATCGGTTCGGAAGGTACGTTGGGGGTGATCGTCGAGGCGACGGTGAAGCTGACCGATCCGCCGCCGGCCAGCAACGTGATGCTGCTGGCGCTGCCCAGCTTCGAAGTGCTGATGCAGGTGTTCGCCGCGTTCCGCGCGCGGCTGCAGCTGCAGGCCTTCGAATTCTTCACTGATCGCGCGCTGGAGCACGTGCTGGCGCATGGTGCGCAGGCACCGTTCGACGAGGTGCACCCGTATTACGTGGTCACCGAGTTCGCCGCCAACGACGAAGCGCAGGAAGCGGCGGCGATGGCGGCCTTCGAGGATTGCATGGGCAACGGTTGGGTCAGCGACGGTGTGATCAGTGCCAGCGACGCCCAGGCGGCCCAGCTGTGGCGCCTGCGCGAAGGCATCACCGAGTCGCTGGCGCGCTACAAACCTTACAAGAATGATGTCTCGGTGCGGATATCGGCGATGCCGGCGTTCCTGGCCGAGACCCAGGCACTGATCGGGCAGGCCTACCCGCACTTCGACGTGGTCTGGTTCGGCCACATCGGCGACGGCAACCTGCACATCAACGTGCTCAAGCCGGACGACACCAGCGACGCCGACTTCGTGGCGCAGTGCGAGCAGGTGACCAAGCTGCTGGCGCAGGTGCTGGCCCGCTTCGATGGCAGCATCTCGGCCGAGCACGGCATCGGACTGGTCAAGAAGGGCTACCTGGACAGCACCCGCGGCCCCGCCGAGATCGCGCTCATGAAGGCGGTCAAACGCGCGTTCGATCCCCAAGCGCGGCTGAATCCCGGCAAGCTGTTCGACGCCTGAGCCGGGCAAATCCTTCACGCACCCGTTACGCTCCACGCATCCTCACAACCGGCTTCGAACGATGACCCGTCCGCTTCTGCTGCTCGCCCTGCTGTCCCTGCCGCTGGCCGGCTTTGCTTCCAGCTTCGCCGGCACCTCGGCCGGTTCGGCCACCGGTGCTTCCTCCGGCTCCTCGGGCAGCAGCTCGGGCGACGACAAGGTGGTGCAGGCTGCGCGCGACGATGCCGCTGCGTTCGTCGCCAGCGACGGCCAGATCCGTGGTGCCCGCCTGCAGGCCGCGCTGGTCCACCTGCGTGAGCAGAGCGCCACCGCACAGCAGCAGAGCGACCTGGAACTGGCCCGCGCGCTGCTGGCCCGTTGATCCGGCCTTCGGGTAGTGCCGGCCGCTGGCCGGCAACTCCATGACATCTGCACGGAACGCCGCCACGCTTGGCGTGGCTCTACTGCTGATCGCCCACGTCGCGCCCGCAGCCGATCGCCTGCAGCTCGACCCGGCGGGGCTGAGCCCTGCAGAGCAGCAGCTCGCCAGCCAGACCCTGGCCGACGTGCAGTCACTGCTGCCGGAGGGCCTGCGGCGCGCTTTGCCGCCTCAGGTGCAGGTGCGCTGGCGTGATGACCTTCCCGCCGAGGTGCATGGCCGCGCTTTCGCGGGCCGCATCACATTGCGCCGTAACCTGCTGGATGACAGCATGCCCGGCAGCCGCCGTGCGCGCCGCAGCGCATTGGTGCATGAACTGACCCACGTCGCCGACCGTGGCGGTGCGAACTGGTCGCAGAGCATGCGATGGCGTGACCTCGCGGGTTGGCAGCGCAAGCCCTGGCATCTCGGCCGTGGCGACAACGACTTCCGTGACCGCAGTCCCGATGCGTATGAACTGAAGGGCCCGGCCGAGTACCTGGCAGTGAACGCCGAGCATTTCGTGCTCGACAGCGAGTTCGCCTGCCGGCGCCCGGCACTGGCGCAGTGGTACCAGGCCCATTTCGGAACGCCGCCATCGCTGCCGCAGTCGCACTGCGCGAACGCGTTGCCATTGCTGCAGGCCGAATCGGAAGAGGGGGCGGCATCGCTGCTGCAGCTCGACCCCGCGCGTGTCTACGCCGTGGATTACCTGTTCGCCGAAGGCAGCGCCCAGCCGATGAGCCGCTGGGGCCACAGCATGCTGCGATTGGTGATCTGCAGGCCCGGGCGTGCACCGGGGCCGGACTGCCGGCTGGATCTTGAATACCACCGCGTGCTGTCCTTCCGCGCGTTCGTGGGCGACGTACAGATATCCAACTGGCGCGGCTTGACCGGCGGCTACCCGTCGCGGCTGTTCGTGCTGCCGCTGCAGCAGGTGGTGGACGAGTACACCAAGGTCGAACTGCGCGGCCTGCAGTCGCTGCCATTGCGGCTGCAGCGTGATGAGATCGCCAGCCTGCTCGAGCGCACCGCCCAGGTGCACTGGAGCTATGACGGGCGCTATTACTTCGTCAGCAACAACTGTGCGGTGGAGACCGCCAAGCTGCTGCAGGCCGGAGTGCCGCGGCTGGGCGAGGCCGGGCTGGCCCAGCTGAGTCCGCGCGGTCTCAAGCGCCGGCTGGCGCGGCTGGGCATACTCGACGAGCGGGTACTCACGGACCGCAACGCAGCGCAGTCACAGGGCTATTACTTCGCTTCCGCGCGCGACCACTACCAGCAGTTGTTCACAGTGGCGGCGACCCAGCTGAGCTTGCCCGCCCGCGATGTGCGCGGCTGGTTGAAGCTGCCGGCAGAACAACGGGCACCCTGGCTGCTGAAGGGCGACCTGCGCGCCAGTGCCGGCCTGCTGTTGCTGGAACAGGCCGCACAGCGGCGTGCCGAGCTGCGAGCACGCGATGTGCTCAAGCGGCAGTTGCTGGCTGCTGCGGACAGCGCCGAAACCCGTAGCCTGCGCGGCCTGCTGGCGCAGAGTGGGCAGTGGTTGCGCCCGGGGACGCTGCTGCAGGACGGCGGCTATGGGTTGCCGCTGGGCGACGAGCAGGTGCTGCTGTCTGCGGCCGTGGCCACTGCCAGTGCGCAGGCGGTACCGGCATGGCAGGCATTGCGTGTGCAGCTTCGCCAGCAGTTGCCGGCGCGGCAGCGTGAGGAAATGGATGCGATCGACGCCAATCTGGCCGCGCTGGGAGCACACCTGCGCACGCAGGCCGCTGGTCCGGCTACTGGCGCGGCAGTTCGATGACGAAACGGCTGCCGCCGCAGCTGCCGGGCGTGCAGTAGGCACGGCCACCATGTGCATCGGCGATGGCCTTGACCACCGCCAGGCCGAGCCCGCTGCCACCGCCCTGGCGCGAACGTGAGCCGTCGGCGCGCATGAACGGAGTGAAGATGTCGGCGTGCAGTCCGGGATCAATGCCCGGGCCTTCATCCTCGATGGCCACCTGCACATGGCCCGGCGTGTCATGCACGGCGATCCGCACCTTGCCTGGGCTGGCATAGCGACGCGCGTTCTCCAGCAGCGCCAGCAGGGCCTGGCGCAGGCGCGTGGGATCACAGTGCGCGTTGTGTTCCTCGCGGCTGGTTTCCAGTTCCAGCACGAAGCCCGCAGCGCGGAACTGCGGGTCGACCAGCGTCATCACCGAATGCACCTCGGCCACCACGTCGGTGCGTGCGCGACGCACGTCCAGCCGTGCGTTGTCGGACAGGCTCAGTACGCGCAGATCTTCAATCAGGCGGGACAGCCCTTCGACCTGGGCGAGCAGGCTGCGGAACTGCGACTCGTCCGGCTGGAACACGCCCTCGGCCAGTCCCTGCAGGCGGCCGCGCAGGATCGTCACCGGAGTACGCAGCTCATGTGCGATGGCCGCATGCCACATCGCGCGCTCGCTCTCCATGTGCTGCAGGCGGCGCGCCATCGCATTGAAGTCTTCAACCAGGGTCGCCACTTCGCCCGGCGAATTCTCCTCGACGCTGGCGCGCGCCCCAAGGTCACCGCTGGCGAGCGCACGCACGCTGTCCACCAGCGAATTCAACGGCGACAGGATGCGGTGGGCGAGGCGGAACGAGGCGGCGATGGCCAGCGCCAGACCAGTCAGGATCACGCCCACCATCCATGCCAGCTCCGGCCCGGTCGGCAGCCAGCTTTCCGGCTCTTCGGTACTTCCGGGGAAGAACTCGACCAGCACCGCGTACAGCAGCCACGACGAGAGGATCATCATCACGATGACGCCGATCACCATCAGTGACATCGAGACGATGATGTGGCGGCTGAGCCCGGAACGGCGCAGTCGGGCCATCAGCGGTCAGCCATCAACCGGTAGCCGACGCCGCGCACACTGGCCGGAACATTGACCATGCCCACTTCGTCCAGCTTGCGGCGCAGCTTGCTGACATGGCTGTCGACGGTGCGCTCCAGCGCTTCGCTTTCCGGCAGGCATTCGTGCATCAGCTCGCTGCGGCTGAAGATGCGGGTCGGTGCCAGCGCCATGCAGTGCAGCAGCTTGAACTCGGTGAGCGTGAGCAGCACTTCGTGACTGTAGCCTTCGCCCTCCACGTGCACGGCGTGGGTGGCCGAGTCGATCAGCAGCGGGCCGACGCGCAGCGCAGTGGGCGCGTCCACGCGCGAGGCGCGCAGCGTACGCCGCAGCACCGCGCGCACGCGCGCCGCCACCTCGGCCGGGTTGAACGGCTTGACCACGTAGTCGTCGGCACCCATGCGCAGCGCGGTCAGCTTGTCCAGGTCCTGGTCCAGCGCAGTCAGCATGATCACCGGCGTCTCACCACGCTGGCGCAGCTGGGTCAGCACGCTCCAGCCATCCAGGCGTGGCAGCTGTACATCGAGCAGGACCAGGTCGGGGCGGGCGCTGCGATGCAGGTCCAGTGCGCTATGGCCATCGGCCGCGCGCAGCGTGCGCAGTCCTTCGCGTTGCAGGTAGGCGCTGAGAATATCGGCGATCTCGGCCTCATCCTCGACGATCAGGACGAGAGCGGCGAGGGCGGGGGAGGCATGCATGCAGGGGCGGGGCCGTAAGGTGCTTGTCTCCATCGTATCTCCACAGTTCCTCCATCGAAACCCCATCATCGCCACGCACACTGCGCGCTTCAGAACCTATCCGCCGCCCGCGCGGCATTGTGCACAGCAATGAGAACCTTCAGGACTCCGGTCGCGTTGATCGCGGCCCTCGCCCTGGCCATGACGGCCTGCTCCACTCCCGAAGCCACTCCCGAAGCCGCACCGCGTGTCAGCGTGGTCACCGTCGGCCCGCAGGTGGTGCAGCGTGACGACGAACTGCCCGGCCGCGTGGCCGCCGTGCGCACCGCGCAGATCCGTGCGCAGGTGGGCGGCATCGTGCAGCGCCGGCTGTTCGACCAGGGGGCCGAGGTGAGCGCCGGCCAGGCCCTGTTCCAGATCGACCCGGCCGCGTTCCGGGCCGACGTCGATTCGGCACTGGCTGCCCTGCAGCGCAGTGAGGCCGCGCTTGGCCGCAGCCGCGTGCAGTCGCAGCGCCTGCATGCGCTGGCCGCCGCGCAGGCCGTCAGCCAGCAGCATCGCGACGACGCCCACGCCGAATACGAACAGGCCCGCGCCGCAGTCAACGAAGCGCGCGCGATCCTGTCGCGTCGCCAGCTCGACCTGCGCTATGCGACGGTCAGTGCGCCGATTGCCGGCCGTATCGACCAGGCGCTGGTGACCGAAGGTGCGCTGGTCGGCGTGGCCGATGCCGAGCCGATGGCAGTGGTGCAGCAGATCGACCAGGTCTACGTCGATGTGCGCCAACCGGCGGCGCAGCTGGAGTCTCTGCAGCGGACTGCCGCCGGTGGCGGCGAGCGGCCGGTGACGATCATCGGCGCCAGCGGCAAGCCACTGCCCGAACGCGGTCAGCTGCTGTTCTCCGGCATCAATGTCGATGCGCGAACCGGTGATGTCATCCTGCGCATCCTGGTCGACAACCCGCAGCGGAAGCTGCTGCCCGGCATGTATGTGCGTGCAAGAGTGCCACGCGGTGCCCCGGCCAGTGCATTGACCGTGCCACAGCAGGCGCTGCTGCGCAGCGCCGGTGGCCAGGCCTATGCCTGGGTGATCGGCGCCGACGGCAAGGCGGTGATCCGCACGCTGGAAGTGGAGGGCAGTGTTGATCGCCAGTGGCTGGTGCGTTCTGGCCTGAAGGCGGGCGAGAAGGTGGTGGTCGAGGGCCAGGAACGCCTGCAGGAAGGCGTGGTGGTCGATGCGCGCGACTGGCAGATGCCGGTTGCCAGCGCCGGTGCAGTGCAGGCCGGCAGCAAGGGCTGAGCCTGTTCCGGGCCGGTCCCTCCAGGAAAATCCAACATGGCACGTTTCTTCATCGATCGCCCGGTGTTCGCCTGGGTGCTGGCGATCTTCATCATCCTGGCCGGCGCGCTGGCGATCCCACGGCTGGCGGTGGAGCGCTATCCAGCAGTCGCCCCGCCCAGCGTCAGCATCTATGCCAGCTACCCGGGTGCCAGCCCGCAGACGCTGAATGATGCAGTGGTTGGCCTGATCGAGCGCGAGCTGTCCAGTGTCAAGCACCTGCTGTACTTCGAGTCGTCGGTGGACACGTCCGGCGAAGCGTCGATCACTGCCACCTTCAAGCCCGGCACCAATCCGGAGCTGGCGCAGGTGGACGTGCAGAACCGGATCAAGGCGATCGAACCACGGCTGCCGCGCAGCGTGCGCCAGAACGGCCTGTTCGTGGAGGCCGCTGATTCCGGCTTCCTGATGCTGGTCGGCCTGCGTTCGCCCGATGCCAGCGTCAGCGAGGCCGCGCTGGGCGACTTCATGGCGCGCAACATCATCGAAGAGCTGCGCCGTATCGATGGCGTCGGCCGCGTGCAGTTGTTCGGTGCCGAGCAGGCGATGCGCGTGTGGCTGGACCCGACCCGGTTGACCGGCTACGGCCTGACCATGGGCGATGTGGCAACCGCCATCGAGCAGCAGAACCTGGAGATTTCGCCAGGACGCATTGGTGATTCGCCGGGTGTTCCAGGCCAGCGCATCACCGTGCCGCTCAGCGCCGACGGTCAGTTGTCTACGCCGGAACAGTTCGCGGCGATCGTACTGCGTGCCGGCGCCGACGGTTCACGGGTGGTGCTGGGTGATGTCGCCCGCGTCGAGCTGGGCGCGCAGAGCTATGCCTGGGGCACCCGCGAGGATGGTCATCCTGCCACCGCCGCCGGCGTGCAGCTGCGCCCGGGCGCGAACGCGGTGCGTACCGCTGCGGCGGTGCGTGAACGCATGGCTGAGCTGGCACCGCTGCTGCCGCGCGGGGTGGAAGCGAGCATCCCGTTCGACACCGCGCCGTTCGTGAAGATCTCGATCCAGAAGGTGGTGCAGACGCTGCTGGAGGCGATGCTGCTGGTGTTCGCGGTGATGTACCTGTTCCTGCAGAACTGGCGCTACACGCTGATTCCAGCGCTGGTCGCACCGATCGCACTGCTGGGCACCTTCGCGGTGATGCTGGCCCTGGGCTTCTCGATCAACGTGCTGACCATGTTCGGCATGGTGCTGGCGATCGGCATCATCGTCGACGACGCGATCGTGGTGGTCGAGGGCGTGGAACGGATCATGGCCGAGGAGGGCCTGCCGCCGCGCGAGGCCACCATCAAGGCGATGCGTGAACTGACCGGCGCAGTGATCGGCATTACCCTGGTGCTGACTGCGGTGTTCATCCCGATGGCGTTTGCCAGTGGTTCGGTGGGCGCGATCTACCGCCAGTTCACCGTGGCGATGGCGGTGTCGATCCTGTTCTCGGCGCTGCTGGCCCTGAGCCTGACGCCGGCGCTGTGCGGGACCCTGCTGCGCCAGGCCACCCACGGCCATCGCGGTCGCGGCGGGCTGTTCGGCGCCTTCAACCGGGGCTTCGAGCGGATGACCGGGCGTTACCAGCGTGGTGTGGCGTCGCTGCTGCAGCGGAGCGGGCGGGTGATGGGCGTGTTCGCCGCACTGGTGGCGGCATTGCTGCTGGGCCTGCACTGGCTGCCGGGTGCATTCCTGCCGGAAGAAGACCAGGGCTACTTCATGACCTCGATCCAGCTGCCGGCCGAGGCGACGGCCGAGCGTACGCTGGCCGTGGTCGAAGCCTACGAACGGCACGTGGCCTCGCGCCCGGGCATCGGCTCCAACCAGTCGATCCTCGGCTACAGCTTTTCCGGTTCCGGCCCGAGTGCGGCGCTGACCTACACCATGCTGAAGGACTGGGGTGAGCGCGCAGGCGCAACCGCGGCCGGTGAGGTGGAGGCCGCGCAGAAGGCGATGGCCACGATTGCCGAGGGCGAGGTGATGAGCGTGATGCCGCCGGCCATCGACAGCCTGGGGCGCTCGTCCGGGTTCTCGCTGGCCCTGCAGGCGCGCACCGGGCAGAGCCAGTCCGAACTGCGTGCGGCCCTGCAGCAGCTGCTGAAGCTGGCCGAGGCCAGTCCGCTGCTGTCGGAGGTGCATGCCGATGGCCTGCCGGCAGGTACCAGCGTGCGGCTGGACATCGACCGCGCCAAGGCCGAGGCGATGGGCGTGGGGTTCGAGCAGATCAGCAGTACGCTGTCTGCGGCGATGGGCTCGCAGTACGTCAACGATTTCCCCAGCAAGGGGCGGCTGCAGCAGGTGATCCTGCAGGCCGATGCGCCGCACCGGATGGAGCTGGAAGACGTGCTGAAGCTGTACGTGCGCAACAGCGAGGGCGGCATGGTGGCGTTGTCGGAACTGGTGACGCCGTACTGGACCGAGGCGCCGCTGCAGCTTCAGCGCTATCTCGGCTTCCCGGCATTGAACCTGTCCGGCGCACCGGCCTCCGGCGTATCGACCGGCCAGGCCATGGCGGAGATGGAGCGGTTGGCGGAGAAGCTGCCGTCCGGCTTCGCCCTGCAGTGGACCAGCCAGTCGCTGCAGGAGCGTGAGTCGGGGGCGCAGGCGCCGTGGCTGTTGCTGCTGTCGATGCTGGTGGTGTTCCTGGTGCTGGCGGCACTGTACGAGAGCTGGTCGATTCCGTTGGCGGTGCTGCTGGTGGTGCCACTGGGCCTGCTTGGCGCGGTCGCCGCGGTGCTGTTGCGGGGCATGCCCAACGACGTGTTCTTCAAGGTCGGGATGATCACCGTGATCGGGCTGTCGGCGAAGAACGCGATCCTCATCGTCGAATTCGCGCGCCAGCTGCAGCAGCAGGGTCGCGGCCTGGTTGAAGCAGCGCTGGAGGCAGCGCGGCTGCGACTGCGGCCGATCGTGATGACCTCGCTGGCATTCGCGCTGGGCGTGGTGCCGCTGATGCTGGCGCAGGGCGCGTCGAAGGAAACCCAGCAGGCGATTGGAACCGGTGTGTTCGGCGGCATGGTCAGTGCGACCGTGCTGGCCGTGTTCTTCGTGCCGGTCTTCTATGTAGTGGTGCAGGGCGCGCGGCAGTGGATCGCGCAACGCCTGCGCAGGCGCCGGCCGATGCCGGGAGGAACCGTGGATGGAACGGAACATCGTTGAAGATCTGCATGAGCAGCAGTTGCTGGCGCTGGAGCAGCGCCTGTGCGCAGCGCTGCTGGAGAACAATCACGATGCGCTGGCCGCGCTGGTATCGCCGGCCTTGTTCATGATGGACGGCCACGGCGGCCGCATGCTCGAGCTGCCGTGGCTGGGCGATTGGCTGGCGGGTAGCCTGCAGGTGCGAGGCCTGCAATTGCACGCAGCTGAAACGCTGCTGTGTGGTCGCCTGGCACTGCTGTCCAGCGACGTACGGATGTCGGTCTGGCAGCAGGGCCGCGAGCGCGAAGTGAAGCTGCGCCTGTTGCGGGTCTGGACCTGCAGTTCCGGCGGCAGTGGCGCGCAGCTGCTGTCGATGGCGGTGCTGGCCGCATGAGTGCGGTCAGGCCGTTTTCAGGCCCTGCTCACCACGAGGTGGTAGGGTCGAGCATTCCTGTAGTGTCGACAAGGAGTCGAGCCATGCGTGTAGTTCCCAGTCTGTTGGCAGCCTCCCTGGGGTTGGTCCTGGCCGCGTGCCAGCCGGCCCAGGCACCCGCGGCGGGCAGCAATGACGCCCCGCCTGCCACGCCGCAGCCGAGCGCCAACACGGAAGGTGGCAGCGAGACCGCCTACCAGTGTGGTGATCTGAGTGTGGGCGCGACATTCAATGGCGAGGATGCTGCCACGCTGGTGATCGGCGAGCGTAGCTTCGCCATGACCTCCGAGCGCGCGGCATCCGGCGCCAAGTACAGCGATGGCCTTGGCAACAGCTTCTGGACCAGGGGCAGCAATGATGGCCTGCTGAGCCTGAAGGGCGAACCGGATCGCGAGTGCCATGCGGTGGAAGCTACCGAAGGCGATGGCAGCGCCGGCAATGCCGCGTTCCGTGCCACCGGCAATGAACCTGGATGGCTTGCAGTCGTCGATGGCGATATGCCGGGCCTGCAGGTGGAAGTTGACTATGGCGAGCGCCGCTTCGACGTGGCCAAACCCACCCAGGGCGCTGATGGATGGAGCGGGAAGGCGTCCGACGGCACCGACGTCAAGCTCAGCTTCCAGCGCACCACCTGCCAGGATGACATGAGCGGCGAGACATTCGAGGCCAAGGCGATGCTGGCTGTCGGTACCCGCCAGTACCATGGCTGCGGCAACTTCGGTGCGAAACAGCCGTAAGTTACCTGTAGAGCCGAGCCCACGCGCGGCTGCAGTAGCTGTCCAGCCCACAGCAGCCGAGCGTGGGCTCGGCTCTACACAACCGCTGCCACCGATGATCCGTCCGCTGCCTGCGGCGAACACGCCGCAGGCAGGGAGCGGCAGGCGATCGGCGCAGGGTGCTCAGTCGGCACGGCCGGCGAATTCACCGGTGGCGGTGTTCACCAGCACGCGCTCGCCGTTGACGATGTACTCCGGCACCATGATCTCGATGCCGGTGTTGAGCTTGGCCGGCTTCGGGCGCTTGGTGGCGGTGCCACCCTTCAGTTCCGGCGGCGTCTCGATCACTTCCAGCACCACGGAGGCCGGCAGCTGGATCGCCACCGGCTGCTCGTCGATCACCTGCACGTAGATGCCGGTCAGGCCGTCGGTGATGTAGCCGGCGTCGTCGCCGATCACGTCCGCGTCCAGGGTGTAGGGGGTGTAGTCCTCGTCATCGAGGAACACGAAGGCATCGCCGTCCTTGTACGAATAGGTGGACTGGCGGCGCAGCAGTTCGACCTCGACCAGGTTGTCGTCGGCATCGAAGCTGGCGTCGAGCTTGTTGCCGCCCGGCACGCTGTACATGATGAAGCGGAAGCGGACGTTGCCGCCGCGACCCTGCGGCGAGCTGCGCTCGATGTCGCGGATCTGGTACACGCCGTTGTTGTACTCGACGACGTTGCCCTTCTTGATGTCGTTGGCTTTCATGGTGATCTAGGTCGTTGGGGGAGGGCGCCGTCCCGGCGCCCGGGGGAATCACTTCGGAGCGAGGCGGGTAGCGCCGTCCAGGCGGATGGTCTCGCCATTGAGGTAGGTGTTGCCAAGGATGAAGCCGACCAGGCTGGCGAAGTCTTCCGGCTTGCCCAGGCGCGGCGGGAACGGGATCGAGGCGGCCAGCGACTGCTGCACGGCTTCGGGCATGCCATCGACCATCGGCGTCCAGAATACGCCTGGGGCGATGGTGTTGACGCGGATGCCGAAGCGCGACAGTTCGCGTGCCATCGGCAGCGTCATCGACACCACGCCGCCCTTGCTGGCGGCATACGCGGCCTGGCCGATCTGGCCTTCATAGGCGGCGATGCTGGCGGTGTTGATGATCACACCGCGCTCGCCGTCGGTGCCGGCTTCATTGTGCTGCATGCGGTTGGCCGCGGCCTTGGCGACGTTGAAGCTGCCGACCAGGTTGACCATCACCGTGCCCTGGAAGCCGGCCAGCGGCATCGGGCCTTCCTTGCCGAGCACGCGACCGGCGCCGAGGATGCCGGCGCAGTTCATCGCCACGTTCAGGCCGCCGAGGAAATCGTGGGCCTGGTCGATGGCTGCAGCCACGGCCGCCTCATCGCTGACGTTGACATTGAAATAGCGGGCCTTGTCGGCACCCAGCCCGGCAACGGCAGCTGCACCCTTGTCGTCGTTGAGGTCGAACAGGGCCACCTTGCCGCCCTGGGCGACGAGGTGCTGGGCCACGGCCAGGCCGAGGCCGGAGACGCCGCCAGTGATCACGGCACGTACGGAAGACAGCTGCATTGCACGGTCCTGCTGGTTCGAGAACCGCCGATTCTAACGGAAGCGGCGACGTCGCCGTTGTGCACTGCGCCGCCGCAGCAGGGCGGCGCAGCGCGACGGTCAACCTGCGGCGGCCAGCGCCTGCCCGGTGCGGCTGGCGGTGGCGCGACCGAGCAGGCCAGCCAGCCAGCGGCCGGTCTCGGCCAGTGCCGGCAGGTCCACGCCGCTGTCCAGGCCCAGGCCCTGCAGCAGGTAGACCACGTCTTCGCTGGCGACGTTGCCGCTGGCACCCTTGGCATACGGGCAGCCACCGGCGCCGGACACGGCGCTGTCGACCACGCGCACGCCTTCTTCCAGGCAGGTGGCGATGTTGGCGATGGCCTGGCCGTAGGTGTCGTGGAAGTGCACGGCCAAGGCTTCCATCGGAATCTCGGCCGCCACCGCCTGCAGCATCGCCCGTGCCTTGCGCGGGGTGCCGACGCCGATGGTGTCGCCCAGCGAGATTTCGTAACAGCCCATCTGGTGCAGCGCGCGCGCCACGCGCACCACGTCGGCCAGCGGCACCTCGCCCTGGTAGGGGCAACCGAGCACGGTGGAGACGTAGCCGCGCACGCGCACGCCATCGGCGGCTGCGCGGCGCAGGATCGGCTCGAACCGGGCCAGCGACGCGTCGATGCTGGCATTGGTATTGGTGCGGTTGAACGCCTCGGACGCGGCAGTGAACACCGCCACCTCCTCGACGCCGACCGCTCGGGCGCGGTCGTAGCCCTGTTCGTTCGGCACCAGTACCGGGTAGTGGATGCCGGGGCGGCGCTGGATGCCGGCGTAGACCTCGGCGGCATCGGCCAGCTGCGGAATCCACTTCGGGCTGACGAAGCTGGTCGCCTCGATGCTGCGCAGGCCGGTGGCCGACAGGCGGTTGATCAGTTCGATCTTGTCGGCGGTGGACACCAACTGCTTTTCGTTCTGCAGGCCATCACGCGGGCCGACCTCGACAATGCGGACGTAATCGCTCATGCGGCTGTCCCATCGGCGGGGCGGTGGCAGACCGCCTCGATGTTGTTGCCGTCCGGGTCGAGCACGAAGGCGGCGTAGTAATCCGGGTGGTACCACGGGCGCAGGCCCGGGGCGCCGTTGTCGCGGCCACCGGCGGCGAGGGCGGCGGCGTGGAAGGCGTCCACCTGCGCGCGGCTGGCGCAGGCGAAGGCCACGTGCACGCCGTGACTGGCGGTGCCGCCATTGCCGAGCCAGAAGAACGGCTTGCCGTCGCTGCCGAAGCCGATGTGGTCGTGGTCGCCGGTCTGTTCGGCGCTCACTTCCATCACCACGCCGATCTGCAGCGGCGCCAGTGCCTGCAGGAAGAAGGTCCTGCTGCGCGCCAGGTCGGCGCTGGTCAAACCAAGATGATCGAGCATGTTCAGGCTTCCGTGACCCAGTGAGGGGCGCGCTTGTCGAGGAAGGCGCCCAGGCCTTCCTGGCCCTCGGCGGACACCCGCAGGCGCGCGATCAGGGCCGCATTATCCCGATCCAGGGTGTCGCGGTCATGGCTGTCGCGGACCTGCCGGACCAGCTGCTTGGCGGTGGACGAGGCGATCGGGCCGGCCTTGTCGAGCAGGGCCAGCTGGCGCTCCAGCGCCTCGTCCAGGCGCTCGGGCTCGACCAGCTGGTGGACCAGGCCGATGCGCAGCGCAGTCTCGGCATCGAAGTGCTCGCCGGTGGCGAACCAGCGACGGGCCTGGCGCGGACCGATGGCCTCGATCACATAGGGCGAGATCACCGCGGGCAGCAGGCCCAGGCGGCTTTCGGTCAGGCCGAAGCGCGCCGAGCTGCTTGCGATGGCGATGTCGCAGCAGGCGACCAGGCCGACGCCGCCACCGAAGGCCGCGCCATGGACCCGGGCCAGGGTCGGCTTGGGCAGCTCGTCCAGGGTGCGCATCAGTCGCGCCAGGGCCAGCGAGTCCTCGCGGTTGTCGGCCTCGCTGGCGGCGGCCATGCCGCGCATCCACTGCATGTCGGCACCGGCCGAGAAGGAGGCGCCGTGGCCGGCCACCACCACGGCCCGGATCGATTCGTCGCGTCCGGCGGCCTCCAGCGCGGCGGTCAGCCGGGCGATCAGGCTGGCGTCGAAGGCGTTGTGCAGCTCCGGCCGGTTCAGCCAGAGGGTGAGGACGGCGCCGCGGCGCTCGATCTGCAAAGCATCGTTCATGGGATTCCAGGGTCACTCCATACCTGTATGGATCATAGCGGGCCATTGGTCATGGGCCATGACGCGACGCGGGAATGTTAGAATCGAGAACCATTTACATCCAGCAGAGAACACGCTAGATGACGCTGTCCGAACTGCCGCTGCACACCTCGGCCGTGGTCGAGTCCGTGCAGGACCTGCATGCCAACGATGCCATTGCCCGTCGCCTGCGCGAGCTGGGTTTCGTGAATGGCGAGGAAGTACGCCTGGTGGCCAAGGGCCCGGTGGGAGGCGAACCGCTGCTGGTGCAGGTCGGGTTCACCCGGTTCGCGCTGCGGATCAGTGAAGCCAAGCGCGTCGTGGTCGACGCCGCCAGCCAGGAACGACGTGCATGACCGCTACTGTCTCCGCCGCACCGCTGCGCATCGCGCTGGTCGGGAACCCCAACAGCGGCAAGACCGCGCTGTTCAACCAGCTGACCGGCAGCCGGCAGAAGGTCGCCAACTACACCGGCGTCACCGTAGAGCGCAAGGAAGGCCGCCTGCGTGCGCCGTCCGGCCGCGAATTCGCCGTGCTCGACCTGCCGGGGGCCTACAGCCTGCATCCGGCCAGCCTGGACGAGGCGATCACCCGTGACCTGTGCCGGGGCTTCTACCCGGGTGAAGCTGCGCCGGACGTGCTGCTGTGCGTGATCGACGCCACCAACCTGCGCCTGCACCTGCGCTTCGCGCTTGAGCTGCGTGAGCTGGGCAAGCCGATGGTGGTCGCCCTGAACATGGTCGATGCGGCCCAGCGCCGTGGCATCCAGGTGGACGTGGCCGCGCTGGAGCGCGAGCTGGGCGTACCGGTGGTGGAGACCGTGGCGGTGCGCAAGCAGGGTGCCAGGGCCCTGGTCGAGCGCCTCGATGCGATGGTGCCGCACCTGGATGCGCCGGTGCCGGGCCCGGAAGGTGGCATCGACTACCACGCCAAGGTGCGCGAGATCCTGTCGGTGGCCGTGCGGATGCCGGCGCGGACCGCGAAGATCGACGACGCGCTGGACCGCTGGCTGCTGCACCCGGTGTTCGGGCTGATCAGCCTGGCGGTGGTGATGTTCCTGATCTTCCAGGCGGTGTACGCGTGGGCGACGCCGTTGATGGATGGCATCGAGGCTGGCTTCGCCTGGCTCGGTTCTCTCGTTGGCAGCGTGTTGCCGGAGGGTCCGCTGGCCAGCCTGCTGACCGACGGCATCATCGCCGGCGTCGGTGGCGTGGTGGTGTTCCTGCCGCAGATCCTGATCCTGTTCTTCTTCATCCTGGTGCTGGAGGAATCCGGCTACCTGCCACGTGCGGCGTTCCTGCTCGACCGCATGATGGCCGCCGCCGGCCTGTCCGGCCGCTCGTTCATCCCGCTGCTGTCCAGCTTCGCCTGCGCGGTGCCGGGCATCATGTCCACGCGCAGCATCCAGGACCCGCGCGACCGCCTGGCCACCATCCTGGTCGCACCGCTGATGACCTGCTCGGCGCGCCTGCCGGTGTACGCGCTGCTGATCGGTGCCTTCATTCCGCAGAAGACGGTGTGGGGCGTGTTCAACCAGCAGGGCCTGGTCCTGTTCGGCCTGTACGCGGCCGGCATCCTCAGTGCGCTGGCGATGTCGTGGATCATGAAGAAGTGGCGCCGCGACAAGAGCGAGCATCCACTGATGCTGGAACTGCCGTCGTACCGCCTGCCACATGTGCGTGACCTGGCGGTCGGCCTGTATGAGCGCGGCATGATCTTCCTCAAGCGTGTCGGCGGCATCATCCTGGCGCTGACCATCCTGCTGTGGGTGTTGCTGTCGTTCCCGGCGGCACCGGCCGATGCCACGATGCCGGCCATCGACTACAGCTACGCCGGCCGGATCGGCCATGCGATGGCGGTGTTCTTCGCACCGCTGGGCTTCAACTGGCAGATCTGCATCGCGCTGATTCCGGGCCTGGCCGCGCGTGAGGTGGCGGTGTCGTCGCTGGCCACCGTGTATGCGCTGTCGGCCGCCGATGACGATGCCGCCAGCCAGGCGCTGACCCCGTTGATCAGCGATGGCTGGTCGCTGGCCACGGCCCTGTCGCTGCTGGTCTGGTACATCTACGCCCCGATGTGCATCTCGACGCTGGCTACCATCAAGCGCGAGACCAACTCGTGGAAGCAGATGGGCTTTGCCGCGTTCTACCTGTTTGCTGCGGCCTATGTGGCCGCGCTGATCACCTACCAGGTGACCAGGGCGCTGGGAGGCGGCTGATGGATACCGGCCTGCTGATCCAGTACCTGATCATCGCGGTGGCCGTGCTGGTCAGTGCCTGGGTGGTGCTGAAGAAGCAGTTCCCGGGCACCGTGCGCACGCTGCGCGGGACGCTGGCGCTGGCCCTGCTGAAGCCGGGGCGCGCGGCCTGGCTGCAGGCACTGGGGCGCAGGGTCGCGCCGCCGGCCAGTGGAGGCGGCGGCGCCTGTGGCGGTTGCGACAGCTGCGGGCCGACCAAGAAGTAGCGTCGAGCCATGCTCGACGGCGGCTGTCCGGAGGGTGCGAACTTTCCACCTGTGGGTGCGAACCCTGGTTCGCACGCGCCGGGGTTCAGACCTCTCTGCGGATGATCGCGCGGAAGTTCCCGTCCTGATTCAATCGCCGCACCGATTCGCGGTTTCCATGGGCTGCTGCGAAACCGGCCACGTCGGCCAGGGCATCGAGCAGCAGGGCCTTCAACGCGTCGCGGTTACCGGCCTCCAGCAGGTCATCAAGATCCTGCTGGATGAAGGTCCGGCGCAGGCCCGGCGTTTCTTCGATCCGCCAGTCGACATGCGGCGTGGGAATGCTGGAGCGGTACCGGAAAGCCGTTTCAAGATCGTCAGGCGCGAGGGGATACGCGAGCAGCTCTGGAAAGTAGAGTCCAGCATTCACATAAAAGCCCCGGCTTTCGCTGGCGCGCTGGTGATTCACGACAAGCAGGGCGGCATCCAGCAAGCGGTAGCGCGTGGTCGACGTCCCGGCATAACCGGTCTTCCTGGCGCATTTGCTGAAGACGGTCGAGGATTTCATGGGTTGTGCCCGGGCTGAGGGAAGGGCCACAGACTTGAAGGGGAGCGTTGCCGCGTCCAGTGGCAAACCCGTCACCGCCGGTGTCGCGCGGGCTGACAGAGGCGTGCAGATGACGCCGCACGTCGCGAGGAATGCGCGCCATCGCGCGAGGGGCATGCAGCATCGCAGCGATGGCGCTTGCCGGAGCGGGCGTGCTGCCGCTAGCCTTCAGACATGAACCAGACTCCCCTGCGATTGCTCATTCACGGCGCCTCCGGGCGCATGGGCCAGGCCCTGCTGCGGCTGGCCGCCGAACATCCCGATACCCTGCAGATCGTGGCTGCGGTGACCGGCCGTGCGCCGGCGCAGCGCGTGGTCGACGGCGTGCCGTTCTTCGCGGCCAGCGAACTGCCCGGTGCGCCGGTGTTCGACGTGGCGATCGACTTCAGCCTGCCGGAGGGCTTCGACCCGCTGCTGGCGCTGTGCGTGGATCGCGGGGCAGGGCTGGTGTCGGGTACCACCGGCATTTCCAGCACGCAGCGCCAGGCGCTGGATGCGGCAGCGGCGAAGATTCCGCTGGTCTGGGCCTCGAACTTCAGCCTGGGCGTGGCGGTACTGGACGAGCTGGTCGAGCGTGCGGCACAGGCGCTGGCCGGCTGGGACTGCGATATCGTCGAATCGCACCACACGCAGAAGAAGGACGCACCTTCGGGCACCGCGCTGACCCTGGGCGCGGCCGCGCAGCGGGGCGGGGCGGAGCCGCACTACGCCAGCCTGCGTGCTGGCGACATCGTTGGCGAGCATCTGGTGCAGTTCACTGGGCTGGGCGAGCGCATCGAGCTGGTACACCGGGCCACCAACCGCGACATCTTCGCCCGCGGCGCCCTGTTCGCCGCCCGCCAGCTGCAGGGCCGGGCCCCCGGCAGCTACCGGGTGCGGGACCTGCTGGCGTGAGGCGGTAGTGCCGGCCGCTGGCCGGCAACCTTGGGTTACGGGACGCCAAAGGGATTGCCGGCCAGCGGCCGGCACTACCCGGTAGCGGGTGCCGCATACGCGGCCGGATTGAAATGAATGCGCAATCGCCTGTTCATGAAGCGCGATAACCGCTGGCGCGAGCGCCCCGGCAGCGCTACAATTCGCACTCGCCGAATCACGAAAGCCGGACCGGTCCCAGACCGTACGTCCGCGCTTTTTTGCAACCGGATTTCCGTGAAGCGCAGGCGTGACTTCGGCAGCCCCCTCGGTAGCCAAAGTGAGATTCCCGTGACCCAAGCCGCAATCCTCGTCCTCGAAGACGGCACCGTATTCGAGGGCGAATCCGTAGGCGCGCCCGGCCTGTCCGTCGGTGAAGTGGTGTTCAACACCGCCATGACCGGCTATCAGGAAGTGTTGACCGACCCGTCCTACGCCCGGCAGATGGTCACGCTGACCTATCCGCATATCGGCAACACCGGCATGACCGACCAGGACGATGAAGCGTCCAAGGTGTGGTCGGCCGGCCTGATCGTGCGCGACGTTCCGCGCCGTCCCAGCAACTGGCGCAGCCAGGTGTCGCTGCAGGACTGGCTGATCCAGCGTGGCGTGGTCGCCATCGCCGGCATCGACACCCGCAAGCTGACCCGCATCCTGCGCGAGAAGGGCGCGCAGAACGGTGCGCTGATGGCCGGCGACATCGACGTGGAAAAGGCACTGGAAGCTGCCCGCAAGTTCCCGGGGCTGAAGGGCATGGATCTGGCCAAGGTCGTCACTACCGAGAAGACCTACACCTGGACCGAGGGCCAGTTGGACCTGGATGCCAATGCCTTCGTCAGCGTGCCGGCCCGGTTCAAGGTCGTGGCCTACGACTTCGGCGTGAAGACCAACATCCTGCGCATGCTGGCCGAGCGCGGCTGCGAAGTGACCGTGGTGCCGGCGCAGACCCCGGCCGCCGAAGTACTGGCACTGAAGCCGGACGGCGTGTTCCTGTCCAACGGCCCGGGTGACCCGGAACCGTGCGACTACGCCATCGACGCGATCAAGACCTTCATCGACGTGAAGATCCCGACCTTCGGCATCTGCCTGGGCCACCAGCTGCTGGGCCTGGCCTCGGGCGCGCAGACCATGAAGATGGGCCACGGCCACCACGGTGCCAACCACCCGGTGCAGGACCTGGACAGCGGGCGGGTGATGATCACCTCGCAGAACCACGGTTTCGCGATCGATGAAGCAACCCTGCCGCCGACCCTGCGCGTGACCCACCGTTCGCTGTTCGACGGCACCAACCAGGGCGTCGCCCGCACCGACGTGCCGGCGTTCTCGTTCCAGGGCCACCCGGAAGCATCCCCGGGCCCGCACGACGTCGGTCCGTTGTTCGACCGTTTCGTGGCGCTGATGGAGCAGGCCAAGGCGTGATCAGTACGCCGCCGGCCCCGGTGGCGTCGCGATGGACCGTAAACCCCGCATCGCTGCTGCCACTGGCGCGGCGCTGCGGATCAAGATTCCTGATCGACAGCGTGCGATCACTCCCCCTTGTCACGCTGTACTGACTTAGAGAAGAAAATGCCCAAGCGCACTGACCTCAAGACCATCCTCATCATCGGTGCTGGCCCGATCGTCATCGGCCAGGCCTGCGAGTTCGACTACTCCGGCGCCCAGGCCTGCAAGGCCCTGCGCGACGAGGGCTACCGCGTGGTGCTGGTCAACAGCAACCCGGCCACGATCATGACCGACCCGGAGATGGCCGACGCCGTCTACATCGAGCCGATCAACTGGCAGACGGTCGAGAAGATCATCGCCAAGGAAAAGCCCGATGCGCTGCTGCCGACCATGGGTGGCCAGACCGCGCTGAACTGCGCGCTGGATCTGGCCGACAACGGCGTGCTGGAGAAGTACAACGTCGAACTGATCGGCGCCAAGCGCGAAGCGATCCGCATGGCCGAAGACCGCGAGCTGTTCCGCGTGGCCATGGGTGAGATCGGCCTGGAGTGCCCGACCGCCGCCGTCGCCCACACCCTGGACGAAGCGCTGGAAATCCAGACCCGCGTCGGCTATCCGACCATCATCCGCCCCAGCTTCACCCTGGGCGGCAGCGGTGGCGGCATCGCCTACAACCGCGAAGAGCTGGTCGAGATCGTCAGCCGCGGCCTGGAGCTGTCGCCGACCACCGAAGTGCTGGTGGAAGAGTCGGTGCTGGGCTGGAAGGAATTCGAGATGGAAGTGGTCCGCGATACCGCGGACAACTGCATCATCGTCTGCTCGATCGAGAACCTGGACCCGATGGGCGTGCACACCGGTGACTCGATCACCGTGGCGCCGGCACAGACCCTGACCGACAAGGAATACCAGCGCCTGCGCGATGCCTCCATCGCCGTGCTGCGCAAGATCGGCGTCGATACCGGTGGCTCGAACGTGCAGTTCGGCATCAACCCGAAGACCGGCCGCGTGGTCGTCATCGAGATGAACCCGCGCGTGTCGCGTTCCTCGGCGCTGGCTTCCAAGGCCACCGGCTTCCCGATCGCCAAGGTCGCCGCCAAGCTGGCCGTCGGCTACACCCTGGACGAACTGAAGAACGAAATCACCGGCGGCCTGACCCCGGCCTCGTTCGAGCCGTCCATCGACTACGTCGTCACCAAGATCCCGCGCTTCGCCTTCGAGAAGTTCCCGGCGGCCGATGCGCGCCTGACCACCCAGATGAAGTCGGTGGGCGAGGTGATGGCGATGGGCCGCACCTTCCAAGAGTCGGTGCAGAAGGCCCTGCGTGGCCTGGAGACCGGCAAGGTCGGCTTCGACCCGACCGGCCTGGACCTGGGCAGCGAAGACGACCTGCAGACCCTGCGCCGCGAGCTGAAGGCCCCAGGCCCGGAGCGCCTGTTCTATGTGGCCGATGCGTTCCGCGCCGGCATGAGCGTGGAAGAGATCTACGCACTGTCGTTCATCGATCACTGGTTCCTGGACCAGATCGAGGAAATCATCGCGGCGGAAGGCGAAGTCGCTGCCGGTGGCATCGACGCGCTGGACGCCGCACGCCTGCGCAAGCTGAAGCGCGCCGGCTTCTCCGACGCGCGCCTGGCGCAGCTGACCGGCACCAACGAAGCCGCCATCCGCGCGCTGCGGCGTGCGCACAAGGTGCGCCCGGTCTACAAGCGCGTGGACTCCTGTGCCGGTGAATTCTCCACCGGTACCGCCTACCTGTACTCGACCTATGAGGACGAGTGCGAGGCCGCGCCGAGCAACCGCGACAAGATCATGATCCTCGGCGGTGGCCCGAACCGCATCGGCCAGGGCATCGAGTTCGACTACTGCTGCGTGCACGCGGCGCTGGCGCTGCGCGAGGATGGCTATGAAACCATCATGGTCAACTGCAACCCGGAGACCGTGTCGACCGACTATGACACCTCCGACCGCCTGTACTTCGAACCGCTGACCCTGGAAGACGTGCTGGAAATCGTCGAACTGGAACAGCCGAAGGGCGTGATCGTGCAGTACGGCGGCCAGACCCCGCTGAAGCTGGCGCGCGCGCTGGAAGCCAACGGCGTGCCGGTGATCGGCACCAGCCCGGACTCGATCGATCTGGCCGAAGACCGCGAGCGCTTCCAGCAGCTGGTCGACACGCTGGGCCTGAAGCAGCCGCCGAACCGCATCGCCCGCAACGACCAGGAAGCCCTGCTGCTGGCCCGCGAGATCGGCTACCCGCTGGTGGTGCGCCCGAGCTACGTGCTGGGCGGCCGTGCGATGGAAATCGTCTACGGTGAAGCCGACCTGGCCCGCTACGTGCGCGACGCGGTGAAGGTGTCCAACGATTCGCCGGTGCTGCTGGACCGATTCCTCGACAACGCCGTCGAGTGCGACGTCGACATCATCGCCGACAAGGACGGCAACGTCCTGATCGGTGGCGTGATGGAGCACATCGAAGAAGCCGGCGTACACTCGGGCGATTCCTCGTGCTCGCTGCCGCCGTACTCGCTGTCGGCTGAAACCCAGGCCGAACTGCGCCGCCAGGTGGTGGAGCTGGCCAAGGCCCTGAACGTGGTGGGCCTGATGAACACCCAGTTCGCGATCCAGACCAGCGACGAAGGTGCCGACACCGTCTACCTGCTGGAAGTGAACCCGCGTGCCTCGCGCACCGTGCCGTTCGTGTCCAAGGCCACCGGCATGGCGCTGGCCAAGATCGCCGCCCGCTGCATGGCCGGCAAGACCTTGGCCGAGCAGGGTGCGACCAAGGAAATCGTGCCGGACTACTACTCGGTGAAGGAAGCGATCTTCCCGTTCGCCAAGTTCCAGGGCGTCGATCCGATCCTCGGGCCGGAGATGCGCTCCACCGGTGAGGTGATGGGCGTGGGCCGCACCTTCAACGCCGCCTTCGCGCGTGCGCAGGAAGCCGGCGGCATCAAGGCGCCGCCGGTCGGCAAGGCCTTCGTGTCGGTGCGCGACCCGGACAAGAAGCGCGTGCTGCCGGTGGCCAAGGCGCTGCTGGCGCGTGGCTACAGCCTGGTTGCCACCCGTGGCACCGCTGCGTGGCTGCAGCAGCACGGCATGGATTGCGAGATCATCAACAAGGTGGTCGAAGGCCGTCCGCACATCGTCGATTCGATCAAGAACGGCGAGATCGTCTACATCGTCAACACGACCGAAGGTCGTTCGGCGATCAACGACTCGTTCTCGATCCGCCGCGAGGCGCTGCAGCATCGCGTCACCTACTCGACCACCATAGCCGGCGCCAAGGCGCTGGTGGATTCACTGGAATTCCGCGGCACCGGCCCTGTCTGGTCGCTGCAGGAGCTGCACAAGGAGTTGAATGCATGAGAGCCCCCATCACCATGAAGGGCGCGCAGAAGCTGCGAGACGAACTGGATCACCTGAAGTCGGTCAAGCGCCCGAAGGTGATCGCCGCGATCGCCGAAGCGCGCGAGCATGGCGACCTGAAGGAGAACGCCGAGTACCACGCCGCGCGCGAGGAACAGGGCTTCATCGAGGGCCGCATCAAGCAGCTGGAAGGCGAGCTGTCGCATGCCGAGATCATCGACGTGAGCAAGCTCAATGCCGGCTCCAAGGTGGTGTTCGGCGCCAGCGTGACCCTGGCCGACGTGGAAACCGACGAAGAGAAGAAGTACCAGATCGTCGGTGACCTGGAGGCGGACATCAAGCAGGGCCTGATCGCGATTTCCTCGCCGGTGGCGCGCGCGATGATCGGCAAGCTGGAAGGCGATTCGATCGTGATCGACGCCCCGGCCGGCCAGCGCGAGTACGAGATCGTCAGCGTCAGCTACGTGGACTGACCACGTGGCGACGGCGACCCTGCTGTTGCCTGCACGCAGCCGCTTTGCCGCGGCTGCGCTGCCGGACGATGTGGCACGTGCGCTCGGCCGTGCCACCACGGTGCAGGTCGCGCCAGGCGAACGCGCGCAGCTGGCACGCCATTTCTCGGTTGCCGCGCCGCACTGGCCGGTGGCCGCGCTGACCCGCCAGCGGGACGTCGGCGATGCCGCCGGCGCCAGCTGGCTGCGTGCCGATCCGGCCTGCATGGTGCCGGACATGCATGGCGCGCGGATGATGGCCTACGGCGAAACGCTGCGGCCGACGCTGGCCGACAGCCTGGCCCTGCTGCCGGTGCTGCAGCCCTTGTTTGCCGATGCCGGGTTCGTGCTTGACGCACCGGACCCGTCGCGCTGGTACCTGCGGCTTCCGATCGACCTGGTGCTGCCAGACTTCGGCAGTCCGGACGAGGTCCTCGGCGATGACCTGTTCTCGCACCTGCCGGAAGGCGAGGGCGGCCGCCGTTGGCGGGCGCTGATGACCGAGGCGCAGGTGCTGCTGCACAACCATTCCTGGAACCAGCAGCGCGCCGCGCAGGGACAGCAGCCGATCAATTCGCTGTGGTTCTGGGGCGGTGGCGTGATGCCGGTGTCGGTCAGCACCCCACACGCGCAGGTGCGCAGCCGCGACGCGCTGTTGCAGGGCCTGGCCCTGGCGGCTGGCGTAGCCGTGGATGGCGAGCAGGCGGTGGATGCACTGGTCGATCTGCGCCAGCTGCGCTCTCTGCAGCAGCTCGGCAATGATGCGATCCGTCCGCTGTTGGCCGCGCTGAAGCGCGGCGAGCTGCAGCGGCTGGTGCTGGATTTCGAGGACGGCCTGCAGTTCCAGCTGGATCGAGGCCAGCGCTGGCAGTTCTGGAAGAAGCCGCGCCAGCTGCACGACTGAGCGGGGCCTCGGCCGAGCGGGGTCGGATCCGTTTTCCATCGGAAAACGGCGCTGCCTCCCAAGGGTATGCCGGGGTTGCCGGCCAGCGGCCGGCCCTACCGCAGGTAGCGGCGCCTCAACGGACCTCGCTGACCACCGTCGGCAGTGTCCAGTGCCCGCCGAGCATATTGCGACACTGGCCCGTCGTGAAATCGCTGCTCTTCACGAAGCGCTCCCCGTCCCACACCCAGTCATTGGCGGAGATGCAATCGCCGACGCCGCGCCCGCGAAAACGACCGCTCAACGTAGCGTCGTCGCGATCGAAGTCTTCCGCATCGGACGTGACGAAGCGTGCTTCGTACGGCGCCTTGTCCTGCACTACCCAGTAGCCGCTGCTGAAGTTGTAGGCACCCACGAAGCAGCGGGTGCTTGCCAGCACATGCTGGGCGTCCAGCCGCTGGATCTCGATCTCATCTTCCTCGCCATCGCTCAGGCGACCGCACTCATCCGGCTTCGGCAGGCTGGCAATCAGCGCCTTGCGCAGGCCCGGTGCCTTCGCCAGCGCCGCGTCCGAGGCGCGCGGTGCCACCAGCGTGCCGCGCATGATCACCGGCACCGGCAATGCCGCAGGCACGCTCGCTTCGGGCTTGTCGCCACGCCGCACCAGCGCACCGGGCGTGCCCAGCCGGCCCTGGGCCTCGTCCATCTTCAGCAGTACGGCCGCTGCACCGCTGTCGGAGATCGGCCACGCCTTGCCCTTGCCGTCGATGATCTCGATGCGTGCCTGGCGCGGCAGTGCGGCGACCAGTGCATCGGTTTGTGCCTGCTGCAACAACACTCTGTCCCCGTCGCCGGTGTCGCGCACCGGGCCCAGGTCCTTGCCGTTCAGGCGCAGGCGCAGCGCCCCGGCCGGCGTCGCGCTTTCGCCATCCTCGCCATTGCGCAGCCGCGCGAGCACCTTCGTACCCGGGCCGCCCGTGCGTTCCAGCATCAGGCTGAGCAGGTTGCCGGGTTGTTCCGGACTGTAGCCGGCGGCGCGACAGGTGCGGGTGTTGTCACAGGCCAGCGACCAGTCGTTGTGTTCGAATTCGACCCCGGGCCTGGCCTCAGGCGTGGCGGAGTGGGCGGCCGGGGCCACGGTGAGTGCCATCAGCGCGGTCAGCAGGGTGCGGGTCATGGATGGAAGTCCGTTCCAGGGCAGGCAAGCATGGAAGATGCGGTCGTGAAATCCGAATGCTGCTGGCCGGAGAGCCAAGGTGCCTCGTCAGCAGCCGCAGCCGACCGGGGGAGCGGTGCACGTTATGATGTGCGGGTCTTTCGTAACCGGCGATGCCGATGTCCCTTGCCGCCGATGCTGCGCAGCCGTCCCCTGATACGCCGATGATCCGCCGCCGCGATGCGGTAATAGCCGGCAATTGGCCGGACGGCACGCTGCCGTTGCTGGCGCGGCTCTATGCCAGCCGTGGCGCAGCTACACCGGAGTTGGCGCAGCCGAAGCTGGGCAATCTGCACGCGCCTGAGCTGCTGACCGGCATCGATGATGCGGTGGGTCTGCTGATCGAGGCCATCGCCAACGACAAGCGCATCCTGGTGGTTGGCGATTTCGATTGCGATGGCGCCACCGCCTGTGCAGTCGGCGTGCGTGGCCTGCGCATGCTCGGCGCGCAACACGTCTTCCACGCGGTGCCGAACCGCATGGTGCATGGCTATGGCCTGTCACCGTCGCTGGTGGAAGAGCTGGCCACGCTGCAGCCGGACCTGCTGGTCACGGTCGACCACGGTATTGCCTGCCATGCCGGTGTCACCGCGGCCAAGGCGCGCGGCTGGCAGGTGCTGGTCACCGACCATCACCTACCCGGGCCGCAGCTGCCGCCGGCCGATGTCATCGTCGATCCCAATCTCGACGGTGATGCCTTCCCCAGCAAGTCGCTGGCCGGCGTCGGCGTGATCTTCTACGTGCTGATGGCGCTGCGCCGGCAGATGCGCGAGGCCGGCGTCTTCGCCGATGGCAAGGGGCCAGACCTCACCACGCTGCTGGACCTGGTGGCGGTCGGCACCGTCGCCGACCTGGTGGCGCTGGATCCGAACAACCGCGCACTGGTCAGCGCGGGCCTGCGCCGCCTGCGCGCGGGGCAGGGCTGTGTCGGCCTGCGTGCGCTGATCGAAGCCAGCGGCCGTGATGCCGCGCGCCTCACAGCCACCGACATCGGCTTCGCGCTCGGCCCGCGCCTGAATGCCGCGGGCCGGCTGGAAGACATGGCGCTGGGCATCGCGCTGCTGCTGACCGAAGACCCGCGCCAGGCACGCGAGATCGCGCAGACGCTGGAGCAGATCAATTCGGAACGGCGCGCCGTGCAGCAGTCGATGACCGATGACGCCGAGCAGGCGTTGACCCGGGTGGTGCTGGACATGGCCGGTCAGCGACCGGTGGCGGCCTGCCTGTTCGATGCTGACTGGCATCCGGGCGTGGTCGGCCTGGTCGCGTCGAAGATGAAGGATCGCCTGCATCGCCCGGTGATCGCCTTCGCTCCGGCCGAACCCGGCGCCGACACCCTGCGAGGCTCGGCGCGCTCCATTCCCGGCCTGCACATCCGTGACGCCCTGGCGCTGGTCGATGCGCGCCATCCGGGCCTGGTCGAACGCTTCGGTGGCCACGCCATGGCGGCCGGGCTCAGCCTTCGGCGTGACCACGTCGATGACTTCAAGGCCGCCTTCGTCGCGGTGGTGCTGGAGATGCTCGATCCGGCGGCACTGCAGCAGCAGGTGCTCAGCGACGGCGAACTGGCCGCGGACGAGCTGGACCATCGCCACGCCGATGCGTTGCGCCTGGCCGGGCCGTGGGGCCAGGGTTTCCCCGAGCCACTGTTCGATGGCCACTTCGAAGTGGCCAACTGGCGCGTGCTGAAGGAGCGTCACCTGAAGCTGGAACTGCGCCTGCCGGGCGTGCCCGGCACGATCAACGCGATCCACTTCGGCGGCTGGCACGGCAACGCGCCATCACGTCACGTCCACCTGGCCTATCGTCTCGCCTGCGACGACTATCGCGGCGGCAGCGCCATCCAGCTGATCGTGGAGCACTGCCTGAGCGCATAGAAAAAGGGGACGGAGGGGATTAAGCCGCTTTTGCCTCGTTTGCCAGTTGCGACTTAATCCCCTCCGTCCCCTTTTTGGGTTTCCCAACCCCGTTACGGCTGCTGGTGCGTTCAAAGGTCCACGATCCCACTGGAGTCCGGTCATGGTCTTCGCCCGTTGCTGCACTGTGTTGTTGCTGGCCCTTGTGGCCTGGCCCGTTGGCGCACAGTCGCCGACGATCTCCCGGCCGCAGGCCGCCACGCCGCTGCTGATCGCGCCGGCGGCTGAGCAGCCGGTCCAATTACGACACGCCCGCATCGAAGGCGAGGTCCAGGCCGGCATCGCCCAGACCCGGATCACCCTGGAATTCCACAACCCGAACCGGCGCGTGCTGGAGGGTGAGCTGCAGTTCCCGCTGGCTGATGGCCAGCAGATCACCGGCTTCGCGCTGGATATCAACGGCGAGATGCGTGACGCGGTGCCTGTGCCCAAGGACCGCGGCCGCCAGGTGTTCGAGGAGATTGCCCGCCGTGGCGTTGATCCGGGCCTGCTGGAACAGACCGCCGGCAACCAGTTCCGTCTGCGCATCTATCCGCTGCCGGCCGGCGGCAGCCGCCGCGTGCAGCTGGTGATTCGCGAGCCGTTGGCCTTCGCCGGCCAAGGCTGGCAGTGGACGCTGCCGCTGCAGTTTGCCGCCGCTGCAGCCTCGGTTGAACTGAAACTGCAGGCCCCCGGCGCGACTACTGCAGGTGCGGCGCCGTTCCGCATCAGCGCGGGCCAGCTGCTGTGGCAGGGCAAGGGTGCGCAGTTGCCGAAGCAGCTGCAGTGGAGCCTGCCGGCAGCCCGCAAGGCGCAGGTGCAGGTGGCGCCCTGGCAGGACGGCCATTACCTGCTGGCGCAGCTGCCGGTGGCGGCCAGCAGCACGCCGCGCACGTTGCCCAGGGAGATCGGCCTGCTGTGGGACGGCTCCGGTTCGGCGGGCCAGCGCGATCGCACGCGCGAGTTCGCACTGCTGGACCGTTACTTCGCAGCGCTGGGTGACGGCACCGTGGCGTTGACCGTGCTGCGCGACCGCGCCGAGCCGGTACGCCGGTTCCGCATCCGCGCCGGCAACTGGAGTGAACTGCGCGCAGCCCTGCAGGCCGTGCGCCCGGACGGTGCCAGCGCGCTGGCACAGTGGCAGCCGCAGCCGGGCGTGAAGGAATACCTGCTGGTCAGCGATGGCCTGCTGACCTATGGGCCGGAACAGCTGCCGGCGATGGCGCCGGATCAGCGCCTGTTTGCGGTCAGCAGTGCCGGTGCGCGCACTGATGTCGTGCGGCTGCGTGGTTGGAGTGAGGCGCATGGCGGCCGCTTCGTTGCGCTGGGCAAGGATGTCGATTCGGCGGCGCGCGCGCTGCTGTCGTCGCCGCTGGATGTGCAGGTCGATGCGGGGCGCGGCGTGCAGGACGTGGTGATCGATCGTCGCAGTGAAGCCCAGGGCTGGCTGTGGCTGCATGCACGACTGGCGGCCGACGGTGTGCCGATGCGGGTGCGCGTGGGTGGCGGCGAATGGCAGGCGCTGCCCGCCACGCAGAAGAGCGACGACGGAGAGCTGCTGTCCGGCCTGTGGGCGCAGGCGCGCCTGCAGCAGCTGGCCGCCGACCGCCGTGGCAACCGCGAGGCGATGCAGCGCCTGTCCCAGCAGTTTGGCCTGGTGGGGCCGGATACCTCGCTGATCGTGCTGGAGACGCTGGAGGACTACCTGCGCTATGCGATCCGTCCGTCCGGCAGGCTGCGCGCCGAGTACGACGCCAGGTTTGCAGTGCAGGTAAGGGATCGCGCCGCTGCTGATCGCCAGCGCCTGGATGAAGTGGCCGCCCGCTGGAAGGAGCGCCAGCAGTGGTGGAGCCGTAGCTGGCCGAAGGATGCGCCGCCGCAGGCCAAGGAAATGGTGCTGGAGGTTGCATCCGCAGACTCTGCAGCCGAATCCGCCCCCGTGGCGATGCTGGCAGCCCCTGCGCCCGCGGCACCGCCCGCGCCTGCACCGATGGCCGCAGCGGCAGAACAGCGCATGCAGGCCAGCAGCGCACGCGCGCGTCGTCCGGCGCCCGCGTCGGAGAACGCACTGGATGCGATTGTGGTCACCGGCGGCACGGTCGATGCCGAGCTGGCCGCCAACGACGGCCAGCTCGGCATCCAGCTGGCGGCCTGGCAGCCGGACTCGGCCATCGCCCGGCGCCTGCGCCAGGGGCCGCCGTCGCAGCTCTATG
The DNA here is from genome assembly GCF_025697425.1 of Stenotrophomonas sp. Ps181. Lineage (NCBI taxonomy): Bacteria > Pseudomonadati > Pseudomonadota > Gammaproteobacteria > Lysobacterales > Lysobacteraceae > Stenotrophomonas > Stenotrophomonas sp. Ps181. Next base: position 59,684 of record NZ_JAHWBI010000003.1, read on the forward strand.
GCCGCTATCTGGCCGAGCGCGATGCCCATGCCGACAGCAGCGCGTTCTTCCTCGATGTTGCCGACCTGCTGCTGGAGCAGGGCCAGCGCGAGCTGGCACTGCGCGTGTTGTCGAATCTGGCAGAGATGGATCTGGACAACCGCCACCTGCTGCGCGTGCTCGGTTACCGGCTGATGCAGGCCGACGCGCCCGCACTGGCGGTGCCGGTATTCGAGCAGGTGCTGGCGATGGGCCAGGAAGAACCGCAGAGCTTCCGCGACCTGGGCCTGGCGCTGGCAGCGGCAGGCAAGCCACAGCAGGCGCTGGCGCCGCTGTACCAGGTGGTGGTGCGGCCGTGGGACAGCCGCTTCGATGGCATCGCCCTGATTGCACTGGATGAGCTGACCAACCTGGTGGCCGGCAGCACGCCCCGGCTGGATACCACCGGCATCGACCCGCGCCTGCTGCAGCCGATGCCGCTGGACCTGCGCGTGGTGCTGTCGTGGGACGCCGACAACAGCGACATGGACCTGTGGGTGACCGACCCGAACGGCGAGCGCGCGTACTACGGCAACCGGCTGACCTACCAGGGCGGGCAAGTGTCGCAGGACTTCACCGGCGGCTACGGCCCCGAGCAGTTCTCGCTGCGCAATGCCAAGCCCGGCAAGTACAAGGTGGAGGCAAACTATTTCGGCAACCGCCAGCAGCTGGTGACCGGCGCTACGACCCTGATGCTGCGCCTGACCACCCATTGGGGCACGGCCAAGCAGAAGGACCAGATGGTGACGATGCGGCTGAAGGACCGCGCGGAAACCGTGCTTGTGGGCGAGTTCGAGGTGCGTTGATCGATCCCAGACGTATGTGGAGTCGGGCCTGCTCGACCGCTTTGGTATGGAGCCGAGCCCATGCTCGGCTCATGGCAGAGGCAGCCGAGCGCGGGCTCGGCTCTACAACCGAGCAGCGTGTGCAACCGGCGACGCTGGCGGATTCGCACGCAGGCCGAACAGCGGCCGCAGCCAGCGCACGCGGCGGATCAGCAGCTCATGGATCAGCAGGCAGCTGCCGACGGTGCCACCCAGCAGCAGCGCCGGTTCCAGCCATGGGCCCAACTGAAGTGGCTTGAGCCAGAACAGCAGGGCGATGATCAGGCTCTGGTGCAGCATGTACCACGGATAGATCGCCTCGGTGCAGTACGGCAGCCAGTGGAACGGGCGGTCGAGGAAGACTTTGCCCCAGCCGAGGATGCTCAGCAGCGCGGTCCAGACGTACAGCGACTGGCTGGCCCGGCCCTGCAGGTCCCAGAACGGTTCGGGCCATTGCCGCAGCGGGGAATCGGCGGGCAGCACCTGGCCGAGGATGCGCAACCCCAGATACCAGCCAACGGCAGCCAGTGCCAGCCATAGCGTGGTGCGGCGCAGGGCGACCACGCGCTCCCAGAACACCGGCTCACGACCCAGCAGGTAGCCCGCCAGGAATACCGTTGCGTACTTCGCGTGCTGGTACCAGTCGCTGAGCAGGGCGTTGGTGGACGGGTAGATCGGCTCCAGCCAGATCACCCAGGCCAGCAGCAGGGCGGACGGAAGGCCGATCAGCAGCACAGGCGATGCTGCGCAGAGCGCCATCGCGCGGCGAACCACCGCCGTTCCCAGCAATGGCATCAACAGGGCCAAGGCCAGCGTGTAGTTCCAAAGATAGGCCAAGTACCACAGATGGTTCCAGGTGATGCCGTACTGCCAGCCGGCGAAGCTGCCTTCCGGCCACGGCCGCACCTGCCAGTAGCGCAGCAGGAAGTGGCCGAAGCCGGGCGCCACGTGGCCGTTGGCCACGCCTTCGCAATAGGGCTGGATCGGCACGATCACGAACATGCCGAACAGCAGCGGCAGCAGCAGCCGCCAGGTGCGCAGGGCGGCGAAGCGCAGCAACCTGCCTTCCGGCCGCATCAGGGCGATGGCGATACCCGAGATCAGGAACAGCAGCGACATCCGCCAGCGGTTGACGAACAGCATCGGCCACTGCAGCCATTCGGCGGTATGCACGCTCTTGAGGTGAAAGCCCCAGTCGTCCACGTAGGCCATGGCGGTGTGGTAGAGGATCAGCAGGGCGAAGGCGAACACGCGCAGGGCGTCGATGTCGTGGCGTCGGGTCATGGAAGTGGTGTGCCGGAAGGTCGAGCCAAGGTGACGCCGCCCGGCCCGTGCAGCCACTGCCGAGGGGCCGCCGGAACCCGCGCAGTGACCAATGGCGGGGGTGGCGGGACCAATGGAGCCGCTACCCTTGGTCCCTTGAGGCAGGCTGGAGCACCGCAACGACATGGATGCAGCAATGACCCAGGGCCGACCACCGCGCTGGCGCACGTCAACCCGCCTGCTGGTCTGGGCGGCGGTCCTGTCGGCTTCAGCAGTGACCAATGCGCTGGTGGAAGTGATGGACGCCAGTCGCCGCGGCGCCGATCTCGGGCTGTGGGAGCCAATGGTCTGGGAGTTCAGCAGCCTCGGCCTGGTCCTGTTGACCCTGCCGCTGCTGTGGTGGGGCTGCGAGCGCTGGCCGCTGCACGCCGACACCTGGACGCGGCGGCTGCCGCTGTATCTGTTGGCCAGTGTCGGCTGGTCGTTGCTGCATGTGGCGGGGATGATCCTGCTGCGGCATGTGGCCTACGCGTCGCTGGGCTACCGCTACCAGGACGACGCCGGTTTGTTGGAGCGTTTTGCCTACGAGTATCTGAAGGATGTGCGCACGTTCGCGATGTTCGTGGCGCTTGAGCACTTTGCCAGCTGGTTCGGCAGGCGTAGGCAGGGCGAGGCGAGCCTGCTGGCCGAGCCCGACGTCGGGCCGCCGGTGGAGCCGGTCGAGCGCCCCCAGCACTTCCTGGTGCGCAAGCTGGGCAAGGAATTCCTGGTGGCCACCGCCGACGTGGAGTACGCCCAGGCGGCGGGGAATTACGTGAACCTGCGGGTGCGCGGCCACGATTATCCGCTGCGGATCACCATGGCGGCGCTGGAGCAGCGGCTGGACCCGGGCGAGTTCCTGCGCCCGCACCGCAGCTGGCTGATCCACCGCGGCCAGTTGCGCTCGATCGAGCCGCTGGACGGTGGCGAGGCCCTGCTGCACATGGCCGACGGGGCGAAAGTGCCCTGCAGCCGGCGCCAGTTGCCGCTGCTGCGGCAGGCGCTGGGGGCAGGGTGAGGCCTCATTCCGGGCATCCCCGGCCTGCGGTATCATTACCAGTCATCTTTTGAATGCATAACCGCCGACATGATCGAACTGAATCCTGTCCGCCAGCGCATCACCGATCTGACTGATCGCGTGCTGTCGCTTCGGGGGTATCTTTGACTACGACGCCAAGAAAGAGCGTCTTGAAGAAGTAACGCGGGAGCTGGAAAGCCCCGATGTCTGGAACAACGCCGAGTACGCCCAGAACCTGGGCCGCGAGCGTTCCAGCCTGGAAAAGACCGTGGGCGGCATCGCCTCGGTGCTCGATGGCCTGAACGACGCCACCGAACTGCTGGAGCTGGCCGAGTCCGAGCAGGACGAGGAGACCGCACTGGCCGTGGTTGCCGATCTGGACAAGCACCAGGCGCACGTGGAGAAGCTGGAGTTCCAGCGCATGTTCTCCGGCGAGATGGACAATGCGGCCGCGTTCGTCGACATCCAGGCCGGTGCCGGTGGCACCGAAGCCCAGGACTGGGCCGAGATCCTGCTGCGCATGTACCTGCGCTGGTGCGAGTCGCGCGGCTGGAAGACCGAGCTGATGGAAGTCTCCGGTGGCGACGTCGCCGGCATCAAGTCCGCCACGCTGCGCGTGGAAGGCGACTATGCCTACGGCTGGCTGAAGACCGAGACCGGCGTGCACCGCCTGGTCCGCAAGTCGCCGTTCGACTCGGACAACCGCCGCCATACCAGCTTCACCTCGGTGTTCGTGTCGCCGGAGATCGATGACAACATCGACATCACCATCAACCCGGCCGACCTGCGTACCGACGTGTACCGTTCGTCCGGTGCCGGTGGCCAGCACGTCAACAAGACCGAGTCGGCGGTGCGTATCACCCACATCCCGACCAACATCGTCGTGGCCTGCCAGACCGGCCGCAGCCAGCACCAGAACCGCGACAACGCGATGAAGATGCTGGCGGCCAAGCTGTACGAGCTGGAGATCCAGAAGCGCAACGCCGAGAAGGATGCGGTGGAAGCCACCAAGTCCGACATCGGTTGGGGCAGCCAGATCCGCAATTACGTGCTGGACCAGAGCCGTATCAAGGACCTGCGTACCGGCATCGAGCGTTCGGATACGCAGAAGGTGCTGGACGGCGACCTGGACGAGTTCGTCGAGGCCAGCCTGAAGGCCGGCCTGGCCGTGGGCTCCAAGCGCGTCGATGCCTGATCGACGCGCCTGCGTGGAGATCATCACCCTCGCGCGCAACGCCGAGGGTGGCTGAACTGGTTTTTTGTAGAGCCGAGCCACGCTCGGCTGCTTTTCGCGAGCTGGCGGACGCGTCGAGCATGGCTCGACGCTACAAAGGGTAGGACGGGCCGATGATGCGCAGCGAAAGTGAACGCAAGGAACTCGGCGGCTTCCTCAAGGCCTGCCGCGCCCGTGTCGACCCCGCCACGCTCGGCCTGCCGGCCGGGCGCCGGCGTACCCCGGGCCTGAAACGCGAGGAAGTCGCGCTGGCGATCGGGGTCAGCGTCAGCTGGTACACCTGGATCGAGCAGGGCCGTGAAGTGCGCGCCTCGCCCGAGGTGCTGGAGCGCCTGGCGCAGGTGCTGCGCATGAGCGACGACGAGCGCGCCTATGCGTTTGCGCTGTCCGGCTACGGCGTGCCGCTGGAGTCACCGGACGAGAGCGTGACCGATGGCCTGCGCCAGTTGGTGGAGGCGATGCAGCCGATCCCGGCCTACGTGCGCAACACCCGCTTTGACATCCTGGCCTGGAACCCGGCCATTGCCGAGCTGTTCGTGGACTACAGCCAACTGGCGCCGCATGAGCGCAACACGCTGCGGCTGATGTTCCTGTACCCGCCATACCGCACATTGATCCTCAACTGGGAAGAAATGACCCGCGGCCTGCTGGCCGGCTTCCGCGCGGCGATGGCGCAGGCGCCGGACAAGGCGCCGTTCCTGGCGCTGGTGGAGGACATCGCGGCGCACAGCGAGGAGTTCCGCCAGTGGTGGCCGGAGCACGATGTGCGCCGGTTCGATGAAGGGGCGAAGAAGCTGAACCACCCCACGCGCGGGTTGCTGGACCTGCAGTACGTGGCGCTGGTGCCGGAGAGCCGGCATGACCTGTCACTGGTGACCTACCTGCCGCGGAAGTAGGGGGTGTTCGGCAGGGCTGCGCCCTGCACCCGCAGAGGCCGAAGCAACGGCAACAGCAAAGGCGGGCATTCGGTGGGATGGCGGGGCGGTGTGGGTTGGCAGGACACGCCGTAAACCCGCCCATGGGGGCTCGATGGCGCCATCCATGGCGCCAACGGTCCTGCCAACCCACACCGCCCCGCCTCAGACAAATTTCGCGCGGCCGTTGGTAGGTGTCGACCTTGGTCGACACATCTGTCAGCTATCGAAAGAAATTCCGGGGTCAGATCCCAAGAGTATTCCCGACAGATCGCAGAACTCTGTCGAAGGCGGGGTGGGTCCGGTTGCGGGGGCGTGAGCCGCATGGATGCGGCGACCGAGCTTACATGGATGTACTTGCAGCGTCCCCCTCAACCGGACCCACCCCGCCAACCCACGGAATGCCAGCTTCTGCCGTTGCCGTTGCCTTGGCTTGGCTTGAAGCCTCTGCGGGTGCAGGGCGCAGCCCTGCCAAGAGCCCCATTCAGGCAGGTAAGTGCAAGTCACAGGATAAGCAGACGCCTTGTTGCCTCCGCCAATCGGGTCCACATTCCTGTGCAGAAGACGGGCCGCTGCCCGTTGCCGAGACAACAGGAGCCCTGCATGTCCGCTGCCCCCACCACCGCCATTTCCCGCGATCCGGCCACCGGCCAGCAGATCGCCAGCCATCCCTTCGCCACCGATGCCGAGCTGGAAACGATCCTCGACCGCGGCCAGGTCGGCTTTGCGGCCTGGAGCGTCAAGAGCCTCGAACAGCGCGCAGACGTACTGCGAGCGATGGCCGCCGTACTGCGGCGTGACCGCGAGAAGCTGGCCGCGCTGGCCACTGCCGAAATGGGCAAGGTCCAGGCTGAAGCGCTGGCCGAAATCGAGAAATGTGCCGTGCTGTGCGACTGGTACGCGGACCACGGCGCGCAGTTCCTGCGCGACGAACCGACCCAGGTGCCCGACGACAAGGCTTACGTGTCCTACCTGCCGCTGGGCGTGGTGCTGGGCATCATGCCGTGGAACTTCCCGTACTGGCAGGTGATGCGCGCGGCGGTGCCGATCCTGATGGGCGGCAACGGCTTCCTGTTGAAGCCGGCCGAGAACATCGTCGGTACCGCGCAGCTGCTCGACGCCGCCTGGCGCGATGCCGGGCTGCCGGAAGGCACCTTCATCGCCGCCAACATCAGCCGCGAGGGCACCAGCCGCGCGATCGCCGATGACCGCATCGCCGCAGTGACCCTGACCGGCAGCGTGGCCGCAGGCCGCAGCATCGCCGCCCAGGCCGGGCAGGCGCTGAAGAAGGTGGTGCTGGAGCTGGGTGGCTCGGATCCGTTCATCGTGCTGGCCGACGCCGATCTGGACGCCGCCGTTGATGCGGCGGTGGCCTCGCGCTTCCAGAACACCGGGCAGGTCTGCATCGCCGGAAAGCGCATCATCGTCGAAGACGCGGTCTACGATCGTTTCGTGGCGCAGTTCTGCCAGAAGGTGCAGGCACTGACCATCGGCGATGGCCGCGACCCGGCCAACCGCATCGGGCCGATGGCACGCCAGGACCTGCTGGAACAGTTGGACGCGCAGGTGCGCGCCTCGGTCGACGCAGGCGCGCAGCTGCTTGTCGGTGGCCATCAGCTCGATCGCCCGGGCGCGTTCTATGCGCCCACCGTGCTGGCGGACGTGGAGCCGGGCATGCAGGCCTTTGATACGGAAACGTTCGGGCCGGTGGCCTCGATCAGCCGCGCCCGCGATGCCGACCATGCGGTGGAACTGGCCAACCAGAGCGAATTCGGCCTCAGCGGCAACCTCTGGACCGGCGACCGCGCCCGAGCGATGCAGCTGGCACGCCGGCTGCAGACCGGCGGCGTGTTCGTCAACGGCTTCTCCGCTTCAGACCCGCGCGTGCCGATCGGCGGCGTGAAGAAGAGCGGCTTCGGCCGCGAGCTCTCGCACTTCGGCATCCGTGAATTCGTCAACGCGCAGACAGTGTGGTTCGACAAGCATTGACGCGCGGCTCTCATTCCTCCTGCAACGATCCACCATCAGTCCAGCACAAAGGACGGCATCCGATGTCCAAGGGTTCAGATCTGCTCGTCGCCGCACTTGAGAACGAAGGCGTAGAGCGCATTTTCGGTATTCCCGGCGAAGAAAACCTCGACGTGGTCGAGTCGCTCCGCCATTCCAGCATCGAGCTGGTCATCACCCGCCACGAACAGGCAGCGGTGTTCATGGCGGCCACCTATGGCCGCCTGACCGGCAAGGCGGGCGTGTGCCTGGCCACGCTCGGTCCGGGCGCGCTCAACTTCACCACCGGCGCCGCCTATGCGCTGCTCGGTGCGTGGCCGGTGATCATGATCACTGGCCAGAAGGGCATCGTCGCCAGCAAGCAGGCGCGCTTCCAGATCGTCGACATCGTCGGCACGATGAAGCCGCTGACCAAGCAGGCGCGGCAGATCGTCTCGGCACGCACCATCCCGACCATCGTCCGCGAGGCGTTCCGTGTCGCCCAGGAAGAGCGCCCGGGCCCAGTGCTGCTGGAACTTCCCGAAGACATCGCCGCCGATGAGGTCGAAGGCGTGGCGCTGGTTCCGCCGCACGCGGTGGATCGTCCCATCGCCAGCCCGGAAGCGCTGGATCGGGCGGCAGAGACCATCCGCAACGCCCGGCGTCCGCTGCTGATGATCGCTTCGGCGGCGTCGCGGCCGCAGTCCAGCGAGGCGCTGTCGGCGTTCGTGCTGCGCGCCGGCATTCCGTTCTTCACCACGCAGATGGGCAAGGGCGCGGTCGCCGGGGGCTCGGGCCTGTACATGGGTACCGCAGCGCTCACCGAGCGTGATTACGTGCACATGGCGATCGACCAGGCCGACGTGATCGTGACCATCGGCCACGAGGTCACCGAGAAGCCGCCGTTCGTGATGCGCCCGGGTGGGCCGACCGTGATCCATATCGGCTACTCGCAGGCGGCGGTGGAACAGGTGTACTTCCCGCAGGTCGAGGTGATCGGCGACATCGGCCGTTCGCTGACCCAACTGGCCGACCGCATCGAAGGCGCGGTGCCGAATGCCGCTGCGCTGCTGCCGCTGCGCGCGACCATCCTCGAGCACCTGGCCGACCGTGCCGAAGAGGCCCGGTTCACCCCGCAGCGGCTGGTGCACGACGTGCGCCAGGTGATGCCGCCGGACGGCATCGTGGCGCTGGACAACGGCATGTACAAGATCTGGTTTGCGCGCAACTACCGCACCCAGGTGGCCAACACGCTGTTGCTGGACAACGCGCTGGCGACCATGGGCGCGGGCCTGCCGTCGGCGATCATGGCCTCGATCCTGTACCCGCAACGACGAGTGCTGGCGGTGTGTGGCGACGGTGGATTCATGATGAACAGCCAGGAGCTGGAGACAGCGCGCCGGCTGGGCCTGAACCTGGTGGTGCTGATCCTCAACGACGGCGCCTACGGCATGATCCGCTGGAAGCAGGCGGTGGATGGCTTCACCGACTACGGCATGACCTTCAGCAACCCGGATTTCGTGAAGTACGCGGAGGCCTACGGCTGCAAGGGCCACGAGGTGACCGCCATCGAGCAGTTCATCCCGACCCTGCAGGCGGCCTTCAACGAGGGCGGGGTGCACCTGGCGTCGGTACCGGTCGATTACTCGGAGAACCAGCGGGTGCTGGTGGACGAGCTGCGGCAGGCGTTCCCCGGCAACGGGTAGACATCCAGAGTCCAGGTGAGGGCCCGGGCGGGGTCAGATCCCTTTGCGCAGCAGAGGGATCTGACCCCTCTCCCGGCTGGGGCTGGGCGGTTTTGGTATGCTGGGCAACCGGCTGTGCCGGGCGCTGCATCCCCCCTCACTACACGATTCCCGCAGATCCATGAGCGAAGCTACCGATACCCCCCCCGTCGACGAGAACAAGTTGATCGCCGAGCGCCGTGAGAAACTCAAAGCGCTGCGTGGGCAGGGCATCGCGTACCCGAACGATTTCCGTCGTGAGGACTTCGCCGGCCGCCTGCAGGAAGAATTCGCCGATGCCGAAACTTGGACCGCCGAGGCGCTGGAAGGCAACGGCCGCCAGGTGAAGATGGCCGGCCGCCTGATGGCCAAGCGCATCATGGGCAAGGCCAGCTTCGCGCAGATCCAGGACGAGTCCGGCCGCATCCAGCTGTTCCTGCAGGGCGCGGTGCTGGGCGATGCCTATACCGCCTTCAAGGGCTGGGACGTGGGCGACATCATTGCCGTCGAAGGCGGCCTGACCCGTACCAAGACCGGCGAGCTGTCGGTCAAGGCCGAATCGATCCGCCTGCTGACCAAGTCGCTGCGCCCGCTGCCGGACAAGTGGCATGGCCTGGCCGACGTCGAGCAGCGTTACCGCCAGCGTTACGTCGACCTGATCGTCACCCCGGAGTCGCGCGCGGTCTTCATCAAGCGCTCGAAGATCATCCGCGCCATGCGTGCGTGGCTGGACAACCGCGACTTCCTGGAAGTCGAGACGCCGATGATGCATTACATCCCCGGCGGCGCGGCGGCCAAGCCGTTCACCACCCACCACAACGCGCTGGACCTGGACCTGTACCTGCGCGTGGCGCCGGAGCTGTACCTCAAGCGACTGACCGTGGGCGGCCTGGAGCGCGTGTACGAGATCAACCGCAACTTCCGCAACGAAGGCGTCAGCACCCGCCACAATCCGGAATTCACCATGATGGAGCTGTACGAGGCCTATGCCACGTACAACGAGATCATGGACCTGACCGAAGGCGTGATCCGTGACGTGGCCAAGACGGTCAACGGCAGCACCGAGGTCGAGTGGGACGGTGCGAAGATCGACCTGGGCCCGGCGTTCCGCCGCTGGCGCATGGACGAAGCCGTGCGCCACCACAACCCGGAAATCTCGGTTGCCGACTGCACCGACCGTGACGCGCTGCTGCGCCATTGCGAGCGCTTGAACATCCGCGTCAAGCCGTCCTACGGCTGGGGCAAGCTGCTGCTTGAGATCTTCGAGGCCACCGTCGAGCACACCCTGATCCAGCCGACCTTCATCACCGACCATCCGGTGGAAGTCTCGCCGCTGGCCCGTGCCAACGACAATGATCCGGGCTACACCGACCGCTTCGAGCTGTTCGTCAACGGCAAGGAGCTGGCCAATGGCTTCTCCGAGTTGAACGACCCGGAAGACCAGGCCCAGCGCTTCCAGGCCCAGGTGGCCGCGAAGGAAGGTGGCGACGACGAGGCCATGCACTACGACGCCGACTACATCCGTGCGCTGGAGTACGGCATGGCCCCGACCGGCGGCCTGGGCATCGGCGTCGATCGTCTGGTGATGCTGCTGACCGGCAGCAGCTCGATCCGCGATGTGCTGCTGTTCCCGTACATGCGTCCGGAGCACTAAGTCACCTTTTTGACTCCCGATTGTGCGCGCCGTCCCGAAACGAGACGGCGCGATTGACGCGTCCCGCACTCGGCGTATCGTAATTGCACTACCTTGACGCCTGTTATGGCTTGATCGGCGTCAGGGGAAGGCACGGTGTGGGGAGTCCGCTTCACATTGTGATGACGATCATGAATCGGGATGCACGACACGGGAGTCAGGCCGATGCAGGGTGCGAGCGTTCGCAGCGGCAGAGTATCCTCGCCTGCTGATGATCCAGCGTGGTCGAAAAACCAGGCAGAGTACGCGTTGAATATCGTCATCGTTGATGACCAGACTTCCGCCCGGACGATGCTGCGTCACGTCATCGAAGACATCGCGCCGGAACTGAGCGTGTATGACTTCGGCGATCCGCTGACCGCATTGGCCTGGTGCGAAGCCCATCCGGTCGATCTGCTGCTGCTCGATTACCGCATGCCGGAGATGGACGGGCTGGAATTCGCTCGTCGTTTCCGTCGGCTGCCCAAGCACCGCGACATTCCGGTGATCCTGATCACCGTGGTCGGTGACGAGCCGATCCGGCAGGCGGCACTGGAAGCAGGGGTCATCGACTTCCTGGTCAAGCCGATCCGCCCGCGCGAACTGCGTGCGCGCTGCTACAACCTGCTGCAGCTGCGCCAGCAGACCGAGAACGTGAAGCAACGGGCGCTGTCGCTGGAGCAGCGCCTGCTGGCCAGCATGCATGAGGTCGAAGAGCGGGAGCGCGAAACGCTGTCGCGGCTGGCGCGCGCGATCGAGTTCCGTGATGCCGGCACCAGCGCCTACCTGGAGCGCATGGCACGTGTGGCCGGCCTGATTGCCGAACAGCTCGGGCTGCCCGAGGAGGAGGTGCGCCTGATCGAAATGGCTGCGCCGCTGCATGACATGGGCAAGATTGCCATTCCCGATGCGGTGCTGCTCAAGCAGGGCAAGCTCAACGAGGAGGAGCTGGCGATCATGCGCCGGCACCCGCGGATTGGCCATGAACTGCTGAGCGGCAGCCAGAATCGTTTCATCCAGGTTGGCGCGTTGATCGCACTGCGTCATCATGAGCGCTACGACGGCAGCGGCTATCCCGATGGGCTGGTCGGCGATGCGATTCCGCTGGAAGCGCGCATCGTGGCTGTCGCCGATGTCTTCGACGCCCTGATTTCGCCCCGTCCGTACAAGGAAGCATGGACCATGGAAGCCACCCTGGCTTATCTCTACGCCCAGCGTGGCCGGCTGTTCGATCCCCGATGCGTGGACGCGCTGCTGCGCGGCCGCGAACAGCTGGACCAGATCTGCGCCGAGCATTCGATGGCGTCCGCGCGCCCGGGGCTGGGCGCGTGAAACGGCTGTTGTCGCGGCTGCGGCTGCGCCTGTCCCAGCGCCAGGACAGCGAACACGGCCAGCAGATCGTCCGTATTGTCCTGATCAGCCTGATCCTGGCCTATGTGCTGTTGCCGGCGCCGCGCCACGACCTGCCGCACACGCAGTACGTGGGCGTGCTGGCGATCGTATTGACCGGCCTGAGCCTGTCGCTGCTGCTGTTCGGCTGGCTGCTGTGGCGGCCGGCGCGTTCCGATCCCCGCCGCGTGCTGGGCATGCTCGCCGACTATGGCCTGATCGCTGCCGGCATGGTGCAGATGGGCGAGCCCCTGGCCTGGGTCTACATCGTGGTGATGTGGGTGACGGTCGGCAACGGCATGCGCTTCGGCAACCACTACCTGTACGTGGCGGTGGCGATGGCGATGGTGAGCTTCGGTTGCACGGTGCTGCTGACGCCTTACTGGCAACAGAATTTCCGTCTGGCCATCGGCCTCTGGCTCGGCCTGGCGGCGGTGCCGCTGTACTTCTCGACACTGCTGCGGCAGCTGACCGAAGCGATGGCCGAGGCGCGCCGTGCCAGCGAGGCCAAGAGCCGTTTCCTGGCCAACATGAGCCACGAGTTCCGCACGCCGTTGAACGGCCTCAACGGCATGACCGAAGTGCTGGCGACCACGCGCCTGGACGATGAGCAGCGCGAGTGCCTCAACACCATCCAGGCGTCGTCGCGCAGCCTGCTGGCGCTGGTGGAGGAAGTGCTGGACATCTCGGCCATCGAGGCCGGCAAGCTGCGCGTGGTGGCCGAAGACTTCGCCGTGGCCGACGTGATCCAGGCGATCGGGCTGATCCTGTTGCCGCAGGCCAAGGCCAAGCGCCTGGATTACCGGGTGAAGGTCGCCGATGGCGTGCCGCCACGCGTGCGCGGAGACGTCGGGCACCTGCGGCAGATCCTGCTGAACCTGGCCGGCAACGCGGTCAAGTTCACCGATCACGGCCGGGTCGAAATCCGTGTCAGCGTGGTGCAGGCCGATACCAGTGGCGCGGTGCGGCTGCGCTTCGACATCCTCGACACCGGCATCGGCGTGGCCCCGGCCATGCGTGCGCGGCTGTTCGATGCCTTCGAGCAGGCTGACGTCAGCATGGCGCGTCGCCACGAGGGCACCGGGCTGGGCACAACCATCGCCAAGGGCCTGGTCGAAGCAATGGACGGCGATATCGGCTATCTGGAAAACCCGCCTCGCGGCAGCCACTTCTGGGTCGAGCTGCCGTTCGCGCCGCCGCAGCCGCAGGTGCCGGGTGCGGTGCCGAGCCTGACCGGCGACGACGACGTGGGGCCGGGCGGCAACGTGATCGCATTTGCCGACCCGTTCCTGCGCCATCGCGCCCGCGTGCGCAGCATGCAGATCCTGGTGGCCGACGACCACGAGGCCAACCGCATGGTCCTGCAGCGCCTGCTGCAGAAGGCCGGGCATCGCGTGCTGTGCGTGGATGGCGGTGAGGCGGTGCTGGATGCGCTGGCCGACAGTGAGTTCGACGCGGTCATTGTCGACCTGCACATGCCGGGCATGAGCGGGCTGGACATGCTGAAGGAGTTGCGGGTGATGCAGGCCGGCGGCGGACCGCGCACGCCGGTGCTGGTGCTCAGCGCCGATGTCACGCCCGAGGCGATCCAGCGCTGTACCCAGGCTGGGGCGCATGCGTTCCTGGCCAAGCCCGTGGTGGCGGTGCGCCTGCTCGACACGCTGGCCGAGATCGCCAGCAACGCCCAGCTGAAGACCATGGCCGCACCGGTGGTGCGACCGATGGCGCTGCAGGATGGGGTGCTCGACAGCAGCGTGCTGGACGAGCTGGCCTCGCTGGGCATGGGCGAGGGATTCGAACGTGAGTTCATCCGCCAATGCCTGGAGGACGTGGCGGGCTGCATGGGCAAGGCCGAGCAGGCCGGTGAGGCCACGCGGTGGGATGTGTTCCGCGAACAATCCCACGCGATCAAGGGCGTGGCCAGCAACCTCGGCCTGATGCGCGCGTCCAACCGTGCCGGCGAGCTGATGCGGATGGCCGACTGGCAGCTGAAGACCGAATGGCGCACGCGCCTGGGCATCCTGCAGGAGGCGATCAAGGAAGGCCGGCGTGCACTGGAGGCACGGGCCGAACGCCGGCTGCGCGGCGCTGCCGACGATGGCGAGGCGCGCTGAACCACGGCATGGTCCATAAAAAAAGCCCGGTGGCCAACCGGGCTTGAACCCATCCTGGGGGAGGGATGAATCAGGCTGCGTCGAGGCTGGCGCGACGGGTCTGGGCCTTGATCAGGCGATCCATGGTGCGCAGCGAGCGGTCGCCGAGTGCGAGGGCGGAATCGACCCATACCTTGGTGATCTCCAGCAGTTCGTCGTAGCTGACCGGCTGGGCGATGGCGCGTGCGGCGTTCATCGCCAGATAGGACTGCGGCGTGCGCTGCTGCTGGCGGATCAATTCTTCTACCGCCGCCCGGCCTTCGCCCTTCTTCACCAGTATGTCGACCACGCCCATCGCATGCATTTCCTCGGCGCTGTAGACCCGGCCGTCGAGGATGATCTTCTCGGCCAGATGCGGCGACACCCGGCGGCACAGGAAGGAATAGGCGCCCATGCCCGGGAACAGGCCGAACAGCACCTCCGGCAGGCCCAGTCCGCTGCCTTCCTCGGCGACGATGGTGTGGCAGGCCAGGGCCATTTCCAAGCCACCGCCGAGGGCGTCGCCCTGGATCAGCGCGATCGAACGGACATCACCGCCGAACCCGGTATGCAGGTGGTGCACGCCCTCCACGCAGCGCTGGGCGTAGTTCAGCAGGAGGTCGCGGTTGCCTTCGCGGATCAGGCGGGTGAACAGGTCCAGGTCGCCACCCAGGTTGTAGGCGACGGCATCGGAGGCGAGCACGAAATGCCGCAATGTTCCGTTGTGTCGTTCGGCAGGGCTGCGGGTGATGGCCGCCATGTAGCTCCACATTTCGTCGAGCATGTCCTTGCGGCAGCAGGGGCGGATCCCGGTGGTGGCATCGGCGTGCATGAACAGCCAGTGGGCAGCGCCGTCGGCGCTGTCTTCGGTACGGATGGTGGCGAACGGTGAGCCGCTTGAAGGCAGCTTTTCGATGGTACTCATGGAAGGGTCCTCGGCATGCGGCCCGCAGTGTCAGGTGGGTGGCCGGCGGGCCGAACGGTCCACACACGCGGCGATGCTACACCGCCCCAGGGGCGTCGCATGCGAAAGGGCCCGGGACGTTTCCGCCCCGGGCCCGGTGCCGTTCAAATTGCCGAAAACCCTTACTGGGCGGGCGTATCGCGGAGTTCGCGACGGAGGATCTTGCCGACATTGGTCTTCGGCAGCTCCTTTCGGAATTCAACGATTTTGGGATGCTTGTAGCCGGTCAGGTTGGCCCGGGCATGCTCCTTGACCATTTCGGCGGTCAGGTTCGGGTCCTTCTTCACGATGACCACCTTCACCACCTCGCCGGACTTGTCGTCCGGGACACCGACCGCGGCCACTTCCAGCACGCCCGGCATCATCGCGATCACGTCCTCGACTTCATTCGGGTACACGTTGAAGCCGGACACCAGGATCATGTCCTTCTTGCGGTCGACGATGTAGAAGAAGCCGTGTTCGTCCATCTTCGCCATGTCGCCGGTATGCAGCCAGCCGTCGGCATCGATCGCCTTGGCGGTTTCCTCCGGGCGCTGCCAGTAGCCCTTCATCACCTGCGGGCCCTTGATGCAGAGCTCGCCGACCTCGCCCAGCGGCAGGATGGCGCTGTTGTCGTCCTTGATGCAGGCATCGGTGGACGGGATCGGCAAGCCGATCGAGCCGTTGTATTCGGTCAGGGTGAGCGGGTTTATGCAGGCCGCCGGTGAGGTCTCGGTCAGGCCATAGGCCTCGACCAGGGTCACCCCGGTGACCTTCTTCCAGCGCTCGGCCACGGCACGCTGCACCGCCATGCCACCGCCCAGGGTGACCTTCAGCGAGGAAAAGTCGACCGTGTCGAAGCCGGGGGTGTTGAGCAGGCCATTGAACAGCGTGTTGACGCCGGTGATGGCGGTGAAACGCACCGACTTGAGCTCCTTGACGAAGCCCTTCATGTCCCGCGGGTTGGTGATCAGGTGGTTGCAGCCACCGAACTTCATGAAGACCAGCCCGTTCGCGGTCAGTGCGAAGATGTGGTACAGCGGCAGGGCGGTGATGATCCACTCCTTGCCCATCTCGATGCCCGACGCACTGATCCAGGCCGAGGCCTGCTGCATGTTGGCGATCAGGTTGCGGTTGGTCAGCATCGCGCCCTTGGCCACGCCGGTGGTGCCGCCGGTGTACTGCAGGAACGCAATGTCGTCGTGGTCGATCTCGACCTTGGGCAGGCTGTGGCGGCTGCCGATCTTGAGCGCCTGGCGGAAGCGCACCGCGCCCTTGAGATGGTAGTTGGGCACCATCTTCTTGATGTACTTCAGCACGAAGTTGACGATCACGCCCTTGGCGCCAAGCAGGTCGCCCAGGCCGGTGGTGACCACGTGCTTGACCGGCGTATCGGCGATGACCTGCTCGACGGTGTCACCGAAGTTGTCGACCACCACCAGCGCGGTCACGCCGGCATCGACCAGCTGGTGCTTGAGCTCGCGCGCGGTGTACAGCGGGTTGACGTTGACCACGGTCAGGCCGGCGCGCAGCACGCCGAAGGTGGCCACCGGGTACTGCAGGCAGTTGGGCATCATCAGGGCGACGCGGTCGCCCTTCTTGAGCTTGAGCTCTCCCAGCAGGTAGGCCGCGAACTGATTGACCAGCGCGTCGGTCTCGCCATAGGTGAGGACCTTGCCGAAGCTGGAGTAGGCAGGACGGTCGCGGAACTTCGCGACGGAAGCGTCGAAGACCGAAGCTACCGAATGGAACTCGTTGACGTCGATTTCGGCGGGAACGCCTTTCGGATAGCTCTGCAGCCAGGGACGATCCAGACTCATATTCCCCCTCCAGGAATCGTGATGTATTAGGTTCCGACCCTGAGCGTATCGACAACGGCCGGTCATTGCAGCATACCCCGCCGTAGGGAAAACGCGAAGAGGCCCCGAAGGGCCTCTTTGCTGGGTCGTGCCGGCCGCTGGCCGGCATCTGCGCTCGATAGGCGATCCGGCGGATGCCGGCCAGCGGCCGGCACTACCGTGGCCCCAAGCGGGCCGCCTGCGTCAACCCTGCTTTCGCACCGGTGCGCCGTTGGCCTTGTAGTACGGCGCGGTGCTGCGGGCCAGCGGGGTGCGGCCACGGATCACATCGGCAAGCTTCTCAGCCATCATGATGGTCGGCGCGTTGAGGTTGCCGGTCACCACCTGCGGCATGATCGAGGCATCGACGATGCGCAGGCCTTCCAGCCCGTGAACGCGACCCTGGCCATCGACCACCGCCATCGGGTCGTCGGCATGGCCCATCTTGTTCGAGCAGGACGGGTGGTAGGCGGTCTCGGCATGCTCGCGCACGAATGCATCGATCTGCGCGTCGGTCTGCAGTGCACTGCCCGGCGAGATCTCGCGGCCGCTGTACGGGGCCAGCGCCGGCTGCGCGAAGATTTCGCGGGTGATGCGGATCGCCGCGCGGAATTCGCGCCAGTCCTGCTCGTGCGACATGTAGTTGAACAGGATGCTCGGATGTTCGCGCGGATCCTTCGAGCGCACGTGGATGCGGCCACGGCTGGGCGAGCGCATCGAGCCGACGTGCATCTGGAAGCTGTGCGCCTTGATCGGGTTGGAGCCGTTGTAATTGATCGCCACCGGCAGGAAGTGGTACTGCAGGTTCGGCCAGTCGAATTCGGCGTCGCTGCGGATGAAGCCACCGGCCTCGAACTGGTTGCTGGCGCCGATGCCGGTGCCCAGGAACAGCCACTCGGCACCGATCGCCGGCTGGTTGTACAGCTTCAGCGCCGGAGCCAGCGAGACCGGCTTCTTGCACTCGTACTGCAGGTACATCTCAAGGTGGTCCTGCAGGTTGGCGCCGACGCCCGGCAGGTGGTGCACCAGGTCGATGTCCAGACTGCGCAGCAGGTCGGCCGGGCCGACGCCCGAGCGCTGCAGGATCTGCGGCGAGGCGATGGCGCCGCCGCACAGCAGCACCTCGCGGCGGGCGGTGGCACGCTGCGGCTGGTCGTTGTGCAGCCACTGCACGCCTACCGCACGCTTGCCCGAGAACAGGATGCGGTCGGTCAGCGCGTGGGTGACGATGGTCAGGTTCGGGCGCGGCTTGGCCAGGTCCAGGTAACCACGGGCGGTGCTGGAGCGACGGCCCTTCGGGGTCACCGTGCGGTCCATCGGGCCGAAGCCTTCCTGCTGGTAGCCGTTGAGATCGTCGGTGCGCGGGTAGCCGGCCTGCACGCCGGCCTCGACCATCGCAGCGAACAGTTCGTTGTTGCCGGCCTTGGGCGTGGTCACGCGCAGCGGGCCGTCACCGCCGTGGTAGTCGTTGGGGCCGATGTCGCGGGTTTCGGCCTTGCGGAAGTAGGGCAGGCAGTCGAGGTAGGTCCAGTCTTCCAGGCCGGGCATGCTGGCCCAGTTGTCGTAGTCCATCGCATTGCCACGGATGTAGCACATGCCGTTGATCAGCGACGAGCCACCCAGGCCCTTGCCGCGGCCGCAGTCCATGCGGCGGTTGTTCATGAAGGGCTCCGGATCGGTCTTGTACGCCCAGTTGTAGCGCTTGCCCTGCAGCGGGAAGGCCAGTGCGGCCGGCATCTGGGTACGGAAGTCGAACCGGTAGTCCGGGCCACCGGCTTCCAGCAGCAGCACGCTGACATCGGCATCTTCAGTGAGGCGGGTGGCCAGCACGTTGCCGGCCGAGCCTGCGCCGATGATGATGTAGTCGTACTCGTTATGGGTGCTCATGGGTGTCTCCTGCAGGCCGCGGCGCACTGCGGGCAGGCGTCGCGGCGGAATGTCGGATCGGCGCGGTGGCCGGACGAGGGTGCTGGCTGGCGGCGCGCCGGTCAGAACACGCTGGCGTAGTCGCCCAGCTCGACCTGCACCGACTTGATGCGGGTGTAGTGGCCGAGGGTGGAGATGCCGTTCTCACGGCCGACGCCGGATTCCTTGTAGCCACCGACCGGCATTTCGGCCGGCGATTCACCCCAGGTGTTGATCCAGCAGATGCCGGCTTCCAGGCGATGGATGATGCGGTGGGCGCGGCTGATGTCCTTGCTGACCACGCCGGCGGCGAGGCCGAAGGTGGTGTCGTTGGCACGACGCACCACTTCGTCTTCGTCGTCGTAGGCGAGGATGCTCATCACCGGCCCGAAGATCTCCTCCTTGACGATGGTCATGTCATCGCGGCAGTCGGAGAACACGGTCGGCAGCACGTAGGCACCGTTGGCCAGCGCGCCTTCGGTGGCACGGCCGCCGCCGGTCAGCAGGCGGGCGCCTTCGGCCTTGCCGCTCTCGATGTAGCGCAGCACGTTTTCCATGTGCGGGAAGCTGGTCAGCGGGCCGAAGTTGGTCTCGGCGGCCATCGGGTCGCCGATGCGGATGCGCTTGACGCGCTCGACCACGGCCGCCTCGAATGCGGCCAGCATGCTGCGCGGCACGAACACGCGGGTGCCGTTGGTGCAGACCTGGCCGGAGCTGAAGAAATTGGCCATCACCGCGATGTCGGCGGCGCGGTCCAGATCGGCGTCATCGCAGATCACCAGCGGCGACTTGCCGCCCAGTTCCATGGTCACTTCCTTCAGCGACGAGGACGCGGCGCTGGCCATGACCTTCTTGCCGGTGGCGACGCCGCCGGTGAAGGAGATCTTCTCGATCACCGGGTGCTCGGTCAGCCACTGGCCGATCTCGCGGCCCGGGCCCTGCACGACGTTGAACACGCCGGCCGGCACGCCGGCTTCGGTATAGATCTCGGCCAGCTTGATCGCGGTCAGCGGGGTGACTTCGGAGGGCTTGAACACCATCGCGTTGCCGGCGGCCAGGGCCGGGGCCGACTTCCACATGGCGATCTGGATCGGGTAGTTCCAGGCGCCGATGCCGGCCACCACGCCCAGCGGTTCGCGGCGGGTGTAGAAGAAGCTCGATTCGCGCAGCGGCAGCTGGATGCCTTCGATGGCGGTGGCCAGTCCCGCGTAGTACTCGACCACGTCGGCGCCGGTGACGATGTCCACGGTGGTGGTCTCGGCCAGTGCCTTGCCGGTGTCCAGGGTTTCCAGGTGGGCCAGTTCGTCGTTGCGCTCGCGCAGGATCTCGACGGCGCGGCGCAGGATGCGCGAGCGCTCCATCGCGGTCATCGCGGCCCAGACCTTCTGGCCCTCGGCCGCGCTCTGCACGGCGCGCTCGACGTCGGCCTGGCTGGCAACCTGCACTTCGGCAATCACCTCACCGGTGGCCGGGTTGACGGTCTTGAAGGTCTTGCCGCTGGTGGCATCGACGCGCTGGCCGTGGATGTAGAGCTGTTGGACGGGCAGGGTGGTCATGGGGCGTACTCCTTGGAAGGGGGCGGGTGCTGAAGCGCTTATAGCGCGGCAGCCTGCAACTGGAAGTCGATGTAGCCGTAAGCGATGCGCCGGGACTTCTCGGCGTTGAACTGGCCGCCGACCAGGCTGCCGCGCAGCCACAGGCCGTCGATCATCGCGGCCAGGCCACGGGCGGCCAGGCGGGCCTGCGGATGGGGCAGCAGGCGGTTGAACTGGTGGCACAGGTTGGAGAACAGGCGCTGGTCGTTGGCGCGCTGCAACCGGGCCAGTTCCGGCTGATGCATGCTGGCGGCCCAGAAGGTGAGCCAGACGCGCATCGCGGTACCGTTGATCTGGCTGTCGTCGAAGTTGCCATCGACGATGGCACGCAGCTGCTCGCGCGGGTCATCGCTGGCCTCGGCGCGGTAGCGGGCGACGGCGTCCTTCAGTTCGCGCAGGATCTGCCGCATTGCCGCATTGAGCAGGCCGTCCTTGTCGCCGAAGTAGTGGGCGACGATGCCGCTGGACAGCCCTGCCTTCTTCGCGATGGTGGCGACGGTCGCATCGGCCATGCCGATCTCGTCGATGGTCTGGAAAGTGGCCCGGATCAGCTGTTCGCGCCGTACCGGTTCCACGCCTTTCTTCGGCATTGTCTCTCCACGGTTTGCGACCCGAAGGATCGGGCTGCCCGCCATTATGCTTTTTATTGATTGAACGTTCAATCAATAAACCCTAGGATGCGCTCGCGCCCCACGCCATGGGCCCGGTTTACCGGTCCGGCCCCGCCCATGTGCTCCCTCGGACTTGATGAGACGACCCCATGTCTTCCCTGGCTCATCCCAAGCGTTCGCCCCTGCGCTTGAACCGTTTTGTCTTTCTCAGCTCCTCGGTGTCGATCGGCATCCTCGGGCTGCTCACCGTTCTCTATCCCGAAGCCAGCGAGCACTGGCTGCAATGGGCGCAGGCCGAGGTGTCGGCCGCGTTCGGCTGGTGGTACATGCTGCTGATCGTGCTGTGCCTGGGCTTCGTGCTGTGGCTGGCGTTCTCGCCGTATGGCCGCATCCGCCTGGGCCACAACGAGGAATCACCGGCCTTCGGCTACGTCGCCTGGGTCTCGATGCTGTTCTCGGCCGGCATCGGCATCGCGCTGCTGTACTACGGCGCCTACGAGCCGCTGGACCACTTCCTGCATCCGCCCGGGCAACCCGGCGGCACCGTGGCCGCCGGCCGCGAGGCGATGGTGCTGACCTTCCTGCACTGGGGCCTGCACGGCTGGGCGCTGTACGCGCTGGTCGGTGTGGCACTGGGCTACTTCGCCTACCGCCGGGACCTGCCGCTGGCGCTGCGCTCGGCGCTGTACCCGATCTTCGGTGAGCGCATCCATGGCCGCATCGGCGACATGGTCGATGGCTTCGGCATCCTGGCCACGCTGATCTCGATGGTGACCAACCTCGGCATCGGCGCGCTGGTGGTGCAGTCCGGCCTGGTCTACCTGTTCCACATCCCGGATACGCCGCAGGTGCTGGTGGCCATCGTGCTGGTGATGATGGTGGTGGCCACCGTCGGCGTGGTGGCCGGCGTGGAAAAGGGCATTGCCTGGCTGTCCAACCTCAACGTGCGCCTGCTGTGCGGCTTGCTGCTGTTCGTGCTGGTCACCGGCCCGACCCTGCACCTGTTCGACGGCCTGATCCAGAACACCGGCGACTATCTCGGCGCGTTCGTGCGCAAGAGCTTCGACATGTACCTCAACGATCCCAAGGGCCGTGAATGGATGGGGTCGTGGACGCTGTTCTACTGGGCGTGGTGGATCGCCTGGGCGCCGTTCGTCGGCCTTTTCGTGGCGCGCATCTCGCGCGGCCGCACCATCCGCGAAGTGATCATGGGCGTGCTGCTGATCCCGCTCGGCTTCACCCTGGCCTGGCTGTCGATCTTCGGCAACACCGCCATCGACCTGGTGCTCAACCATGGCCAGGCGATCCTGGGTGAGGTGGCCCAGCACGATGCAGCGATGACGCTGTTCAAGCTGCTGGAATACCTGCCCGGCGCGCCATACGTGGCCGGTGCCGCGGTGGTGATCGGCTTCGTGCTGTTCCTGACCCCGGTCGACTCGGGCACGCTGATGATCGCCAACCTGTGCACCCGTCGTGTTGACGATGGCGTCGAAGATGGCCATGACGCGCCGATCTGGCTGCGCGTGTTCTGGGCCGCCGGCATCACCGTGGCCAGCGTCGGCCTGCTGCTGGCCGGCAACTTCAGCGCGATGCAGACGGCGGTCGTGCTGTGCGGCCTGCCGTTCTCGTTCACCCTGGCGTTCTACATGTGGGGCCTGTTGAAGGCGCTGCGCACCGACCCGGATGCGCCACGCCGCTGAGTGCTTCTGTAGAGCCGAGCCCATGCTCGGCTGCTGTTGGCGCAGAAGCAGCCGAGCGCAGGCTCGGCTCTACAAGGGGGCATCGCAAACGCAAAGGGCCGGACCCGCAAGGATCCGGCCCTTTTTTCGTTACTTGCTGGCCAACTGGCGCAGCACGTACTGCAGCAGGCCGCCATGACGGAAGTACTCGACTTCCTTCGGGGTCAGCAGCATCACCGACACCTCGAAGGTCTTCCTGGTGCCGTCGGCCCTGGTAGCGGTGACCGTGGCGCGCTTGCTTGCACCGTCCTGCAGGCCGGTGACGTCGATCACTTCCGAGCCGTCCAGGCCCAGCGTCTGTGCGTTCTCGCCGTTGCGGAACTGCAGCGGCAGCACGCCCATGCCGACCAGGTTGGAGCGGTGGATGCGTTCGAAGCTTTCGGCGATGACCGCCTTCACCCCCAGCAGCAGGGTGCCCTTGGCCGCCCAGTCGCGCGACGAACCGGTGCCGTATTCCTTGCCGGCCAGCACCACCAGCGGCACCTTGTCGGCCTTGTACTTCATGGCCGCATCGTAGATCGCCAGCTTCTCCGGCTGGCCACCACCGGCGGGGTAGTACAGGGTGTTGCCGCCTTCCTCGCCACCGAACATCAGGTTCTTGATGCGGATGTTGGCGAAGGTGCCGCGGACCATGACGTCGTCGTTGCCGCGGCGGCTGCCGTAGCTGTTGAAGTCGGCCGGCTGCACGCCGCGTTCCTGCAGGAAGCGGCCCGCCGGCGAGTCCTTCTTGATGTTGCCGGCCGGGGAGATGTGGTCGGTGGTGATCGAGTCGCCGAACAGGCCCATCACGCGTGCGCCGTGCACGTCGTCGATGCTGCCGGTCTGCATGGTCATGCCATCGAAGTAGGGCGGGTTCTTGATGTAGGTGGAGGCGTCGCTCCACTCGTACAGGTTGCCGTCCGGCGAGGCGATGGTGTTCCAGCGGGTATCGCCCTTGAACACATCGGCGTAGTTCTGCTTGAACATCTCCGGGCCGATGGTGGCGGCGATGACATCGCCGATTTCCTTGTTGCTCGGCCAGATGTCACGCAGGAACACCGGCTGGCCGTCGCTGCCGGTGCCGAGCGGCTGGGTGGTCAGGTCGATGTCGGTGGTGCCGGCGATGGCGTAGGCCACCACCAGCGGCGGGCTGGCCAGGTAGTTCATCTTTACTTCGGGGTGCACGCGGCCCTCGAAGTTGCGGTTGCCCGACAGCACCGAGGTCACCACCAGGTCGCCGGTTGCGATGCCGGCGCTGACTTCGGTTGGCAGCGGGCCGGAGTTGCCGATGCAGGTGGTGCAGCCGTAGCCGACCACGTAGAAGCCGATCTTCTCCAGCTCCTTCAGCACGCCGGCCTTTTCAAGGTAGTCGGTGACCACGCGCGAGCCTGGGCCGAGCGAGGTCTTGACCCACGGCTGGCGGTTCAGGCCCTTGGCGGCCGCGTTGCGGGCCAGCAGGCCGGCACCGATCATCACCGCCGGGTTGGAGGTGTTGGTGCACGAGGTGATGGCGGCGATGACCACTGCGCCATCCTTCAGCCGCACCTTGCGGCCTTCGATCTCGATGTCGGCGAAGCCCTTGGCCAGCTGCTCGTTGCCGACTGCGGCGCCGCCGCCTTCGTTGACGAAGGTGGCAACGTCCTCGTTGCGCTTGTCACGGTTGGCGGTCATGCCGACCAGCGCTTCGCGGTAGTTCTTCTGCACGTCTTCCAGCAGCACGCGGTCCTGCGGACGCTTAGGGCCGGCCAGCGACGGCTTCACCGTGCCCATGTCCAGTTCCAGCGTGGTGCTGTACTGGGCGTGCGGGCTGCTCGGCTCGTGCCACAGGCCCTGCGCCTTGGCATAGGCCTCGACCAGATCGATCTGCTCTTCGCTGCGGCCCGACAGGCGCAGGTAGTTCAGCGATTCGGCGTCGATCGGGAAGATGCCGCAGGTGGCGCCGTATTCCGGGGCCATGTTGCCGATGGTGGCGCGGTCGGCCAGTGGCAGGTGCTGCAGGCCGTCACCGTAGAACTCGACGAACTTGCCCACCACGCCCAGCTTGCGCAGCATCTGGGTGACGGTCAGCACCAGGTCGGTGGCGGTGGCGCCCTCGGGCAGCTTGCCGGTCAGCTTGAAGCCGACCACCTGCGGGATCAGCATCGACGACGGCTGGCCGAGCATGGCGGCCTCCGCTTCGATGCCGCCCACGCCCCAGCCCAGCACGCCGATGCCATTGATCATGGTGGTGTGGCTGTCGGTACCAAACACCGTATCCGGATAGGCCACCGCCTTGCCGTCCTTGTCCGCGGTCATCACCACGCGGGCGAGGTTTTCCAGGTTCACCTGGTGGACGATGCCGGTGTTGGGCGGCACCACCTTGAAGTTGTCGAAGGCCTTCTGGCCCCAGCGCAGGAAGCCATAGCGCTCCTGGTTGCGCTGGAATTCGATCTTGCCGTTGAGGTCCAGCGCGTCGGGCTTGCCGAACACATCGACCTGCACCGAGTGGTCGATGACCAGTTCGGAGGGAATCTGCGGATTGATCTGCTCCGGCTTGCCGCCAAGCTTGACGACGGCGTCGCGCATCGCGGCCAGGTCGACCACGCAGGGCACGCCGGTGAAGTCCTGCAGCACCACGCGCGCGGGCATGAACGCGATTTCGGTGTCCGGCTCGGCCGCCGGGTTCCAGCGGGCCACGGCCTCGATGTGGTCCTTGCCGACGGTGATGCCGCCGTCCTCGTGCCGGAGCAGGTTCTCCAGCAGGATCTTCATCGAGTAGGGCAGGTGGGAGATATCGAAGCGCTGGCCCAGCGTGGGCAGGCTGAAGTAGTCGTAGGTCTTGCCGCCGACGTTCAGCTGGCTGCGGGTGGAGAACGAATCGCTCATGCGGGATGACTCCTTCTTGCGGATGGCTTGCAGTGGCCCGCGCATGGGCGGGCCTGCTTGCGGTCGCCGCGGGCCTGACGGCCCCGGTCGTCCCAGTATGAACTCCAGACTGAATGGATTCATCCGGGCCGGGCTCCGGCCTGCGGCATCGGTTCCAGACTACAGGGGAAGGTGTATGGCGTATGTCACGTTTGTGGCCGATCCTTTGCGAGGCAAGGGCTGGCGGGGCGCCGGTCCTGTTCAGGGTGGAAGTATGCCCGGGGAAGTATGTATAATTTGTGCATACTCTGGAGGGCCTACCGATGGAAGCCACTGTTGCAGAACGCGGACAGATCACCCTGCCCAAGGCGGTGCGTGATGCCCTCGGCCTGACCAAGGGCACGCTGCTGAAGGTCGAGCTGGACGGCAGCCGCATCATCCTGCGCAAGAGTGTTGACGATGCCATTTCGCGGGCGCGCGGCAAGTTCGCGCTGGACGGCTTCGAGTCATCCGACGCGGCGGTGCGCGCGGTGCGTGACGAGGAGTAAGCCGTGATGATCGCCGTCGATTCACCGGTGCTGGTCGAGCTGCTCAGCAATGGTCCGCAGGCCGATGCCGTGGAAGCCATCCTCCGGCAGAGCCTGGTCGGTGGCCGCGTGGTGGTCTGTGGCGCAACCCTCGCCGAAGTGTGCGCATCGCTGCGCGGCGGTGCCGAAGTGCTCGAAGCACTGGAAGAGATGGGCGTGCACTTCAACCCGATGGAGGCCAAGTCGGCGCTGCGCGCCGGCGAGATGCACCGTCGTCATCGCCAGCGTGGCGGCAGCCGCCGCAGCCTGGACGAATTCATGGTCGGCGCCCACGCACTGCTGCAGTGCGATGGCCTGATCACCTGGAACGATACGTTTTACCGCGACTACTTCAAGGGCCTGAAGCTGATCGTGCCGCACGCCTGAGCCCACTTTTGATTTTTCAACCTACGCATTACCCGGGAGTTGTCATGTTGGAAGCCTACCGCCACCACGTCGCCGAGCGCGCTGCGCTTGGCATCCCGCCGCTGCCGCTGAGCGCGCAGCAGACGGCCGATGTCATCGAACTGCTGAAGAACCCGCCGCAGGGCGAGGCCGAGTTCCTGCTCGACCTGCTGACCCACCGCGTGCCGGCCGGCGTCGATGACGCGGCCAAGGTCAAGGCGTCGTACCTGGCGGCGATCGCCCTGGGCAGCGAGCAGAACCCGCTGATCAGCCGCGAGCGCGGCACCGAACTGCTGGGCACCATGCTCGGCGGTTACAACGTTGCGCCGCTGGTGCAGCTGCTGGACGACGCCAGCGTCGGCACCATTGCCGCCAATGGCCTCAAGAAGACCCTGCTGGTGTTCGATGCGTTCCATGACGTGCAGGAAAAGGCCAAGGCCGGCAACGCCAACGCCCAGGCCGTGCTGCAGAGCTGGGCCGATGCCGAGTGGTTCACCAGCAACCCGGAAGTGCCGCAGAGCCTGACCGTCACCGTGTTCAAGGTGCCGGGCGAAACCAACACCGATGACCTGTCGCCGGCACCGGACGCGACCACCCGCCCGGACATTCCGATGCACGCTCTGGCGATGCTGAAGAACAAGCGCGACGATGCGCCGTTCACCCCGGAAGAAGACGGCAAGCGCGGCCCGATCCAGCAGATCCTGTCGCTGAAGGAAAAGGGTCACCTGGTGGCCTACGTCGGCGACGTGGTCGGCACCGGTTCCTCGCGCAAGTCGGCCACCAACAGCGTGCTGTGGTGGACCGGCGATGACATTCCGTACATCCCGAACAAGCGCGCCGGTGGCGTGTGCCTGGGCGGCAAGATCGCGCCGATCTTCTACAACACCATGGAAGATGCCGGTGCGCTGCCGATCGAGCTGGACGTGTCGAAGATGGAGCACGGCGACGTCATCGAGCTGCGCCCGTACGAAGGCAAGGCGCTGAAGAACGGCGAAGTGATCGCCGAGTTCCAGGTCAAGTCCGACGTGCTGTTCGATGAAGTGCGTGCCGGCGGCCGCATTCCGCTGATCATCGGCCGTGGCCTGACCGGCAAGGCGCGCGAAGCGCTGGGCCTGGCCCCGACCGACCTGTTCCGCCTGCCGGTGCAGCCGGCCGATACCGGCAAGGGCTTCTCGCTGGCGCAGAAGATGGTCGGCCGCGCCTGTGGCCTGCCGGAAGGCCAGGGCATGCGCCCGGGCACCTACTGCGAACCGAAGATGACCTCGGTCGGCTCGCAGGACACCACCGGCCCGATGACCCGCGACGAGCTGAAGGACCTGGCGTGCCTGGGCTTCTCGGCCGACCTGGTGATGCAGTCGTTCTGCCATACCGCCGCGTACCCGAAGCCGGTGGACGTGAAGACCCACCACACCCTGCCGGAGTTCATCTCCACCCGTGGCGGCGTTTCGCTGCGCCCGGGCGACGGCGTGATCCACAGCTGGCTCAACCGCATGCTGCTGCCGGACACCGTCGGCACCGGTGGTGACTCGCACACCCGTTTCCCGGTGGGTATTTCGTTCCCGGCCGGTTCGGGCCTGGTCGCCTTCGCTGCGGCCACCGGCGTGATGCCGCTGGACATGCCGGAGTCGGTGCTGGTGCGCTTCAAGGGCAAGATGCAGCCGGGCGTGACCCTGCGTGACCTGGTCAACGCGATCCCGCTGTACGCGATCAAGTCGGGCCTGCTGACCGTGGCCAAGGCGGGCAAGAAGAACATCTTCTCCGGCCGCATCCTGGAAATCGAAGGCCTGCCGGAGCTGAAGGTCGAACAGGCGTTCGAACTGTCCGACGCCTCGGCCGAGCGTTCGGCGGCCGGTTGCTCGGTGCGCCTGAACAAGGAACCGATCATCGAGTACCTGACCAGCAACATCACCCTGCTGAAGTGGATGATTGCCGAGGGTTACCAGGATCCGCGTTCGCTGCAGCGTCGCATCGAGAAGATGGAAGCGTGGCTGGCCAACCCGCAGCTGCTGGAGCCGGATGCGGACGCCGAGTACGCCGCCGTCATCGAGATCGACCTGGCCGACATCCACGAGCCGATCGTGGCCTGCCCGAACGACCCGGACGACGTGAAGACCCTGTCCGAAGTGGCCGGTGCCAAGATCGACGAAGTGTTCATCGGTTCGTGCATGACCAACATCGGTCACTTCCGCGCCGCTGCCAAGCTGCTGGAAGGCAAGCGTGACCTGCCGACCCGCCTGTGGGTGGCCCCGCCGACCAAGATGGACGCCTCGGAGCTGACCAAGGAAGGCGTGTACGGCACCTTCGGCGCTACCGGCGCGCGCATGGAAATGCCGGGCTGCTCGCTGTGCATGGGCAACCAGGCGCAGATCCGCGAGGGTTCCACCGCGATGTCGACCTCGACCCGCAACTTCCCGAACCGCCTGGGCCGCAACACCAACGTGTACCTGGGTTCGGCGGAACTGGCGGCGATCTGCTCGCGCCTGGGCCGCATCCCGACCAAGGAGGAGTACATGGCGGACATCGGCGTGATCAACGCCAATGGTGCGGAGATCTACCGCTACATGAACTTTGACCAGATCGAGGAATACCAGGACGTGGCCAGCACGGTCGCTGCCTGATGCGGTAGTGCCGGCCGCTGGCTGGCATCCCGTTGAAACGAAGAACCCCCGGTGAAAGCCGGGGGTTTTTTTGTGGACAGGGCACTTTCGGACAAATTGTATGTCTCTGGCGACGCATGGCGCCTACCGTGGATGCCCACCATTCGGGTCTTGCCTGAGATGCGCCATTCATTTCTGCTGACGACTCCCAGCCCTGCCCATCGCCGCAGCGTCATCACCCAGGCCTTCGGGACTCTGCTGGCCTCCGTACTTCTGACCATGGCGCCATCGGTCGGCGCAACGCCGGCGTCTGCGATGCCGCTGTCTATCAAGCCGCCGCCCCGTCTCGACAGGACTACACGCCACAGCCTCTGTCATGAGGGTCGCTGCGTGGTGCTGGATGGCACGGGCCGGCAACTGGTCGAGCATCGGGGAATGCAATACCTCCGCCCCTTCAAAAATGGGGTGGCGGTCTTCGAAAGGGGGGAGAACAGGGGCGTCATGAATTCAGAAGGGCGTATCGTCCTTGAAGCGCATTACGACTCGGTTGAGGTACATGGCAACGGGATGATCGAAGCCAAGGTATTGCTGCGGAGCCCGCCCAAGGCGTACACGCGAATCGACTTCTTCAATGCACGAGGCCGATTGGTGCGTCGGTTTGAGGAGAAAGGCGAGATCGATCTCCTGCGCTCGGCGTCCTGGGCAGGAAACCCGGCTGTAGAACTCTGCAACAGTGAAAAGCGGCGCTGCACGACCCACTTCCTTGACGCAAAGGGCAGGTCCGGTCCCGTTTTCAGTGTCTTTGGTAGCTTTGGTCCCGTGGGTCATGAGGGGGAAGTGGCCATCGCTTCGCGCGATGGTGTCCACTTTGGCCTGGTTGATCGATCACTGGCAGGCATAGGGCGCCAGGACTACGATCAGATGACCTTCAACAGTTCGGGTTTCGCGCTCGCCACCCAGGGCGGGAACGACACGGTGCTGGATCCCCACGGGGTGCAAGTGGCGCCCATGGGTCGATATCGGTTCAAGTTTGGTCGGGGTGGGTACCTGCTTTCTGCGGTAGCCGAAGACGGCCAGTGCCTGCATTTCACGCGCGCGGGTTTGATGTTTCCGACGCCTGCAGGCCACTGTATGAAGACAGATGAGTTCGCTGAACGAGTGGGGTATGTAATCTTCAGTTCGGAAGATGATGAATACGTTGTAGGCCTGGATGGGTCGCTGCGCTCCCTGCAACGCGCTGCAGGCCTGCATCCGTTGAACCGCAGGATCGTCGAGTATCAAAAGCCCGGCGAAGCGGGGGTGCGTTTCATGATGCTGGAAGATGGCAGCATCTCGTCTTCCCTGTACTACCGACTTGCGCCTTTTCAAACCGCGGAAGGACTGGATGACCAACTGCTGTTGGCCCAAGCCGATGGAGGATGGGGTGTAATAGATGCTACGGGTGCTTGGCTGATTCCTCCTCGCTACCGTCGAATAAGACCATTGGGTCCGAATCTGGTCGCGGCATTCGAACGGCCGGGATATGACCCCGGGTATCACATACTCGATCTGCGTGGCAATGCGGTGGCTGATTTCACGCTGCATGATCCCTTACCGGATTTTTTGGCGGATGGAACAAGAGTCTATGCGCTCTCACTACGTGGCCGTTGGGGTCTTCTGGATGAGTCGGGGCGGTGGAGGCTGGCGCCCCGCTACGGCTACGTGAATGTTTCGAAAGGCCTGGTTTCAGTGCGTGAGCGAAACAGTGCCGGTGATATTACGGTTAATTTTCTTGACCCGGACACAGAAACGACGCTGTTCGAACAGGGATTTCTATCGATTCATTCTCGACCGGATGGTCTGTTTGAGACGTTGAAGACAGATCAGACCTTGGAGCTGATCAAGCTCGACGGGACCGTTCTGGGGCGTCTGCATCCTCGTCCCAGCCAATAGTCGGACCATTGACTGCCTGGTATGGCTGGAGCCTGGTGCGATCCAAATGGAAAATCTGGGCGTGTTGGAAACAACGCAACGCTCAGGCTTCCGGCGCTACTGCACGGTCCAGTCTGCGCTGCCTTCCAGCCGACGGCCGCCGATCAGCACGTTGCCGCTCTTACCGGAGACATCCATCTCGAACCAAGGCAGTCCATCACGGTCAAGTGGACGCACGTAGGCCTGGCGCTTTGCACGGTTGAATTCGATGTAGTAGCGGCGATGCACGTTGGGGTACGGCGGGATAGACGGGCCTTTCCAGCTGACGCTTACCGCGCCGGGATCTTCGCGACCCACCAGCATCAGCATGAAGAACACATCACCCTGCTTGGCCTCGAAGTAGAACAGATCGCCACTGGCGCTGGCGGGTGCCAGTGGCAATGAAAGCAGTACGGCCGCCAGGGCGGCCTTCCATATGCCTTTGATCATGTGCAGCATTCCTTGTGCAATACCGCTATCAAAGCACACACGCGGGTAGCGCGTTGAAACGAAGAACCCCGATGAAAGCCGGCACCTTGAAACGAAGAACCCCGATGAAAGCCGGCACCTTTTCTTGTTGCCTGATGGCCTGTAGCGCCGAGTCCATGCTTGGCTGCTGTTCGTGCGATGCGCGATGAGTCGAGCGCGGCTCGACTCTACAAAGTCATCCACGCATGGCGTGGATCTACTGCCCGCGGAGTCCTTGAGCCGGGGCGCGCTATCAGCCGCGAGCGAGCGCCAGCAGCCGCTCGGCAATCCGTTCCAGTGGCACCTGTTCCTCAGCGGCGCCGAGTTTGAACGCTGCACCGGGCATGCCCCAGACCACGCTGGTGGCCTCGTCCTGCACCAGTGTCGGCGCGCCGGCCTGGCGCATTTCCAGCAGGCCGCGTGCGCCGTCGTCACCCATGCCGGTGAGGATGGCCCCGATGGCATTGCCACCCGCGCTCTGCGCGACCGAGCGGAACAGCACGTCCACCGCCGGCTTGTGCCGGTTCACCGCTGGGCCGTCGTCGACGCGGCAGCGCCAGCGTGCACCGTCACGGATGATGCGCAGGTGCTTGCCGCCGGGTGGCAGGTAGGCATGGCCGGGCAGCACCGCTTCGCCGTCGCTGGCCTCGCGCACAGCCATGGCCGAGTGGCGGTCCAGGCGTTCGGCGAAGGCGCTGCTGAAGCTGGCCGGCAGGTGCTGGGTCATCACCACGGCGGGCGCGTCGGCAGGCATGCCTTCCAGCACCACGCGCAGCGCTTCGGTGCCACCGGCTGACGAGCCGATCGCGATCAGGCGGTCGGTGGTACGGAACTGCGGCGAGGCAGCACGCGTTGCCGGCGCTGCGTCCAGCGTGAGCTTCGGGGCGGCCGCGCGCACCAGCGGTCGCACCCGCGAGCGCGCCGCCATCTTCACCTTGGCGATGATTTCGTCGGCGTAGCCCTGCAGGCCGCGTGCGACGTCCAGCTTGGGCTTGGAGACGAAGTCCACCGCGCCCAGTGCCAGCGCCTGCAGCGTGGTGTCGGCGCCGCGTTCGGTCAGCGAAGAAATCATCACCACCGGCAGCGGATGCAGGCGCATCAGGTTTTCCAGGAACGCCAGCCCGTCCATGCGCGGCATTTCCACGTCCAGGGTGATCACGTCCGGGAGTAGGCGCTTGATCTTCTCGCGCGCCAACAGCGGGTCAGCCGCGGTGCCGACCACGTCGATGGCCGGGTCGCTGGACAGGATTTCCGTGAGCATCTGCCGCACGACGGCAGAGTCGTCGACGATCAGGACCCGGCAGGGGGCGTTGCCGGTCAGGGTCATTCGAACAACTCCACGCCGCCGGTGACCGGGGCCTTGGACAGACGTGCACGCACCGCCGATTCGGTGGCAGCCACTTCGGCTTCGTGGGCATGCGGCAGGCGCTGCACCACCACGCGGCCGGTATCGGCGAAGAACCAGATCTTGCGCGGATGGATGCCGCACAGGTCCTCGGCAATGATCGGAATATGCTCGGCCTGCAGGTACTGGCGCACGAACTCGGCGTTGCGGGTACCGACCGGATTGCTGGTGAAGCCCTTGAGCACGTTGGCGCCGCCGAACACCTTGGCCTCGATGCGCTTGCGGTGTGCGCCGCGCTTGAGCATGTCGTTGATCAGCAGTTCCATCGCGTAGCTTCCGTAACGCGCAGGTGCGCCGTCGCCGGCGTTGCCTTCCGGCAGCAGGAAGTGGTTCATGCCGCCGATCTTCAGTACCGGGTCGCGCAGGCAGGCGGCCACGCACGAACCCAGGGTGGTGGTCAGCGCGGTGGTGTCATCGACCACCAGGTACTGGGTCGGCAGCAGCTTGGCGGCAATGGTCTGGAAGCGCGCATCCTGGTAGCGCATCACATCGTCGGTACGCAGCGAAGCATTCATGCGCCGGCCTTCGCCGCACGGCGGTAAAGGGTGCGGCCGCAGGGCTGGATCAGGTCGGCGGCGTGCAGGTAGTTCTCCGAGTGTCCGGTGTAAAGCAGGCCGTCATCGGCCAGGTGCTGTACCAGCCGGCCGAGGATCGCGCGCTGGGTTGGCTTGTCGAAGTAGATCATCACGTTGCGGCAGAACAACGCATCGAACGGGCCACCGACGTCGTAGCGCGGGGCGAGCAGGTTCAATGGGCGGAATTCGATCAGCTCGCGCAGCGCAGGCAGCACGCGGCACTGGCCCTCGTTGGGGCCGCTGCCACGCTGGAAGTAGCGGCGGCGCAGGTCCGGATCGAGGCTGGCGACGCGATCGATGTTGTAGACGCCGCGGCCGGCGGTGGCCAGCACCTGGGTATCGACGTCGGTGGCAATGATGCGCACCGGCGGCTTCAGGGTGCCAAAGGCCTCGCACGCGGTGATCGCCATCGAGTAGGGCTCTTCACCCGTGGACGCCGCGCACGACCACAGCAGCAACGGCGTGCGGCTGGAGCGCTGCTGCAGTTCTTCGCGCAGCTTGTCGAAGTGGTGCGGTTCGCGGAAGAACGAGGTCAGGTTGGTGGTCAGCGCGTTGGTGAACGCCTGCCACTCGTCACCATCTTCCTGTTCCAGATGGTCCAGATACTGCTGGAAGCTGCGCATGCCCAGCGTGCGCAGGCGGCGCGACAGGCGGCCATAGACCATGTCGCGCTTTGCCGGGGCGAGGGCGATGCCCACGCGCTGGTAGATCAGGTCGCAGACGCGGCGGAAATCGCGGTCGGCGAACTCGAATTCGCGCGGGCCGGTGACGATGGGGGTAGGACTTTGCACGGGGGACGTGTCCATCGGCGGGGGCGGCGGCCGAAGCCGCCGCGGGTGGGTCTCAGAATTCCTGCCAGTCGCTGTCGCTGGCGGCGAAGGTGCTGGCGTTGCTGCTGCGACGTGGCGGTATCGGTGCAGGTGCTGCCGCACGGCCTGGCTGCGGAGGTGCCACGGTGGTGACTCTCGCCGGCTCGACCCGCGCGGCAACGGCCTGCATCGCGGCCGAGACCTGGTTGTCGAGCCGGAAGATCGCCACGGCATCTGCAAGCTGTGCGGCCTGGTCTTCCATCGCACGTGCGGCGGCGGTGGCTTCCTCCACCAGTGCGGCGTTCTGCTGGGTGGTCTCGTCCATCTGCACCACGGTCTGGTTGACCTGCTCGATGCCCGCGCTCTGTTCCTGCGAAGCAGCGGAAATCTCGGCCATGATGTCGGTGACGCGCTGCACCGAGGCGACGATCTCGCCCATGGTGCTGCCGGCCTGGTGGACCAGGCTGGAGCCCTCGGCGACCTTGCCGACGGAGTCGTCGATCAGGCCCTTGATCTCCTTGGCGGCGGCGGCCGAGCGCTGGGCGAGGGTGCGCACTTCGCTGGCAACCACGGCGAAGCCGCGGCCCTGTTCACCGGCACGCGCGGCTTCCACGGCGGCATTCAGTGCCAGGATATTGGTCTGGAACGCGATGCCGTCGATGACGCTGATGATCTCGGCGATCTTCTTCGACGAGGCTTCGATGGCGGACATGGTGGTGACCACCTGGCCGACGACCTCGCCGCCCTGCGAGGCGACACCATGCGCGCCGATGGCGAGCTGGTTGGCCTGGCGGGCGTGTTCGGCGTTCTGGCGCACGGTGGAGGTCAGTTCCTCCATCGAGGCCGCGGTTTCTTCCAGGTTGGCGGCCTGCTGCTCGGTCCGGCGCGACAGGTCGCTGTTGCCCGAGGCGATCTCGCCGGCGGCCAGGGTAATGCTGGAAGCGCTGGCCTGGATCTGGCCGACGATCTGAGTCAGCTGCGCGACCGTGGCGTTGGCATCGTCGCGCATGCGGGCGAACACACCCTGATGGTCGCCGTGCATGCGCGCGGTCAGGTCGCCCTCGGCGATGGCCGACAGCAGCTGCGACAGCTTGCCGAGGTTGTCATCGCTGACCGCCATCATCGCGTTGAGGTTTTCCAGCATCAGGCGGAAATCGTGGTCGAAGCGCTGCGCATCGCCTCGGCGGCTGAAGTCGCCGGCAGCAGCGGCGCTGGCCAACTGCTTGATCTCGGCGTTGATGCGGCCGAGGTTGGCCTTGACGGTGTCGACGGTGGTGGTCATCGCCGCCTTCTCGCCCGGGTAGCGGGCGATGTCGCGGCTCAGGTCACCGACCGCGTACTGCTGCACCACGTCCAGCACATCGTGCAGGGTCTGCACGTGGCTACCAACCAGGGCGTTGGTTTCCTGCACCATCAGCCCGTATTCGCCCGGGAAGGCGCTGGCGTCGATGCGGTAGCTGAGTTCGCCACCGTCGTGGCGGCGGGCCATTTCGCGCTGGCCGGTGATGACCGCATGCAACTGCTGCTGCATGCCGGCCATGGCGTCCAGCAGGCGACCGGTTTCATCGTGCGGCTGCGGTCCGATGTGGCTGTCGAGCTTGCCGGCGGCGATGCCTTCGGCGACGGCCGTGGCCTGCTTCAGCGGTACCGCGATACGGTTGCCGATGACCCAGCTCAGGGCCAGCACGATCAGCACCAGCACGCCACCGGAGACGGTCATGATGGCAGTGAACACCAGCGCCTGCTTCTGCACGTCGTCCATGTAGACGCCACTGCTGACCACCCAGTTCCACGGCGCGAACAGGCCGGCGTACGCGACCTTCTCGACCTCGCCCTTGCTGCCCGGCTTGGCCCAGCGGTAGTTGACGAAGCCGCCGCCGGCGCGAGCCGCTTCGACCTGGTCGTAGTAGATCCGTACGCCGTCGTCGGTGTGGAAGTCCTTCATGTCCTTGCCGACCAGGTCCTTGCGGAACGGGTGCATCAGCAGGCGGTAGCCGGTGTCGTAAATGTTGAAGTAGTAGGTATCGTTCCCGGCGCGCATGACCTCAAGCGCCTGCAGCGCGGCGCGCTTGGCGGCCTCTTCGCTGAGCTCGCCGGTACCGGCCAGGCGGTGGTAGTGCTGGAGGATGCCGTAGCTCAGTTCGACCTGGGTCTTCAGCGCAGCCTTGCGGGTCTCGGTCAGGTCAAGGTACTGCATGCGGGCGGCGATCACCGACAGCGCGATCACGCCGAGCGCGATGAGCAGCGTCAGCAGGTTGAGCTTGCGCCGGACGGAAAGATTGCGGAAGTAGTGTTGCCAGCGATGCAGGAGATTCATCGAGCAGGACCCGGTTGAAGCAGGCGGGCGGCGCCGAGCCGGCCAGCGGCGGGATGCGCCGTGACAACCCCGTTATCGGCCGCGGGGGCGGGGGATTGAGGTGCGGTGTCGGAACGTATTCAGGTTTTTCCTGCAGCGGCGGCTGCGGCGCTGCCTGCGGCAGGCTTTTGAAGCAGCGGCAACAGCAACAGCAACAGCAACAGCGGTTGGTCGGCGCTGGATTGTCAGTAAGTAGCTGGGCCGGGGTGGGCAGGCAGGACACGCCGTAAACCCGTCCTTGGGGGCTTGATGGCGCCTTGCTCGTGTGCGCAGGACAGCGCACACGAGCAAGCCGCGGCCAAGCCCCCAGGGACGGGTTCACGGCGTCCCCTGCGCGACCCACCCTCCCGGCCTGCCCTCAGCAGCCCAGCACTTCGACCGACCACCCCGAGGGGCTTCGCCGTTGGCTGGATAATCAGATACCCCCTAAACAAAAACGCCCCAGCACAGGGCCAGGGCGTGTTCGTGGATCAGGTCAGGCAGGCATCAGAATTCCTGCCAGTCCCCGTCGGCCAGTTCGGTTGCCATCGGGCGACCACCTGCCGTGCGGCGGGCCGGCGGGGCAGCCGGGGCCGGGGCAGCCGGTGCAGCGGCGCGCGGCGCCGAAGCGGTGACGCGCGGGGCGGCCACGACTTCGGCTTCGTCCACCACGAAGATCGACACAGCCTCGCTGAGGTGGCCGGCCTGTTCTTCCATCGCGCGGGCGGCGGCGGTGGCTTCCTCCACCAGCGCGGCATTCTGCTGGGTGGTTTCGTCCATCTGCACCACGGTCTGGTTGACCTGCTCGATGCCCGCGCTCTGTTCCTGCGAGGCGGCGGAAATCTCGGCCATGATGTCGGTCACGCGCTGCACCGAGGCGACGATCTCGCCCATGGTCGCGCCGGCCTTGTGCACCAGCGCCGAGCCATCGTTGACCTTGCCGACGGAGTCGTCGATCAGGCCCTTGATCTCCTTGGCGGCGGCGGCCGAGCGCTGGGCCAGGGTGCGCACTTCGCTGGCAACCACGGCGAAGCCGCGGCCCTGTTCACCGGCACGCGCGGCTTCCACGGCGGCATTCAGTGCCAGGATATTGGTCTGGAACGCGATGCCGTCGATGACGCTGATGATCTCGGCGATCTTCTTGGACGAGGCTTCGATGGCGGACATGGTGGTGACCACCTGGCCGACCACCTCGCCACCTTGCGAGGCGACGCCATGCGCGCCGATGGCGAGCTGGTTGGCCTGGCGGGCGTGTTCGGCGTTCTGGCGCACGGTGGAGGTCAGTTCCTCCATCGAGGCCGCAGTCTCTTCCAGGTTGGCGGCCTGCTGCTCGGTCCGGCGCGACAGGTCGCTGTTGCCGGAGGCGATCTCGCCGGCGGCCGAACTGATCGCGCGGCTGGACTGCTTGATGCGGGTGACGATCTCGCTCAGCTGCGCGGCGGTGGCGTTGGCATCGTCACGCATGCGGGCGAACACGCCCTGGTAGTCGCCGTGCATGCGCACGGTCAGGTCACCCTGCGACAGTGCCGCAAGCAGGCCGGAGATCTGTTCGATGCTGCCGGCGTTGGCGTCCAGCAGGCCGTTGATCTGCTGCGCCAGCTGCAGGAAGAAGCCTTCCTTGTCGCTGGCGTCGATGCGGCCGGACAGGTCGCCGGCGGCGGCCTGGGCGATCACGCGGGCCACTTCCGCTTCAACCTGCGCTTCCTGGGTACGGTCACGCCACTCCACCACGTAGCCGACGGTGTCGCCGCCTTCATTGCGGATGGTCGACACCACCTGGGCGAACTGGGCATCGCCGTACTGCATCGGGCGACGGGCGACACCGTGTGCCTTCAGGTTGTTCAGCAGGGTCTGGTCCATCTCACCACGGTGCTCAAGCACGGTGACCGGCTTGCCGATCAGCGGGGCCTGGGCGTCGAAGTCCGGCAGGTCACGGCGCAGTTCGTCCTGGTACTGGCTCAGGGTCTGCTGCAGTGCGCGGTTGCTGTAGACGATGGTGTTGCTGGTATCGGTCAGGTACACGCCGGTCGAGCTGTAATCCAGCGCGGTACGGATGCGCAGGTTCTCGCGGGCGATGGCCTGGTCGGTCTCGATGCGCTCGCGCAGGTCGCGCTGCATGCGCTGCATGGCTTGCATCAGTTCGCCCACTTCATCCTGGCGGCTGACGTCGATGTGGCCATCGAGCTTGCCGCCGGCCACGTCGTTGGCGACCGACACGGCGCCACGCACGCTGCCGACCAGGGCACGGGCAAACAACCACACCAGCACCAGGCCGAGCGCGGCGCCGCCCAGCAGGGCGATCACGGTCAGCACGGCCGAGGCGGAGTAGGTGGATGCGGCCTCGTCGCGCGAGGCGCGGGCGAGGCGGTTGTCTTCGGCGATCAGCGCCTCCAGCGCGGAGGCAGCCTTGCGGTGCTTGGTGCGGGTTTCGCCGACGAAGGTATCGATGGCGTCGTCCGGCAGGTCCAGTTCCAGCATCTCCGTGACGCTGTCATAGGATGCCAGGGCGTCCTTCCATTCCTTGGCGAAGGCGTCGAACAGCTTCTTCTGCTGCGGGTTGTCGACCAGCTTCGGATACTCCTTGATCGACTTGTCCATGCTGGCGCGCAGGTCGACACCCTGCCTGCGCGCATCGGACTTGACGTCATCGCTGGCGCGGATCAGCTGCTGGTAAGCGGCATTGCGGTACTCGCCCAGCATGCCGCGCATCTCGCCGGCCATGCGGATGCTCTCCATGCGCGAACCGGCCAGCTCGGTGGTGACGTTGTTCAGCGAATGCAGGCCGCGATAGGCGACGATGCCCTGCAGCAGCATCACCAGCAGGAGGACGCCGAAGGTCAGCAGCAGTTTCGGCATCAGTTTCAGGTTGTTGATCCACGGCATGGGCGTTGCGAGCTCCTAAGGCAGACGCGCCCGGGCATCGGGCCCGGTTGCAGCAGAAACCACGCCAGGACCAGGCCCGGCGTGGTCCGACGAACGGCGGATTACTTGATGTTGGCCAGCTTCAGCCCGGCCGGCGAGCTGACTTCGATTTCTGCGCGCGAGGCGTCGCGCTGGATCTTGCCGATCACGCAGACGGTCTTGCCTTCCAGGGTTTCCAGCGGGAAGGAGAACTTGCCGCGGTTCTCGCCGGCGATACGCGCCGAGAAGGTGTGGCGCGGGAAGGCGCCGCCCATGTACAGGAAGGTCGGCTGGCCTTCGGAGCCTTCTGCGTAACGGGCCTTTTCGACCTTGCCACAGACCATGCCGTCCTTGCCGACCGAACGCGGCGCCATTTCAGGCGGGATCATGTCGGCCGACTGGGCGAAAGCGGAGGCGGCGGTGGTGGCCAGGACAGCGGCCGAGACGAACGCAAACAGGGACTTCATCGAGGGTATCTCCGGGGATGGTAACGATCGGGCCGGTCCTGCGCGCTCCTGCGCGACCGGCTTCTGTCCCCCTATCGGCACCGCCGAAGGGAACTGAAGGGTGTTGTGACTGGAACGTGAAGCAGTTCCGTTTGCTCAGGCAGCGACGTCTTCGGCAAGGTTGGCCTGGCCCATGTCGGCGCTGTCGAGCAGGGTCTCGATGTCCAGCAGGATCAGCATGCGATCGTCGTGGGTACCGATGCCGGAGATGAAGCGGGTATCGACGGCGGCGCCGAATTCCGGGGTCGGGCGGATCTGCTCGGCCGACAGCGGGATCACGTCGGAGACGCTGTCGACGACGATGCCGACCACGCGGTCTTCCACGTTCAGCACGATCATCACGGTGAAGGCATCGTAGCGGGCGTTGTCCAGGCGCAGCTTCAGGCGCAGGTCGATCACCGGGACGATGGTGCCGCGCAGGTTGATCACGCCCTTGATGTAGTCCGGGGCGTCCGGCACGCGGGTGACGGCGTCGTAGCCGCGGATTTCCTGCACCTTGAGGATGTCCACGCCGTAGTGCTCGTCACCAAGGGTGAAGCTGAGGAATTCGCCACCGGCGCTGGCGGCGGAGCTGGTCTTGTCGTTCATCGAGGGGTCCTGGTTCTGCCGGAAGTCCCGGTGTCAGGCTCGATATCGGCCCCGCCGGGGGGGACTTTAGGTGCCGGGCAGTGCCGTGGATGGGGTCAGATCCATTTTCAGGGAAAAGGGATCTGACCCCGGCACGCGTTCCAGGGTTGCCGGCCGGCGGCCGGCACTACCGGTCGGACGGCCTCAGAGCTCGCCGTTGCGGCGGGCCTTGCGCTGGCGGTCGATGCGGAAGATGTAGCGCTGGATGGCGCTGTCGGCGCCGCGTGGCAGGCATTCAAAGCG
This sequence comes from Stenotrophomonas sp. Ps181, assembly GCF_025697425.1. Taxonomy (NCBI): domain Bacteria; kingdom Pseudomonadati; phylum Pseudomonadota; class Gammaproteobacteria; order Lysobacterales; family Lysobacteraceae; genus Stenotrophomonas; species Stenotrophomonas sp. Ps181. The sequence continues at coordinate 100,738 of NZ_JAHWBI010000003.1, forward strand.
CATTCCCACGCGCTTGACCTCGATGCCGTTGGGCTGACGCTGCGGCAGCAGGTTGCAGACCACCAGTTCGATATCCAGGTCGGGGCCGTCCGGCAGCGACAGCTGCGCCGGATAGCGCTTCTGCAGACCAAACACCGCGCAGTCATTGGGCACCACCACGGCCAGGCCGCCACCGCTGATGTCCACCACCCGCATCGACAGCGCTTCGGCCCGCGCTTCGCCGGGTGGCAGCAGCAGCTGCGGTGAATCAGTGACCGGCGTCTCCAGCCGATACAGCTCGCGGCGCTGCAGGTGCACCAGTTCTTCCGGAAGCGGGGCGCGGAAGGCCACGTGGCCGTCGTTGTCCACGCGCTGCAGTTCGTGCAGGCGGAAGCGCACCAGCACCCGTTCGAGCTGGGCGAAGCACAGCAGGTGATCGGCCTGCTCGGCGGCGCGGTTGGAAGCTTCCTGCGGGCTGCCATCGAGCAGCAGGGTGTCCTCGTCCTCGTCGAGGTCGAGCAGCGCAGTGGGGAACGAACGGTCGCGGCCGTCGATGTGCGCGTTGATCAATGATCGCTGGTCGATCAGCGAGCGCAGCAGCTGCCGCAGCTGGCGCGGGTTGCGGACCAGGAAGCGCTCGTCAGCGGCGTCGGCCGCGTGGACATCATGCACTGCAGTGTCGTTGCCGTCGGACATGGAATCTACGGTCAGGGGCGGGCGCCAGCACGCGTTGGTGCGAGGCTCGATGGAGGTATCGGCCTCTGCACCGGATTATGAAGTGAGTTTTGCATCACTTTCGGCGCGTGAGGACCCAGATCCCTTTCCCGAGGGAAAGGGATCTGACCCCGTGGTTCTGTCAGAACTCCTGCCAGTCGCCGTCCGCAGCCAGTGCCGGCTGGGCTGCCCCGGTGCGCAGCGCACGTGCCGGGACCGTTTTTGCCGCCGGTGCGGCGGCTGCGACCTGGCGCGGTACCGGTGCTGCCAGCGGGCGTGCCGGAATGGCCGTCGTGCCGTGCGATGCCAGCCGGAAGCGGGCCACTGCTTCACCCAGCTGCACGGCCTGGTCCTCCATCGCACGTGCGGCGGCGGTGGCTTCCTCCACCAGTGCGGCGTTCTGCTGGGTGGTTTCGTCCATCTGCACCACGGTCTGGTTGACCTGCTCGATGCCCGCGCTCTGTTCCTGCGAAGCAGCGGAAATCTCGGCCATGATGTCGGTGACGCGCTGCACCGAGGCGACGATCTCGCCCATGGTGCTGCCGGCCTGGTGAACCAGGCTGGAGCCCTCGGCGACCTTGCCGACCGAGTCGTCGATCAGGCCCTTGATCTCCTTGGCGGCGGCGGCCGAGCGCTGGGCGAGAGTGCGCACTTCGCTGGCGACCACGGCGAAGCCGCGGCCCTGTTCACCGGCACGCGCGGCTTCCACGGCGGCATTCAGCGCCAGAATGTTGGTCTGGAACGCAATGCCGTCGATGACGCTGATGATCTCGGCGATCTTCTTCGACGAGGCTTCGATGGCCGACATGGTGGTGACCACCTGGCCGACGACCTCGCCGCCCTGCGAGGCGACACCATGCGCGCCGATGGCGAGCTGGTTGGCCTGGCGGGCGTGCTCGGCGTTCTGGCGCACGGTGGAGGTCAGTTCCTCCATCGAGGCTGCGGTTTCTTCCAGGTTGGCGGCCTGCTGCTCGGTCCGGCGCGACAGGTCGCTGTTGCCCGAGGCGATCTCGCCGGCGGCCAGGGTGATGCTGGAAGCGCTGGCCTGGATCTGGCCGACGATCTGGGTCAGCTGCGCGACCGTGGTGTTGGCATCATCCCGCATGCGGGCGAACACGCCATTGAACTGGCCTTCCATGCGTGCGGTCAGGTCGCCGGTGGCGATCGACTGCAGCAGCTGCGAGAGCTGGCCGAGGTTGCCGTCAGCCACCTGCATCATGGTGTTGAGGTGCTCGATCATCACCTTGAAGTCGTGCTGGAACCGCTGTGCGTCGCCGCGCTGGCTGAAGTCACCGGCGGCGGCCGCCGCAGCCAGGTGCTGGATCTGCGAATTGATCGCCAGCAGGCTGGCCTTGGCCGCGTCCATGGATTCGTGCAGGATCGCGCGGCTGCCGGGCAGGCGGCGTGCATCCGGGCTCAGATTGCCGATGGCGTACTGGTTGAGTACTTCAATGGCATCGATGATCGCATCGAGATGTTCGAAGATCACCGTGTTGATGCCGTTGGCCAGCTGGCCGTAGACGCCCGGGAAATCTTCCGGGATGCGATGGCTGATGTCCGGGCCAGCGTGCATCTGTGCCATCAGCTGTGTCTGCTCGCTGAAGCGTCGCAGCATCGCCGTCATCTCGGCGGTGGCAGCGAGCATCCTGCCGGCTTCATCCTTGCTGGTGGCCTGGGTGCTGACGCTGAGATCACCGCGTGCAACGGCCTGGATGGCATGCACGGCCTTGCCGAGTGGGCCGGTCACTGCGCGCGAGATGACGATGGCCAGCGCGGCAGCGACCAGCGACAGCAGCACGATGCAGCCGATGATGGCAATCATGCTGGTGCGGTGGGTGGCGTTGGCGTCGGCGATCTTGCCGTCCATCTGGCCGGCGATGTGGGTGCCCAGTGCCTTCATCGCAGCGAACAGGTCGCGACGCGCCGGGCGCGACTGCTCGTCGGAGATCTGCTGGGCCTGTGCGCCATCACCGGCGGCCACGGCGTCGCGCATCGCCTTGTTTGCGGCGAAGTAGCGGTCCAGCTGTGCGCTGGCCGCGCGATACAGTTCACGCTCCTTGTCCAGCGCCGGCAGCGCCGCGTACGCCGCCAGCTCGTCATGCACGGCCTTGGCGGTATCGCCCATGCGCTTGTTGTAGTCGGCGACCTTCTCCGGCTGGTCGAGCATGCTCAGCTGGGCCAGTTCGTAGGTGCGGAACTCGCCCAGCTGCGAACGTGCCTCGCCCAGGTGCTGGACCGAGGGGATATCGTTGCCGGCCATGTCGCGCAGCTGCGCGTTGGCCTCGGACAGCCGGATCAGGGCAAAGGCACCCAGTACGACGGTCATCAGGGTGGTGAGGGTGAACCCCACGGCCAGCTTGCGGGCGATGGGCAGATCTTGGAACCACTTCATGCAGGGTGCTCCAGGTGGGCAGAGTGCCGGCGTCTGTGCGCCGGTTTGGGGGTGGTTGCAGAGCGAACGGGGGTGCCCGGTGGGGTTCGGTGACGACCGTCAAGCGAAATAACGGCGCCGTCCGCGCGGACTTTATGGACGCAGATCACATTCGGTTGCGTAGGGATGACAGCGCAAAAGCGTTGCCGCGACGCGGTTTCGCTTGGATGAAGTGGTTGCGCCCGCAACCATCGTGCCGACGGAGTTCACGATCTGGTTTCGGGGTGCCGTCCCGCGGCCAGATGCCGTTCCCGCGGAAAGGGATCTGACCCCACTGGCAGGCGCACGCAAACAAAAACCGCCGCCCCGAAGGGCGGCGGTCCATGACCCGCATGCGGCGTGGATCAGGCGGCCTGCGGCATCCGCAGCGAGCGCACCAGTCCGCCGATGTCAACGATCAACGCGACGCGGCCGTCGCCAAGGATGGTGGCACCGGACACCCCGCCGATGCGGCGGTAGTTGTTCTCGATGTTCTTCACCACCACCTGCTGCTGGCCGACCAGTTCGTCCACTTCCAGCGCGATTTTCTGGCCATCGCCTTCCACCACCACCACCAGCGATTCGCTGCCGGGTGCGCGGTTGCCGTAGCCGTAGTACTCGCTCAGCGACAGGATCGGCAGGTACTCGCCACGCACGCGCAGTACGCGGCCTTCGCCGGCCATGCTGCGGATATCCTCGGGCTGCGGCTGCAATGCCTCAAGCACGTAGGCCAGCGGCAGGATCAGGGTTTCGCCGGCCACGGCCACAGTCATGCCATCGAGGATGGCCAGGGTCAGCGGCAGGCGGATCAGCGTGCGGGTGCCGGTACCGAGGCTGCTTTCGATCTGCACCTCGCCCCCCAGCGCCTGGATGTTGCGGCGGACCACGTCCATGCCGACGCCACGCCCGGACAGGTCGGTGACCGCATCGGCCGTGGAGAAGCCAGGCTGGAAGATCAGGTCCCAGACCTGCGAATCGGTCGGGTTGTCCGGCACCGCCAGGCCGCGCTCGGTGGCCTTGGCCAGAATCTTGGCGCGGTCCAGGCCGCGACCGTCGTCGCTGACTTCGATGACGATATGGCCGCCCTGATGCGAGGCTGCCAGCGTGATCGTGCCGGTCTCGTCCTTGCCCGCACCGCGGCGCACGTCGGGCATTTCCAGGCCGTGGTCGATCGAGTTGCGCACCAGGTGCACCAGCGGATCGGCGATCTTCTCGATCAGGCCCTTGTCCAGTTCGGTGCCTTCGCCGACGGTGCGCAGGCGCACCTGCTTGCCGAGGCGGCTGGACAGGTCACGAACCAGGCGCGGGAAGCGGCGGAACACCGCATCGACGGGCAGCATGCGCACGCCGATCACCGCTTCCTGCAGGTCGCGGGTGTTGCGTTCAAGCTGGTCCAGCCCGGCGAACAGGCTCTCGGCGTGGACCGGGTCCAGTGCGTGCGAGACCTGCTTGAGCATGGCCTGGGTGATGACCAGTTCGCCGACCAGGTTGATCAGCGCATCGACCTTGTCGACGCTGACGCGGATCGAGGTTTCCGCTTCCTGGCTGGCACCACCGCTGGCGGCAGGCGCGGCAGGTGCCGCTGCGACCGGAGCGGGGGCCGCTGCGGCCGGCGCCTGGGTGGCCAGGCTCGGCGGCGCGGCGGGACGGATGTCCAGCTCACAATCGTCCAGCACCCAGGCGAAGGTGTCTTCGATCTTGCTGCGCGGCACCTTGCCGACCAGGCCCAGGTCCCACGCCAGGTGGGCTTCGAGCGGATCAAGCTGGGCGAAGCCCGGCAGGCGTTCCATGCGCGCAGCGACCTGCAGCGAACCGAGGTGTTCCAGTTCGCGGATGATGCGCAGCGGGTCGTTGCCGCTCATGAACAGCGACGGCGCCGGGGTGAAGCCGATCTGCCAGGCTTCCGGCGTATCGTCCACCTTGGCTGCGGCGGCCGCCGGGACGCTCGCTGCGGCCTGGCCGGAAAGAACCGCTTCCAGGCCCGCCTTCACCGCAGCGACTGCGGCGGGATCTGCGGCTTGGCCGTGTTCGGCTTCGCGCAGCAGGGCGCGCAGCACATCCACCGAGGACAGCATGGCGTCGACGGCGTGGCCTTCCAGGGCCCGCTTGCCGGCGCGCAGCTCATCGAGCAGCGTCTCCAGCACGTGGGTCAGGCCGGCGATCGCGTCGAAGCCGAAGGTGCCGGCGCCGCCCTTGATCGAGTGGGCGGCGCGGAACACCGAATTGATGATCTCCGCGTCCTGCTGCCCCGATTCCAGGGCCAGCAGGCCAGCCTCCATCGCATCGAGGCCTTCGCGGCTCTCCTCGAAGAAGGTGGCGTGGAAGCGTTGCAGGTCCATGCTCATGGCAGTGGTGATCCGGAAGCGAAGAGGGGGAGCGGCGCCGGGCGATCAGCCCAGCACTTTCTGCACGGTGGCGACCAGCTGTTCGGGATTGAACGGCTTGACCAGCCAGCCGGTGGCACCGGCGGCCTTGCCTTCGGACTTCTTGTCGGCGGCCGATTCGGTGGTCAGCATCAGCAGCGGGGTGAACTTGTAGTCCGGCAGCTGGCGCAGTTCGCGGATCAGCGCGATGCCGTCCATGTTCGGCATGTTGACATCGGTCACCACCGCATTGAAGCGCTGGCCCTTGGCACGACCGAGCGCGACCGCGCCGTCTTCAGCTTCTTCGACGGCAAAACCGGCCGAGGTGAGGGCGAAGGACACCATCTGGCGCATCGACGCCGAATCGTCCACCACCAAGATACGTGCGCTCATGCAGCGTTCTCCACAGATTTCAGGTTGTCATGGGTTACGTCCAGGCCCAGGGCCTGGGTGACGCCCAGCAGGCGCGCGGCGTCACTGAAGGTTGCAGTGCAACCGTGGAAGCCGGTGCCCAGGCCTGCCTCGCGGCGGGCCTGCACGAACGCACACAGCACCTGCACGGCGGCCGTGTGGATGCGGGCGACCTGGCTGGCATCCAGGGTCAGCTCGCCGGCCTGCTCCACGAGGGGGGCGAGGCGGTTCTTGAGCTCGGTAGTGCTCTCGATGCCGAGATCCCCACCCAGTTCGACAGTGCTCATCGTTGCTCCGGACAAACGGTTCCGTGATCCATAACGGCACCCCGGTGGGGTTCTTTAGAAGAATCGACGCGGTACGTCGAGGCGGTCGCTGTCTAAAAGGGGACGGAGGGGATTAAGTCGCAAGCGACCTGGCTCTACTGCAGTTCCCTCGGCAACGGCGACCGCGCAGTGGGGACGTAGGGTGTTGATCCAACGGATCAGTTCCTTGCGTCCCCGACAGCACCGCTTCGGCGCAAAGCGCCGAGCCACTTGCGACTTAATCCCCTCCGTCCCCTTTTGGGGGTTCAGCTCAACAGCCGGGTGGCGTCCAGCAGGATCATCGGGCGCTGGCTGACCCGGGCCACGCCACGGAACAGGTCGTTTGAGATCTGGCAGATGCGCGCGGTGTCGGGGGGTTCGATCTGCGAATCGGTGAGGTTGGCGACATCTTCCACCGCCGACACGCGCAGGCCGATGGTCTCGCCGTCCTCCTCCAGGACCACGATGCGGGTCTGTGAGTCGTCTTCGGCGGCTGCGGCGCCCAGGTGCAGGCCGAGATCCATCACCGGTACCACCTGGCCGCGCAGGTTCATGATGCCGAGCATGGCCGCTGCAGTGCCACGCAGCGGCAGCAGGGGCACCGGCAGCACCACTTCCTGCACCTTCAGCAGTTCCAGCGCATAGGCCTGGGTGCCGCAACGCAGGCGCAGCCAGCGCGAGGTGCGCTCGCCGGCGCGGCGGTTCTGCGGATGCGGGCTGCGGGCCGGTTGGTGGGCCTGCGCCTGCAGCTCCTGCCAGGTGCCGGGGCGGTTGCCTGCGGGTACATCGACCGCGACGCGCGGCGGCGGTGTGGCGGCGCGTGCGGCCGGGGCCGTTGCAGGATGTGCCGCCGGGGGTGCCACCGGCGCTGCGACCACGGCGGGCGGCGGCGCAGGCACGTCTTCGCCACCAGCGGCCGCCTCGAAGGCGGCCTGCAGGCCGGGGCTGTCGGTGTGGGCGAGACGATGGCTGTCCGCAGGGTCGGTCTCGTAGATCACTTCGTCCGGCAGATCGTCCCAGGTGGGTTCCGGGCCGGTTTTGGCATCGGCCGCAGCGGGTGTCGGCGCGGTTTCGTGGATGACCTCGTCGGGCAGGTCATCCCAGGTCGGCTCGCGTTCGGTGGACCCGGCGCTGGCCGGCGCCGCGGCGGCCTCGAAGGCGGCCTCCAGTGCAGCCTCATCCTCGGCCGGGGCCGCGACGACGGCATCCGTTTCGTAGACCACTTCAGCGGGCAGGTCGTCCCACGTGGGTTCGCGTTCGGCATCGATCACGCTGACGGGCGCGGACGCGGCATCGAAAGCGGCTTCGAGTGCAGCATTGTCCACGGCAGGGGCGGCGGCAACGGTCTCGGTTTCGGTTTCGTAGATCACCTCGGCCGGCAGGTCATCCCAGGTGGGTTCGCGTTCGGCGGCGGCTTCGGTGGCCTTGGTCGGGGCGGCGCTGTCCGGCGTTGGCAGCACGACGGCCGCCGGAGCGATCGCTTCGCCCAGCAGTTCGTCCAGGTAATCGTCGAGGATGCCGGTGCTGTTCATGCGGCCTGCTCCAGGGCGCGGGCATCCTCGCCGAGGATCCAGTTCAGGGCGCGGCGATAGGCGGCCAGGCCGCGGCCCGGGTAGTCCTCACCAACGCTTGGCAGGGTCAGGCCGGCGGCGTTGCTGATGCGGGTGTCGATCGGAATGGCGTCTTCCCACACGCGGCTGCCATGACGGTCCTGCATGGTGCGCAGCGATTCGTTGCCGGCGCGTGTGCGGCGGTCGAACAGGGTCGGCAGGATCGAGATCGGCAGCGGGCGGCGGCGCGAGCGCTCGACCATCTCGCCGGTGCGGACCATGCCATCCAGGCCGTGCAGGGCCAGTGGCTCGGCCTGGGTCGGAATGATGAGACGGTTGGCTGCGGCCAGCGCATTGATCATCAGCAGGCCGAGGGTCGGTGCACAGTCCAGCAGGATGTAGTCGTGCTGGCCCTGATGGCGCGCCAGCGCGTTCTGCAGGGCCAGGCCGAGGCCGGGCTGGTTGGCGCTGCGGCGTTCCAGCGTGGCCAGCGCCGACTGTGCGCAGACGTAGTCCAGGCCATGGATGTTGCTGGCATGGCACAGGCTGGACAGGTCCGCCGGCGGTGTGCCGAACAGCTCCAGCACGCCGGCCGGCGGCGGGTCCACCGGCACGCCGAAGGCGCGGCTGAGCGAGGCATGCGGATCGAGGTCGATCAGCAGCACGCGATGGCCGAGCGCGGCCAGGCCGCGGCCGAGGGCGAGGGTGGTGGTGGTCTTGCCGACTCCGCCCTTCTGGTTGGCGACTGCCCAGATGCGCATCGGATTACTCCTTCATTGCCGGGGGAACGGCGGCGCCGACGCGGCTGCCAGCCGGCACCGGCGGCAACTTCGCCGGTGCGATGGGGGAGGTGGGGGCGCTGGCCGGAGTTGCGGCGGCCTGTTCGGTGACGGTGCTGTCGGTGGCGCCGGTGGCTGCGTTCAGGCGCTGGCCGAGCGGATCCACCGAGTGCGACGTGTCGGCCAGGATGATGACCATCACCCGGCGGTTGCGGTTGCGGCCCTGCGCGCTGTCGTTCTCTTCGCGCGGGCGGAACTGGCCATAGCCGACCATCGCCAGCCGCGACGGCTGCACGCCCTGGTCGGCGAACAGGTGCACCACGCTGGCGGCGCGCCCGGCCGACAGTTCCCAGTTCGACGGGAAAGTGGCGGTGGCGATCGGCACGTTGTCGGTGTGGCCTTCCACGCGCACGCTGTTGGGCACGTCGCGCAGCACCTCGGCCAGGCTGGCCAGGGTCTGCCGCGCATGCACGTCCAGCGCGGCCGAGCCGGTGGGGAACAGGATGTCGCTGTTGATCTCGACTTCGATCCACAGTTCGGTGCGGCGCACGCTGATCATGCCGCGGTCGATCAGCGGCGCCAATGCAGCGGTGAGGCGGTCGGCGATGCTGTTGAGCTGGCGTTCGGCGCGCGCGATCTGCTCCTGGTTGTGCACCGACACCGGCATGCGCATCTGCGAGGCCATCGACGGCAGCAGCGTCGGGTCGTGCGAAGGTGCCGGCGCGGACGGGCCGATCTTGGTGCCGGACTTGATCACCGACGGGCTGTCCCAGCCGCCGCCCTGCACCTGCTTGTTACCCACCTGCACCGGGTTGATGGTGCGCGGTGCGCCACCGAAGGCATCGGTGAGCGCGTCGGCCATGATCCGGTACTTGCCCTCGTTCACCGAGGAGATTGCATACATGACCACGAAAAAGGCGAGCAGCAGCGTCATCAGGTCGGCATAGGGGATCGCCCATGCTTCGTGGTTGGCGTGCTCTTCGTGGTGCTTGCGGCGGGCCATGTCAGTGCAGGAAGCCGGAGAGGTTGGTTTCGATGTTGCGCGGGTTCTCGCCCTGGGCGATCGAAATCAGGCCTTCGATGACCATCTCGCGGTCGCGCGTGTTGTGCGAGATCACACTCTTGAGCTTGGCGGCGATCGGCAGGAACAGCAGGTTGGCCGAGGCGATGCCGTAGATCGTCGCGGTGAACGCGGCGGCGATGCCGTGGCCGAGCTTGCTCGGGTCGGCCAGGTTCTTCATCACCGCGATCAGGCCCAGCACGGCACCGATGATGCCGAGCGTCGGTGCATAGATGCCCATCGCCTCGAACACCTTGGCGCCGGCCTGGTCCTGGTGCTCCTGGCTGCCCAGTTCGATTTCCAGCATGTGCCGCATCGATTCGGGCTCGACGCCGTCCACCAGCAGCTGCAGGCCCTTGCGCAGGAACGGGTCCTGTTGTGCTTCCACCTGCGATTCCAGGCCCAGCAGGCCCTGGCGGCGGGCGATGTTGCTCCACTCGACGATCTGCTGGATCAGCTCGCGGCGGTCGCTGTGCGGCGGGCGCACGACCCAGCGCACGATCTTGAACGCATGCTTGAACACCGCCGGCGAGGTGTGCAGCAGGATCGCGGCAACGGTGCCGACGATGACGATCACGAACGCCGCAGGCGACCACAACGACGCCAGGCCGGCGCCCTTGAGGATGCTGCCACCGACCAGCGAGGCCAGGGCGAGAAAGAGTCCAATGAGGCTGAGTCTATCCATGGATCCGGTATCGGCTTGTATGAATGGGACTTGAGACACCGGTACGGGCTACTGGTGCGACTTCACGGTTTTGCGGGTTCAGCAAGCGGGTCAGTCGTGCGGGCTGCGCAGGCCGTCCACATCCAGGATCAGCGCCATGCGACCATCGCCGATCAGGGTTGCACCGGCGTAACCGCGCAGGCCGCGCAGGGCCTTCGGCAATGGCTTGATGACCACTTCTTCACGCCCGCGGACCTGGTCCACGACCAGGCCGAAGCGCGCTTCACCGGCCTGCAGCACGACGATGGTCAGCAGGGTCGACGTGGCGGGCGTCACATCCAGCCATTGGCGGAGATCGACCAGCGGCAGGGTGTGCGAACGGCGGTCGAGCACGGCGCGGCCATCGAACCAGCCCAGCGAGGTGCGCGGCGCGTGCAGCACCTCCATCACGCGCGCCAGCGGCAGCGCATAGACGTCCTCGCCGGCCTGCACCAGCAGGGTGGGCAGGATCGCCAGGGTCAGCGGCACGCGGATCAGGAAGCGGCTGCCGCGGCCCAGCTCGGACTGGATCTGGATCTGGCCACTCAGTTCGCGGATGCGTGACTGCACCACGTCCATGCCAACGCCGCGGCCGGAGATATCCGTGACCTGCTGCTTGGTCGAGAAGCCGGGCAGGAACACCAGGTGCAGGCACTCCTCGCTGCTCAGGCGGGCGGCAGCTTCCGGATCGATCAGGCCCTTCTCACGCGCCTTCGCGCGCAGCTTCTCCGGATCGATGCCGGCGCCATCGTCCTGCACTTCGATGCTGACGTAGTCTCCTTCCTGCTGTGCCGACAGGCGTACGTGGCCCATCCGCGGCTTGCCCTGTGCTTCGCGCAGGTCGGGCATTTCCACGCCATGGTCGATGGCGTTGCGGACCAGGTGCACCAGCGGGTCGGCCAGCGCTTCGACCAGGTTGCGGTCGAGCTCGGTCTCGGCGCCGATCAGCTCCAGGTCCACTTCCTTCTTCAGTGAACGGGCGACGTCGCGGGCGACCTTGGGGAAGCGCGAGAACACCTTGCCCACCGGCTGCATGCGGGTACGCATCACCGCCGACTGCAGGCGCGCGGTGGCGATGTCCAGGGTGGACACGGCGCGGTCCAGCTCCTCGTCGCGCAGGCGCGCACGCAGGGTCTTGAGCCGGTTGCGCGACAGCACCAGTTCGCCGATCAGGTTGACGATCGCGTCCAGGCGCTTGGTGTCCACGCGCACGGTGTGTTCGGCTTCGGCCAACGGCTTGGCGGCCGGCTTGGCCGCCGGTGCCGGTGCGGTCGGCGCGGCCGGTGGGCGTGGTGCCGTGATCGGTGCGGGCGCTACCGCAGCGATGGGCCTGGCGCCGGGTGCGGCGCCACCGTGCAGCTGGTCGAGCAGGGCCTCGAATTCGTCTTCGCTGATCAGCCCGTCATCAACCTTCTTTGCCGGCGCCACCGCGGTCGGCGCGTTACCCCCGTGCAGCTGGTCGAGCAGGGCCTCGAATTCGTCGTCGGTGATCAGGTCGCCGCTACCGGCCGCCGCTACCGTGGCCGGGGCGGCCGGCGCGGCGGCGCCTCCGTGCATGTCGAACTGGGCGATCAGGTCCGGCGGCGCATAGCCCGGCTCGGTGCCGGAGGAAACTGCATCCAGCATCGATTGCAGGTAGTCCAGCGATTGCTGGGCGGCATCGAAGTGATGGGCCTGCAGCACGGCCTGGCCCGCGCGCGCGATGCCCAGCGCTTCTTCGGCGGCGTGGCACAGCTCGACCATGGCGGTGACGCCGAGGAAGCCGGCGCCGCCCTTGAGCGTGTGGTAGCCCCGGAACACCGCGTTGAGCTGTTCGGTGTCCTGCGGTGCCTGCTCCAGCGACACCAGCTGTTCGCCCAGGCGATCCAGGATTTCCTGCGCCTCGATGATGAAATCGGCAGTGATGTCGTCGGATACCGCGCTCATGCTTACAGCCCCAGGTCCGACAGCAGGTCGTCGGCGTCGTTCTGCGAGACCGCGTGGCGGTCCAGTCCCTTCAGTGCCGGCCCGGCCAGATCCGGATCGGTGCGATGCTGTTCCGGCGGCAGGCCGAGCGCGCCGAAGCCCTCATGCACGCGGCGGACGATGCCGACGACGCGACGGATGATCTGCCCGGTCAGGTCCTGGTAGCTCTGGGTCAGGGCGATCTCGGTGAGGTTGTGGCGGATGCGCTCGAGCTGCGCATCCTGGCCCGGCTGCAGGCCTTCGGCGCGCAGCTGTTCGGTCAGGCTGCGGCATTCCTCGGCCAGGTCCAGGGTGCGGTGCGTCGCCTGTTCGGTCATCGCCACCACGTGGTCCAGGCGTGCGCAGGCATCGTCCAGTTCGCCGGCCTCGCTGGGCACGGTCGGCAGTTCACCCAGGGCCTGCCCGAGCTCGCGGGCCAGCCGCGAGAGGCCGCTCATCATCGGCTGCGTGCGCAGCGCGACCAGTCCGTCGATGCGTTGCCGCCAGGCGGTTTCGTCACCGGACTCCAGTGCGTCCAGTGCTTCCTGCAGGCGCAGGGCGAGGGCGTTCTTGTCGACCGTGGTATCCATCAGGCGCTGGCCGCCAGGCGTTCGAAGATCTTGCCGAGCTTCTCTTCCAGCGTCTGCGCGGTGAACGGCTTGATGATGTAGCCGTTCACGCCGTTCTGGGCCGCTTCGATGATCTGCTCGCGCTTGGCTTCGGCGGTGACCATCAGCACCGGCAAGGTCTTCAGCTTGGCGTCGGCACGGATCGCCTTGAGCAGCTCGATGCCGGTCATTACCGGCATGTTCCAGTCGGTGACCACGAAATCGAACGGCTGGCTCTGCAGCAGCGACAGCGCGGCATGCCCGTCCTCGGCTTCGGCGGTGTTGGTGAAGCCCAGATCGCCCAGCAGGTTCTTGACGATGCGACGCATGGTCGAGAAGTCGTCGACGATCAGGATGCGCATGTTCTTGTTCAAAGCAGAGTTCCTTTGTTGTTCATTCCGGGCGGCCGGGGGCAGCTGCCTCGGGGATGTTCATTCTTCGAGGCCGGCGTCGACGGCCTCGAATACCTTCAGCCGGCCGCGCAGGCGCAGCACGGCCTGGCCATGGATCTGGCAGACCCGCGACTCGCTCACGCCGAGCACCGCGCCGATCTCCTTCAGGTTCAGTTCCTGCTCGTAATAGAGCGAGAGCACCAGCTGTTCGCGCTCGGGCAGGTGGCCGATGGCCTTGCCCAGCTCGCGACCGAACTCGCCACGCTCCAGCACCTGTTGCGGGGTCGGGCCGCCCTGGGCGACGGTGTCCAGCTCGCCCTGGTCTTCGATGCGCGACTCCAGGCTCAGCACCTGGCCACGCGCGGCGTCTTCCATCAGGCGCAGGTATTCGGGCAGTGGCATCTCCATCGCGGCGGCCACTTCGGTGGCGCTGGCGGCGCGGCCGCTGCTCTGTTCCAGGCGGCGGATGGTGGCGGCAGCATCGCGTGCGCGACGGTGCACCGAGCGCGGCACCCAGTCGCCACGGCGGATCTCGTCGATCATCGAGCCACGGATACGGATCGAGGCGTAGGTCTCGAACGAGGCGCCCTGGTCGGCGTCGTAGCTGCGCGAAGCTTCGATCAGGCCCATCATGCCAGCCTGGATCAGGTCGTCGACTTCGACGCTGGCCGGCAGGCGCGCGGCCAGATGGTGGGCGATGCGCCGCACCAGGTCCGAGTGCTGGGCGATGACCTCGTTGGCCGCCGAGCGCTGGACTTCCCTGTATTGGGCCGCGCCTTTCATGCTGCCACCCCGCGCTGCTTGAGGATGCGTTCGAGGAAGAACTCGACGCCGCCGCGTGGTTCGGTCGGCGCCTGCCAGCGGGCCGTGCGGCGCGCGATCTCGGTGATCGCCAGTGCGGACGGGCTGGACGGGTAGGCCTTTACCACCGGCTGCTGGCGCTGCACCGACAGGCGCAGCCAGTCATCCTGCGGCACGCAGCCCAGGTAGTTCAGCGAGACATCGGCGAGGAACTTCTCGCAGACGCGGGTCAGCTTCTCGTACAGCACGCGGCCCTCGTTGGGGTCGCGCACCATGTTGGCCACCACCTGGATGCGGTCCACGCCCCGTTCGCGCGACAGCACCTTGATCAGCGCGTAGGCGTCGGTGATCGACGCCGGCTCGTCACAGACCACCACCACGGTGTCCTGCGCGGCCTGGCAGAAGGTCAGCACGCCGTCGGTGATGCCCGCGGCGGTGTCCACCACCATGATGTCCAGCTCGCGTTCCAGCTCGGAGAACACGTTGACCAGGCCGACGTGCTCGGCCGGGGCCAGCTCGGCCATGTGCCGGCGGCCGGACGCGGCCGGGACCACCAGCACGCCGTTCGGGCCTTCGACGATGACGTCGTCCAGCGAGCAGCGGCCGGCAACCAGGTCGGCCAGCGTGAAGGTGGGGTTCAAGCCCAGGATCACGTCGATGTTGGCCAGGCCGAGGTCGGCGTCCAGCAGCAGCGTGCGCTTGCCCATGCCGGCCAGCGCCACGGCCAGGTTGGCCGACACGTTGGTCTTGCCCACGCCGCCCTTGCCGCCGGTCACGGCGATGGTGCGCACAGGGCCGAGCGGCTCGCTGCGGGTGGCCGACAGCGGGAAGGTCTTGGTCAGCTTGGCGTACTCACGCGACGGCATGGTTCAACTCCGGGTTGCAGGGCATATCGGCCGCTCGGCGCAAATCTTCAAGGCGAAGTACGAGATTGGCCGCACTGGCCCGGTGCAGGTCGTCCGGAACGTCCTGGCCATCGGTCACCCAGGTGATCGGCAGGGCGTGGTCGACGGCCACCGACAGCGCGTTGCCGAAGCGGCCGGTTTCGTCCAGCTTGCTCAGCACCAGGCCCTGCAGGTTGGCGGCACCGAAGCGGCGGACCACCTCGTCCATGTCGCCGAAGCTGGTGTTGGCCGGCAGCACCAGCAGGGTGCGGACCTGGCGCGCGGCGCGCAGCCACTGCAGCTGGGCGGCCAGCGCGCGGTCGCGCGGGCCCAGGCCGGCGGTGTCGATCAGCACCAGCTTGTAGTCCTTCAGACGTTCCAGCAGCTGGTCCAGGTCGGTGCCGCTGTTGGCCTCGTGCACGGCGATGCCGAGCTGCCGGCCGTAGCCATACAGCTGCTCGCGGGCGCCGATGCGGGTGGTGTCGGTGGTGACCAGGGCGACGTCACGCGGCGCGTGCTTCTCGGCGAATCGCGAGGCCAGCTTGGCGATGGTGGTGGTCTTGCCGGCGCCGGTCGGGCCCACCAGTGCGATCACGCCGCCTTCCTCCAGCGGGTCGACCGGGGCGATCGGCAGCTTGCGCGAGATCAGCCCCAGCATCAGACCGCGGCCTCGGTGCGCCTCGGTCTCCAGCGGAATCTGCATGGCGACGTCGCGGGCCAGGCCAGCATCGAATCCGTACTCGTCCATCAGGTCCAGCGCGGTGGCGCGCACCGGGCAGCCGCGCAGGCGCTCGTCGGTGAAGCGGTTCATTTCGCGCTCGATGACCTGGCGCATGCCGGCCACTTCCTGGCGCAGCTGGCGGATCTCGGCGTCGTCCTGGGCGACCACGGTCAGCACCGGGGCTGGGGCGAGCATGGGCGTCGGCGCGGCTTCGACAGTGGCATCGGCCAACGTCGGTTCGCTGGCGGCGACCTCCGGCTGCGTTTCGGACAGGGCTGCGGTCGGCAGCGGCGGCGGCTGCACCGCCGGCGCCACGCTTTCGTGATGTGCCTGGTGCGGCGGATCGATCTGGAAACGGGCGCGGTTGGCCGGCGCGGCGACGGCCGGTGCCGGTGCAACGATGGCCTCGGCGAACGGGGCGAAGATCGGGTCCGGCAGTGCCGGTTCATTGACGGCGGCGCGTGCCAGCGTGGCGGCGAAGCCGGTGCTGCCGCGGGTCGGCACGATCTCGTCGGCGCTGTCCAGGGTGCGGCCGGTGGCGCCGACGGCGGCGCGGGCGAGGGCGGCCACCGCCGAGGTGGTGGCGGCAACCGGTTCCGGCGCAGGGGTGCTGCTGCGGCGGCGGGTGACGGCAGCGATCACCGCGTCGGCGGCGGTGCGCGGCTTGGGTGCCGGCGGCGGTGCAACGTCACGGCGCGAGGCTTCCAGTGCGCGCTGCACGGCGCTCTCGTCGTAGTTGGCGGCGGCGACGATCTCGATGCCTTCCTCGATCCGGCGGTTGGACAGGATCACGGCGTCAGGACCATGCTCCTTGCGCACCAGGTTCATGGCCGAGCGCATGTCGGCGGCGACGAATCGTTTGATTTTCATGCTGTGGTCACGAGGCGAAGACGGCGGGGTGGCGGTCGGGGAACTCGGGTGGTCGGTGGTCTGCACGGTGCGGGTTCCCCTTGGTGTCTGTCTGTTGCGTTGGTTCGAAAGTGGTGTCTGTTTTCTGGCGCATCGGCGGGCGGCGTCAGCTGATCGTTCCGACCAGCTTCAGGCGCTTGTCCTCCGGCACCTCGCTGTAGGCCAGGACCGACAGCGACGGAACGCTGTGGCGGACCAGGCGGGCCAGCGCGGCGCGCACCGGGCCAGGTACCAGCACGACCGCGGGCTCGTTGCGGGCTTCCTGCTTGCTGACACATTCGGCCAGGCTCTGGTGCAGTCGCTCAGCGAGTCCGGGTTCCAGCGCGGCGCCGTTGCCCTGCGTGGACTCCTGCAAGACACGTTCCAATTGCGGGTTGAGGGTGAACACCGGCAGCTCCGCCGACATTCCGGCGATCTCCTGCACGATGAAGCGGCCCAGTGCGGTGCGCACCGCGGCGGTCAGCACGGCCGGGTCCTGGCTGCTGGGGGCATGTTCGACCAGTGCCTCGGCGATCTTGCGCAGCTGGCGGATCGGAATGCGCTCGACCAGCAGGTTCTGCAGCACGCGCACCACCGCCGACAGCGGCAGCGCCTTCGGCGTCAGATCTTCGACGAGCTTGGGCGCGCTCTTGGCCAGGTTGGCCAGCAGGTGCTGCACTTCCTCATGGCCGAGCAGCTCGGGAGCGTGTTCGCGGATCAGGTGCGACAGATGGGTGGCGACCACGGTGGCCGGGTCGACCACCGTGTAGCCCAGCGTTTCGGCCTGGGCGCGCTGGTGCGGCTGGATCCAGGTGGCATCCAGGCCGAACGCGGGATCCTTGCCGGCAATGCCTTCCAGCGCGCCGAGCGCACTGCCCGGGTCCAGCGCCAGTTCGCGATCCGGATGGATCTCGGCGGTGGCCACCGGCACGCCGTGCACCAGCACGCGGTAGCCGTTGGCCGGCAGTTCCAGGTTGTCGCGGATGTGCACCGAGGGAATCAGGAAGCCGACATCCTGGGTCAGCTTGCGGCGCACGCCCTTGATGCGCGCCATCAGTTCGCCGCCCTGGTTGCTGTCCACCAGCGGAATCAGCCGGTAGCCGACCTCCAGGCCCAGCGGATCGACCGGGCGCAGTTCGTCCCAGCTCAGCTCGGCAGTGGGGGCCGCGGCGGCCGGGCGCCCGAGCGCAGTGAGCGCGGCGGCATCGGTGCCACCGCCTGCCGCATCGGCAGCCGGCGCCTTGCCCTTGCGGTACAGCTTCCAGGCGATGAAGCCGAGGATCGCGGCCAGCGTCAGGAAAGCGACGTTGGGCATGCCCGGCACCAGGCCGACCACGCCGATGATGCCGGCGGTGATCGCCAGCGCGCGGTACTGGCCGAACACCTGGCCGGTCATGGCCTGGGCCATGTCCTGCGAACGCGAGGCGCGGGTGACCAGCATCGCCACGGCGCTGGAGACCAGCAGTGCAGGCAGCTGCGCCACCAGGCCGTCACCGATCGACAGCAGGGTGTAGGTAGCTGCGGCGTCGCCGAACGGCATGCCATGCTGCAGCACGCCCACGGCCAGGCCGCCGAGCATGTTGATGAACAGGATCAGGATGCCGGCAATGGCATCACCACGGATGAACTTGCTGGCACCGTCCATCGCACCGTAGAAGTCGGCTTCCTCGCGGACTTCCTCGCGGCGCAGCTTGGCTTCCTCGCGCGTCAGCAAACCGGCATTGAGGTCGGCGTCGATCGCCATCTGCTTGCCGGGCATCGCGTCCAGGATGAAGCGCGCGGTCACTTCCGAGACGCGGCCGGCGCCCTTGGTGATGACCACGAAGTTGATGATGGTCAGGATCGCGAACACCACGATGCCGACCGCGTAGTTGCCGCCGATCACGAATTCACCGAAGGCGGCGATGACCTTGCCCGCGGCATCGTGGCCGTTCTGGCCGTTCAGCAGGATCACGCGGGTGGAGGCCACGTTCAGCGCCAGCCGCAGCATGGTGGTGATCAGCAGCACGATCGGGAAGATGGTGAAGTCCAGCGGGCGCTTCACGTAGACCACCGCCAGCAGCACCATCAGCGAGATGGCGATGTTGAAGGTGAACAGCGCATCGAGCACCGGCGCGGCCAGCGGCACCACGACCATGGCCAGCAGGGCCAGCACGATCAGCGGCGCGCCAAGGCCCTGGCGGATCATTTCCAGGGCGCGGCGGGTGTTGAAGCCGGTGGCGGGCTGGGCGCTCACGGGCGGCCTCCCTTGCCGAATTCATCCACCTGGATGTGCGGGGCGTCCGGCATCGGGCCAGTGCGCCAGGCGCGCAGCTGGTAGACGTAGGACAGGACCTGGGCGACGGCCGAATACAGTCTCACGGGGATTTCCTTTCCGAGTTGGCCTTCCCGATACAAGGCGCGTGCCAAAGGCGGGGCGGAGACGATCGCGACCTTGTTGCCATCGGCCACTTCACGGATGCGCAGGGCGGTCTCGTCCACGCCCAGCGCGACCACGGTAGGGGCGTTCATGGCGCCGCCCTCGTACTTCAGGGCCACCGCGTAGTGGGTGGGGTTGACCACCACCACGTCGGCGGTGGGTACCGCTTCCATCATCCGGCGGTTGGCCATCTGCTGCTGCAGCTGGCGGATGCGGCCCTTCACCTCGGGGCTGCCTTCGCTTTCCTTCATTTCCCGGCGCAGCTCTTCACGGGTCATCTTCAGCTTGCGCATCCAGTTCCAGCGCTGGTACGGCGCGTCGATGGCGGCCAGCACCAGCATCGCGCCGGCGGTGGCCAGCAGCAGCCGCAGGGTGAAGCCGAGGCCGTCGGTGATGGCCGTCTCCAGCGGGTGGTGGATCAGGCCGCGCAGGGTGTCAAAGCCGGTCCAGACCACCAGCCCGGCGGCGACGCCGACGAAGGCCACGCGCAGCAGCGATTTGGTGAACTCGGCAATGGCCTCCGGGCCGTACAGGCGCTTGAGCCCGCTCATCGGGTTCATGCGGTTGATGTCGGGCAGCAACGCCTTCTGCGACCAGCGCAGGCCGCCCATCACCAGCGGGGCGACGAAGCTGGCCAGCAGGCAGACCAGCACCAGCGGTGCGATCACCAGCATGAACTGCAGCAGCAGGTCGCCGAAGTGGCCGAACAGTTCCTTCGGGTTCTGCCGCAGGGTCTGCTCGGGGCTGAGCGCCTGCTTCATCCAGGCGCTGGCGCCGCGTCCGATCGAGCCGCTCATGGCCATCACCGCCAGCACGCCGGCGCCGAACACGGCGGCGGTGCCGAGTTCGCGCGAGCGCGGCAGGTTGCCCTGCTCGCGGGCATCGCGCAGGCGTTTTTCGGTGGGTTGTTCGGTCTTTTCGCCGGCGGATTCGTTCTCGGACATCACGTGCACTGCGGCAGGGGTTGCCGGAGGGCGTGCAAGAACTGTTCCACGCACGGCGTGGATCTGCCGATGGCCGGTTTGGTAGAGCCGAGCCTGCGCTCGGCTACGGTAGGGCAGGCGCGAAGCGCAGCCGAGCGCAGGCTCGGCTCTACAGGGGAGCGTTGCCGCTGGGCGGCGGGCTCTGTGCCAGTTCCACCCGCGGCCGGGGCAGGTCATGCAGCTGCATGAAGCGCGCCGCGTCGACCGGGCGGCCGAGCAGGTACCCCTGCAGGAAGTCGCAGCCCAGGCGCTCCAGGTAGGCGCGCTGCGCGGCGGTTTCCACGCCCTCGGCGACGATGTCCATGTCCAGTGCATGGCCCAGCGCCACGATCGCCGAGACGATCACCACGTCCTCCGCACTGTGTTCCAGGTCACGCACGAACGCGTGGTCGATCTTGATCTCCGTGGCCGGCAGCCGCTTCAGGTACAGCAGGCTGGAATAGCCGGTTCCGAAATCATCGATGGAGATGCCCACGCCCAGCGCCGACAGGGCCTGCAGCAGGCGAAGGCTGGTATCGGTATCGCGCATGACCGTGCTTTCGGTGATCTCCAGCACCAGGTGGCGCGGGGCAATGTCGTAGCGTTCGATCACTTCTCGCACATCCTGCAGCAGGTGCGGCGAACTGAACTGCACCGGCGACAGGTTCACCGACATCGACCAGCCTTCATGCCCGGCGTCGCGCCAGCGCCGCAGCTGCTGGCAGGCCTGGTCCAGTGCCCAGCGACCGATCTCGTTGATCGCGCCGCTGCGTTCGGCCAGGCGGATGAAGCGGTCCGGTGGAATCAGCCCGTGCTCCGGGTGCTTCCAGCGGATCAGCGCTTCGGCACCGGCCACCTTCTGGGTGGCCACGCGGATCTTCGGCTGATAGTGCAGGAACAGCTGCTCGCTGCCGATCGCACGGCGCAGGTCGGCCAGCAGCCGGAACTGCTGCTCGGCACTGTCGTTCATCCAGTCGGCGAACAGCACGAAGGCGTTGCGTCCGGATTCCTTGGCCTGGTACATCGCCGCGTCGGCGAAGGCCATCAGCTGGCGCTCGCTGGCAGCGTGGTCGGGGCAGATGGCCACGCCGATGCTGGCAGTCACCTGCAGTTCGTTGTCCGGCAGCAGCGGGCCGCTGCCCACCGCCTGCAGGATGCGCCGGGCGAGGGTGGGCAGGTCCTCGTCGTGCTCGATGCGCACCACCAGCACGAATTCGTCGCCGCCCAGACGGGCCAGCATATCGTTGGGCCGGAGCAGCTGGCGGGTACGCTCGGCCACCGCCACCAGCAGTGCGTCGCCGGCCTGATGGCCGTAGGCATCGTTGACCTGCTTGAAGCCGTCCAGGTCCATGAACATCACCGCGAAGCGGCTGCCGCCCTGTTCGGCTTCGGCCAGCGCCTGCACGATGCGCCGCTGCAGCAGCAGGCGGTTGGGCAGGCGGGTCAGCGGATCGTGCAGCGCGGCCTGGGTCAGTTCCTGCTGGGCATCGGTCAACGAGGTGCTCAGCATCGAGTTGCGCAGCCGCAGCAGCTGCGCCTCCACCCGCTGGTCCAGCCACGAGACCACCAGCACTACCGCCAGGATCGCAACCGTCAGCACCACCACCAGCATCGCCAGCCACCCGCTCTGCAGGCCATCACCCACCGCCGCGCCGCAGATGCTGCCTTCCGGGAAACGCGCGGCCGCCATGCCGGTGTAGTGCATGCCGACGATGGCCAGGCCAAGCAGGCCGGCGGCCGCCAACCGGTCACCGACGCGGGTGCGCTGCGCGCGCAGGCGGAAGGCCACGTACAGCGCGGTCCACGACGCGGCCACCGCCACCATCAGGGAGAGCAGCAGCCAGCCCGGGTCGTAGTCGATCCCGGGCTGCATGCGCATCGCCGCCATGCCGACGTAGTGCATGCCGGCAATGCCGGTGCCCATCAGCAGGGCACCGCCGGCCAATCGCGGATGGGGCAGGGTGCGCAGCGAGACCAGCCACAGTGCGAACACCGACGAGGCGATCGCCAGGGCCAGCGAGAGCAGGGTGATGGGAAGGTCGTAGCCCAGTGCAATGGGCAGATCGAAGGCCAGCATGCCGATGAAGTGCATCGACCAGATGCCCAGACCCATGGCGAATCCGCCCCCCAGGCGCCACCACCAGGCGGCTGCCCTGCCCGGGGCGGTGACCGTGCGCCCGGCCATGGCCAGCGCCGTGTACGACGCCATCACGGCAACCACCAGCGAGATCGCCACCAGCCACGGGTTGTACGTGCCTACCAGCATTCGTCAGTCTCCCGGACCTGCCTGTCGACGGAAACCACGGTGGGGCATGCATGAGGCAGGCCGACGCGAACGGGCGTCCGCCAGGTGCGGCATCCCCCCGGTTGCCGCGCATTCACTCTAACGCGCAGACCGGGGGGGACTTCAAGCGGCAATCCGTGAAATTGCGCCCCTGTAGAGCCGAGATCCTATGTTCGGCTGCCACTCCTGCCGAAGGCAGCCGAGCATGGGCTCGGCTCTACAGAAACAAATGCATGGCAAGCAGTAGAACGTGACGACCGGGTCAGCGTGTGACCGCGTCTGCGGCCTGGAAGGCGGCGTCGAACAGGCGCTGTACCGGCGGCCCCATTTCCCCGGCCAGCAGGGCCAGCAGGAACAGGCCCAGCAGCAGCGAGACCGGCAGGCCCAGCTGGATCGGGTTCAGCGCAGGAGCGGCACGCGCCAGTACACCGAAGGCCAGATTCACCGCCAACATCGCCACGGTCAGCGGAATGGCCAGGCTCAGCGCGCCGCGCAGCACAGTCAGCAGGAAGGTCGGGGCGATGCTGAAGAAGGCATGTGGATCTGGCAGCGGGGCGCCGATCGGCAGCGCGCGATAGCTGTCCACCAGCAGCGAGATCAACGCCAGGTGGCCGTTGGCGGTGAAGAAGAGCAGCCCGAACAGCAGGTAGAACCACTGTCCGATCACACCGGAGGTGCCACCGCGCAGCGGATCGCTCATCTGCGCGAAGGCCAGGCCGGTGCCCTGCGCGATCAGTTCGCCGGCCATCGCACCGGCTTCGAATACCAGCCGCAGCATGAAACCGATGGACACGCCGATGGCCAGTTCGCGCGCGATGGTCAGCACCGTAGCCGCGTCGAAGCCGGTCCAGTCCGGTACCGGGGGCAGCAGCGGCGCCAGTGCAATGGCCAGGGTGCCGGCCAGTACCACGCGCACCCGCGACGGCACCGCGCGGGTCCCGACCATGGGCATGGCCATGGCTACCGCGCCGATGCGCAGCATGGTCCACAGCACGGTACCGATCATGCCGAAGGCCTGCAGGCCGTCGGCCGCCATCTGTGTCGCGGCATCCATCGAAGCGCGTGTCCTAGCCGATCAGGTGCGGAATGCGCTGGAACAGCAGCGTGGTGAATTCAACCAGGTGGCCGATCAGCAGGCTGCCCAGCGCGAACAGCACTGCGGTCAGCGCCGCCGCCTTGGCGACGAAGGCGATGGTCGGTTCATTGAGCTGGGTTGCAGCCTGCACGACACCGACCACCACGCCCACCACCAGTACGGTGAGCAGCAGCGGGCCGGCCACCCACAGCACGGTGATCAGGCCGCCACGCAGTTCGGTCAAGGCAAGTTCGGGAGACATTCGGGTTCCACCTTCTTATATAGAGTCGAGCCATGCTCGACTGTCTTTCAATCGCGCCGGATCGCGTCAGGCGGGATTGAAGCTGGCCGCCAGCGTGCCCACGGTCAGCACCCAGCCATCCACCAGCACGAACAGCAGGATCTTGAACGGTGCCGACACCAGCATCGGCGACAGCATCATCATGCCCATGGACATCAGCACGCTGGCGACGACCAGATCGATGATCACGAACGGAATGAAGATCAGGAAGCCGATCTCGAAAGCGGTCTTCAGTTCGCTGGTGACGAACGAGGCGACCAGCACCGGGAACGGGATCGCATCCGGGCTGGCGTAGGTGCCGTGCCCGGCGATGCCGGCGAAGGTCATCAGGTCGGTCTCGCGGATCTGCGCCAGCATGAACCCGCGCAGCGGCTGCGTGGTCAATGTCCAGGCGGTCTGGAAGTCAATGTCGCCGTTGAGATAGGGCGCCATGCCCGTGCTCCACGCCTTGTCCCAGGTCGGCATCATCACCATCGCGGTGAGGAACAGGGCCAGGCCCAGCAGTACCTGGTTGGACGGCGTCTGGCCGGTACCCAGTGCCTGGCGCAGCAGGCCCAGCACGATGATGATGCGGGTGAACGAGGTCAGCACCAGCAGCATCGACGGGATCAGGGTGATCGCGGTCATCAGCAGCAGGGTCTGCAGCGGCAGGCTGACCGGCTGGCCGCCGATCTTGCCGACGTTGACGTCCGGCAGCGGGGTGGCCGGGGCGCCGGGCGCGGCGAACGCCAGCACCGGCAACAGGCACAGGGCAAGCAACAGCAGCCACGGCATCAGGGTGGCAACACGGGTACGGGTGACACGCATGTCAGGGGTCCTTGCGCAGCCGCTGCTGCAGCAGCTGGGCGAAATTCGGCAGGTTCTTGAAGTCCGGCACGCGCACCGGCGCCGGTGGCGGCAACGGTTCGGGCAGGGTATGCAGGGTGTTGATGCCGCCGGCAGTGACGCCCAGCAGCAATTGCTGGCCGTTGACCTCCACCACCACCACGCGCTCCTTGGCGCCGACGCTGAGGCTGGCCACCAGCTTCATGCCTTCGGCCGGGCGGAAGCCGCTGCCGGGCATGCGCTTGAGCAGCCAGCCCAGGCCGATCACCAGCGCCAGCACCGCCAGCAGCGCCAGCACCGCACCGAACAGGCTGGGTGCGGCGGCCGCGTGCTGGCCGACCTGCGGGCCGATCGGCGCTGCGGTCTTGCCGACCGCCAGCAGGGTGGAGGCCAGCAGGCTCAACGCAGTCTCCGGATCCGCTCGCTCGGACTGACCACGTCGGTCAGGCGCACACCGAAGCGGTCATTGATCACCACCACTTCGCCATGGGCGATCAGGGTGCCGTTGACGAACACGTCCAGCGATTCGCCGGCACCGCGCTCCAGTTCCACCACTGAACCCTGGTTGAGCTGCAGCAGGTTGCGGATCGGCAGGCGGGCACGACCGACTTCCAGCGACAGGGTCACCGGCACATCGAGGATCACGTCCAGGTTCAGGTCCGGACCGTTGGCCTCGTCGGCCTGCAGGCTGCTGAACTGGGCCGGGGTCGGTTCGAGGGCGTCGATATCGTTCATTGCGGGTCTTCCTGGATGACGGGTACGCGCGGGCGGGTGCCCGGCGGATGGGTAGCGGTGATCTTCACGGCGTTCATGCCGTTGGCGATGCCGAACTCGCCGGTGAACACCGGAATGTTCTCCACGCACAGCGGCACCTGCGGGCTCAGCTCGATCGGCAGGATGTCGCCGACCTTCAGCCGGGTCAGGTCGCGCAGGGTCATGCGCTTGCTGGCCAGTACGCTGGACAGGGTGACTTCGGCGATGTTGAGCTGCTCGCGCAGGGTCTTGCCCCAGCTCTCGTCGCGGTCGTTGCGGTCGCTCTGGATGCCGGCGTCGAGCAGTTCGCGGATCGGTTCCAGCATCGAATAGGGCAGGGTGACGTGGATGTCGCCGCCGCCGCCGTCGAGCTCGACGTGCAGGCGGCACACCACCACGTACTCGCGCGGGGTCACGATGTTGGCGAAATGCGGGTTGATCTCCGAGTTGATGTACTCGAAGTCGACATCCATCACCGGTGCCCACGCTTCGCGCAGATCGGCGAAGGTCTGCTTCAACAGCAGGTGAATCACCCGCATTTCAGTAGCCGTGAACTCGCGGCCCTCGATGCGGGTGGGGTAGCGCCCGTCGCCGCCGAAGAAGTTGTCGACGATGGCGAACACCAGGGTCGGCTCGAACACGATCAGGCCGGTACCGCGCAGCGGCTTGAAGCGGATCAGGTTCAGGTTGGTCGGTACATACAGCGAGTGCATGTAGTCGTTGAACTTGATCAGCTCGATGCCGCGCACCGACAGTTCGGCCGAGCGGCGGATCAGGTTGAACAGGCCGATCCGCCACAGGCGCGCGAAGCGCTCGTGGACCATTTCCAGGGTCGGCATGCGACCTCGGATGATGCGGTCCTGGCTGGCGAAGTCGTACGAGCGCGCTTCGCCTGACGGGGGTTCCGCATCGGTCTCGACCGCGCCACTGTCCACGCCGTGGAGCAGGGCATCGATCTCGTCCTGGGACAGCAGATCATTCATCGGTGGGCCCTTACTGGGTCACGAAACTGGTGAACAGCAGATCGTCGGCGCCGTTGCTGCCGGTCTCGGCCTTGAGCACCTTCTGCACTTCGGCCAACGAGGCGGCCTGCAGCTTCTGCTTGCCGGCGACATCGGCGATCTGGTCCGGGCTGACCTGCGAGAACAGCATCAGCAGGCGCGCACGGATGGCCGGGGCGTGGGTCTTGATCGCTTCCAGCGCGGCCGGGTCGCGGGTCATCAGCTGAACCTCCAGCTGCAGGTAACGCGGGCCGTCGACCGGGCCATTGAGGTTGACCACGAAGGCCGGATCCAGCGCGAAGTACTGCGCCGGGGCTGGGGTCGCGCTCTTCTTCGGCGCCTGTGCGGTCTTCTCTTCGTGCTTGGACTGGGTGAAGAACCACACACCGCCACCGGCAGCAGCGGCGGCCAGTACGGCCACCAGCGCGGTGATCAGGATCGGACTACGCGGCTTGGCGGCCTTGTCCTTCTCGGCGGTCTTCTTGGTTTTGTCAGCGGCTGCGGCCACGGGGTGAAGCTCCTGAGGGTTGCTTCACCGGGATATGCAAGCGGTGTGCCGAAGGCCGGGCAGCGGGATGCGACGGAATTCCGTCGGATACCTGTGCCGGTAGGTGCCGACCTTGGTCGGCACGGCTGTCAGGCGTAGGCGTCCAGCAGTCCGCGCTGGCGGATCAACTGCGCCGACGACACACTGGCCTCGCCCGGCGTCGGTTCTCCGTCGCCGATGATGCCGCTGCCACCGGGCTGGCCCGGCGCATTGCCGTCACCGCCCGGTGCCTGGTGGCCGACATCGGCGTGGGCCAGCTGGAAGCCCTGTTCGCCCAGCAGCTCGCGCAGGCGCGGCAGGCTGCTTTCCAGCGCTTGCCGAACGTCCACGTGCGGGCTGCTGAAACTGGCATGCACCTTGTCGCCGTTCAACTGCAGACGTACGTCGACCGGGCCCATGTCGTCCGGGCTCAGGCGGATGTGGGCGTGGCCGATCTTCTGGTCGGCCAGCCAGCCCAGCCGTGCGCCGATGGCCTGGTCGAAGCCATCGTCACCCAGCACGGGTTTCGGCGTCGGTTCGCCATTGAAGATCGCGTTGCCGGTGGCGAGTGCGGCCTTGAGGTCCTGTACGGCGGCCGCTGCCGGTGCGTGCAGCAGCGGCGCACCGGCGCGGTCGCCAACGACGGCCACGTCACTGCCTTCGCCGCGCTCGCTGCGCTTGCCGGGCAGGATCATCTCCGGCAGTGGCAGCGCGGTGGCATCCTCCGGGCTGGTCGCAGCCGGTTTGCCGTCGGCCGCCACTGGGGCTGCGGTTGCCGCTGCCGGCGCGGCTGGGGGCAGTGTCGGGTTCGTGGCGGGGCCAGCAGCAGGCAGCGCGCTGTCGTCACTGGCCAGCGCCGGTGCAGCGGTGGTCGGCAGCGCAGCGGCCGGATCGGCAGGCATCGGCATCGCCAGCACCAGGCCGGCCAGGCCCGGCGGTGGCCACGGGGCGTCCTCGGTCGTGGCGGGCTTGTCCTTTTCGGTGCCGGGTCCAGCCGGGGTCACGGCAACGGGCGGCAGCGACGGCGTTTCAGCGGTTGCCGCTTCGGCGTCCGCGTTGCGTTCATCCGGTGCCTGGCCATTGCTGTCGGCGGTCGATGGTTGGCTCGGCGTGGATGGCATCGGTGTCGTGGCGCTGCCGGCTGGCGTGGGTGCAGACGGGGCGCCGCTCTGCAGCAGCTGGCTGAAGTCCTTTCCGCCTTCGCTGCGCGAGGCGCGTGCGGCACTGTTGCTGGTGGCGGGCGTGGCCGTGTTGGCGCTGCTGGCCAGCGGGGCGGGCATCACGAGCGGCCTCCCTGCTCGGCGCCGTCCTGGTCTTCGGCCTGCACCAGGCGTGCACGCCGTGCGCCAATGTCGTCCATCTCGCGCTGGTCGCGGCGGTCGGTCACCACCTTTTCCTGCGCCCGGTAGCTGGCGGCCAGCTGCTCCAGCACCGCCTTGTCACGGCTGGCCAGGATCAGGCGTGCGCGCTCGGCCTCCACTTTTTCGCGGTTGCCATTCACCGTGGCCTGCTGCTGCTCGACCGCGCTGTCCAGTCGATCGAGGAAGGCGCGGCGGTTGAGCAACTGTGCCGGGCTGGTCGCCGCCATCTGGGCATTGGCGTATTCCTCGGCATAGCGGCGCAGTTCGTCCAGTCGCGAGAGATGGGTGTCGAGCACGCGCTGGCGTTCGGCCAGGTCGCGGGCGACCGCGTCCTCGTGTTCCTGGGCCCGCTTGAGCAGGGGATCGATGCGCTTGGACTGGTTCATGGCTTAACTCTCTTGTTCCACCAGGCGCTGCAGCGCCGCCTGGCTGTGCGGGAGATCTGCGGCCTTGGCAACGTCCTGGCCGAGGAACTCCATGATTTCCGGCCAGCGTTCCAGGGCTTCGTCGGTGGCCGCGTCGTTGCCGCGCTGGTAAGCACCGATCGCGATCAGGTCCCGGTTGGCCGAGTAGGCCGAGACCAGTCGCTTCAACTTGCGGATGCGCAGGCGCCACGGTTCGTCCGCGATTTCCGTGACCACGCGGCTGACCGACGATTCGACGTCGATGGCCGGGTACAGCCCGCTGTCGGCCACGCGGCGCGAGAGCAGGATGTGGCCATCGAGGATCGCGCGCGCGGCGTCGGCGATCGGATCCTGCGGATCATCGCCTTCGGTCAGCACGGTGTAGAACGCGGTGATCGAGCCACGGCCCTTGGCGCCATTGCCGGCGCGTTCGACCAGTGCCGGCAGCTTGGCGAACACCGACGGCGGGTAGCCGCGGGTGGTCGGCGGTTCGCCGACCGACAGGCCGATCTCGCGCTGCGCCTGGGCGAAGCGGGTCAGCGAGTCCATCAGCAGCAGCACGTTCAGGCCCTGGTCGCGGAACCACTCGGCAATGGCGGTGGCGCGGTAGGCACCATGCAGTCGCGCCAGCGGCGGCCGGTCGGCGGGGCTGGCGACCACCACGGCGCGGCGCAGGCCTTCCTCGCCCAGCGTGGTCTCGACGAAATCGCGCACTTCGCGGCCGCGCTCACCGATCAGGCCGACCACGATCACGTCGGCGGCGGTGTAGCGGGTCATCATGCCCAGCAGCGTCGACTTGCCGACGCCGGAGCCGGCGAACAGGCCGACGCGCTGGCCGCGGCCGATCGGCAGCAGCGCGTTGATCGCGCGCACGCCCACGTCCAGCGGCTGGGTGATCGGTTCACGCGCCAGCGGATTGATCGACACGCCGGCCATGCCGACATGGCCTTCGGCGCGGATCGGGCCCTTGCCGTCCAGCGGCACGCCGTCGCTGTCGATGACGCGGCCGAGCAGGCCTTCGCCCACTTCCACGCCGCCCCGGCGCGCCGATGGCACCACCCGGGCGTTGGGCAGCAGGCCATGCAGTTCGGCGCTGGGCATCAGGTAGGTGCGTTCGCCGGCGAAGCCGACCACTTCGGCGTCGACCCAGCCACCATCGACCACTTCCACCTTGCAACTGGCACCCAGCGGCGCTTCGCAGCCGACCGCTTCCAGGGTCAGCCCGACCGCACGGCGCAGCACGCCCTCGCGGATCAGGCCACGACCATGCGCGGTGTCCACGCGCAGGCCATCCAGGCGCCGGGCCAGGCGCAGGTTGCGGGCCACGGCCCAGTCGGCCGGCGGCGGAGTGGTTTGCGGTCCAACGCTCATGCCGTCGCTCCGGTCTGGCGGATCACCGCATCCAGCGCACCGCGCAGGCGGGCTTCCAGGGTGCCGTCGATGCGCACGGCTTCGGCGTGCACGCGCAGGTCGCCACGGCTGAGGCTGGTATCCGGTACCAGGCGCTGCGCCGGTGACAGGTTCAGCAGCGGGGCAAGCGCGGCGATGTCATCCGGATGCAGCCGCACTTCCACCTCGCGGGTGCTGCCGCCCACGGCGTCGATCGCTTCGCCGACCAGCTGCGCCAGCAGTGCCGGCTCGGCTTCGTAGGCACGGCCGACCAGCGCGCCGGCGATGCGTACCGCCAGCTCGCCGAGGGCGCCGACCACTTCGTTCTCCAGCCGCACCAGCGGCCGGCTGAAGTTGTCCAGGATCCCTTCGATCTGCGCGGCGAGGCGACGTACTTCGGCCTGGCCCTGGCCGTAGCCGTCGGCATGGCCCTGTTCGAACCCTTCCTTCTCGGCGCTGTCCTGGATCGCCTGGATCTCTTCAAGGGTCGGCAGCTGCAGCGGCGGCTCCGGTTCGTGTTCCGGATCCGGCTCGGTGAGTTCGAACGCATCCTCCTGATCCGGCACCGGTTCGGGCTGGGCCAGCAGGTCCGGGGCAAGCCAGCGCACGACGTTGCTCACAGCATGGCCTCCGCGCTGCCACCGATGGTGACGGTGCCTTCATCGGCCATGCGCTTGACGATGGCCAGGATCTCACGTTGCGCGCCTTCCACGTCGGACAGGCGCACCGGACCGCGGGCCTCCATGTCTTCGAGCAGGATTTCGGCCGCGCGCTGCGACATGTTGCGGGTGATCTTGTCGCGCACCTTGATGTCGGCGCCGCGCAGGGCCAGGCCCAGGCGCTCGCCGCTCACCTCGCGCAGCACCAGCTGCATCTCGCGATCGTCCAGGTCGACCAGGTCGTCGAACACGAACATCAGGTCCTGGATGCGGTTGCTCAACGGCGCATCGATGCGCGCGATCTCGCCCAGGATCGCCTGGTCCTGGCCGCTGTCCATGAAGTTCAGGATGTTGGCCGCGCACTGCACGCCGCCGATGTTCGACGACTTCAGGTTCTGGTTGCCGGCGAACTGGCGCTCCATGATCTCGTTGAGTTCATTGAGCGCGTTCGGAGGAATACCGTCGAGGGTGGCGATGCGCAGCAGCACATCCACACGGGTGCGGTCCGGCAGCAGCTTCAGCGCGTCGGCGGCCTGGTCGGTTTCCAGGTGCGCCATCACGATGGCGATGATCTGCGGGTGCTCGTTGCGCACCAGGTCGGCCACCGCACGCGGGTCCATCCACTTCAGCGCGTCCAGGCCGGTGGTGTTGCGGCCGAGCAGGATGCGGTCGATCAGGTTGCCGGCCTTCTCGCTGCCCAGCGCCTGCACCAGCATGTTGCGGATGTAGTCGTCCGAGCCCACGCCCAGCGAGGTCTTCGAGCCCAGCTCCTGGCCGAACTGGTCCATCACCCGTTCCACCTGCTCGCGGGTGATGTCGGTCATGGTGGCCATGGCGATGCCGATCTTCTGCACCTCCTTGGGTTCCATGTGGCGCAGCACTTCGGCCGCATCCAGCTCACCCAGCGAAAGCAGCAGCACGGCCGCGCGCTGTACACCGGTCAGTTGTGCCTCAGTCATTGGCCACCCAGCCCTTGACCACCTGGGCCACGCGCTTGGAGTCGGTCTTCACGGCTTCACGCGCCATCCGCAGTCGTTCCTCATATGAATCCACCGGCAGTGCGAGCGCATCCGGTCCGCCCAGGCTTGCCCGGTCGGTGCCCAGCGCCGGCAGCGCAATGCCATCGTCATCGACCAACTGGACGTCCGCGGTATGCGGCTCCAGCGCCTGCTCGTCCGCCTTCCTGCTCTGGCCGGTGATCGCGCGCAGCGCCGGGCGCAGCACGCCGAACAGCAGCGCGAGCACCACCACCGCGCCAAGCAGCATGCGGCCGGCGTCGTGCACCCACGGCAGCTCCCACCAGGCCGGGCCTTGTTCAGGCGTGGTCTCTCGCACGAACGGGGCATTCATCACCGACACGGTGTCGCCACGCTCGGCGTTGAAGCCGACGGCCTGCTTGACCAGGGCCTCGACGCGGGTCAGTTCGGCGGCCGACAGCGGCTGCGGACTCATCTTGCCGTTGGCGCCGGCGCGCGGCACGTTGTCCACCAGCACCGCCACCGACACGCGCTTGATGCGGCCGGCCGGCTGGCGGGTGTGCTGCAGGGTGCGGTCGAGCTCGTAGTTGCGGGTGGCGTTCTTGCTGCTTTCGGTCGGGGTCTGCGCGGTGGCCGGCGCGGCCTGCTGGCCCGGCGGACTGTTGCTGGTCGCGCCCGGCACGCCCTGCGGACCCGGCGTGCTGGTGGTGTTCTCGCTCATCTGCTCGCTGCGCAGCTTCTGCGGTTCACCGTTGTAGAGCTCACGGGCTTCCTCGGTCACCGAGAAATCCATGTCCACGCTCACTTCCGGATTGACGCGGCCGGGGCCGGTCATCGGTTCCAGCAGCTCGCGGATGCGCTGGTTGAACGAAGTTTCCTGGCGGCGCACCTGCTCGAACTGCGCGGCATTGACCGCCGCTTCGCTGTTCGGGTCGGTGATGCTGAGCATGCGCCCGCTCTGGTCGACCACGGTCACCCGTTCCGGCGCGAGGTCCGGAATGCTGGCCGCGACCATGTGCACGATGGCATCGACCTGGCTGCGTTCCAGCTGCTGGCCGCCCCGCAGTTCCAGGGTGACCGAGGCGCTGGCCACGTCACGCTGGCGGGTGAAGGCGCTGGGCTTGGGAATGGCCAGGTGCACGCGCGAATCGCGCACCGGGCGCAGCGTGTTGATGGTGCGCGACAGTTCGGTTTCCAGCGCGTGCTGGTAGCGCGCGCTTTCGACGAACTGGCTGACGCCGAAGCCCGGGTCGCGTTCCATCAGCTCGAAGCCGAGCTTGCCACTGTCGGTCAGGCCGGAGCCGGCCAGCTTCAGGCGGGCGTCGTGCAGGTTCTTTTCCGGCACGGTGATGCCGCCGGTGGCCGGGTCGAGCGCGAACGGAATCTGCGCGGCGCGGAGCAGGTCGGTCGCTTCAGCGGTCGCCTTCTGGTCCAGGCCCGTGTACAGCGGGACCATGCCGGGCTTCTGCGACCAGAAGAACACGGACAGGCCTGCCGCCACCGCCACCGCGATCATCGCCATCAGGCCCAGCCGACGGGTGATCTGCAGACTCTGCAGGCGGTCGAACCATTGCCCGGCCTTTTCGGCGTTCAGGCTGTCCTTGGAGAGCGTCAGTGCCATGCGTCTCTATTCCTTACAGCGGCATGTTCATCACGTCCTGGTAAGCCTGGACGAGACGGTTGCGGACTTCCACGGTGGCGCGGAAGGCGATCTGGGACTGCTGCGAGGCGACCATCACCTTGGCCAGGTCGGCGCTGGGGTCGCCCATTTCGAAGGCCTTGGCGAGGGCGCCGGACTTCTGCTGCGCATCGTTGACGCCGGCAATCGCACCACGCAGGGTTTCGGTGAAGCTGGCCGGCTGCACCTGCGGCGCGTCCAGCACCGTGCCCGGCAGGGCGTTGCTGCGCGGCGTTTCGCCCAGCGGGTTGAGCGCCGGCTGTCCCATCTGGGTCTGATAGGAGCGGATCTGCGAAAGGATCGAAGTGACGGAGTGGGACATCTGCAACGGTTCCAGAAACAGGGATGGGGTTGTCTGCTGGAGCAGGTGCAAGTGCCGTGCCGAAACCGGTTTTCGATTCAGTGACGTGAGGGTGGGGGTGTGGTGGCAGGGCTGCGCCCTGCACCCGCCGACGCGACGTCAACATCAACGTCAAAATCGGGCTATCCGTGGGGTGGCGGGGTGGGTCCGGTTACGGGGGACGCCGTAAACCCGTCCTTGGGGGCTTGGCCGCGGCATCCATGCCGCGGACTGATCTGGCCCCCCGCAACCGGACCCACCCCGCCCTCGACAGTTGGCCGCGAGCTGTTGGAACCTGCTGCTGATGGTGGGTGCCGACCGTTGGTCGGCACGCTGCTCTTGGTGGGTGTCGACCTTGGTCGACACGCTTTGGTCGGTACGGGATCTGACCCCATTGGAGGCGCCATTTAACCGGCGTCGGTTTTCTGGCCTACGGCTGCAGGGTCCAGCGGCCGGAATTCTGACGCTGGAGCGGGGCAATGGGGCCGTCGTGCTGGGTGTAGATGAAACGGCCCTGGCGGTCGCTCAGGCAGGTCAGCAGGAGGGTGTAGTGGGCGGAACCGGCCGGGTAGGCCTCGGTCATCTGGATTTCCGCGATATGCGGAGCCAGGCGCTGGTAGCGGTAGCTGCCGCCGATGCGGAGCGCGGTGCCGAGGATATCCAGCACGTATTGGCTGCCGGCGAAGCTGACCTGGACCATGCGCCCGGCGTTGGGGTTGTCGGATGCGTACAGCGGGTCGCTGAGGTTGATGAACTGGCGCTGGTCGAGCGTGGCGGGCAGGGTGCAGTTGGCCGCGGTGGCCAGGGACGGGCAGAGCAGGGTGGCGAGCAGGCAAGGCGATGCATGGTGGAACCTCCTTGGGGATGTCCTCGCCATGCTCCGCACTGCGACCGTGTTGTCTCTAGGAAAACCTGCAAAAGCAATGGGCTCTGATCCCGTTCCGCCGGAAAGCGATCTGACCCCGGGGGCCAAAAACACCAACGCCCGGGGAAGCCCGGGCGTTCGTGCCCCCTTCATGCTGATGACGAGCTTCAGCCGGCCAGTTCGGCCTGCTCGCGCTCGATGCCGTACTTGCGCAGCTTTTCCACCAGGGTGGTGCGGCGCAGGCCGAGCAGCTGGGCGGCGTGCGCGACCACGCCCTGGGTGCGTTCCAGCGCTTCGTTGATCAGGCCCAGTTCGATGTTGGCCATGTGGTTGCGCAGGTCCAGGCCATCGTCGGGCAGTGCCGCCGGTGCCGCCGGGCGATTGACGGCGATGCCGTGCTCCAGCGCCGGCTGGTTGCCGCTGCCGGGCGTGTGGAACGAGAAGCTGCGCAAGTCCAGGCGTTCTTCGCTGGCAACCGGAGCTGCCGGTGCCGGTGCGGCCACCGCTGCCAACGCGGCGTCGCCACGATAGCGGGCCGGCAGGTCCTGCACGCGCACCGAACCACCCGGATGCAGCACCGCCAGGCGCTCGACCAGGTTGGTCAGCTCGCGCACATTGCCCGGCCACTCGTAGCCGGCCAGCGCCTGCAGCGCTTCCGGGGTGAAGCGCACTTCGCCACGGCCGGTGCGGGCCAGCTGTGCGGCGATGGTTTCCACCAGTGCCGGCAGGTCCTCGCGCCGCTCGCGCAGCGCGGGCACTTCGATCGGGAACACGTTGAGGCGGTAGAACAGGTCCTCGCGGAACTTGCCTTCGGCGATGCGCGTTTCCAGATCACGGTGGGTCGCGGCCACGACGCGCACGTTGCAGCGGATGGTCTGGTTGCCACCGACGCGCTCGAAGCTGCGTTCCTGCAGCACGCGCAGCAGCTTCACCTGCATGGGCAGGCTCATGTCGCCGATCTCGTCGAGCAGCAGGGTGCCGCCCTCGGCCATTTCGAAACGGCCCTTGCGCGCGGTCAGTGCGCCAGTAAAGGCACCCTTCTCGTGGCCGAACAGTTCGCTTTCCAGCAGGTCGGCCGGAATGGCGCCGCAGTTGATCGCCACGAACGGACCATCACGGCGCGGCGAGCGCTGGTGGATCGCACGCGACACGACTTCCTTGCCGGTACCGGATTCGCCCAGCACCAGTACGGTGGTATCGAATGCGGCAACCTGCTCGATCATGGTACGCAGTGCAGTCACCGCCGGGCCGTTGCCGGTCGGGCCTTGATCCTGCGCGGCGCCGGCCTGATGCTCGGCGTCCAGGCGCTTGAGGCTGGCGCGGCGCAGCAGGGCTTCCATCTGTGCGTGGCGCAGCGGCGTTTCCAGCGGCCAGATGTTGGCTTCGTGCAGCCCGTGCAGCTGGGCAAACGCTGCAGCATCACCATCGGCCAGCAGCACCGGCGGCGGCAGGCTGCTGCCGCCCAGCCAGTTGTACAGCGCGGTGCTGGCGGGGCTGTCGTCCAGGCTGCCGACGATCACCGCCATCCAGT
Organism: Stenotrophomonas sp. Ps181; assembly: GCF_025697425.1. Taxonomy (NCBI): domain Bacteria; kingdom Pseudomonadati; phylum Pseudomonadota; class Gammaproteobacteria; order Lysobacterales; family Lysobacteraceae; genus Stenotrophomonas; species Stenotrophomonas sp. Ps181. The sequence goes on from NZ_JAHWBI010000003.1 coordinate 136,600, forward strand.
CGTGCTGGCGCTGCCGGCCCAGATCGAAGTCGGCCGCGTCGGAGACCCAGCGCGGGTTGAAGTCCATGAATTCCAGCAGGGCAACGGTGCGCTCTGCGCGCACGGCGTCGTTGTCCAGCACCAGGATGCGCGATTCACTCACGACTGTTCCTCCCTGAGGCCTTCCAGGATCGGCATGACTTCCTGGATGTAGGACAGCTTGCTGACGAAGTTGTCGGCGCCGGCGCGCAGCGCGTGTTCGCGGTGCTCGGCGTCGTCGAAGTGGCTGGCGATCACGATGTACGGCGCATCGTCCTGCGACTTGATCAGGCGGGTGGCCTGCAGGCCGCCCATTTCCGGCATGGCCAGGTCCATCAGCACCACCTGCGGGCGCAGCGTTTCCGAGCGCTCGATCGCTTCCAGGCCGTTGCCGGCGCTGCCGACGATCTGCAGCCAGTCGATCTTGCGGAAGTGGCGCATCGCCGCGTTGATGAAGCCCTCGTGGTCATCGACCAGCAGGACCGTGAGCTTGTTCATGTCCAACATCCTTTTCAGCCCACCTGGGCCAGCTGCGGTTGCCTGGCGCTGAGCCGGCGCCGTTCGCGGGCCGGGGCGATATCCAGTTGTTCTCGGTATTTTGCGACGGTTCGGCGGGCAATGTTCACCCCCTGGCGTGACAGCAGGCCGGCAATGGCCTCGTCGGCCAGCGGACGGCCGGCCGGCTCGGCGTCGATCAGGCGGCGGACCATGGCTTTCACCGCCTGGCCGGAGACGCTGGCGCCTTCCAGGCGCACGGCGAAGAAGTGCTTCAGTTCGAAGGTGCCGCGCGGGGTCTGCAGGAACTTGCCGGTGGTGATGCGCGAGACGGTGGACTCGTGCATGCCGATTTCCTCGGCCACTTCCTTCAGGGTCAGCGGCGCCATCGCCTCTTCGCCTCGCACCAGGAAGGCGGCCTGGCGCTCGACGATCACCCGCGCGGTGCGCAGCAGGGTGTCGTAGCGCATCGACAGGCCGCGGCTGAACCAGCGCGCCTCCTGCAGCATCTCGCGCAGTGCCGGCGCGGCTTCGCTGGTTTCGGCCAGCGCCTGTTCGTACTGGCTGTTGATCGAGACGCGGCGGCTGGTGGCCGGGTTCAGTGCCACCTTCCATTGCCCATCGGCGTGCCAGGCGACGACGTCCGGCACCACCACCGCGTTGCGTTCAGGCAGCAGGCTGTCGCCGGGGCGCGGCTGCAGCGAGAGGATCAGGCGCACCGCCTCGCGCACGTCGTCGATCTCGGCGTCATGCTGGCGGGCGAGGGCGGGGTAGTCGTGCGCGGCCAGTGCCTCGAGCGCGCCATCGAGGATGCGGGCGGCCAGGTGGCGAGCGGGGACCACGCCGTGCAGGCTGCGCAGTTGTGCCTGCAGGCCTTCGCGCAGGTCCTGCGCAGCCATGCCAGCGGGTTCACCGTGCAGCAGCTGCTGGCGGATGGCCTCGACGCCCTCGGCGGCGATGTCGAACTGGGCGCTGGCCAGCAGCTGCAGCTGTGCCAGCGGCGCCTGCAGGTAGCCGGCCTCATCGCAGTGGTCGAGCCAGAACGCGGCCACCGCCAGTTCGCGGTCGTCCATGTCCAGCGCCAGGCGCTGCAGCACGCGCAGCTGCGGGTCGGTCGATTCACCGGCGGCAATGCGCGCCATGCGGTCGTCGTCGCCGTCCTGCCAGCTGGCGCCGGCCACGTCCCACATCGAAGACTCCGGCAACTCGTCGAACGCAGCGGTTTCCAGCGTGGTGGCGGCGGCCTCGGTGGCATCGGCGGCAGGCGCTTCGGCCTCTTCGATCTCCAGCAGCGGGTTGGAGTCCAGCAGGCGCTGGATTTCCTGCTCCAGGTGCAGGCCATCGAGCTGCAGCAGCCGGATCGACTGCAGCAGCTGCGGGGTGAGGTGAAGTTGTTGGCCCAGCTGGGTCGAGAGTGCAGCCTTCATCGTGGTTCCCCGGCGCCGCTCCCCGGCGCCTTGTGGAACGCATCTTGCTTTTGATCCGGCGTGGGCGGAATCGGGGGGTTCCTGAGGGGGTTCGTGGTTGTCCCGACAGGATGTAGGGGTTATCCCTACATTGCCTCGGGATATTGACGAAACGGGCCGCCAAGTCATTGATTCGTCGTGCAGAAGCGGCGGGGTTCGCAGCGGCCCGTGTACGGATTCCTGTCAGGCAATGCCGGGGTGACGGGAATTCGTCGTCAGTGCAGTGCCTCGCGGGCAGATGCCTTTCCGCTGCAACGGGATCCGACTCCGCTACTGGCGCTTATTCCAGCTCGTGCTGGTGGCGCGCGGCCAGCAGCAACAGGTCATTGGCGCGGCGGCAGCCCAATGACTCCATCATGCGTGCGCGGTGGGTTTCCACCGTCTTCACGCTGATGCCGAGGTCGGCGGCGATTTCCTTGTTGCTTTCGCCCTTGCCGATGCGGCGCAGGATCTCGCGCTGGCGCGGCGACAGCGCGGCGATGCCGGTAGGCTTCTCGCGGCCCAGCATGGGTGCCAGCATCTTGGCCGAGATCTGCGGACTCAGGAACACCTGGCCGGCATGCGCGGCGCGCAGCGCCAGTTCCAGCTCCTGCGGTGCTGCATCCTTCACCACGAACCCGACCGCGCCACGATCCAGGGCATCGCGCACATGGGCGGCATCGTCGTGCATGGTCATCATCACCACCCGGGTACCGGGGGCGCGCAGGCGGATGTCGCTGAGCGCTTCCAGGCCGGTGCGGCCCGGCAACGAGAGATCCATCAGCACCACATCCGGCGCGTGCAGCAGGGCCAGCTGCAGCGCCTGTTCAGCGTTGCTGGCCTCGGCGACGAGCTGCACGTCGGCAAACCCCTGCAGCAGCCGCGCCAGGCCGGCGCGGACCAGGGTGTGATCGTCGACGATGAGAACTCGCACAGGCACGCAGCAGGTCCGTGTAGGGGAGTCCACCTTAACTTAGCTGAACGGGCGCGCCAAGGCTTGCCCGCCACGCGTGATGGTGGCAGCTTTCAGCGCGCCCGGCGTGCCTCGGCCACCTGGCGTCGGTGCAGGCGGAACAGGTGGCGCTCCATGGCCATTTCCAGGCCATCGCCAAGGCGCTGGAAGCGCAGCCACAGATAGTGGCCGCCGCCGCCATCGGCCGCTTCGGCAACCACTTCCACCGGCAGGTCGATGTGGTCGGGCAGCCAGTCGCTGGGCTGCAGGCGCACCACGCCGGCCTGGCCGGGGCTGGCGCCACTGCGCGGGCCCAGCTGCAGGCGGATGCCACGGCGCGACCAGCGCACCGGCCGCAGGGGCAATTCCAGGCCCTGCTGGCGCACCAAGCGGCCGAGCAGCACCATCGCCAGGTCCAGCTTGGCTTCAAGGCGTTGCAGCTGCAGGGTGGCCTCGTTGCGTTCGTCGTGCTCGTCAACACGGCTGTCTTCGACCAGTGCCAGGCTGCGCAGCAGGCCTTCGGCACCGCTGGTGCGTCCGGCCGCGCTTCCCGCCTGGAACTCGGCCGGCAGGGCCAGCTCGCAGCTGAGCGTTTCGTCGAACAGCTCGCTTTCGGCGGGATGGTGCAGCGACGTGGTCGGCAGCTGGGTCATGCCAGCGATTCTGCCTGCAGGTAGGCATGGGCGGCGCGAAGAGAGCGCTGGCCGTCATTCATCAGTGCGGCCGCTGCATCGCGGCGCTGGCGCAGCAGGCCCAGAAGGCTCTGCTGGCGCTCGAACAGGGCGCTCAGCGGCGCGTGGTCCGCAGCGGTCAGCGGCTGGCTGAGCAGGGCATGCAGGGTGCTGTCGTGCCCGTCGAGCAGGCTGTCGGCCTGGTCCAGGGCATCATCGCCCAGTGCCTTCTCGAAGGCATCCAGCTGCGCGTGCAGTTCCGGCAGGCTCATGGCGCCACCGCGGCCGGGCGCCGCTGTTCGTGCGGGATCGCGTTCCAGGCGCTGTCGATCTCGCCCAGCAGCTGCAGCGATTCATCCAGCGCGGCGCGGTCGTTGTGCAGGTTGGCTTCGGTCAGGCGCTGCAGCACGTAATCGTACAGGGCCGACAGGTTGCCGGCGATCTCGCCACCGGCCTCATGGTCCAGCGAGCCGTTGAGGTGGCCGACGATCGCGCAGACTTCGCCGATCGCCTTGCCCTTGCCGGCCTGGTCGCCGCGCTCGAGGCTGGCCAGGGCGCGACGCACGCGCTCCAGCGCGCCGGCCAGCAGCATCGCCACCAGCTTGTGCGGATCGGCATCGGCGACCGCACTGGTCACTCCCACCTGGCGGTACTGCTCGGCATATTGACGGCTGGAACCGTACATTCGTGATTCTCCTTGCGCGGGGTGCCGTCGGGTGATCGTGGGGATCGGTGCCGGCGGCGCGGCGATGATTGCTGTTGCGTCCGTTATCGGTGCATTGCGCGGCAAACTTGAGTGCCACGCACGCATCGTCAGCGGTTCAACTGTGCCAGCTGCTGCTGCAGCGCCGTGTTGCTCTGCTGCAACTTGCCCATCAGGCTGTCCAGCGCGATGAACTGCTTCTTGTAGCGCTCTTCCACGCTCTTCATCCGCGTGTCGAGATCCTTGCGGCGCTTGTCGATGTTGTCCAGCGTGGTGTTCAGGCCCTTGGTGCGCGCGACGAACGCGCCTTCCTTGCCGACCGTGGTGCTCACATAACCGTCGACCAGCGTGTACAGCTTGCCGGCGCCGCCGGTATCACCGGTGATCGCCTGGCGCATCTTCTCCGGCTGGCTGGCCAGGGCGGCGGCGAACTTGGTGGTGTCCAGGATCAGCGTGCCGTCGGCGTTGGGATAGCCGCGGGTATCCAGGCCGATCGCCTTGGCATCGAGCTTGTCACCGGCCAGGTCCTTGAGCACGCTCGACATCACCGAGCGCAGCTGGCTGGTGGCGCCGCGCATCTGCGCATCGCCGGTCAGCGTGGAGGCTTCCTTGGTCTTGGCGTCGTACTTGGTTTCGGTGTTGATCGCCGCCAGTGCAGCGTTGTAGGCGGTGACGAACTCCTGCATCACCTTGGTGGCTGCCGCAGTATCCGTGCTGATGGTCACCGTGCTGGTGCCCGGCATCTTCAGGTTCAGGGTCAGGCCCGGAACCGCATCGGCCACGGTATTGCTGGCGCTGACGACCTTCACACCATCGATGGTCAGCTCGGCGTCGGCGGCGGCGGTGTTCTGCTTGAGGCTGTTGACCAGCCCCCCCAGCTTGGCGTCGCTGCCTGCGTACTCGAGCTTGATCGCGTTGGCGGCACCGGTCTTCTCCTGGGCGATCGACAGGTACTGGTCGTCGCCGGAGCTGATCAGGGTGGCCTGCACGCCTTCCTTGCGGCCGGCCGCATCGATCTTGTTGCGGATGGTGGTCAGCGTGTCGCCGTCCTCCACCTCCACGTTCATGGTCTTGGCCTTGTCGCCCACGCCAACGGTCAGCGTCAAGGTTCCGGCAGCAAACGTGTCGGTCTTCGGTACCGAGGTATCGGCGATCAGTTTGTGCGCGGTGGCCAGCGAGGTGACATTGACCACGTGCGTGCCGTTGGAGGCCGCCGCCTTGGTGGTGCCAACGTCATACAGCGCGACCGACGCCGTCAGGATCTCGTCGGTGCCCTTGTCGCCGCCCTTGCTGGCGGTCACCGTGCGCGTGTCGAACGCCGTGGTGGCCTTCAGTGCGGTCAGCGCCGTCTTCAGCTTGTCGAAGGCCGAGGTGATGGTGCCGATCGACGACAGCTGCATCTTGGCCTTGGACTGCTGCAGGTTCAGCGCATTGTCGGCGGGCTTGCGGTCAGCTGCGACCAGCTGGTTGACGATGCTGGAAATATCCAGTCCCGAGCCAATGCCACCGTATCCAAAGTCTGCCACGTCGTTTCTCCTGGTATCCGGGCCCGGCCGTCGTGCGCTGGCCCGTCGTCAACGAAAATAGCGGCCTGCGCCGCTGGGTCTTGAGGACTTCGTTGATGCATGTGCCGTGCCAAGCGCCTGGCGCAGGTTCTGGCACGCGGGTTGCAGGAGGGCTGGGGCAGGGTGCGGGTGGGTTCACCGCGGGCTGCCGGGAGTCTGCAAAAAGCCCTCCCCCAATGCAGGGGAGGGATCAGGCTACTGACAATCGGGGGGAGACGAAGCCGCCCGGTACGTACAGTCAAAGGTACAGCGCTGAAAGAGAGGTCCGCAGGAGCGGGCGATGCCAAGCCGGATCGGGACTCATCCCGGGCCGGGCATGGCCCGCGCCTTCGTGCATGGTGGCTTCCCGGTTGCCGCTACCGTCGGTTCGACCCGACGGTAGCGGCGCCTTCTTGCCGTGGATCAGCGCAGCAGGCTGAGCACGCCCTGCGGCACCTGGTTGGCCTGGGCCAGCATGGCCGTACCGGCCTGCTGCAGGATCTGGGTGCGGGTCAGTTCGGCGGTTTCCTTGGCGAAGTCGGTGTCCTTGATGCGGCTGCGCGATGCCGACAGGTTTTCCGACGAGGTCTGCAGGTTGGCCACGACCGAGGTGAAGCGGTTCTGGATCGCACCGAGGTCGGCGCGGGTGCTGTTGATCGCACCCAGGGCCTTGTCGACCACTTCCAGGGCCTGCTGGGCACCGAGCACGGTGCTCACGTCCAGCTTCTGCACGTTGGCCGAGGTGTCGGTGCCAGCAGTGTAGGCGCCGGCAGCCGCTGCGGTGCCCCAGGTCTTGGCGGTGGCATCGTAGTCGCTGCGCATCAGGGCGATATCGGCAGTGGCAACGGCCTTGCCTTCCTTCACCGAGCTCAGCTTCAGGGAGCCGTCGGCATTGGCTTCGGCGTAGATGCCGGCCTCGCCGATCTTGGCGTTGATGGCGGTGGCGACGGCCTTGGATGCATCCGCCGTGGTGGCGCCGGCCTTCACTTCAACCGTGCCGATGTCCACGCCCATCACGGTGCCGGAGAAGCGGGCACCGTCGGTGCTGGCGGCCAGGGCAGCGGTCGCACCGGTGGCGAAGGTCGAGGTGCCCAGCGAGCCGGCCTTGGCATCGATGGTCTTGTCGATGGCGATGGCCTGGCCGGCATTGGCGCCGACCTGGAACAGCTGGCTGGAGAAGGTGCCGTCCAGCAGCTTGGTGCCGTTGAAGTCCGACTGCTTGGCAACGCGGTCGATTTCCGAGACCAGCTGGGTCACTTCGGCCTGCAGGGCCTTGCGGTCGCTGGCCGAGTTGGTGGCGTTGGAGGCCTGCACCGACAGCTCGCGGACGCGCTGCAGGTTGTTGCCGATTTCGGTCAGCGAACCTTCGGCGACCTGGGCCAGCGAGATGCCGTCGTTGGCGTTGCGGATGGCGACGTCGGTACCGCGGATCTGCGTGCCGAAGCGCTCGGAGATCGCCAGGCCGGCGGCGTCGTCCTTGGCGCTGTTGATGCGCGAACCGGAGGACAGGCGCTGGATGGTGGTGGCCAGCGAGCTGCCGCTGGTGCTCAGGTTGCGCTGAGCATTCAGGGACATGGTGTTGGTGTTGATGACTTGTGCCATGGTGCTTTTCCTTTGGCGAAGGTGGAACGTGTTTCAGGATCCGGGCGCGGCGTCATGCAGCGCCCGGAGGTCGATCAGCGAGTGGATCAGCGCAGCAGGCTGAGCACGCCCTGCGGCACCTGGTTGGCCTGGGCCAGCATGGCCGTACCAGCCTGCTGCAGGATCTGGGTGCGGGTCAGTTCGGCGGTTTCCTTGGCAAAGTCGGTGTCCTTGATGCGGCTACGCGATGCCGACAGGTTTTCCGACGAGGTCTGCAGGTTGGCCACGACCGAGGTGAAGCGGTTCTGCACGGCACCGAGGTCGGCGCGGGTGCTGTTGATCGCACCCAGGGCCTTGTCGACGATTTCCATCGCCTGCTGGGCGCCCTTCACGGTGCTGACGTCCAGGTTGCTGGCGTACTTGGCGGCCGGCGCCGCAGCGTCGGTGGTCGCGGTGAAGGTCGGCGCAGTGGCGCCGGTCCAGGTGCCCGGGGTCGCGGTGATGGCCTTGAACGAGCCATCGGCGTTGGTGCTGTCCTTGACCGAGGTCAGGGTCACGCCGGTGGTGCCGTTCACTTCCGCATAGACGCCGGTCTCGCCGATCTTGGCGTTGATCGCGGTGACCAGTGCTTCGCGCGAGGCCTTGCCGGTGGCAGCGGCGTCCGCGCCCTGCTTGACCGAGACGTCAGCGATGGCGACGCCATTGATGGACAGGCCGGTGGTGCTGAAATCAGCGTTGGTGCCCGGGTCGGCCAGGGCCAGCGAGTTGGTGTCGAACTTGGCGCCGCCCAGGGCATTGGCCTTGGCATCGATGGTCTTGTCGATGGCGATGGCCTGGCCGGCGTTGGCACCGACCTGGAACAGCTGGCTGGAGAACGAACCGTCCAGCAGCTTGGTGCCGTTGAAGTCCGACTGCTTGGCGACGCGGTCGATTTCCGAGACCAGCTGGGTCACTTCGGCCTGCAGGGCCTTGCGGTCGCTGGCCGAGTTGGTGGCGTTGGAGGCCTGCACCGACAGCTCGCGGACGCGCTGCAGGTTGTTGCCGATTTCGGTCAGCGAACCTTCGGCGACCTGGGCCAGCGAGATGCCGTCGTTGGCGTTGCGGATGGCGACGTCGGTACCGCGGATCTGCGTGCCGAAGCGCTCGGAGATCGCCAGGCCGGCGGCGTCGTCCTTGGCGCTGTTGATGCGCGAACCGGAGGACAGGCGCTGGATGGTGGTGGCCAGCGAGCTGCCGCTGGTGCTCAGGTTACGCTGAGCATTCAACGACATCGTATTGGTGTTGATGACTTGTGCCATGAGGAGAGGTCCTTGAGCGGTTGCACGTGAGTTGGGTCAGACGCCCCCGACGTGCCCCGGGGGCGGCTCATGTCAGCGCTGCAACAGGCTGAGCACGTTCTGCGGTACCTGGTTAGCCTGGGCCAGCATGGCCGTACCGGCCTGCTGCAGGATCTGGGTGCGGGTCAGTTCGGCGGTTTCCTTGGCGAAGTCGGTATCGCGGATGCGGCTGCGCGATGCGGACAGGTTCTCCGAGGAGGTCTGCAGGTTGGCGACCACCGAGGTGAAGCGGTTCTGGATCGCGCCGAGGTCGGCGCGGACGCTGTTGACCGATTCCAGGGCCTTGTCGACGATCGACATCGCCTTCTGTGCGCCTTCGGCGGTGGTGACGTTGAGGTCCTTGACGAAGCTGGCCGCCGCACCGGTCAGGGTGCCGCCGTTGGTGCTGGTCTCGGTCAGGCCCAGGCCGGCAATGGTCGCGGCGGTGACGCCGGCCGGCGGGGTTGCCGCGCTGACGCCCAGGGCGAAGGTCTGGCCATCCTTGACCGAAGCCAGGCTGATGACGCCGGCATTGACCGAGGCCACCACGCCGGTTTCACCCAGCTTGTTGTTGATCGCCGCAGCGGTGGCCGAGGTGATCGACTCGCCGGCCTTCACGGTGAAGTCGCTGATGGTGACCGTGGTGGCGGTGCCGCCCGGCGGGGTGACCGAGACCTGCAGGCCGGAGTAGGTGGTGTCGGCCGTGGCCTTGTCCACCGCCAGCGCAGTGCCGGTGTAGCCGTTGGCAAAGGTGGCCGCCCCCAGCGAATCGGCCTTGGCGTTGACCACGCTGTTGATGGCGATGGCCTGGCCGGCGTTGGCACCGACCTGGAACAGCTGGCTGGTGAAGCTGCCGTCCAGCAGCTTGGTGCCGTTGAAGTCGGCCTGCTTGGCCACACGATCGATTTCCGAGACCAGCTGGGTCACTTCGGCCTGCAGGGCCTTGCGGTCGCTGGCCGAGTTGGTGGCGTTGGAGGCCTGCACGCCCAGTTCACGGATGCGCTGCAGGTTGTTGCCGACTTCGTTCAGCGAACCCTCGGCGACCTGGGCCAGCGAGATGCCGTCGTTGGCGTTGCGGATGGCCACGTCCAGACCACGGATCTGGGTGGTGAAGCGCTCGCTGATGGCCAGGCCGGCCGCGTCGTCCTTCGCGCTGTTGATGCGCAGGCCGGACGAGAGGCGCTGGATGGTGGTGGCGAGCGAGCTGCCGCTGGTGCTCAGGTTGCGCTGAGCGTTGAGCGACATCGTATTGGTGTTGATTACCTGTGCCATGGGGTCGTCTCCTCTTATATGGAACCCGTTGGTGAATGAAACGAAGCGCCGCCTGTTTTTTTGTGTGGCTGTGTGCTTCGCCGTTGCCAAATGAATAACGGCGCTTTGTCAACAACCTTTAGCCGTGAATTCCGCTGAAGCCAGAATTCGTTGCCTGAAGCTGTTTTCCCGGGGTTTTCAGCCCTGTTGCCAGGGTGGAAGCGACCCCGGGAGGGGCGGTCGGGCAGGGCCTGACCAGCGCTGATGAAGGTATCGGCGGGGCGGGGTCGGGCTTGATGGAAAATCACGGAAAATTGGCTGGAACCTGCGCCAGGCAGCACCAGGCCATGTCCGTCGAGGGCAACAACACGGGAGCGCGCAAAAGAAAAAGGCCGCGATGCAGGGCATCGCGGCCTTTCAGGGGTGACGCAGGAGAGGCGTCAGCGCAGCTTGTTGAACAGCGACATCGACTGCATCTGCGAGAAGATTGTCTGCGCCGCCTGCAGTGCGGTGCTCTGCAGCTGGTACTGGCTCAGTGCATCGGCGTAATCCAGGTCGCGCATCTGCGACAGCGTGGTCTTCAGGGTCACGCCATTGGCCTCGCGCATCTCCGCCGCGTTGTCCAGCGCCTTCAACTGCGCACCACCGGCAGCGCGCGAATCGATCATCCGCTCCGAGGCGCGCGCCACGTCGCGCAGTGCGCTCTGCAGCTGATTCTGCTGCGCAGTCATCTGCGCGGTGGTACCGGTGTCGGCACCCAGCGCGGCGACCAGGTTGTCCATGGTGGAGAAGATGTCGCGGCTGCTGGCGGCCTGTACGCTGAAGCTGTCGCCCGCTGCCGGTGCGCCGGTGATGCGCAGGCGCACACCGTTCACTTCCAGGTCGTCGCCAGCCTTGTAGGTGCCGGTGCCGGTCACGTTGCCCGCACCATCCACCACCTCGTACTGGGTGCCGGTGGTGAAGCGCACGCTGAAGCCCTGGCCGTTCCAGCTGTCGCTGCCGTCGCGGGTGATGTTGGTCAGCACGCCGTTGCCGGTGTTGCCGGCCGCGGCGCTGCCGTCAACGAAGCCATCGCCGGTGGGGATGCGCATGAAGATCTCGCTGCCGGGCAGGGCGTCGCGCACATAGGTATCGGGGCCGACTTCAACCTGGCGCTGGGTCTGGTCGCCGCGATAGACCACCTTGCCGTTGATCTTGGCAAACGGCGGGTCACCGTCGTTGGTGCCACCGAACACGTAGCGGCCGGTACCATCGTCGGCGTTGGCCAGCGACAGCAGGCCATCGCGGATCTGGTTGACCTCGGTGATCAGCGTCTTCTTGTCCGCCGCGCTCAGCGCCGGATTGCTGGCCTGGATGGTCAGATCGTTGACGCGCGCCATCAGGTCGTTGACCTGCGCCAGGGTGTTTTCCTGCACACCCAGGCGGTTCTGCACATTGCCGGCGTTGAGCTTCATGCGGTCCAGTGCGGCCAGGCTGCGATCAAGGCCGACTGCAGTGCCGGCGGCAACCGGATCGTCCTTGGCGCTGACGATCTTGCTGCCGGTGGCAATCTGCTGCTCCAGGTGGCTGAGCTTGGCCTGCTTGGCCATCATCAGCGACACCGACTGGTTGAACATCATGCTGGTGGAGATGCGGCTGCTCATCGGCGGACGGCTCCCAGGATGGTCTGGAACATGCTGTCGGCGGTGGAGATCAGCTGCGAGGCGGCCTGGTAGGCCTGCTGCAGGCGCAGCATGTCGGCGGCCTCTTCGTCCAGGTTCACCCCGGAGACCTCGTCGCGGGCTTCCTGTGCCTTGTCATTGATCACCAGCTGCGCATCGAGCGAGTACTCGGCTGAGCGGGCGGCTGCGCCGACCTGGGTGGTCAGGCCACCCAGTGCACCGTTCAGTGTCACCGTTCCGGCGTTGAAGGCCTTCGTGCTTTCCACCTTGGCCAGCCTGGAGGCGTTGCTGTTGTCCGACGAACCGGCCGGGGTCGGGGTGATATTGAAGGTATCGCCCACCTTGGGCGCGCCATCGAGCACGAAACTCCAGCCGTTGGCACTGATGGTCTGGCCAGGCGTATAGGTCTGCGGCGGGCCACCGTCGATGGTGTAGGTGGTCGCCGACGTGAACACGATCGCCGACGGGTTGCGCAGGTTCGCGTTGGCCGAATCGGTGACGGTGACGCCGCTCAGCTTGCCGGTACCGGTGTTGGCGGTGGCGGCTGCGCCCTTGACTGCGGCGGCCGCGGCAATGCGCGACGGATCGGTGATGGCCATCTCCAGGCTGCCGGCCACGCCGGCGGTGGGCTGCAGCAGGAAGCGGTCATTGGCCGCCGGGGTGCCGCCGACGACCAGGTTCACGCCGTTGATCACCAGCGGATCGGCGGCGGTGCCGGTGCCGGTCAGGGGAATGCTGGCGCCGGTGTCGGCGCGGCTGGCCTTCCAGGTGGTGCCATCGAACTGCAGCACCACGTTCTGTGCGTCCAGTTTGCCCAGGTCGCCATAGGTGGCGCTGAGGCTGGCGGTTCCGGTATTGCTGTTGTTGCCGGTCACGCGCGGGCTGCCGATGTTGAAGAAGTCCCCGCCCATCTGGCCATACAGATCCACACCCTGGTGGTGGACCTGGTTGAAGCTCTCGGCCAGGCCCACCGCCAGCTTGCCCAGTTCGGCCTGCGCAGGGGTCAGCACGGTGTCGCGGAATTCCAGCAGGCCACCGATCTGGCCACCGACCGCTTTCGGGTCGAGGCGGATGGTGTTGCCCTGGGTCTCCAGTGCCAGCTGCAGGCGCTCGGGCTGGTACGGATCGGCCACGGTGGTGACCTTGGTCGCCGTGGTGCCCACCACCAGCGCGTTGCCGCCGGCAGTGTAGACATTCATGATGCCGCCGTCCTGGATCACCGCGGTGCCACCGGTGTAGCCGATCAGCTGGGTGATCAGCTGGTCGCGGCGGTCGAGCAGGTCCGGTGCCGCCGAGGCAATGTTGGTGCCGATGGCACCGTTGATCTGCGCGATCTCCTGCGCAAGGCGGTTGACCTCGGTCGCACCGGCCAGCAGGCCGTTGTTGACCTCGCTGTTGAGATTGTTCAGGTGCGTGTTGAGCTGCACGAAGCGGGTGGCCAGCGCCTTGCCACCGTCGAGCATGTTCTGGCGGTCGGCGGTGCCGGCCGCGTTGGACGACAGGCCACTGACCGAGTCGAAGAAGTTCGACCAGACGCCGGCCACGTTGGTGGCGGCATCGGAGAACAGGGCGTTGACCCGGTCGGCCATGCCCGAAAGCTGCTTCAGGCGCGCCAGCTCACCGCTGCTGTCGAGCAGGCGCGAAATCGCCAGCTGGTCGGCCGTGCGACGGATGTCGGTGATGCGGGTGCCGTTGCCGACCGTGCCATAGCCATAGTTCTGTGGATCGGCGGTGGCGAAGTTCACCTTCTGCCGGCTGTAGCCGGGTGTATTGAGGTTGGCCACGTTGTGGCTGGTGGTCGCCAACGCACGCTGGAAGGCGAGCAGGGCACCGGTACCGGTGGAAAGTACGCTGGACATGGTGTTCCTCAACGACGAGTGATACCCAGCGCCGCGGTCGCGGTGCTGGCGAAGGTCTGGCCAAGGCGCGAGCCGGCGTCGGTCACGGCGGCTACGGCGCGCTCGATGGTCGGGCCGCCGGCGATCGCAGCGATCTTGGCGGCGTAGCGCGGATCGGTGGCGTAACCGGCGCGCTGGAGGCCACGGGCGAAGCCCTGCACGTCGGTGCCGGCCTGCAGGGCCTGCTGGTAGCGCGGGCTGGTCTTCAGCAGGCGCACGTAGTCGGCAAAGCTCTCGGCCGGTGAACTGTAGGCGCGGAAGCTGGCGGTTTCGTTGCGGCGCACGCCATCGACATATTCATGGGTGCCGGCCGTGGCGCGCTGGCCGTTCCAGCCAGTGGCCTTGATGCCGAACAGGTTGTGCGAGGTGCTGCCGTCGGCGTGCTTGATGTGGCGCTTGCCCCAGCCGGTCTCCAGCGCGGCCTGGGCGACCAGGGCGCGGGCATCCACGCCCAGTTCCCTGGCCGCGCTCTGTGCGTGCTGCCAGATACTGGCGACGAACCCCTCCGGGGTGTGCTCGCCGAGCTGGGCGACGGCGGTGCGCGTGGCCAGGGCATCGGCCGGGCTCACGGCCGTGCCGCGATTGCTGGCCGTCGCCGTCCACTGGTCGCTGTTGGCGGCCCAGTCCTCGCCCTGCAGGCTGCCGATGTACGGATCCTCGGTGCCCAGCGAGCGGTGCAGGCCGCTGCTCTCACGGCCGGCGATCAGGTCCAGTGCCTGCTCCATCGGTGCCAGCGCCGCCTGCGCACCGTGCTGTGCGCCTGCGGCCATCTGCTGCAGCATACGCACGGCCTGGCTGCCATCTTCCAGGGGCAGCGACGGTGCCGGCCTGGCCGGCGCGTTGAGCTGGTATGCGCGGCTGGCCTTGGCCGGATCCACGCGGGTATCCAGTGCCGGGCCTTCGGCGGCCTGGCCGGACAGCTGGCGGGTGATCATGCCGGACAGGCCCAGGCCCTTGCCGCGGGTCATCGCCTCGGCAATCTTCTGGTCGTACATGTCGCGGAACATCTTGTTCTCGCCGGGAAACAGCGAGTCGCCGAAGCTGGCATCGCGCATGCTCTTGACCAGCATCTGTGCGAACTGGCCTTCCAGCTGGCGTGCGACCTTGTCGATCTTCGCCGGATCGTTCTGCTGCGCCGGGTGCAGGTCGAATGCGGGATTGATGCGCATGTCAGATCACCTCGAGCTCGGCACTCAGTGCGCCGGCCTGCTTCAGGGCTTCCAGGATCGCGATCAGGTCGCCCGGTGCCGCACCCACGGCGTTCACCGCATGCACGATCTCGTCCAGGGTGGTGCCGCCGCTGAACTTGAACATGCGGCTGCCGTCGTTGGTGGCGGTGATGGTGGATTGAGGGCTGGCCACGGTACGGCCGCCCGACAGCGCATTGGGCTGGCTGACGTTGGTGTTCTCCTGGATCGTCACCGTCAGCGAACCATGCGAAATCGCCGCAGGGCCGACCCGCACCTGCTGGCCGATGACCACGGTGCCGGTGCGCGAATTGACCACCACCTTGGCCGGGGCGCTGCCCGGGGTCAGTTCCAGGTTCTCGATGCGCGCCAGCAGGCCGATGCGTGCGCCCGGATCGGTCGGTGCGGTGACGGAGACGGTCACGCCATCGATCGCGCGTGCCGCACCTTCGCCGAACGCGTTGTTGAGCGCGGCGACCATGCGCGAGACCGTGGTGAAATCATTGTTGTGCAGGTTCAGGGTGATGTCGCCGCCGTTGGCCAGCGGATCGGGCAGGGCACGCTCCACGGTGGCGCCGTTGGGAATACGGCCGACGCTGGGCACGTTCACCGAGACACGGGAGCCGTCCTTGCCCTGCGCGCCAAAGCCACCCACGATCAGATTGCCCTGGGCGATGGCATAGATCTGGCCATCGGCGCCGCGCAGCGGGGCCATCAGCAGCGAGCCGCCGCGCAGCGACACCGCGTTGCCGATCGAAGACACCGTGATGTCGATCGGCTGGCCTGGCTTGGCGAACGGCGGCAGTTCGGCGTGGATCGCCACGGCGGCCACGTTCTTCAGCTGCGGGTTGACGTTCGGCGGCACGTTCACGCCCAGCTCGCCAAGCAGGTTCTTCAGGCTCTGCACGGTAAAGGGCGCCTGGCTGGTACGGTCGCCGCTGCCATCCAGGCCGACCACCAGGCCATAGCCCACCAGCGCATTGCCGCGCACGCCGCCGACCTGGGCGAGGTCCTTGATGCGCTCGGCGCTGGCCGGGGCGGCCACGATCAGCAGCATCAGCGACGCGATGAACGCCACGCGTCGCTGCCAGGAAGTAGAGAAGGAGAAGTTCATGGCCATACTCAGAACGGCGTCAGGCCGGAATTGAAGAAGCGGCTCAGCCAGCCCATTGCGTTGGACTGCGCGACCGGGCCGCGGCCGCCGTAGACGATGCGGGCCTCAGCCACGCGGCTGGAAGGAATGGTGTTGTCCTGGCTGATGTCGCCCGGGCGCACGATGCCCTGCACCTGCACCAGTTCATCGCCCTGGTTCAGCCGCAGGTTCTTCTGCCCCTGTACCACCAGGTTGCCGTTGGGCAGGCGCTGGATCACCGTGACCGTGACGCTGCCCTGCAGGCGGTTGCTCTGCGCGCTGTTGCCCTTGCCGGTGAAGTCACGCGCGCCCTTGGCCGTCGCACTGAGGATGTCCTTGCCGCCCAGGGTGACCGGCGCACCGAGGATGGACGGCGTGCCCAGGCTCAGGTTGGATTCCTTGTTGGTGGCCGTGTTGGCGCTGGTCTGCGCGGTGGTGTTTTCCAGCAGGGTGATCGTCAGCAGGTCGCCGACATCGCGCGCGCGGCGGTCCGAATACAGCTGCAGGGTCGGGCCAGCGGCGTAGATCGCACCGGCGGTGGGCGCGGCCTGCGGCGGCATGATCGGCTGGATCGGTGCCATCGCCGGATAGGGGCGCACGTCGCCCGCGATCACACAGCCACCGAGCAGGGCGACCACGGTGCAGGCGAGGGCAGTACGGGCGAGGTTGGAAATGGGCGACATGGCGGTTTCCCGGTTGGGCCGGTCAGATCTTGTTGTTGAGATAGCCGAGCATCGAGTCGGTGGTGGAGATCGCCTTGGCATTCATTTCGTAGGCGCGCTGGGTTTCGATCATCGACACCAGCTCTTCCACCACATTGACGTTGCTGCCTTCCAGCGCACCCTGCACCACGGTGCCGAGACCGTTCAGGCCGGGATTGCCGTTCTGGGCCGGGCCCGAGGCCGTGGTTTCCAGGAACAGGTTCTCGCCGCGCGCCTGCAGGCCGGCCGGATTGACGAAGTCGGTCAGGGTCAGCGCACCGACTTCCACCGACGCGGCGTTGTCGGCCATCTTTACGCTGATGGTGCCGTCGCTGCCGATGGTGACCGACTGCGCGCCCTCGGGAATCTGGATGCCCGGCTGCACCGGGTAGCCGCTGTTGGTGACCAGTTCGCTGTCCTGGTTGATCTTGAACGAGCCATCACGGGTGTAGGCCGAGCTGCCATCGGGCATCTGCACTTCGAAGAAGCCGCGGCCGTTGACCATCACGTCCAATGCGCGGCCGGTCTGCTGCTGGCCACCCTGCTCGAAGTTCTTGGCGGTGGCGACCACGCGCACGCCGGTACCCAGCTGCAGGCCGGTCGGCAGCTGCGTCTGCGCCGACGAAGAGCCGCCCGGCTGCCGCACCTGCTGGTACAGCAGGTCCTCGAAGCTGGCGCGGTCCTGCTTGAAGCCGGTGGTGTTGGTGTTGGCGAGGTTGTTGGAAACCACCGACATGCGCATCTGCTGCGCATCCAGTCCGGTTTTCGCGATCCACAATGCCTGGTTCATCTTCGGAGTCCTGTCTGGGTGAAGCCGGCCGCGCAATGCGGCCCTTGGTAGCGGGTGTGCAAGCGGTGTGCCAGCGCCGCGCCCGGGCGGCGCCGGAAATCCGTCAGCTGCCCAGGCGGAGCAGGCTGTTGGCGCTGCGCGCGTTGTCGTCGCCGTGCTTGATCACCTGCACCTGCATTTCGTACTGGCGCTGCAGCTGGATCATCTGCACCAGCGCACCGGCAGCATCGACGTTGCTGCCCTCCAGTTGCCCGCTGTGCACGGCAGTGCCCTGTGCCGGTGCGAACGGCTGGCGCGGGTCGGTGTTGCGGAACAGGCCATCCAGCCCGCGCTCGAGGCGCTCGTCCGGCGCCTGCACCACCTTGATCCGGCCGATCTGCGCCATCGTCTGCGGGCCTTCGCCCTGCGGGATGATCGAGATCGTGCCGTCGGCGCCGATCTCCATCGCCTGGTAGGGCGGAATGGCGATCGGGTTGTTGTTGTCATCCAGCACCGTGCGCCCGCCAGAGGTCACCAGCTGGCCGTTCGGCGTCACCGACAGGGCTGCGCCACGCGTATACGCTTCGCTGCCGTCGCTCGCCTGCACCGCCAGCCAGGTGCCGCTCTGCAGTGCAAGGTCCAGCGGTTTGCCGGTGATGTGCTGCGCGCCGGGCCGGCGGTTGAAGCCGGCGTCGACGTGCAGCGCATCCACCCGCGAGGCAAAGCCCGGACCCTTGATCGGGAAGGCTTCGGTGTTGGCCAGCGCTTCCTTGAAGCCAGGAGTGTCCGAGTTGGCGAGGTTGTGGCTGAGCGTTCCCTGCGCCTGCAGGGAGGCGCGGGCACCGGTCATCGCCACGTAAAGGGCTTTATCCATGCGGGGAGTTCCGTGACAGGGTCAGCAGCTCATCAACGGATGTTGATGACGGTCTGGGTGATCTGGTCCTGCGTGGTGATCATCTGCGCGTTGGCCTGGAAGTTGCGCTGCGCGGTGATCATGTTGACCAGCTGCTCGGTGAGGTCGACGGTGGACGCTTCCAGCGAACCGGCCTGGATCTTGCCGAGGTTGGAGGTGTCCGGCATGCCGGTGCGCGGCGTGCCCGACTCGAAGGTCTCCACCCACAGGTTGTTGCCCTTCGATTCCAGTCCCTGGGTGTTGTTGAATGTGGTCAGCGCGACCTGGCCCAGCGGCTTGTCGTCGCCGTTGGAGTAGCGCGCATACACCACGCCCGACTCGGACACAGTGATTTCGTTGAGCTTGCCGGCCGCGTAGCCGTCCTGCTGGGTGTTGCGCAGGGCGAACTTCTCGCCGTACTGGGTCGAACCGCTGATGTCCAGCGTCATGTTCAGCTGGCCAGCGCCCGTGGTCGGGGTGAAGGTGCCGAGGCCAACCTTGCCGTTGGCCGGGGCGGTCAGCTTGCCGCTGTTGTCGAAGGTGACCGCGGTCGGGGTGCCAGCGGGCTGGCCATCGACATAGTTGTGCACGGTCCATTCGTTGGGGTTGGCGCCCTTCACGAAGTACGAGACCTGGATATGGCTCACGCCCAGCGAGTCGTACACGGTGATGCCGCCGCTGGAGTGGTTGTAGCTGTTGGAGTCGGTCGGGTCGAACGTGGCTACGGTGGGCTGCTTGGCGTTGGCCGGCAGGGTGAAGCCCACCTTCACTTCGCTGGTCTGCTTCGGCGGGCTGTCGGTGGTCAACAGCTGCAGGTCGACCAGGCGGCCGGCATCGAAGTTGGTGCCATCGGCATTCGGCGCGAACACCTGCAGGCGCGCGCCCTGCGGATTGACCACGTAGCCGGCCGAATCGGTCTGGAAGTTGCCGGCACGCGAGTACACGCGCGAACCGTTCATGTTCATGGTGAAGAAGCCCTCACCGGAAATGGCCATGTCCAGGCTGCGCCCGGTCTGCTCGTTGTGGCCCTGGATGAACTGCTGGGCGACGTTGGAGACGCGCACGCCCGAGCCGGTCTGGTTCTTCGACAGGCCATAGCTGGTGGAGGCGAACAGATCGGCGAACTCGGCGCGCGACTGCTTGAAGCCGGTGGTGTTGACGTTGGCGACGTTGTTGGCGGTGACGCTCAGGTCGGTGTTGGCGGCATTGATGCCGGACAGCGAGACATTGAAGCCCATGGGATGCTCCTGGTTGATGCGGGATGTGCGGCTCAGCTGACGCGGAGCACGTAGTCGATCGGGGCCGTGCCCAGGCCCTTCAGGTTCAGGTACAGGCCGTCGGACCCGACGGTCACGCTTTCCACCGGCGCCTGCACATAGGTGGACAGCTTGGTGCTTTTGCCGGCGGTATCGACATGGTTGGCAACGATGGAATACTTGCCAGGTTCCATGCGCTTGCCGTTGGCGTCCTTGCCGTCCCACTGGAAGGCGGTTTCGCCTGCCGCCTTGGCTTCCACGCTCAGCGAGGTGACCTTGGCGCCGGTGGCATCGGTGATATCCACGGTGATGATGCCGGCCGACGGCGCGGCCACCGTGCCCTCGACGCTGCCTTCCTTCTCCAGCACCAGCTTTTCCGACGGCACCAGCACCTGGTGGCCGACCAGCGCCGCGCCACGCAGCACCTGGTCGCTGGCCATCGACTCCTGGAAGCCCTTCACCGTCTTGTTCAGATCGGTGATGCCCTGCACGGTGGACATCTGCGCCATCTGCGCGACCATCTGCGTGTTGTCCATCGGCTTCAGCGGATCCTGGTGCTGCAGCTGCTCGGTCATCAGGCGCAGGAAGTCGGCCTGATCGAGCGTGTTCTTCTTTTTCGTGGCGTTGCTGTTGGGGGCGTTCAGGCCCAGCGCGGAATAGACGTCCTGGCTGGTCTGGTTGTTGACGGCGGTGGTCATGGCGGTATCCGGTGCTGCGGGCCTCAGCGGCCCATGGTCAAGGTGGCCAGGGCCAGTTCCTTGGCGGTGGTCAACATCTCCACGCCGGCCTGGTAATTGCGCGAGGTCGAGATCAGGTTGACCATCTGCGCCACCGGATCGACGTCGGGCTGGTAGATGTAGCCATCGGCGTCTGCCAGCGGGTGGCCCGGCTCGTAGCGCTTGATCGGCGCCGCCTCGCTCTGGGTGATCTCCTTCACCTTCACCGAGGTGATGTTGGGATCGTTCTTGCTGGTCACGGCCTGGAAGATCGGCTCCAGCGGCTTGTACACGGCGTCGGCAGACCCGGCCACGGTGTCGGCGTTGGAGAGATTGGAGGCGATGGTGCTCATGCGCACCGACTGCGCCTGCAGCGCGGAGCCGGCGATATCGAAGATCGGCAGGTTGCTCATGGCTTATTGCCCCGTGATCGCGGTCAGCATGGAACGCACCTTGCTCTCGACGAAGCTGAGCGAGGCGCGGTACTCGAGCGCGGCACGGCCATAGGCGGCACGCTCGGCATCGGGATCGACGGTGTTGCCGTCCAGGTTGGGCTGCACGCCCTCGCGCGCGATCTGGAACGGGTTCAGGCCACTACTGATTTCGTAGTGCTGCTCATGGGTGGTGGCCATCAGGCCGTTGGCATCCTGCCCCTGGGCATGGCGCAGGGCGGCATCGAAGTCCAGGTCCTGGGCCTTGTAGCCGGGGGTGTCGGCATTGCCGAGGTTGCTGGCGATCAGCTTCATCCGCTGTTCGCGCAACGGCATGGCCTGGGCGTGGACGCCCAGGTAGTCGGTAATCAGGTTGCGCACGGTGCACTCCCACGGGAACGTTGCCCGGGAAGCTGCAAGGGGTGTGCCAAATTCGAGAGGGTAGTGCCGGCCGCTGGCCGGCTCCCCGATGGATCTGCGGTTGCCGGCCAGCGGCCGGCACTACCGGATCAGTGGCCGTCAGGCCGCCATCGCCACCTTGCGCAGGCGGTCCAGCACGAAATCGGCCAGCTCGTGCGGCGAGTACTTGGCGACGAACGCGTTGGCGCCGACGCGCTCGACCATGGCGTTGTTGAAGACGCCCGACAGCGAGGTGTGCAGCAGCACGTAGAGGCCGGCCAGGCCCGGGTGGCGCCGGATTTCCGTCGTCAGCGTGTACCCATCCATGGCCGGCATCTCGATGTCGGAGATGACCATGGCATAGCGTTCGGCCGGGTTTTCGCCCGAGGCGTGGATCTGCAACAGGTGGTCGAGAGCCTGCTTGCCGTCGGAAAGCAGGGTGGCACCCACGCCCAGCTGATCCAGCACGCTGCGGATCTGCTGGCGGGCCACGCGCGAGTCGTCCACCACCAGCACCTGCAGCTGGGGGCCATCGGCGGGCATTGCCATCGCCGGATCGAGTACGGCGTCACCGCGGACCTGGGCGATATCGGCCAGCACGCTTTCAACGTCGATCACCTGGATCAGCTCACCCTGGAAGCGGGTTACCGCGGTCAGGTAGCTCGACTCGGCGCCAAGCTCCGGCGGCGGGTGGATGTCTTCCACCGCGATGTTGACGATGCGTTCGACGCCGCTGACCAGGAACCCCTGGATCGAGCGGTTGAATTCGGTGACGACCAGGTAACCCGGCGAGGTATCGGCATCGGGCTCACGTTCGGGGTGGCCGATCGCCAGGCCCAGGTCCAGCACCGGCACCGAGCGGCCGCGCACGTCGGCCACGCCGGCGAACTGGCTGGGCAGGCCGGGTACCTGGAACAGCTCCGGGCGCCGCAGGACTTCCTGCACCTTGAAGACATTGACGCCAAAAAGCTGACGTCCGCCGAGACGGAACAGCAGCAGCGCCAGGCGGTTGTGGCCGGCCAGACGGGTCCGCTGGTCGATCCGGTTGAGCAGGTCATGGGACATGGCTGCTGTATCGGCGTGTTGGGCGCCAAACTTGAGGGCGCTCTGTCAGCTGTGCGCTCCACACTGCGTTTGTAGAGTCGACTGTCAGTCGACTGCTCTTCGATCCGATCACGGGAAACCCCGCGCTTCGCGCAAAAGTCGACTGACAGTCGACTCTACCCATCCGGTCGCATCCCCATCCCGGATCCGATCAACGGCCCCGGCGCTCTGGCACACCCCTTGCACGCACCTGGGCCAGGTCTTGCCGATTGAAGGAGGCGCCATGCGCCGGGTCACATCTCTATTCGCCATCGCGCTGGCCCTGGCCTCGCCGTGGGCGGCTGCCGCCGACTGGCAGCCGGTGGCGAGCATCCGCGCGGCGGCCTTGTCGACGCTGCCGGCGGGCAGCGAGGGCGAAGCCCAGGTGGCCGATGCGCTGCGCCTGCCGAAGTGCGGAGAGGCGTTGCAGGTGCAGCCCACCGCCAAC
The DNA here is from genome assembly GCF_025697425.1 of Stenotrophomonas sp. Ps181. Classification (NCBI taxonomy): domain Bacteria; kingdom Pseudomonadati; phylum Pseudomonadota; class Gammaproteobacteria; order Lysobacterales; family Lysobacteraceae; genus Stenotrophomonas; species Stenotrophomonas sp. Ps181. The sequence goes on from NZ_JAHWBI010000003.1 coordinate 159,149, forward strand.
ACCACGGTGGAAGTCAGCTGTCCGGATGCGGGCGGCTGGCGCCTGTTCGTGCCGGTGAAGGTGCGCCGCAACCAGACCGTACTGGTGCTCAACCGTGGAATCGGCACTGGAGAAACCCTCACCGCCGCCGATATCACCACTGCCCAGCGTGATGCCGCCCGGATCGCCGGCGCGGTGCTGGCCGATCCCAATGCGGCGATCGGCCGCATCGCCCGTCGTCCGTTGCAGGCCGGGGCCCTGCTGTCGAGCAACGATCTGGTGGTGCAGCGTCTCATCAAGCGAGGGGACAATGTGGCCCTGGTGTCGCGTCGCGGCTCGGTCGAGGTCCGCATTGCCGGCCGTGCGATGGGTGATGCCGGTGAGAACGAACGGGTCTCGGTCGAGAACCTGTCCTCGCGGCGGATCGTGCAAGGCACGGTCGATGCCGCAGGTGACGTAATCGTGGCGCGTTGAATTACCGCAAAATATCCCTAAAGATCACGGCCCTGTGGCCGTTATCCCTTGTGAACGGCAACTCCAGGACACCCCATGAGCCAGAAAATCGACGGCAACCTGCAGGTCCCCCAGGCACTGCGCAGCGTGACGACCCCGGCCAACAAGCCCGGTGTCAGCACCGATGCGGCGGCGCGCCCGGTCGAGGCGGCCGACAGCCTGCGCCTGACCGGCGAGGCCACCAACCTGCAGGCGATCGAGCGCGAGCTGACCACCGCCCCGGCGATCGACGCCCAGCGCGTGGCCGCCGTGCGCGAGTCGCTGCAGAACGGCACCTACAAGATCAATCCGGACGCGATTGCATCGCGCATGCTCGATCTGGACCAGCAGCTGCACGGATGACTGCGGCGATGAGCGAGCCGCTGCAGCGTCTCGCCCAGGCCCTGGACGTTGAACGCCAGGCCTTGGTCGAGCACGACGTGCACGCGCTGATCCGGGCTACCGGCGCCAAGCTGGAAGCGTTGCGTGCGCTCGAAGGCGCGCCGCCGGTGGGCGAGGGCGAACAGCTGCAGGAACTGGCCGAGCGCAACCGGGCCAATGGCGTGCTGCTGTCGCGCCGCCGCCGCGAGGTGAACTGGGCGCTGCGCCAGCTCGGCCGCACCGAAGACGCCTCGGCCTACGATGCCAAGGGCCAGTCGCACACGGTCAGCATCGGCCGGCCCCTCGCCGTCGCCTGAGGCGACGGCGGTCGCATAACCCCTCCCGGCGGGCTGAAGCCCGCTGCATGACCGCGTATATTGGGCACCTGTTCGAACGTCCCGAGTCGCCGTGTCCGCTGCCAACGCCCTGGTTACCGCCCCCCTTCCGCCACAGCCGGTGCTGCAGGCCCTGCTTGAGCGCCTGCGCGAAGGCCTGCTGCTGTTCACCGATGACGGGCAGGTGGCCCTGGCCAATCCGGCCGCACAGAACCTGCTGGCCAGTGGCGAGGACGGCGGGTTGCCGCCGCCGCAGCGCCTGCGCGAACTGCTGCCGCCCGATGCGCTGGAACAGGCTCGCCAGCATGGTCACTGGAATGGCAGCCTGCCGCTGGGCGAGGGCGTGGTCATCGCCCATCTGTACCACCATGGTCCGGTCGGCCAAGGGCATTTCCTCGCCCTGTTCCGCCACATCGAAGGGCAGGAAGACTACGAACGCGAGCTGCAGCAGCGCCATGCCGAATTGCGCCAGGCCTACCTGCGCCTCAATGGCACCCAGGAAAAGCTGCTCCAGTCGGAGAAGATGGCGTCGATCGGCCAGCTGGCCGCCGGCGTCGCGCACGAGATCAACAACCCGATCGGTTACGTGCACTCCAACCTGGGCAGCCTGCAGGAATACCTGCGCAGCCTGTTCACCGTGATCGAAGCCTACGAGCGCGCCCTGCGCGCGCCGGACCCGAAAGCGCTGATCCCGGAAATCGATGATATCCGTGACCGCCTGGATATCGATTTCATCAGCCGCGACCTGCCGCAGCTGATGGCGGAATCGCGCGAAGGCATCGAGCGGGTCACCCGCATCGTGCGCGACCTGAAGGATTTCTCGTATTCCGGCCGCGACGAGTCGTGGAAGCTGGTCGACCTGCACGCGGGCCTGGAATCGACCATCAACATCATCTGGAACGAACTCAAGTACAAGGTCACCCTGGTGCGCGAGTTCGGCCAGTTGCCCCTGGTGGAGTGCCTGCCATCGGAGTTGAACCAGGTCTACATGAACCTGCTGCTCAACGCCGGCCATGCCATCGCCGAGCGCGGCACGATCACGGTGCGTACCGGCGTTGATGGCGATCACGTCTGGGTTGAGTTCGAAGACACCGGCGGTGGCATCTCGCCGGAACTGCGCCAGCGCATCTTCGATCCGTTCTTCACCACCAAGCCGGTGGGCAGTGGCACCGGCCTGGGCCTGTCGATCTCCTACAGCATCATCAACAAGCACCACGGCCGGATCGACCTGGACAGCACACCCGGCGTGGGCTCGCGCTTCCGCGTGGTGCTGCCGGTCAAGCAGCCGCGCTGACCGCTTCCGGATTGGAACCGGACACCCAGAGCAGCCGGCCAGCGGCCGGCTCTACCCGGCGGAATTGTCATCGCAACGGCCGATCCTCGCCGCCATCTCCGCTCTCCACCGGCGCCGGGCCGGCATTGCTGCGGCGCTGTTCCTCGTACGTGCGGAACGCCTGGTGGATGTGCTTGCGCAGCTCGTCGTCGTTCCACGGCTTGGTCAGGAAGCGGTAGATCGCGCCGCGGTTGATCGCATCGGTCACCGTGTTCAGATCGGTATAGCCCGACAGCACCAGGCGGATCGTATCCGGGTACAGCATCTTCACCCGGCCCAGGAACTCGGTGCCGCTCATGTCGCTCATGCGCTGGTCAGACAGGATCACCTGCACGTCATTGATCGCCAGCAGGTCGAACGCATCACGCACGTTGCCGGCAGCAAGGATGCGGTAGCCGTCGCGGCGGAACAGGCGCACCAGCGAGCGCAGCACGTTCTCCTCGTCATCCAGCAGCAGCAGCGTCCGGTCCGGGCGCGTCTCGGCGAAGGCTTCCGGACGCAGGTAGCGGCGGCGCAGGGTCATGCCGGCGGCATCGGCCGACATCGGTTCGCCGAACAGGTAGCCCTGGAACACGTCGCAGTCGTTGCGGCGCAGGAAGCCCAGCTGGGCCTGCGATTCCACGCCGTTGGCGATCACGGTCATGCCCAGCTGGTGGCCCATGGCGATGATCGCGCGGGCGATGGCCGCTTCACGATTGCCGGCCGGCGCGCTCTTGATGAAACTGCGATCGATCTTCAGCTTGTCCACCGGGTAGCGCACCAGCGCGCTGAGGCTGGAGTCGCCGGTACCGAAGTTGTCCAGGCTCAGGCTGATGCCTTCGTTGCGCAGGTTGGCCAGCGTTTCGTGGACGAAATTGACGTTGTTGGTCAGCGCACTCTCGTTGATTTCCAGCGTCAGCATGTGCGCCGGTACGCCCGCCGCCTGCAGCAGTGACATCACTTCGGCGAAGAAGTTCGGCCGCAGCAGCTGCAGGGTGGACACGTTCACTGCGATGGTGAAGTCATCGAAGCCCTGGTCACGCCAAAGCCGCGCCTGCTTCAAGGCGCCTTCCAGTACCCAGGTGCCGATCTGCACGATGATGCCCAGGCGTTCGGCGGTGCGCATGAAGCGCTCCGGCACCAGCATGCCCAGGGTCGGCGACTGCCAGCGCAGCAGCGCTTCCATGCCCACCACGTGGCCGTCGCGCGCGCTTACCAGCGGCTGGTAGCGCAGCTTCAGCTCGCCATTGGGAATGGCATCGACGATCTGGCGCGCGATGATGCTCTCGCTGTGCGCACTCGGCGGGGTGTCCACCGCATGGATGCGCACGGCATTGCCGCCTTCGCGGGCGGCCTGGTACAGCGCATCCTCGGCATGGTCGAGCAGGCGCGAGGTGCTGCTGGCATGTTCCGGGCACAGGCTCACGCCCAGCTTGCCGGTCATGAACAACGTGTACGGCAGCACCGACAGCGGCAGCTCCATCTGCTGGCGGATCTCCTCGGCGAAATCCTCCGGCAACGGCAGATCGGCGGTGCGCGGCACCGCGATCAGGAACTCGTCGCTGCCATGCCGCCACAGCTTGCCGCGCCCGCGCAGGTAAGACTGCAGGCGCTGTGCCACCAGCACCAGCGCCTGGTCGCCCACTTCGGCACTCATGTTTTCGTTGACCGATGCGAAATGGTCGATGTCCACGTGCATCAGCATCAGCGCGATGCCGCCGGAGGCTGCCTCGGCAACCATTGCCTGCAGTTCGGGGTTGCCGGCGCCAAGGCGGTCGGGAGCGTCATCAATGCTGACCGGGGGCAGGTTGGGATTCCACATGGCTCAGTATTCCGGTGAATCGACGGCAGCCCTGCTGGCCGCCTGGTAGGGGAGGTGGACATCGACCAGGGTGCCTTCGCCATGCGCGGATTCAATCCGCACGTGGCCACCGACGCTCTGTGCGCGCTCGCGCATCACGATCAGGCCCAGGCCGCGCGGGCCGTCCGGATCGAAGCCCTCGCCGTCATCGCGGATCTGCAGGTGCAGGCCGCGCTGGCCGACGTCGCGCAGCTGCAGCAGGACCTGGCTGGCGCGCGCATGGCGCAGCGCATTGGTCAGGCTTTCCTGCGCGATGCGGAAGCAGGCCTGCTCGATACTGTTGTCGGGGCGATGGGGCAACGACTCGATCTCGGCCAGCAGCTCCACCGGCGAGGAGCGGAACAGAACCCGCGCCTGCCAGCTGAGGGCTGCCTCCAGGCCCAGTGCATCCAGCTGCGGGGGGCGCAGCAGGGTAGAGATGTCGCGCAGTTTGGCCACGGTGGTGTCGGCCAGGCTGACGATCTGCGCCAGATCCTGCCCACGCCGCTGCGGATCGTCCTCTTCCAGCGCGGCGTGCGCCGACAGCTTGATCGCGGTGATGGCCTGGCCGATGTCATCGTGCAGGTCGCGCGAAATCGCACGACGCTCGTCCTCCTGCAGCGAGAACAGCCGCCCGGCCATCGCCTGCAGTTCGCGGTTGCTGGTTTCCAGCGCGCTGCGGATGCGTTCGGAATCACTGAGGTCGCGCACGATCAGCAGCTTGCAGTCGCGGCCACCGTAGCGCACGTCGCCCACCGCCAGGCCGGCATGGAAGCTGCGGCCGTCGCCGCGCTGCATGGCCACCACGCTGCTGTGGCCCGGTCCCAGGTGTGGCTGGCCGGCACGCAGCTGGCTGCGCACCCGCGGCAGGTCTGCGGCAGCGACCAGCGCCGACAAGGGCTCGCCCAGCAGGGTATGGCTGCCGTAGCCGAACAGGCCGGCGGCCCAGGCGTTGGCGTACAGCACATGTTCGTCGGAGAGGATCACCACGCCGTCGGGCAGTACCCGCACCAGCTCGCGGAACTGCTCCTCGCGCTCGCGCAGCAGGCGCCGCGACTGCTCGCGTTCGGTCACGTCCTGCAGCGTGCCCAGCACGCGGTTGCGGCCAGCTTCATCAAGACCACTGGCGGCGCGCAGGTGCACCATCAGCGCGCGCCCGTCCATCGACAGCAGCGGCAGCAGCACGTCCACCTGCACCGGCTCGCCGGAACACAGCTCGGCCAGGAGCTGCTCGGTCTGGGTGGCGGTGGCCGGGTCGGCCGGCACCAGCAGCTCGTCGAAGCGGTGCCAGCGGCGGGCTTCGGGCGGGCGGCGGCCGAGCAGGCGATAGACCTGGTTGGAATAGCGGCCCAGCCCGGTGGACGGGTCCAGCTCCCAGGCACCGATGCGGGCCAGTTCGTGGGCCTCTTCCACCCGTGCCAGCGCCTGGTCACGACGCAGCTGGGCCAGGTCCTCGGCAGTGCGATCGATGGCGATCAGCAGGCGCGCGTTGTGACCGTCGTAGCTGATCGCGTTGGAGCGCAGTTCCATCTGCCGCAGCGCGCCATCGCGCAGCTGCAGCTGTGCGCGCAGGATGCACAGCTCTTCGGGCGCCTCGCGGATCGCCTCCAGCTTGGTCTGCAGCGCCTGGCCCTGGCCGGGTGGCCACAAGGCGTCGATGGTCTGTTCCAGCAGCTCATCGCGCTCCCAGCCGAAAGCGGTGCAGGCGGCCGGGTTGGCATCGAGGATCGCCAATGTGTCCAGGTCATAGACGAGGATCGGGCCGGGGTTGCCCTCGAACATCTGCCGCAGGCGCAGCTCAGAGGCCTGCTGGCGGGCGTGGGTATGCAGCACGTGCTCGGCCAATGGGCGCAGCAGCAGGTACAGCAGGCCCGCGCTGGCCAGGGCGAAGAACGAGCCCTTCAGGCCCTGCCACAGGGCCGCCTGCTGCGGATCGGGCACCAGCGCCTGTACCACGCTGTCGGTGGAGATCATCCAGGCCAGCGCCATCACCAGGTAGCTCAACACCACCCGCCGCCGGTCACGGCTCAGCGCCTGCGCCATCCGTGGGTCGGGAACTGGGGCGTTGCCGGTCGGTTCTGCGGGCATGGACGGGGCGGGTGAAAGGGGCGCCGGTCATCTTACCCCGCAGCGTGCCGTCACCACTCAATTATCCGCCGCAGGCGCCGTTAACCACTGCGTGCCCCGCTGACGGGCGTGTCATCCGGAGCAAGATCGCGTGGACCAAGGGATCATCGCCAGCCTGCTGCAGCACCCGCTTGCGTCGGCGCTGGTCATCGTCGACCGTACCGGGCGCCCGCTGGCGGCCAATCCGGCCGCGCGCGAGCATGGCCTGCCGGCCACCGTGGCGGCCTATGCGCCGATGCTGGAAGATCTGCGCCTGATGGCCGCCGATGGCGGCATCGTGCCCTGCACGCTGCCGGGCGGCCCGCGCGGCCACTACGACGGTCACCTGCGCGCCGTGCATGACGGTGCCGGCAACCTGCTGGCGTTCACCCTGAGCATTCCCGAGCCGGTGCCGGTCGACGGGGGCGGGCGCTGGGAACTGGCACTGGACAGCGCCGGCCATAGCCTGTGGGACTGGGACATCCCCAGTGACCGGGTGGCGCGCACGCCGGCGCTGGTCGACGAGACGGCCACTGAAATGCTGTCGCGCGTCCACAGCGAGGACATCGACCAGGTGCGCGCCGCGCTCGACGAGCACCTGCGCGGGCGCAGCGAGCAGTACAGTGCACAGTTCCGCTTCCGCCAGGCCGATGGCCAGTGGCGTTGGGTGCTGGATCGCGGCCGCGTGGTCGCGCGCACCGCCGATGGCCAGCCGCTGCGCATGGTCGGCACGCATACCGATATCGAACAGCAGAAGCAGCTCGAATCGCTGCTGCAGGAGCAGCAGCTGCACCTGAGCGAAGCCCAACGCATCGCCAGCATGGGCAGCTGGTCGTTCGACCCCAACAGCGGGCACTTCTGGTGGTCGCCGGAACTGCGCTCGCTGCTGGCACTGGAGCACGGCGCCGTGCCCGGCCAGCGGCGCTGGCTGAAGCAGCTGCACCCGCGCTCGCGTGGCGCGCTGCGTGCGGCATGGCGGCGGCTGTGGCGCGATGGTCGTGCCGCCAATCTCGAGCTGGAGCTGACCCGCGGCCATGAGCCATCACAGCACCTGCGGCTGTGGATGCAGCCGCTGCTGGACTTGGACGGGCAGCCCAAGCGCCTGCTCGGCCAGGTGCAGAACATCACCGAACAGCATCAGACCGACGCATTGATTCGTTGGCGCACCGAACTGCTGAACCGGGTTTCCGCGCTGGGCCGCATCGGTGGCTGCGAGATCGAGGTGCAGACACGGAGCATGCAATGGACCGAGGAGTGCTATCGCATCCACGGCCTGCGCAAGGAACCGATCACCCTCGACCAGGCGATGGCGCTGTACACCGAAGACTCGCGCGATGCGTTCGAGGCGGCGCTGGCCCGCATCGCCAACGGCGGCCTGCCCGAGCAGCTGGACCTGTGCTTCTACCGCCAGTCCGGCCTGCGTGTCTGGGTGCAGGTGCTGATCGAGCTGGATCGTCGTGACGGACTGCCGCCGCGCTTCGTGGTGCTGTTCCGTGACATCACCCGCGAGCGCGAGGCCAACGAGCGCATTGAACTGCTGGCCCACTACGATCTGCTGACCGGCCTGCCCAATCGCGTGCTGCTCGGCGAGCAGACCGCCGAGGCCATCGAGGAAGCACGCGATCGCGGTACCTCGCTGGCGATGCTGTTCATCGACCTGGACGGCTTCAAGACCATCAACGACAGCTTCGGCCACGCCACCGGCGATGCGCTGCTGAAGGCTGCCGCCACCCGCCTGCACCAGAACCTGCGCAACAACGATCTGTTCGGCCGCTTCAGTGGCGACGAGTTCATTGTGGTGCTGCGCGACCTGGCCGAGCCGGAAGACGCCGGCCACGTGGCGCGCAAGCTGATCGCCTCGCTGGCTGAGCCGCTGCGCCGTGGCGAGACCACGCTGAAGGTCGGCGCCAGCGTCGGCATCGCGATGCTGGGCGATGCGCAGACCGACTTCGATTCACTGCTGCGCGCTGCCGACGCCGCCATGTACGCGGCCAAGGAAGCCGGACGCAACACCTACCAGTACTACAGCCAGGATGCGCTGGCCCGGATCCAGCGCAGGCTGGAGCTTGAGCACGCGCTGCACGGTGCGATCGAGCGCGAGGAGTTCAGCCTGGCCTATCAGCCGCTGCTGCATGCCCACCAGGGCGAGCCGCCGGCCATCGAAGCACTGCTGCGCTGGCATCGACCCGGCATCGGCTATTGCAGCCCGGCCGAGTTCATTCCCATCGCCGAGAAATGCGGCGAGATCGTGCGCATCGGCGACTGGGTACTGAACGAAGCCTGCCGCCAGGCAACCGCCTGGGACCGGGCTGGACTGCATTTCGACCGCATCGCGGTCAACGTGTCGGCGGTGCAGCTGCGTGATCGCGGCTTCGCCGAGCGCGTGATCGACATCTGCCATGCCCACGGCTGGCCGCCGCAGCGGCTGGAGCTGGAGCTGACCGAATCGGCGCTGATCCGTGACACCGACATCCTGCGCCACTGCTTCGACGTGCTCGAACGGCACGGCGTGCCGCTGGCGGTGGACGACTTCGGTACCGGCTTCTCCAACCTCAACTACCTCAACCGCTTCCCGGTGGGGCGCCTGAAGATCGACCGCAGTTTCGTGCAGGGCATGCTGCACGACTCCGGCACGGCCGAAGTGACCCAGGCCATCGTGCACCTGGGCCATGCGCTGGGCATGAAGGTCGTGGCGGAGGGCGTGGAAACGCACCAGGAAGAAGACATGCTGCGCCGCCAGGGCTGCGACGAGATCCAGGGTTACCTGTACTCGCGCCCGCTCAGCCCGCGCGACCTGGCGCAGTGGCTGCGCCAGCAGCGCCCGTTGCCGATGCGCACCGACGCCAGCAGCGAAGCGGTGCTGGTGCGCTGACAGTCTGCGCTGGCAGGCACGTGCTCTGGTAGGTGCCGACCTTGGTCGGCACGAATGCTTGCGCTCGGCGTAACCCCGCCCTGATGGGTGCCGACCTTGATCGGCACCAATGCCTGCATGCGACCCTCCACGCGTGGCGTGGATCTACCTGGGAAACTCCGCCTTCAACTGCGTGCGCAGCGCCTCGACGATGGCCGCATAGCGGCGCTTCTGGACCAGATAGCTGGCCAGGAACAGCGGCAGTATCAGCAGCATCGGCGCCACCATCGGGCGCATCGCCACCAGTGGCAACAGCAGCACCGACAGGATCGCCACGAACCAGCTGCACAGGCCGATCACCCGCACCTCGTGCCGCCGTGCGTTGAGCACGATGCGTCCACGCATCACCGGGAAGTAGCGCAGGCCGAAGCTCGGCGCGAAGCTCTCGCGGAACGCCATGCTGCCATCGGGCAGCGCATGGAAGGCCAGTCGCAGCCACTTGTCCTGCGGCAGGTCACGCTCCAGGCTACCCAGCGAGAGCCGGGCCTGCATGGCCGGTGACGCCGCCATGCGTTCGTTGAACAGGGTGATGCCCCAACTGAAATAGCCAGCCACCCAGGCCATCAGGAGGACGGTCTCCAACAGCAGAAGTGCGATCAGGGCGATGGCCATCGGTCTTCCATGAAAGGGACCGGGGCATCATGCCATGCGGGATGCCTCACCCACGCAGGGCGTGGATCTACTTCAGGGCTTCGCCATCCAACCCCAGGTCCCACGCCAGTCCCAGCAGCGCCTCGTCCGTCGGCGACGGGGCAGGGCGCGCATCGGCCAGCTGCTGCAGCTCGCGGATTTCCTCGCGGGCGACCTCTTCCAGCTGTTGCAGCTGCTCACGCACGCTCGCGTTGCGCGGGCGCTCGGTGTGGAGGAGGGAGGGCAGGGCGCGGATCAGGGTCATGGTGCGCGTACAGGATGCATCCAGCGGTGGGTCACAGGCAAAGGCCCCGGACGAGCCGGGGCCTTGCGGGCTGCCGGCGAGGGCAGCGGACATCAGGATCAGAACAGCTCGACGGTGCCGGCGCCCATGCTCTGCTGGGCGACGGGCTTGTGCGGCGGGCGTTCCCATTCGCTGCGCAGCTCGCGCAGGCGATTGCCGGTGCGCTGCAGGGCGCTGGCGATCTCTTCGTCGAACACGCCGCCATTGCGGTGCAGCAGCTCCTGCAGGGCCACCGCTTCGCGGTTGATGGCGGTCAGGCGGTCCAGATGGGTGTGCACGCCGCCCAAGGCCTGGGTGGCGATGTCTTCGAACTGCAGGGCGCGCACGGCTTCGGCCACGCTGCCATCGATCGCACGGGCGCACTCGGACACTTCGCGCATGCCGTCGCCCAGCGAGGCATTGATCTGCGCGACGTTGTCGAGCATTGCCGCCGCTTCCTGGCGCGCTTCGCGGGAGCGGTCCATGTCACGCGAGGCCATGTGCGAGACCGTCTCGCGCACCTTGGCAATGGCGTCCTTGGAGCTGTGCGCCAGCTTGCGGATCTGCTCGTTGAAGGTGGTCGAGCGCTCGGACAGGTTGCGGACCTCGTCGGCGACCACGGCGAAGCCACGACCGGCTTCACCGGCACGCGCCGCTTCGATGGCGGCATTCAGCGCCAGCAGGTTGGTCTGGTCGGCGATCGACTTGACGTCTTCCAGCAGCGCGAAGATGCCATCCAGGTGCTGCGCCATCTGGTCGATGTGCTGCACGGTGGTGCTGCTCTGGCCGCTCACCTGTTCCAGCGCTTCCACCAGCTGTTCCATGCGGTGGCTGGCGTGCTGGGCGAAACGGGCAACGTCGAGGCCGGCATTGCCTTCATCGCCGGCGCGGTCGACGATGCGCGACAGCGCCTGGCTCTGCTGGCGCGACTTGCGGTTCATCGCATCGAAGCTGCCACCGAGGCTGGAGACCGCCTGGCGGATCAGGTCGCGGGCGCGTTCCACTTCACCACGCGAACCGTCGATTTCGTTGCCGACGAAGTTGCGCAGTTCGGTCAGCAGCTGGTCCTGCTCACGCAGGACACGGGCATGTTCCGGGGAACGATGCGCCTGGGCGCGGGTGGTCCACCACGCGAAGCCGAGCCAGCTCAGCGTCATCGTGGTCAGGATCGCCCAGCGCAGGGCGGCCGGCCATTCGAAACCGATGGCGAAGGGGAGCAGCAGGGTCAGAGCCAGGGGGGCGGCCAGACGGATGAAAATGCGTGAGTACATGGACGTTCTCGGGAGGTGCACGGAGGATGTATCGGCCGTACCCCCTTTCTCTTTAACGTCGATGTGCCTCGAAGTGCATTCTGAATGCGCCGGTTTTCCGGCGCCCTGGCGGCCTCGGGGTCAGAGCCCTTTCCGTGCCGGAAAGGGATCCGACCCCTTGGGCAGGCAGCAACGGGGTCGGATCCCTTTTCCATGGAAAAGGGCTCTGACCCCACACCCTCAGGCCAGCAGGCGGTCCACGGCCTCGATCATGGCCTTTCGCCCGAACAGGAAGTCCCAGTAGCTGCCGCCCAGCTGCCGCCATAGCACCGCCGCGCGCACCGCGGCCAGCAGCAGGGCTCGGATCTCCGCCACCACGCCGGCCTGGCCCAGGTAGTGCGGGTTGCCCTGCACCATCACCCGCGGCTTGAGGTGGCTGATGGTGTCCGCATACAGGCTGCCCAGGCTGGCCAGCACATCCGGGTGGCCGCTGTCGCCCAGTTCGGTGGCCTGGCGCCGGGCACGCTCGATGCCCGAAGCAACCTTGTTCACGGTGGCGCCATCCTGAACGAAGCGGCGCTCCAGCTGCAGCACCGACAGCGCCAGCTTCGGCAGGATCGGATCCTGGCCCTGGTTGCGGAAGTAGTTGTGCAACAGGCGCAGCCCGGCCTTCAGTGCATGGCGGTCACCGAACACCGCCTGCGGCGAGGACGCATCGACGCGGAACACGCTGTCCACGGCGGTGCGCACGGCGGCGGCGTCGGAATGGCCGGTATCGGCGATGCGGCGTACCTGCTGCAGGGCCTGGGCAATGCCGGCCAAGGCCAGGACGCGGTCGTCGACAGTGAAACTCATGCAGCGATTACCTCAAAAGGGGAGGGGGTGGTGCGCAGGCGCTGTTCCAGCGGCGCATCGGTGGCGGCGATCACCGCGCCACCCAGGCACACATCACCGTCATACAGCACCAGCGATTGACCGGGGGTAACGGCACGCTGCGGGCGCGCGAAGGTGACCAGCACGCTGCCATCGTCCAGCACGTCGACCGTACACGGCTCATCGGGCTGGCGGTAGCGGGTCTGGGCGCTGCATTCGAAGCGTCGCGCGGGTGGCGAGCCCGCGATCCAATGCGCCGCCTCCGATCGCAGGCGCTCGGACAGCATCCATGGGCTGTCGCGGTCCTGGTCGACGTACAGCACGTTGCTGGCCACATCCTTGCCGACCACGTACCACGGGGCGGCCGGGCGGCCGCGTACGCCGCCGATGTTCAGGCCCTCGCGCTGGCCCAGGGTGAAATAGAACACGCCCGGATGTTCGGCGATCACGCTGCCGTCGGTCGGGTCGAGGATCTGGCCGGGCCTGGCCGGCAGGTAGCGGCCGAGGAACTCGCGGAAGTCGCGCTCGCCGATGAAGCAGATGCCGGTGGAGTCCTTCTTGGCGTGGGTCGGCAGTCCGACGTCGCGCGCAATCCGTCGCAGGTCGGTCTTCTCGAGGTCGCCGATCGGGAACAGGGTGGCCCCCAGTTGCTCCTGGCCCAGCTGGTGCAGGAAGTAGCTCTGGTCCTTGGAGCGGTCGGCGCCGCGCAGCAGCAGCCACTGGTGGCTACGCTGGGTCACCCGCGCGTAGTGGCCGGTGGCGATGCGCTCGGCGCCCAGCTCGCGGGCGGCATCCAGGAAATGCTTGAACTTCACCTCGCGGTTGCACAGCACGTCCGGGTTCGGCGTGCGGCCAGCGGCGTATTCGGCCAGGAAGTGCTCGAACACGCCCTGCCAGTACTCGCTGGAAAAGTCCCGGAAGTGGAACGGGATACCGAGCAGGCCGCATACGGCGACCGCATCGCGGCGGTCATCCTCGGCGCGGCAGTCACCGCTGCCGTCGTCGGCCCAATTCTGCATGAACAGGCCGGCCACGGCCTCGCCCTGCTGGACCAGGCGCCACGCGGCGACCGAAGAGTCGACACCACCAGAGACGCCCACCATCACGCGCGGCGTGCTCATGTGACCTCCCGGACCAGCGAAAGCGGATGGCGCTGGCCACCCAGGTAATCCGCCACCACCTGCCAGACCAGCGGGCTGCGCTGGCGCTCGCCGGCGGCCTGCAGCTCGGCAGGGGTCAGCCACAACGCGCGGTCGATGCCGGCATCCAGCGGTTGGGCCGGGTCGTGCGAGAGCGGGCGCGCTGCGTAGCAGAAGCGCAGGAAGGCGGTGCCGTCGCCGGCAGTCCACTGGTAGCAGCCGATGAAATGGGTCAGCTGCACGGTCCAGCCGGTTTCCTCCCGGGTCTCGCGCAGGGCTGCCTCGGCCAGGCTTTCGCCTGGCTCGAGGTGGCCGGCCGGCTGGTTCAGCACCTGGCGGCCTTCAATGGTCTCTTCGACCAGCAGCACGCGGCCGCCGTCGACCACCACCGTGGCGACGGTGGCGTGCGGTGCCCAGCGCGGGTCCGGCGTGGCGTTCAACTCAGAACTCGTCCTTCTTGGTCAGCTCCAGCTCCATCGCGTCGGCGGTGCGGATGGCCGCATCGATGGCGTCGCTGAGCTGGTCCGGGGTGGCATCGGCGTCGATCTTGACCACGAACATGGCGGTGGTGTCCTGCTTTACCCAGCCCCCCATCTTGGCGTCCTGCGAATCCTCCAGCAGCCGGTTGGCCACGGCCACCGGGAACTGCTTGGTCTTGGCGTTGTAGGCCGGCGACCAGATCTCGCGGATGTTGTGGCTGCCGAAATCCTCCACCGCCGAGCGCACGTAGACCATCTGGGTGCGGTCACCCTCGACGTCGAAGACCATGCGGTAGTCGCCATCCTCGTCGACCTCGTAGGTATAGCCCAGCTTGTCCAGGTGGCGGGCCACGGACTTGTCGGCGCTGGTTGCGGCAGTGGCAGAGCCGGCAGCGGCCAGCGCGATCAGCAGGGCGGGAAGAAGGGTCCTTTTCATGAAGATCCTGTGAAACAGTGTTGGGAGAGGGTGCAATTGTGACGGCGGGCGTGCGTGCCGTCCAATCTGCGGCGGGCCGACGCAGGCCTGCCCTAGCCCTTATAATGGATGGATGCCCCATGAGTCCTCCCCCGATTCCCAGCACGAGCACGGCGTTGCCGTGGAGCCCGCGCGCCCGGAAGTGGCGCCGCCGCCGTTCTACCAGGTGATGCTGCTCAACGACGACTACACCCCGATGGATTTCGTGGTGGATGTGCTGCAGCAGTTCTTCAGCATGGACCTGGACAAGGCCACCCAGGTGATGCTGCACGTTCATACCCGCGGCCGCGGCGTCTGCGGTGTCTTCACCCGCGAAGTGGCCGAGACCAAGGTTGCCCAGGTCAACGAGTACTCGCGGATGAACCAGCACCCGCTGCTGTGCACGATGGAAAAGGCCTGACCGGCCTTTTGTAGAGCCGAGCCCATGCTCGGCTGCTGTTCGCGCGGGTATCCAGATCGCTGGCAGAGCAGCCGAGCGCAGGCTCGGCTCTACAGCCGGATCACGCTTCCGCCAGCGCCTGCAACGCCATCCTCGCGACCGATTCGTCCACATCCGCTGGGTCGCCATCATCGCGGAACCACACCGCCGACAGCCCTGCGCTGGCAGCGACCCAACGCAGCAGGCGGGTGCGCTCGAGGCCGGCCAGCGCGGTCACCTGTTCTACGCGCGCGGCAAACCGCTCCGGCCGCGTGGCCACGTGGATGCCGGGGCCGCACAGGTCCGGATTGCTGAACAACGTCGTGTAGTCGAACGCGCGGTCACCCAGCAGCCGCTTCGGATCGATCGCCAGCCAGCCGCGCGCACCAAAATCCAGCACGTTGTCATGGTGCAGGTCGCCGTGCAGCGGCCGGATCTCCTGTTCTTCCTGCAACACCCCTTCTGCCAGTGATCTGCACTGTTCCAGCAGTGGCGGCAGCGCGGCCCTTGGCTGCAGCAGGTCGGCGAACCATCTACGCAGGCAGACCAGGTCTGCTGGCGGCGCGCTCCGTGGCCGGTGCAGCCGCTGCAGGACCTGGCACAGGATCGTGGTGCAGGCGTCATCGGCGCCATCGATCGAGCGTTGCCGCAGCGACTGACCGCTGGCGCGCTCGATCAGGATCGCCGGCCCCTCGTGGGCCAGCAGCCGGGCAGCGCCATCGCCGTCCCACCAGCGCAGCAGGCGATGGCTGTTCTGCTCCTCGGTTTCGTCGGCGATCTTCAGCATCGCCGGCGCGCCGGTGGCGGTCAGCACCGGCCAGAGCCGGGCGTGGGGTGTTTCGATGGCCGGGCCATCACGCCGCAATCGCCAGCGGCTCAGGTAGGGTTCGCTCATGCTGGGCGGGCTGTCCTGGAGTGAATGAAGATCAAGCGATCTGCACTGCTAACGCCATCTGAACGCAGCAATCCGCTAGGGTGATGGAAATCGCGTAGTCAGGCCGCATATTGTCCCCATCTGCCGCCGGAGTAATCCATGTTCAGCAAAGACCTCGAACACACCATCGGCCAGTGCTACAAGCGCGCCCGTGAGGCCCGGCATGAGTTCATGACGGTCGAACACCTGCTGTTGGCACTGCTCGACAACCCGTCCGCCCAGGCCGTACTGAAGGCCTGTGGTGCCGACGCCGAACGCCTGCGCCAGGAGCTGGAGCAGGCCATCGAGGCCTCGGTGTCCCGCCTGGCCGAAGACGACGGCCGTGACACCCAGCCGACCCTGGGCTTCCAGCGGGTGCTGCAGCGGGCCGTGTACCACGTGCAGTCCTCGGGCAAGAAGGAGGTCACCGGCGCCAACGTGCTGGTCGCCATCTTCGGCGAAAAGGACTCCCACGCCGTCTACTACCTCAACCAGCAGGATGTCACCCGGCTGGATGTGGTCAATTACCTGTCCCACGGCATCGCCAAGCTGGGCGAGGAAGGCGAGCAGCCGTCCTCTTCCTCCGAGGGTGAGGGCCGCATGGAAGGCGGGGAGGGCGAGCCGAAGGGCGATGCCCTGACCGAGTTCGCCAGCAACCTCAACGAACAGGCCCGCTCCGGCCGCATCGATCCGCTGGTCGGTCGTGGCGATGAGATCGAGCGCACCATCCAGGTCCTGTGCCGCCGCCGCAAGAACAACCCGCTGTACGTGGGCGAGGCTGGCGTGGGCAAGACCGCCATCGCCGAGGGCCTGGCCCGCCGCATCGTCGAGGGCTCGGTACCCGACGTGCTGGCCGACGCGGTGATCTACTCGCTCGACCTGGGCGCGCTGGTGGCCGGCACCAAGTACCGCGGCGACTTCGAGAAGCGGCTGAAGGGTGTGTTGACCGCGCTGAAGAAGGTGCCCAACGCAGTGCTGTTCATCGACGAGATCCACACCATCATCGGCGCCGGCTCGGCGTCGGGTGGCACCATGGATGCGTCCAACCTGATCAAGCCGGCGCTGGCCTCCGGCGAGCTGCGCTGCATCGGCTCGACCACCTTCCAGGAATACCGCGGCATCTTCGAGAAGGACCGGGCGCTGGCCCGCCGCTTCCAGAAGATCGATATCGTCGAGCCCACAGTGGGCGAGACCTACGAGATCCTGCAGGGCCTGAAGTCCAAGTACGAGCTGCACCACAGCGTGACCTATTCGGATGAAGCGCTGCAGGCGGCGGTGGACCTGTCGGTGAAGCACATCGGCGACCGCCTGCTGCCGGACAAGGCCATCGACGTGATCGACGAGGCCGGTGCCCGCCAGCGCCTGCTGCCGGAAGGGCAGCGCAAGGAGCTGATCGACGTCGAGGAAGTGGAGGCGATCGTGGCCAAGATGGCGCGCATCCCGACCAAGCAGGTCAGTGCCACCGACAAGGATGTGCTGCAGCACCTGGAGCGCAACCTGAAGATGGTGATCTTCGGGCAGGATCCGGCCATCGAGACGCTGTCCTCGGCAATCAAGCTGGCCCGCTCGGGCCTGGGCAACCCGGAGAAGCCGATAGGCAACTTCCTGTTCGCCGGCCCGACCGGTGTCGGCAAGACCGAGGTGACCAAGCAGTTGGCGCTGCAGCTGGGCATCGAGCTGGTCCGCTTCGACATGTCCGAGTACATGGAGCCGCATTCGATCAGCCGCCTGATCGGTGCGCCTCCGGGCTATGTGGGCTTCGACCAGGGCGGCCTGCTGACCGAGAAGATCGTCAAGACGCCGCACTGCGTGCTGCTGCTGGACGAGATCGAGAAGGCGCACCCGGACATCTTCAACATCCTGTTGCAGGTGATGGACCGCGGCGTGCTGACCGATACCAACGGTCGCGAGGCCAACTTCAAGAACGTGGTGCTGGTGATGACCACCAATGCCGGCGCGGCGCAAGCCTCGCGGCGTTCGATCGGTTTCACCAAGCAGGACCATGCCACCGACGCGATGGAGACCATCCGTCGCAGCTTCACCCCGGAATTCCGCAACCGCCTCGATGCGGTGGTGCAGTTCCAGGCGCTGGGCTTCGAGCACATCCTGCGCGTGGTCGACAAGTTCCTGATCGAGCTGGAGATGCTGCTGCAGGACAAGCATGTCAGCCTGTCGGCCACGCCGACCGCGCGCGACTGGCTGGCCCACCACGGCTTCGACCCGCTGATGGGTGCGCGCCCGATGGCCCGCGTGATCCAGGACAGGATCAAGCGTCCGCTGGCCGACGAGCTGCTGTTCGGCAAGCTGGTCAACGGCGGCAAGGTGAGCATCGATGTGCGTGACGACGAACTGGTGGTCGAGACCCAGGCCGAACCGGAGCGCTTGCTGCCGGTCACGGTGGAATGAGCTGACCTCCGTCCGGTTTCGGCGGACCTGACATGACAAGGGCGGCTTCGGCCCGCCCTTGTTGTGCTGGGCCTGTCGCTTGCGGCCTTGCTGGAGGGGTGCGAACGCATCAATGCTGTTTCGTGAGCGCGACGGGATTACTTCATTTGTATCGCGCAACGATACGGGATACAGTGATGATCATCGGCTTTCGCCACAAAGGCCTCGAGCGGCTCTACCGCTCCGGTAGCAGCAGCGGGATCCGACACAGTCACACCAGCAGGGTATTGATGATCCTGTCGATCCTGAATGTGGCATCGGGTCCCGAGGATCTCGCCATGCCTGGATTGCGCCCACACAAGCTGCGGGGCGACCTGCGGGGGCATTGGTCTGTGTGGGTCAATGGCAACTGGCGGATCACCTTTCGTTTCACCGGTGGCGATGTGGAGCTGCTGGACTACCTGGACTATCACTGAGGTTGCGCATGATTCATCACCACCCACATCCAGGGCAGACGATCAAGGCGATGGTCTTCGATCCGATGGATCTCTCGGTGACCGAAGCGGCCGAGCGCTTGGCTATGTCGCGGGTGGCATTGTCGCGGGTGTTGAACGGCAAGGCGGGCATCAGTCCTGATCTGGCCATCCGCCTGGAAATGGCCGGGGTCAGTACGGCGGCTTTCTGGATGGGGCTGCAATCCAATTACGACCTTTGGCTCGCGCGGCAGCACGAGCAGCCGCGGGTGCTGCCACTGGTTGCGCCTGTGCGGTGACACCCCTCCTGACAAGGGCGGCTTCGGCCGCCCTTGTCGTACGCGACGTCAGCGGCTGCGCTGGCGGGCCTTCTTCTTGAAGGTTGCCTCGTCGACTGGCTCGATCTGCGACACGATGCAGCGACTGGAATCGGTGAGCAGCTGGCTGCGGCCGGCAGCGCACAGCAGGCCCTGCTGGCCGTCCGTGGCGAAGCTCAGTTTCCGCGAGTAGCCTGCCGCCGAGCAGTCGTCCTGGAAATGCACGACGTAATGGTCCTGGCCATTGCGCAGCAGGATGTTGCGCGAGGCGCCGGCGCGCACCAGTTGCTGGTCGCCGCCCAGTTGGACGCAGTCAGCGGCGTTCGCCGCAGTGGGGGTATCGGCGGCGCGTGCAGGCAGCGCGCTGGCGGACGCGACGAGGGCGATGAGCAGGGCGGTCAGCGAGGGCATGTTCATGGCGGGGGCAGGGGATGGCGATCCGGACTGGATCGGGTCCCACGATGCCGCCACGGACGCAGATGCGAATCTGCCGCAAGCAGGGCTGACCGACGTCACGGTGAGTTCGGTCACGATGACCTCCGGCAGGGCCGGATGGCAGGCATGACAAAAGGCCAGCAACCAGGGCTGGCCTTGTCGACGTTGCGCAGCGCGCCGACCGCTTACTTCATGCGGTAGGTGATACGACCCTTGGTCAGGTCGTACGGGGTCATTTCAACCTTGACCCGGTCACCGGTGAGGATACGGATGTAGTTCTTGCGCATGCGGCCGGAGATGTGGGCGATGATTTCGTGCCCATTTTCCAGGCGAACGCGGAAAGTGGTGTTCGGCAGCGTCTCGCTGACGGTGCCCTCGAACTCGATGGAATCGTCTTTCGACATGTAGTCCTGTGCGGTTCAGAAAACGGCCACGCTGGGCCTAAGGCGCGGTATTTTACGCGTGACCGGCCCAGCTTGCAAAGTTTGCGTTAACCGCCGGCCAAACGCTGGGCTGGCAAGCGTCCGACGGCCTGTGTCCACGGGCCTTCACGGCTGTCACGGCGCACGGCCTGGCGCACGTGCTGCAGGAATTCCGCGCGCGGCAGGTGTCCGGCGCCCATCCGCAGCAGGTGCGGATTTTCCACCTGGGCGTCGATCAGCTCCCAGCCCCAGCCGTGAAGTGTGGACGCCAGTGCCGCCAGCGCGATCTTGGAACCACCGCTGGCGCCACTGAACATGCTCTCGCCGAAAAATACGGTACCGATCGCCACACCGTAGATGCCCCCGACCAGCGTCTGCCGGTCCCAGACCTCGAACGAGTGGGCAAAGCCGAGGTCGTGCAGCTGGCTGTAGGCCTCGATCATGGCCGGGCTGATCCAGGTGCCGTCCTGGCCGGGCCGAGGTGCCGCCGCGCAGGCGCGCATCACCCGGCTGAAGGCGGTGTCGGCGGTGACCTCCCACGTGCTGCCGCGCAACTGGCGGCGGAAGCGGCTGGACAGGTGCACGCCATCGGTGCGGAACACCATGCGCGGGTCAGGCGACCACCACAGGATCGGCTCGCCTTCGCTGAACCACGGAAAGATGCCGCCCGCATACGCGTTGAGCAGGCGCGCCGGGTGCAGGTCGCCACCCACCGCGAGCAGGCCGTCGGGCTGGCGCAGGGCGGTCTCGGCCGGGGGAAAGGGCGCGTCCGGCGCATCGGCCAGGCGCCAGGGCAGCTGGCGGGTCATGCCGGCATTGTATTCGTCGCGGCCCCGCGTGAATGCCGCGGTAGATGCCAACCTTGGTTGGCAGGTCACCCGTCCGCGCGAAATGGGCTGTGCCCCAGCAGCTCCTGCCGGTACCGGCGCACATCGCGCCGCTCCTGCCGGCACCACTCCTGCAACGCCTCGGCGAAGTCCGCGTCGGCCACCCAGTGCCGGCTGCGCACCAGGGTCGGCAGGAAGCCGCGCGCCAGCTTGTGCTCGCCCTGCGCGCCCGGCTCGAAACGGCTCAGGCCTTCGCGCAGGCAGTACTCGATGCCTTGGTAGTAACAGGCCTCGAAATGCAGGCCGGGCAGGGTAGCGCCACCCCAGTAGCGGCCGTACAGCGTGTCGCCACCGCGCAGGCACAGCGCGCCGGCAATCGGCTCGCCGTCCTGTTCGGCCAGGAACAGCACCAGTCCGCGCCCCAATGAAATGGCCAGATGGCGCAGGAAGGCCTCGGTCAGTGCCGGGGCGTTGCCGTACTCGAGGAAGGTCTGCAGATAGAAGCGGTACATCGCCTGCAGGTCGGCACGGCTGGCTTCATCGCCGTGCACCACGCGGAAGCTGATGCTCTGGCGGGCGACCTTGGCCCGTTCCTGGCGGATGTTCTTGCGGTGCTTGTGGTTCATCGCGCCGAGGAACTGGTCGAATGTCGCCCAGTCACCCGGGTTCTGCCACTGGAACTGCACGTCCTCGCGCAGCAGCCAGTCATCGCCGAACAGCGCTTCGTCCGCTGCGGTGTGGAAGTTGATATGGGCCGATGACACCTCCAGTGCCGGCAGTGCATCGCGCAACGCCGACAGCGGCGTAGTGCGCTCTGAATCGTGACGGGCCAGCAGGCGCGGCCCGGTGACCGGCGAGTACGGCACCGCGCCCAGCCACTTCGGGTAGTAGTCGCGGCCATGGCGGGCATAGGCATTGGCCCAGGCGTGATCGAACACGAATTCGCCGTGGGAGTTGGTCTTCAGGTAGCCCGGAATTGCGCCGATCAGGCGCTCGCCCTCCCACAGCGTGAAGTGCCGGGGTTGCCAGCCCCAGTCCTCGCGCAGGCAGCCATGCTCTTCCAGGCCTGAAAGGAAGGCGTGGCTGATAAACGGATTCTGGCCGTCGTGCAGGGCGTCCCAGTCGGTGGCGGGAATGGACTGCAGGGAGTCGAGGAAGCGGGTGGAGGGCATGGTTGGCAAGGATAGGCCAGGTGGATCGCGAACGGTGTTGGCGGGGCTGGGTTGGTTTGTTTCGGTTGGAGGTGAGGAAAATCTGAATTCTCCATCCGTGTGCGCTGTGTTGCGGAATCGCCGTCGCGCGGCTGGGCAGGGTGGCGGGACGCCGCATGAGCGGCGCGTGTCCCACCACATGGAGGAATCAACAATGAAGGGATTGAAGCTTGCAACTGCCGCGGTCGCGTGCGGCCTGATCTTTGCGCCGCCCGTGTTGGCTTCTGGAGATCAGCCGGCGAAAGTGCTTGAGGATCCAGATGCCTACGCGGAGGCGGTTGCGCTGCTGGAGCGTGAAGCTGCGAACCAGCTGACGCGTCATTTGCAGGAGAGGGGTGAGCTGCGACAAATCAGCGTCAGCATCCGTCTTGATGTGAAGGCAAGATCGATGGTGATCAGCTTTGGGCCTGGATACCTTCCCGGCCCGGATCGCGGTTATGACGAGCTCTTCCTGATTCCGATGGCGTCTACGTTGAGGTACTACGCCGAGAAGTCGGGACTGGATGTGAATGATATTGACTTCCTGTTTGACGGAAAAACCCTTGAGGAATACTACCCCGAGGATCTGGCCGTTCCGCCGAAGACGAACGAGAAGTCGACGCATACATCAGCTTTGGTGTCAGCAAGCCATGGCTACATCAGCTTGCATCCCAGCAGAGAATGGAAGTTTCAGCGCCCAGCGCCTCTCGGCATTCAGGAAGACACGCTGAGTCCACTGTTTGGTGACGAACTGCAAGGATTGATCGAACAACGTAGCGGTTTGACTGTGCACCGGGCACGCAGCCGCTCCACGGAACTCCATCCGGAGTCCGGGAAGCCATGGGAGCACATGTCATCCCGCTACCACCTCAAGGCGCTTTTCCCCGAACGCACCGACATGTGGAATGAGTTTCCGAACAGCCCAGAGTCTGCTCGCGAAAAGGAAGAGGACATACGGGCTCGCCCCAACTACGCAAACCATCTGGGTGTGGATGTGATGCTGAGCCTGCACACCAATGGCAGCGATTCAGCCAGTCTGCGTGGAACCGAGGTCTACTATCATCAGGACAAACCGCAGGACAAGGCGCTGGCGGATAGCATTCTCTGTGGGATGCGTGAAATCATCCGAGCGCAACCGGGCTATCGGGATTTCCCGATTCGCGAGAGTTCGACCTCGGCCAGGCACGGCGAGAACCGCATTGGGAAGATGCCCTCGGTGATCATCGAAACCGCCTACCACTCCAATCCTGACGATGTGGCCGCCTTGCAGGACCCCGTCTTCCGCTCGGCATCGATGAAAGGGGTGGAGAAGGGCTATCGCCTGTGGGCACAGGGCAAGGCTTGTGAGCCTTTGACGCTCGACCCCCTTCCCGATGTCGAGGTTCCGCTGCAGGCGATGCGCGAGCTGACAGTGGGTTTCGCGGGCAATCCCCAGTACCCCCTGGAACTTGAAGTGGTCGTGGCAGATTGCGACCGGCCCGGATACTGCACGCCGTGGAAGGGCCGCTTTGAAGATCCGGATGCGCCGGTGAAGTTCGAAGTGAGCTGCTCCTCCACGGAGCCCGGCTCAGTCCGCTGGAATGTCCTGTTGCGCGATGCGGACGATGTCGTCGCGGCACCGGTGGCGTTCACCCAGTCCTGCGTCCGGGCCTGAGTGGTGCCTGGAGCGGGTAGTAGGGTTGCGAAAACGGGCGCTTATGCGCCCGTTTTTCTTAGTCGAGCATAGCTCGACTCTACAAACCACCGGTCAGCTGGCCTTGCCCTGCGCGTCCAGGTAGCGCTCGGCGTCCAGTGCGGCCATGCAGCCGAAGCCGGCCGAGGTGATCGCCTGGCGGTAGTGCTGGTCGGCCACGTCGCCGGCGGCGAACACGCCTTCCACCGAGGTCTGGGTGGCGTTGCCGCCCAGGCCCGAACGGATTTCCAGGTAGCCGTTGTTCATCGCCAGCTGGCCATCGAACAGGGTGGTGTTCGGATGATGGCCGATGGCCACGAAGAAGCCGTGGGCGTCGATGTCGCGGGTGCTGCCGTCCAGCGTGGACTTCACGCGCACGCCGGTCACGCCGGCGTCGTTGCCCAGCACTTCCTCCACCTGGTGGTGCCAGACGGTCTCGATCTTGCCTTCGGCGACCTTCCTGAACAGCTTGTCCTGCATGATCTTCTCCGCCTTCAGGGTGTCGCGGCGGTGGACCAGGTAGACCTTGCGGGCGATGTTGGACAGGTACAGCGCCTCTTCCACGGCGGTGTTGCCGCCACCGACCACGACCACGTCCTGGTCGCGGTAGAAGAAGCCGTCACAGGTGGCGCAGGCGGAGACGCCGCGGCCCTTGAAGGTCTCTTCGGTCGGGATGCCCAGGTACTTGGCGGTGGCGCCAGTGGCGATGATCAGCGCGTCGCAGGTGTACTCGTGGCTGTCGCCGATCAGCTTGAATGGGCGCTGCGACAGGTCGGCGGTGTGGATATGGTCGAAGATGACCTCGGTCTCGAAGCGCTCGGCGTGGGCCTGCATGCGCGCCATCAGGTCCGGGCCCATCAGGCCGTGGGCGTCACCCGGCCAGTTGTCGACCTCGGTGGTGGTCATCAGCTGGCCACCCTGCTGCAGGCCGGTGATGACGACCGGCTTCAGGTTGGCACGGGCGGCGTAGACGGCGGCGGTCCAGCCGGCCGGTCCGGAACCGAGGATGACGAGGCGCTGGTGGCGGGAGGGCAGGCTGGTGCTCATGTAAACTCGCGAAAAGGTAGATGGGACAAGGCGCTCGCGATGTTTGCGCAGCATCCTCGGCAGGTCATAGAGTGGCGGCTGGGGCAGGGCGATTCAAGCCGATGAACAGAACGCCGTCATCCAGCGGTGGTTCCGGGCCTCGGATTGCCCTGTCGCGCGTCGCATAACTGAAAACTGACGCCGTCTCATTTATTATCAATCACTAACAGCGCATTCCAAAGGTATGGTCTAAGGTGGCGAAGCAGGTCCCCGAACGCTCCAAGTCCGACGACAGCAAGGCGTCACGTCGCACGGCCGCGGCGGCGACGACCGACAATCCACGCCGCCAGCGCCTCTGGCGCGATCTGGGCCTGATCGCCATCGCGCCGGCCCTGCTCTATCTGGCGGCCAGTCTGTTCACCTATTCGGCAACCGATCCGGGCTGGTCGCACACCGGCAGCGTGGTCGCGCCGGTGCACAACCTGGGCGGCCGCGCCGGCGCCTGGATCGCCGACGTGCTGCTGCAGCTGTTTGGCTACATCGCCTTCCTGCTGCCGGTGGTGCTCGGCGCGCTGGCCTGGATCGCCATGTTCGGCCTCAAGCGCGAGAGCAAGGGCGAGAACGACCTGGATCCGGCACTGCGCCTGGTCGGTCTGGTCGGTTTCCTGATCGCCGGCACCGGCTTCCTGCACGTGCGCCTGTTCAGTGGCGACGTCGCCAGTGCCGGCGGCATCCTCGGCAAGCTGGTCGGCAACTCGCTCACGGTGGGCTTCGGCGCGCTGGGGGCGAACCTGTTCGTGCTGGTGCTGCTGCTTGCATCGATCACCCTGGCCACCGGGCTGTCCTGGTTCACGGTGATGGAGAAGATCGGCCGTGGCGTGATGTCGCTGGCGCCGTTGCTGGAGCGCAAGAAGGAAGAAGTCACCGAGTGGAAGCAGACCCGGGTGATGCGCGAGGAACGCCAGGAAGTGCGCAAGGCCGACGCCGAGGTGCGCGCCAAGCGCGAGCCGGTGAAGATCGAGCCGCGTCCGGAGCCGGTGATCGAGAAGAGTGATCGGGCCAAGCGCGATACCCAGATTCCGATGTTCCGTGGCGTCAATGGCGATGGTTCCGACCTGCCGCCGCTGGCGCTGCTGGATGATCCCAAGCCGCAGCCGAAGGGCTACGACGAAGAGACGCTGGAGACCCTGTCGCGGCAGATCGAGTTCAAGCTGAAGGACTTCCGCATCGATGCGCAGGTGGTCGGCGCCAACCCTGGCCCGGTCATCACCCGCTTCGAGATCGAGCCGGCACCGGGCATCAAGGTCAGCCAGATCAGTTCGCTGGACAAGGACATCGCGCGTGGCCTGTCGGTGAAGTCGGTGCGCGTGGTCGATGTCATTCCGGGCAAGTCCGTGATCGGCCTGGAGATCCCCAACGTCACCCGCGAGATGATCTTCCTGTCCGAGCTGCTGCGCTCGAAGGAATATGACAAGTCGGCCAGCGTGCTGACCCTGGCGCTGGGCAAGGACATCGCCGGCCGCCCGACGGTGGCCGACCTGGCGCGCATGCCGCACCTGCTGGTGGCCGGTACCACCGGTTCGGGCAAGTCGGTGGCGGTCAACGCGATGGTGCTGAGCCTGCTGTTCAAGGCCTCGCCGAAAGACCTGCGGATGCTGATGATCGACCCGAAGATGCTCGAGCTGAGCGTCTATCAGGGCATTCCGCACCTGCTGGCGCCGGTGGTCACCGACATGAAGGAGGCCGCCAACGGCCTGCGCTGGTGCGTGGCCGAGATGGAGCGCCGCTACAAGCTGATGAGCGCGGTGGGCGTGCGCAACCTGGCTGGCTTCAACAAGAAGGTGAAGGAAGCCCAGGACGCAGGCCAGCCGCTGATGGACCCGCTGTTCAAGCCGAACCCGGAGCTGGGCGAGGCGCCGCGTCCGCTGGAAACGCTGCCGTTCATCGTCATCTTCATCGACGAATTCGCCGACATGATGATGATCGTCGGCAAGAAGGTGGAAGAGCTGATCGCGCGCCTGGCGCAGAAGGCGCGTGCGGCCGGCATCCACCTGATCCTGGCCACGCAGCGCCCGTCGGTGGACGTGATCACCGGCCTGA
Source organism: Stenotrophomonas sp. Ps181 (assembly GCF_025697425.1). Taxonomy (NCBI): domain Bacteria; kingdom Pseudomonadati; phylum Pseudomonadota; class Gammaproteobacteria; order Lysobacterales; family Lysobacteraceae; genus Stenotrophomonas; species Stenotrophomonas sp. Ps181. The sequence continues at coordinate 185,812 of NZ_JAHWBI010000003.1, forward strand.
TCAAGGCCAACATCCCGACCCGTATCGCCTTCCAGGTCAGCTCCAAGATCGACTCGCGCACCATCCTCGACCAGTCCGGCGCGGAAACCCTTCTCGGCCACGGCGACATGCTGTACCTGCCGCCGGGCACCGCGCTGCCCGAGCGTGTGCACGGTGCGTTCGTGTCCGACGATGAAGTGCATCGCGTGGTCGAGCACCTCAAGGCGATGGGCCCGGCCGACTATGTCGACGGCGTGCTGGACGAAGTGCAGACGATGGGCGACGGCGTGGTCGTCGGCGCCACCGGCCTGCCCGAGAACAGCGCTGCTGGCGACGAGTCCGACCCGTTGTATGACGAAGCGCTGCGGGTGGTCACCGAGACCCGTCGTGCATCGATTTCCGGCGTGCAGCGCCGGCTGAAGATCGGCTACAACCGTGCAGCGCGACTGATCGAGGCCATGGAAGCGGCCGGCGTGGTCAGTCCGCCCGAGCACAACGGCGACCGCACGGTGCTCGCACCGCCACCGCCGAAGTAAGACCCGACGTATCCCCCACGACGTCCAAGGAACCGACGCATGCTTCACCCCGTACCAAGCGCGCTGGCGCTGGCGCTGGCAGCCCTGATGGCTGCCGGCCCGGCACTGGCAGAAACCGCCACCTCCGCGCCCGCCACGGCGCCGCCATCCACCAGCGGCGATACCGAAGCCAGCAATAATTTCAGCATTGTCCGTTACCGCGCCGACTACCAGGTGCGGCCGGATGCGGGCAATGTGCAGACCGAAACCTATGAAGTGCTGCTCAAGACCAAGGCCTCCGTCGAGCAGTTCAGCCAGGTGCGGCTGAGCTACAGCGAGAAGATGGAAACGCTGGAAGTGCTCGGTGCCTACACCATCACTGCCGACGGCCAGCGCCGCGACGTGCCGGCCGACCGTATCTACACGCAAGAGAGCTACTCCAGTGCTTCGGCGGCGATGTATGCCGACCGCAAGGTGCGGGTGATCGTGTTCCCGAACCTGGCCCCGGGCACGCGCCTGTACTACCAGGTGCGCCGCACCCAGGCTACGCCGTACTTCCCGGGCTATTTCGGCCTGTGGGAGACCTTCAACGTCTTCACCGAGTACGAGGACGCCGAGGTCACCCTGAGTGCGCCGGCCAACCTGCCGATGTTCGTCGACAGCCGCGGCGTGCAGGGCAGTGACCGGCCGACAGTGAAGAATGGCCAGGCGCAATGGCGCTGGCGCTACCAGCGCCGCGAGGCGATGCCGGCGCAGAACTGGTCGGCGGCAGGCTGGGAGTTCGGCCCGAACATCATGGCCAGCACGTATCGTGACTGGTCGCAGATGGGGCGCGCCTACCAGCTCAAGGCGGGCCCGGCGGCCAAGGTGACCCCGGCGCTGCAGGCGCTCGCTGATGAGATCACCGCCGGCATCAGCGACCGCCGCGAGCAGGCTGATGCGCTGTATCGCTGGGTCGCGCAGAACATCCGCTATGTGGCGGTGTACCTGGGCAACGGCGGCCTGGAGCCGAACAGCGCGCAGAGCATCCTCGACAATCACTACGGTGACTGCAAGGACCATGTGACGATCCTCGAGGCGCTGCTGGCGGCCAAGGGCATCGCCAGCTCGCCGGTGCTGATCGGTGCCGGCGGTGGCCCCACGTTGCCAAAGATTCCGGTGCTGGGCCGCTTCAACCACGCCATCACCTATATCCCCGAGTTTGATCTTTACCTGGATTCGACCACCGCGTGGGCACGCTTCGGGCAGCTGCCGGAAGGTGACCTGGGTGCGCCGGTGATGCGTACCCGGGACGCTACGCTGGCGCGTACCCCGGCCAATACGCCGGAGCGCAATGCGACCTCGATGGAGGTGCGTTTCACGTTTGATGCCAACGGCAACCTGCGCGGCGAGACCATTCCCAAGTTGGGTGAGAACGCCGAGATCGGCATGCGCGCGCAGTTCTCCCAGCTCAACGCGCAGAACCGTGCGCGCGCTGAAGAGCAGATCATGGCCGCGTCCGGTTTCGATGGGCGAGGGCAGCTGCAGATCCAGGGCGTGCCGGTCGACCTGACCCGGCCGTTCGGCTACCGCATGGCGTTCCAGGCCGAGGACTACGCCGATTTCAGCGTGGCCGGCGGCATGGCCGTGCCGGACCCGCCGGGTGGCGAGTCGGTGCGGGGGTTGTATGCCACCGCCTCGGCGCCGGCCAACGAAACGCCGTTCTACTGCAATGCCAGCCTGCGCGAGGAAACTTATCGCCTGCAGTTCCCGGCCAATGCGCCGATCATCGCCATTCCGGCCAGCCAGCGCTTTACCAATGCCGCTGGCGAATACCGGGTGGACTGGAGCCGCGAGGGCCAGGACGTGATCGTGCACCACCGCTTGCGGCAGAACGCGGTGCGTGGGCCGGAGGCGCTGTGCCAGCCGCAGGACTACCCCGCGTTCCGCGCGCTGTACCGCGAAGTGCGTCGCGGCTTCCGCGGCCAGGTGCTGTACGGCAAGCTGCCGGCATCTGGCGGCTGAATCGCCGATGGACGTTCAGGGCGGCATAATGTCGCCCTGATCGCCCATTCATCTTTCCCCGGGCACACTGGCAATCACCTTTCCTGGCGCCCGCGCCCACAGGATTTCCGCATGAACTTCCACTTCCGCCGTTTCCTTGCCACTACTACCCTGGCTGTCGCCTGTGCCGCTGCCGGCAGTGCCTGGGCTGGCGCCCGCGATGACCTGAAGACCTTCACCAGCGGCCTGAAGGGCCTGGATGGCCAGTTCAGCCAGCAGGTGTTCGACAGTCGCGGCAAGGTGAAGGAATCGACCAGTGGCCGCGTGGCGCTGTCGGCGCCGCGCCTGTTCCGCTGGGAATACGTGCGCCCGCATGAGCAGTTGATCGTGGCTGACGGCAAGAAGGTCTGGATGTACGAGCCGGACCTGGAGCAGGCCACCGTGCGCGAGCAGGGCAAGGAAGAACAGAACAGCCCGCTGACCGCGCTGATCAACCCGGCGCTGCTGGAACAGCAGTACGACGTCAGCGAAGAGGCCGCGCAGCGCGACGGCCTGCAGTGGCTGTCGCTGTCGCCGAAGCGCGAGACCGAAGCCAGCTTCCAGTACGCCGCGCTGGGCTTCAATGCCCAGGGCCTGGCCAAGATGGAGATCACCGACGCTGTCGGCCAGCGGACCGTGATCAGCTTCAGCGGCTGGAAGCGCAACCCGGGCTTCGCCGCCGGCACCTTCAGCTTCACCCCGCCGAAGGGCACCGACGTCATCGGTAATTGATCGGGGATGCCGGGCATGGCCCGGCTACCTGCTCTGGTGGGTGTCAATCGGCACCGCCCAGGTGGGTGTCAACCCTGGTTGACGCGCTTTTGATCTGCCGGCCAGCGGCCGGCACTACCGGAATCGTCGTCACCCTGTCGCGGTACAATGAGCGGGTGGCAAGACATCGTTCAACTTCCTTCCCCGGCCCCGATCTGCTGAGTGTTGATCGGGAACATCTGCGCCCGCTGGCCGAGCGCATGCGCCCGCGCACCCTCGACGAAATGGTCGGGCAGAAGCGCCTGCTGGCGCCGGACAGTGCGCTGCGCCGCGCGGTCGAATCCGGTCGCGTGCATTCGATGATCCTGTGGGGGCCGCCAGGCTGCGGCAAGACCACGCTGGCGCTGCTGCTGGCCGAGTACTCCGATGCCGAGTTCCGTGCCATCTCTGCCGTGCTGTCCGGGCTGCCGGAGGTGCGCCAGGTGCTGGCCGAAGCCGCGCAACGCTTCGCGGAGGGCCGGCGCACCGTGCTGTTCGTGGACGAAGTGCATCGTTTCAACAAGGCGCAGCAGGATGCGTTCCTGCCGCACATCGAGCGCGGCACGATCCTGTTCGTCGGTGCCACCACCGAGAATCCGTCGTTCGAGCTGAACTCGGCGCTGCTGTCGCGTTGCCGCGTGCATGTGCTGGAAGCGGTATCACCAACCGATATCGTCGAAGCGCTGGAACGTGCGCTGGGGGATCGCGAGCGCGGCCTGGGCGAGGAGGGTATCGAGGTCGCTCCCGAGCTGCTGCTGGAAATCGCCACCGCTGCCGATGGTGACGTGCGCCGTGCGCTGACCCTGTTGGAAATCGCCGCAGAACTGGCGGGCGGGGAGGGTGGTCGCATCACGCCGCAGACCCTGACCCAGGTGCTGGCCGACCGTACCCGTCGCTTCGACAAGGGCGGCGAGCAGTTCTACGACCAGATCTCGGCGCTGCACAAGTCGGTACGCAGCTCCAACCCCGATGCTGCGCTGTACTGGCTGACCCGCATGCTGGACGGCGGTTGCGATCCGTCCTATCTCGCGCGCCGGCTGACCCGCATGGCCATCGAGGACATCGGCCTGGCCGATCCGCGCGCACAAAGCATGGCGCTGGAAGCCTGGGACATCTACGAGCGGCTGGGCAGCCCGGAAGGCGAGCTGGCGTTCGCGCAGCTGGTGCTTTACCTGGCCAGCACCGCCAAGTCGAACGCCGGCTATGCGGCCTTCAACCAGGCCAAGGCCGACGTGCGCCAGAGCGGTACCGAAGAGGTGCCGCTGCACCTGCGCAATGCGCCGACCAAGCTGATGAAGGAGCTGGGCTATGGCGCCGAGTACCAGTACGACCACGACGCCGAGGGTGGCATCGCGCTGGACCAGACGGGTTTCCCCGATGCGATGGGCGAGCGGGTGTACTACAACCCGGTGCCGCGCGGGCTGGAAATCAAGTTGAAGGAAAAGCTGGATCGGCTGCGCGCCGAGCGTGAGGCGGCAAGGGCCGCGAAGGGGCGCTGAGCCGGCTTATGTAGCGTCGAGCGATACTCGACTCCGCTCTTGCACGGGCTTGCAGGTACCTCCTGGAACAGCAGCCGAGCATGGCTCGGCTTTACAGGGGTAATGGATTGATGCCGTGCAGGAAATGATTCTGCCGTTGAGGCGTTATGCCCCGTTCGAGGGTCGTGCCAGCCGTCGCGAGTACTGGATGTTCCAGCTGTTGCTGTTGATCGTCTCGGCCGTCCTGATGGTGCCGCTCATCGCCGGGTTGGTGATGCAGTCCGACGTGCCGTGCATCGCTTCGATCATCCTGTTCGTCGTGTTCTGGCTGGCCACGTTCGTGCCGGTCATCGCCGTCACCGTGCGCCGCCTGCACGACTGCAACCATTCGGGCTGGATGTACCTGCTGGCCTTCGTTCCGTTCGGTGGCCTGGTGGTCTTCGTGTTCGCGCTGTTGCCGGGTACACCGCAGGAGAACGTCTACGGCCCGGTGCCTGCGGGGCCGTGAGATTGCGTGAGTCGAGCATGGCTCGACTTCTACAGGGCGGGACAACGAAGCCGGCGTTTCGCCGGCTTCTTTCTTACTTGATGCTGCAGTCGCCGAAGGACAGGTAATCCGTTCCCGAGCTGAACTGCAGCGTGCAGCTGGCGGTGAAGGTTGCGCCTTCTTCCAGTGCGCCCAGCTTGGCCGCCTGCTGTTCGTCGCCGCTGGTCAGCCGGGCCAGGACATTGCCCTGATCGTCGCCTGCCTCGATCAGCGGCTCGCCCGCCAGGTTGCTGGAGACGCCCAGGGCCACGGCGGTGAATGTCACCGTCTGGTTGAGTTCTTCCATGCCCAGTGACGAATTGCCGGCCTCTTCAAAGGCCTGGTAGAGCGTTGGCAGGTCCTGTGCGGCATGGGCGGCCAGGGGTGCAATCAGGCCGAGGGAAAGGGCGATCAGGGCGGTGCGCTTCAAGGTGTTCTCGCAGTCACGGGATTCATTCCCGTGGATGGTGGTCAGTAGATCCATGCCATGCATGGATGGGTTTGGTAAAGGACAGGGCGCGGCCGGCGGCTCGATTGCCCATCCATCCGCAGCCCTGCGAGGGAAGGGCGCTCCTGCGCCCCGCTGACCGGCAAAATAGTGGATTAGGTGTTTCCGGCGCAACCGGGAAAATGAACGCATCGCGCGCGTGATACACAGCGTGACGTTTGATCGATGTGATAATCATTCGCGTTTAAGGTAGACTGCGGTCCCCTGAGAACCGGCGGCCATCGGCCGCTCCTGCCGCCACTGATGAAGCATTTCGTCCTGCCTTCGCGCCGTGGTCCATTGGCCCGCGGCCTGGCTGCCTTGATGATGGGTCTGCTCCTGGCCACTCCGTACGCCAATGCGCAGCAGCGCAATCCGCTGCAGAAGATCGGCCACACCGTGCTGGACGAGCCGGCGGCCAGCTATCGCTTTGAACGTTTCGTGGTGGACAGCCCGGACCAGCAGCGCCGTTGGCGGGTGAACCTGGCGATTCCAGCCAGGGCCGGCAAGACCCCATCCCCGGTGCTGTACGCGCTGGATGGCAACGCCGTGGCCATGGTGCTGGACCAGCCGCTGCTGGCCGAGCTGGCCGCGCGCAAGGCGCCGCCGGTACTGGTGCTGATCGGCTACGACAACGACCTGCGCATCGATTCCAAGGCGCGTACCCGCGACTACACCGCGTGGATCGACCGTGCCGACGACGAGAGCGGCACGACCCAGGCAGTCGGCGGCGGCGCTGCGGCTTTCCTTGACGTGATCGAGCGCCGCATCAAGCCGGAAGTCGAGCGTCGCGCACGCATCGATACGCGGCAGCAGGCGCTGTGGGGCCATTCGCTGGGCGGGTTGTTCGTGCTCAATGCGCTGTACACGCGACCTGCCGCGTTCCAGTCCTATCTGGCCGCCAGCCCGTCGCTGTGGTGGAGCCAGGGCGCGGCGCTGGGTGATCCGGAGCAGCAGTTCGTGCAGAACGTGCACGGCCAGCCGGCAAAGCTCTGGCTGATGCTGGGCGGCGCCGAGCGCGTCGGTGATCGCGGCAAGCGCGATATGAGCAACCCGCGCGTGGTTGCGCATCTGCGCCGGATCGGTGGCGCCACCCCGGATGCGGCGATGCAGTTGTCCGAGCGGCTGGGCAAGGTGCCGGGCCTGAGCGTGCAGTACCGCGAGTTCGATGGCCTCGGCCACGGCCCGATGCTGCCGGCATCGTTCCACGCTGCGCTGCATGAACTGTATGGCGTGTCCGACCGCAGCGCCGGCGATGGTGCGCCCAGTGGCGGGGACAACGCCGGCGAATGAATGCCTTCGCACGCGATGCCGTGCGACCCCACTACCCAGGCGAGGCTGCCGGCGTGCAGCGGCCCAGGCAACCGATGACTCCCGCGCCACGTGGCGCGGCCTACGTGTGCAAGGAGCCTGCCATGTCGTTCCGTCCGTCTTTCCGCCTTACCTCTCTCGCCGCCGGCCTGCTGCTGGCGGTGACCGCCACCGCCCAGCCGGTGTTCGATCAGCCGGCCAACGCCACCTTCAAGGGTGAGGTTGTCTCGCGCGGTGAGAACGTGGTTCCCGGCAGCACTGCCGACGTGGTTGGTCGTGGCTTCGTGCCGGGCCAGAAGGTCAGCCTGCTGCGTGGCGACAGCGTGCTCAACACGCAGCCGCTGGTGGTCGATGCCGACGGCAACTTCAAGACCCAGCTGAGCATTCCGGCCGATGCGGTGCCGGGCACCCACCCGGTGGTGGTGCGCGCCAGCCAGCCGGCTGCAGCCACGGTGCTGAAGCTGCGCGTGTCGCCGCAGCTGCCGCTGTCCGGCCAGGCGCAGTTCGCCACCCAGTCCAACAAGCTGGTGCCGGGCCTGTACCAGTCCGCCTACAGTGCCGCCAGCAATGCAGTATTCGTGACCTCGGCGGTGGGTCGCCCGCCGGTGACCCAGTCGCAGCTGCTGAAGCTGGACCCGACGTCGCTGAAGGTGACCAGGGCGATCACCCCGGCGCAGGTGCCGGGCAGCACCAACGGCGCGGTGTACGCGGTCTACGGCGTCGGCGTGGATGACACCAACGGTAATGTCTGGGTCACCAATACCCGGCAGAACTCGATCGCGGTCTACCGCCAGAAGGACCTCTCGCTGGTCCACCAGTTCCCCGTCGACACCGTGCCACATGCGCGCGACGTGGTGGTCGACGGCGCCCGCGGCAAGGTGTTCGCGTCGGCCACTGGCGAGGACCACCTGTCGGTGTTTGACGCCCGGACCTTCAAGGAACTGCCGCCGGTGACGCTGGAGTCCGGCGTGGATGACGGCAAGTTCACGCCGATGAGCCTGGTGCTGGACGAGAAGGGCGGCAAGCTGTTCACCGTCAGCATCGGCACGCCGGAAGCGGCGGTGATCGATGTGGCCAGCGGCAAGGTCGAGAAGGTCATCGACCTGGGCAACGCGATCAGCGCCTCGGGCGTGGCCTTCGACGCGGCGCGCAACCGCCTGTACGTGGCCTCGCAGGGCACCGACAACCTGCTGATCGTCGATGTGGCCGCCGGCAAGGTGCTGCACGACGTGCCGGTCGGCGCCGGTGCGCTGAACGTCGCCTTCGATGATGCCTCCGGCCTGGCCTACGTCAGCAACCGTGGCGCTGGCACGGTCACCGTGGTGAATGGTGACGGCAAGGTGGTCGCCAATCTTGATGGCGGCACGCTGCCGAACCACGTCCGCGCCGATGGCAAGGGCAACGTGTTCGCGGTGAACAAGTCGCGCGGCGCCGAGGATCCGAAGGGTGACCGCATCACCCGCATCACCCCGAAGCAGTAAGTCACACGGTGGGGCGGCGTGCGCGTCGCCCTGCCAGCAAGGAGAACGAGCATGAACATCGCGTCCCGTCTGCGCCTGTGTGCGCTTCCGTTGGCTGTTTCGCTGGCGCTGTCTGCCTGCAGTGGCTCGTCAACGCCGCCTGATGCCGGCAAGACTACCGAGCCGCCCGCCGCAACAGCCGCTGCCGAAACCGCGTTGCCGGCAGGCTGGCAGCGCGTGGCCGGTGCCGAGATGCCAGCCGTGCACGGCCAGAAGGCGGTGCTGCCGGCCAAGGTGCATTCCGACGATGGCGCTGACATTGAAGTGGCCGACACCAGCCGGATCATTGCCGGTGGTGACGATGTGATCGCGGTGATCGAGGCGCTGGGCATGGGCAAGCAGGTCTTTGCCGCGCCGACCAACACCACCACCCAGGCCGGCCGGGCCGCGCCGCACCAGTTCCTGTTCAACCGCACCACCGGCGTGGAGGGCGTACTGAGCCTGCAGGGCTCGCTGTTCCTCGGCAACAGCCTGCGTCGCCACACCGAGCTGGCAAAGAAGCTGCGCGAAGTCGGTGAGCCGGCGGTGGTCATCGATGACCTGCAGCCGGCGCCGGACAAGGTGCGCAAGGTCGCCGCCGCACTAGGGCTGGCCGAAGCAGGGCAGGTACTTGCCACGCAGGTGCAGCGCCAGCTCGACGAGGCTGCAGCGATTGGCAAGGGCCTGGGCCATGCACCACGAGTGATCCACGTCTCGGCCACCGGCGCCGGTGGCTCTCCGACCGTCGCCGGTGCCGACAGTGCGTCGGCGCAGCTGATCGCACTGGCGGGCGGCATCAACATCGGCACCGATGCGGGGGTGAAGAACTACTCGCAGCTGAGCAATGAAGGCGTGATCGCCGCGGCACCGGAAGTGATCCTGGTGACTGAGCACGACCTGCAGCTGTTCGGCGGTGCCGAAGGCCTGTGGAAGGCGTACCCGACGCTGAAGCAGACCCCGGCCGGGCAGGCCAATCGGGTCTGGGTGATGCCGGATGTGCAGCTGAAGTACACCAGCGTGGGCTCCGGTGCGGGTGCACTGGCCCTTGCCGAGGCTTTCGCGGCGATGCCGAAGGCATGAGTCCAGCGGATCGGCGCCGCCGTCGTGGGCGGATGATGTTGATGGTGGCGTTGCTGGCCCTGCTGGGGGCCGTGCTGGCGTCGTTCGCCGTAGGTCCGTTGCGGTTGCCGCCGCTGGAGGTGATGCAGGCGCTGGCGGTGAAGCTGGGCCTGCTTGATCCGCAGGCGGTCAGCAACCGCGATCTGGCGGTGGTCTGGCAGCTGCGCATTCCGCGTGCCCTGTTGGGCGCGATGGTCGGTGCGTCGCTGGCGATGGCCGGTGCCAGTCTGCAGGGCCTGTTCGGCAATCCGCTGGCCGACCCCGGCATCGTCGGTGTCAGCCAGGGTGCTGCGCTGGGTGCAGTGGCTGCCATTGTTCTCGGCGCTGCAGGTGCCGCCGGTTGGCTGGTGCCGGTTGCCGCCTTCGTCGGTGGTGCCCTGGCCATCGGCCTGACCTATGCGCTGGCGCGGCCGGGCAAGGGCAGTGGCAATGCGACGCTGCTGCTGGTCGGCATCGCGATGGCCGCGTTCTGCTCGGCGCTGATTGGTTTCCTCACTTACATTGCCAGCGAAAGCGAGCTGCAGTCGCTGGTGTTCTGGCAGATGGGCTCGCTGGCCCGTGCCAACTGGGCCGACGTGGCCGCCGTGGCACCGCTGTTTGCCATCGGTGTGCTGGCACTGCAACGGTTGGCAACGCCGCTGGACATGCTGGCGCTGGGCGAGCGCCAGGCCCAGCATCTGGGACTGGATGTGACCCGCACGCGCCGTCGACTGGTGGCGTTCAGCGCGCTGCTGGTCGGGGCGGCGGTGGCGTTTGCGGGCTCGATCAGCTTCGTCGGCCTGGTGGTGCCGCACGTGGCGCGCCTGCTGGTGGGCCCCGGCCATCGCTGGTTGCTGCCGTTGTCCGGCCTGCTGGGTGCACTGCTGATCGTGGTGGCGGATACCGCCGCACGCACGCTGGATCCGCCGGCGGAGATTCCGCTGGGCCTGTTCTCGGCCGCGCTGGGTGCGCCGTTCTTCCTCTGGCTGGTGCTGCAGCAGCGCCGCAAGGCGGTGCCATGAGTGTGCTGTTGAAGCTGCACGATGTGGTGGTGCGCCGCCAGCAACGCGAGATCCTGTACGGCATTTCGCTGGCGTTCGAACCGGGTACGGTGACCGCACTGGTGGGCCCGAACGGTGCGGGCAAGTCCACGCTGTTGGCGGTCGCGGCCGGCGACCTGCGCGCCGATGCGGGCGAGGTGAGCCTGTTGGGCAGGCCGCTGGCCAGCTACAAGGCGGGGCCGCTGGCGCGCGAGCGCGCGGTGATGCCGCAGGAGCACGGCGTGCGTTTTGCCTTCAGCGTCGAAGAGGTGGTGGCGATGGGGCGATTGCCGCATCCGCCGGACCCGGTCACGGACGATGCCCGGGTGGAGGCGGCCATCGATGCCGCTGAACTGCAGGCGTTGCGCCTGCGCGAGGTGCAGCAGCTGTCTGGTGGTGAGGCCGCCCGGACCACGTTCGCGCGCGTGCTGGCGCAGGACACGCCGCTTCTGTTGCTTGATGAACCGACCGCGGCGCTGGATCTGCGCCATCAGGAGCGCACGCTGCGCAGTGTGCGTGCGTGTGCCGAAGCCGGTGCGTGCGTGATCGTGGTCCTGCACGACCTCAATCTGGCCGCGGGCTATGCCGACCGCATCGTGCTGCTGGAGCAGGGCAGGGTGGCGGCCGATGGCACGCCGCTGCAGGTGCTCACCGAAGACAACCTGCGGCGGGTCTACCAGCAGGATGTGGTGGTGCTGGAGCATCCGCGGCGCGGGGTTCCGCTGGTGGTGGTGACCTGAGCGAAGGTCCGCCAGGTTGCTCCGGGTATCATGGCGGCTTCGTTTTCTTCAATGGACTGATGCCATGTTCCGCACCGTTACCCGCAGCGTGCTGCTTGCCGCGATGATTGCTTCGGTGTGCGCTGCCAATGCAGCCTCGACCTCCCAGGTTTCGCTGACCAACGCGGCCGAGAATGCCTCGCTGATCGAAACCCGGCATTCCAGTGGCGAGGGGGCCGCTGTGGCCTCGATGAAAACGCAGTACTTCGCCAACGAGGAAATGTCCGTGAGTTGGGATGACCAGCAGGTGCTGGTGCTTTGCAAGGAGGCCGCATACCTGCAGATTCCTGCCGCCAAGCTCAAGGCCGGAGCGCTGGCCACCGAGCAGCGGCAGATGATCGTCTATCAGGCACTGATGTCCGGCTTGGGGGCTGTCGCGGGTGTTGTCGGGCCGGCAGGCGAGGTGGTGACCGTGGCGGATGACGGCAGCGAGACCCGCAGGGTTGGCGAGAACAGCTGGGCATACGGTATCGAGCGCTACGACGTGATCAGTCAGCGGCTGCCGGATGGTGCACTTCGGGTCCGAACCCGCAAGACGGAAACCGTGAACACCACGCCGCCGGCGGGTCCGGACGACACATTCAGCACCGAGGAGGATCAGGCGGCGCGCCTGGCTGAGTTGGCGCCGGTGGGGAGCTGGATCGAGGTTGTGATTCATGGCGGCCCCCGACAGGCACAGGTGGATCCGGCGATGTCGTTGCAGGGGTGGATGTCGATGGGGGATGACCAGGCCGCAACGGTGGCCGAGGCGCGCAGGCTGCACGGCTGCAAGTAGAGGCTGAGAGGGGTCAGATCGCTTTGCCCAGGGGCAAAGGGATCTGACCCCGATCATTGTCGGCTTCATCGTTCCATTTATGTTTGCAATATTCACTTGCGCGCCAGATTGGCAGGTCTAGAATGCGCCCCATGAACCGGATGCCGCTCCTGAAGTTTTTCACCCTGACCCGCGCAAGCGCGGAACGGGCGTGTCTGCCTGGAGCCCCACGGAGCCGCTGAAGCGGCTATCGCTGGATGATCCACAGAGCGCCCTTCGGGGCGCTCTTTTCGTTTCTGCAGTTCCATTTCCCCTGACCCGACGTACCGCAAGGAGAACGTGCCATGCACCAGATCGCCGAGACCGAACGCTAGCCGCGCACCCTGTCGCCAACCGGGGTGCGCGGCCCCCGAAGTTGGCTTTGCAGGAACCTTTCTCATGAACACCCAAGTCCTTTCCCGCCGTCGCAACCTTGGCATCATTGCCCACATCGACGCCGGCAAGACCACGCTGACCGAACGACTGCTGTGGAAAAGCGGCGAAATCCATCGCGTCGGCGAAGTGCACGATGGCAATGCGACGACCGACTTCTCGGCGATCGAGCGCGAACGTGGCATCACCATTGGCGCGGCTGCCGTGCAGGCGCAGTGGGCGCCGCGCGACCTGCCGCCGCATCGGCTGACCCTGATCGACACCCCCGGCCACATCGACTTCGCGATCGAAGTCGAGCGTTCACTGCGCGTGCTTGACGGTGCTGTGGCCGTGTTCTCGGCCGTGGATGGCGTGCAGCCGCAGTCCGAAACCGTGTGGCGCCAGGCGCGTCGCCACCGCGTGCCGTTGATCGCTTTCGTCAACAAGATGGACCGCGTCGGCGCTTCATTCGAGCGCGTGCTGGAGCAGCTGCAGGACAAGCTGCGCGCGCGGCCGTGGGCGCTGGGCGTGCCGTTGGGCAGCGAAAGCGGCTTCCACGGCTGGGTCGATCTGGTCGATGAGCGCGTGCTGCAGTGGCAGGAGGGCGCCGCAACCACGGTGATCCCTTGGGACGAAGCGGCACGGGCCCAGTGGCAAGCCCAGCGCGATGCGCTGGTCGAGGCCGTGGCCGATCACGATGAGCAACTGGCCGATGCCTGGCTGGAAGGTCGCGTGATCGATGCCGGGCAGCTGCGCGCGGCGATCCGCCGGGCGACGCTGGCGGGTGCGGGCGTGCCCGTGCTGGCCGGTGCTGCGTTCAAGGACAAGGGCATCGAAACGCTGCTCGACGCGGTGGTCGATTACCTGCCGTCGCCGCTGGATCGCCCGGCTGTCAGTGCCGAAAGCGATGAGGGCGAGGTGGTGCTGCCGCCGGATCCGGACGGTCCGCTGGCCGGTCTGCTGTTCAAGATCACCCACCAGCAGCACGGCGCGCTGAGCTTCGTGCGGCTGTATTCGGGCACCTTGAAGGTGGGTGATGCGGTGGCCAGTTCGCAGCATCCGCAGGGTCGGCGTGTCAGTCGTCTGGTGCGGGTGCAGGCCGACCAGACCCATGACATCGAGCAGGCCGTGGCCGGTGACATCGTCGCGGTACTGGGCTGGAAGGATGCGGTCAGTGGTGAAACGCTGAGCGGTCGTGAGCAGCCGCTGCGCCTGGAGAACATCCAGGCACAGGCACCGGTGCTGGCGTGGCGGTTGGAACCGGCGCGTGCGGCCGACCTGATCCGGATGGCACAGGGTTTGGCCAGCCTGGCCCAGGAGGATCCGTCGTTCCGCGTCGAGACCGATCGCGACACGGCGGAGACCCTGGTCTGGGGCATGGGCGAGCTGCACCTGGAGGTGATGGTCGAGCGCCTGCGCAGCGAATGGAAGGTCGACGTGGCCGTAGGTGCGCCGCGCGTGGCCTACCAGGAGACGCCGATGCGCGCGATGACGGGCGTCGTCGGGCGGCTGGTCAAGCAGACCGGAGGCCAGGGCCAGTTCGCGCACGTGGTGCTGGATGTGGCGCCGCGCGACGACGACCTTGTCGTGTTCAACGACCGCATCGTCGGTGGCGTGGTGCCGCGCAGCTTCATCGCGGCGGTGGAAAAGGGCGTGCGTGCTGCACTGTCGGAAGGTCCGCAGGGTCATCCGGTGGTCGGCATCGAGGTCAGTCTTGTCGATGGCCAGACCCATGCCAAGGACTCTTCGGAGATGGCGTTCCATCGCGCAGGCGCCGAGGCGATCAAGGCGGCGCTGGCCGAGGGTGGCACGCAGCTGCTGGAGCCGGTGATGGCGGTGACGGTGCATTCGCCTTCGGCGTCGGTGGGTGATGTGGTCGGCGACCTCAACCGGCGCCATGGCCGCATCGCCCGCATCGAGGACCAGGACGGTCGTGCCGAGGTCAGTGGCTTCGCGCCACTGGCGCAGCTGGTGGGTTACACCACCTCGCTGCGTTCGCTCAGCCAGGGGCGGGCCAGCAGTGAGGCGCACCTGCACGGCTATGAGCCAGTACGCGCGGCATAGGCAATGTGAGGGGAGCCCGTTCGCGGGCTCCCTTTTTTCGCATTGCCGTGAGTCCCGTATCCACGCCATGCGTGGATGACACCGCGTTCGTGCGCGAACGTTTGCATTGCGCCGCAACAAATCTGTAGAAAAAGCTGGATTAAAGTGATGCCTCACGATAAATTGCGCACCCCCCGTTGCTCGCCGCCGCCCGCACCCCTCTCATGCGTGATGACAAAGACCCCGGAACCCTGGAGCTGACCCTGCCGCGCAAGCGCGGTCGTCCGCCCAAGTTCGGGTACGCGATGAGCGATGCGCAGCGGGCGGCGCGCTATCGTGCGCGCAGGGCGGGGCAGGCCAACCATGCCGACGTGCGTTCCTGCAGCGACATGGTGCTGCTGGACAAGATCCGTGCGGCGGTCAGTGCCCGCGATACCGAGCTGGCCGGTTTCCTGGTCCACGTACTCTGGCAGCGCTACCCCCTGCAGCTGAAATAGTTCGCCGGTGGGGTGGCCGTTGTCATCGAGCTTGTTGATAATGCGGGATTCAGGTTGTTCCCGCTGGCGTGCCCGGGATGGCAGGCGCGCATGATCGAACGGTTCCCAACATGACCACCACCAGCGACACCACCACCGAAGCGGCGCCGAGCGGCGCCCCCCTGTTCTATACCCGCCCGGTGCCGCTGCAGGCCGATGTGCATGCCGATCTGCGCATCCTGCCGGGCAGGCTGGAGTTCGCCGCCGGCAACAATGCCATTCCGCTGGTGCTGGGCGAGTTCTCGCTGGCCCTGCACCACTTCCCGATCCTGTTTGCCGGCCCGAGCGCGGTTCCGATGGCTGCCGTGGGCGTGTCCGACCAGAACCTGTTCATCAAGGATGGCCTGTGGGAAGACGAGGCCTACATTCCCGCCTACCTGCGCCGCCACCCCTTCATCTTCATCGACACCGGCGCGGAGAATGATTTCCTGCTGGGCATCGACGAAGAGAGCCCGCGCGTGGTCAAGGGGGGCGAGGAAGGCCAGCCGCTGTTCGTTGACGGCAAGGCCACCGAGATGGTGCAGCAGGCCCTGGAATTCTGCGGCCAGTACACCCGCGAACACGAACAGACCCAGGCCTTCTCCAAGGCCCTGGTCGACAACGGCCTGCTGGTCGAGCGCAATGCCACCGTGCGCACCCCGGATGGCCGGGAGTTCAACCTCAACGGCTTCCTGGTCGTGGACGTCGAGAAGTTCGTCGCGCTGCCGGAAGCAACCGTGGTCGAGTGGCACCGCAGTGGCTGGCTGGCACTGATCCACCAGCACCTGATGTCGCTGGGTCGCTTCAATGACCTGACCCGTCGCCAGGTCGAGCGTCTGGCCGCGTGATCAAGGGGTTGGGCAGGGTTCCCGCAGCGCGGGCGCCCTGTCCGGCCTGCAGTACACCCAGCAGGCGACGTGCGTCGGCCCAGTCCGGCGTGGCGTCCTGCGCCAGATCGACCAGCTCGGCCGCGATGGCGGCGTGCTCGCGTTGACCCAGCATCTGTAGCGCGCCCTGCAATCGGTGCGCGTGATGACCGAGCGCCGATGCGTCTGCGTGATCGACGATCCGCTCGATCCTGCTGAGTTCATCGCAGATGTCGGCGCTGTAGGCCGCGTCCATTTCAGTCGCCTGCTCAAGCGCGTCCGGGCTCTGCGGCGCCGGAATGCCCAGCGCGGCGAGCAGTTCGGCGGCGCGCAGCGGCTTGGCCAGCACCGCGTCGAAACCCGAGCGGCGGCAACGCGCGTGGTGACGTCGCCCGGTGCGGGCAGACAAGGCGATCAGGCGGGCCGGATGCCCGCCACGGGCGCGCAGTTCGCGTGCCAGTGCGTAGCCATCGATGCCACGCAGCCCAATGTCGATCAGCACGGCAGGGCGGGGGTGGCGTATCTGTTCGGCCAGCGCGCTGGCCGCGTCTTCCAGGGCACATACCTCGGCGCCCCAGCGCCGCAACTGTTCGGCAATGACGTGGCGACTGAGTGCGTGGTCCTCCACCAGCAGCAGTTGCAGCCCGGCCAGCGGCGTGCCCTCCACGGGCATGTCCCGGACACTCTCGGCAGAGTCAGCTGCGCACACCGGCAGGCGCAGGATGAAGCGGCTGCCGCGACCGAGGACGCTGTGCACGGTCAGATCGCCCCCCATCGCACGTGCCAGCTCGCGTGCGATGGAAAGCCCGAGGCCACTACCGCCACGCTGATGCCCACCGCTGCCTTGACGGAAAGGCTGGAACAGTTCGGCTACCTGTGCTGGCGCGATCCCGATCCCGCTGTCGATCACCTCCAGCAGCAGCTCTTGCGGCCGCGCTGCTGGAAGCAGCCGCAGGCGCAGCTCGATGCCGCCGATATCACTGAACTTCACCGCATTGGCCAGCAGATTGCTGGCAATCTGGCGCAGCGCATCAATGTCCACCAGAATGATCGGAGAAGGTTCGGTCGGGGCGTCAAGATGCAGCTGCAGGCCTTTCTGTTGCGCCTGTGGCCGAATGGCCTCCAGTGCCTGCCGGCAAAGCCGGGTCGCATCACAGGCTTGTGCATGCGGCCTGAAAGCGCCGCTGGCGAGGCGCGAAAAGTCCAGTGCACGATTCAACAGGCCGCGCAGGGATTGGCTGGCGCTGCTGGCAGCGGCGAGCAGATCGCGCTCGCCTTTCGGCAGTGTCGATTGTCCAAGCAGCTCGATCGAGGCCAGTACGGCCTGTGCCGAATTGCGCATCTCGTGACTGATCATCCCGATGGCCTGCGCGCTGCGACGGTCGCCCCGTACCCGCAGGTGACGGGTCAGGGGCCACAGCAGCAGGGCGACCAGCAGAGGGGCCAGTAGCAGCCAGCCGCGCGGGGGCGAGGCCTGCATCCAGTCCAGTGCGTTTCCCGCCGCCGCCGGCAGGGTCTGGCCTGCCCACAGGTGGAGCAGGCTTGCATGCTCCTCCAGCGTGATCTCCCGCAACGCCTGTCCGATGCGTTCAAGCAGCTGCTGGTCTTCCCGGCGGACGAGCAGGTAGAGGTCGGTGGAGAAGTCGCTGTCGAATGGCTGCAGGCGCAGGCTGCCGTTGAAATGGCGTCGAACCAGCGGGCGCAGCGTGGATTCCAGGCCAATCGCCACGTCGGCCACGCCGGATTGGACTGCCGCCAATGCGGCGTACCGATCAGGCAGCTGCTGCAGCCTGATCTGAGGATGATGCGCGCGCAGCCAGCCGGCGTAGGGCCCGCCTTCAACGACGGCCACGACCCGGCCGTCGAGCTCGCGTATCTCCCGTGGCAGCCATTCGCCGGCGCGCCCTGCCAGCAGGGTGGCGCCACCCCGGAATCGGCTGGACGCTGCAAGGTCGGGGCAGGGCAGCTTCTGGTGTCTCGCGCCGCCAAACACCATGACCAGGTCGGCCTCGTGATGGCACACAGCGAGGATTGATGCGACGGTCGTCGGGTAGGGCTGTTCCAGGAAGCTGAGTTGGGCGTGACGCGCCACCAGGTTGGCGTAGCCATGGGCGAGCGTCGGCGGTGATGACGGATCGGCCATCGCCGCGGGCACGGGGCGTAGGGACGGGGCGGTGGAGACCCGTACGCTGCTGCCCGGCGGCCAGCGTGGTGACCGGATATCTTCCGCCGACGCGGCGGGAAGGAGAAGCAGTACCAGCAACCCCAGGAGCAGCAGGCACGGGCGCAATGGCGCGTGGCGCCTCACGGCGACTCCAGCCGTTCACGCAGCGCATAGATCTCCACATCGCTGCGCAATCCCAGCTTGCGCAGCACCGCGCCCTTCTGTGTGCTGACGGTCTTGATGCTGCGGTGCCGGCGCAGCGCGATCTCCGATACGGTCAGGCCTTCCAGCAGCAGCTCCAGCACCTCCCGCTCGTTGCGGCTGAGCTCGCCACGATCACCGGCCAGCCTGACGTCCGGCGGAACCCGGATCAGGCCCTGGAAGACGCGCACGATGGCGTCGGACAATGCCGCAAGGGGTTCGGCCTTATTGACGAATCCACTGAGTCCGGCATCGATCAGGCTGTTGAGATTCGTGGTGGGAGAGAGTGTCGCGAAGGCCAGCATTGGCGTGCGAGGGAATTCGCGGCAGAGCAGCGTAACCAGCTCAATACCGCCCAGGTCGCCACGGGCGAGCGTGAGATCGATGATGGCCACATCCACGGGCATGCGGTGCAGGCTGTCGATCAGCGCACCGCTGCAACCATGGCTGGCGACGATGTCGAACCGGAGATCGCCTGACAGGTGCAGGGCGGTGCCGCGACGGACGACTTCATGATCGTCCAGGAGCGCCAGGCGAAGCCGGCGCGGTGCAGGAAATCCATTCATGCGCGGGAGGTGATCAGCGCCCATGGGCGTGGCCGCCATTCTGGCGCCGCTGTCGCGTCGAACATCGAATTTGTTGCGTTTTTACGACTATTCCTAAAGATCGATGGATGATCTCCATCGATAAGAGCTGATCCATGGGCTGGACGTATTGTCGGGTTGAAAGCCGCCGGGACGCAGTGTCCTGGCGCGCTCTCGCTGGGTACAGGTGGCCTGGGTTGCAGGGCTGCCGGCACCCTTCGAGAGGGGAGTAATGTAACGCGTCACGCCGAAGTGCCCGGTCACCCGCGAGCCGAGCAGCGGGCGGTTGCGCGATCTATCGCACCGACTGCGGTACGCGCCTCAGCTTTGCGGTGTCGTAGCCCATGGCCGCGATGCGCTGCACGGCGCCCTGGTAGTCGCTGTCGGATACGTGCGGGGTACGCGCCATGTACCAGACATAGTCGCGCTTGCTGCGTGCGACGATGGTCTGGCCATAGTCGTCGTCCAGCCAGGCAATCACATACTCGGCCTGGATCGGCCAGATGAACTGCATGCCCCAGATCGCGCCATTGCCGTTCTTCTCGACCCGTCCAACCGGGTGCATCGACTTCTGCGGGGCGTCGAAACTGCCCTTGCGATAGGTGAAGGTCGTCTGGATGCGCCCGTCCGGCCGCAGTGCATAGCTCTCCACCGCGTCGAAGGCCTCGCGCTCCGGCCACGAGGGGATGTGGGCGATCACATACCAGTCGCCCATGAAGCGCGGCACGTCCACCGAGGGCGGGCGGGGCAGGGGGCGGGTATCGCTGGAGCTGCAGCCGGAACCGAACAGGCTCAAGGCCAGCAGGGGAAGCAGGGAGCGCATGCGCATGTCACACCTCAACGGGGACGGAACAGGTAGTGGGCAACCAGCCATTGCTGGCCGTCGTCGTAGCCGAACAGCTCGGCACAGGCCATCCAGAACATCCGCCAGCGCTGCCACCAGATCTTCGCCGCCGCCTGACCGTAGGTTGCGACCAATACCGGCATCACCGCCTCGCGGGCCGCATCCTGGTTGGCCAGCCAATGGTCGGCGGTGCGCTGGTAGTGGGTGCCGTCCAGCAGCCAGCGCTGATCGAGTCGCAGGTCGCGCTGGAAATGCAGCAGGGTGTCAGCTGCCGGCATCAGCCCGCCGGTGAAGAAGTGGCGCCCCATCCAGTTGTCGCCGCCCTCGGTCTCGAACGGGTACATCAACGTGCGATGGGCGAAGATGTGCACGAACAGCGCACCGTCGGGCTTCAGCCACTGGCCGATGCGCGCCAGCAGGCGCTCGTAGTTGCGCACATGCTCGAGCATTTCCACCGAGACACAGCGATCGAAGCGTGCCGTGGGCAGCTCAAGCTGGTTGACGTCGCGGGTCAGCACCTCGACGTTGTGCAGGCCCCTGGCCTGGCATTGCGCCATGATGTGCTGGCGCTGGCTGTGCGAGTTGGACACCGCAGTGATGTTGGCCTGCCGATAGCGTTCGGCCATCCACAGCGTCAGCGAACCCCAGCCACAGCCCAGTTCAAGAATCTGCTGGCCGTCGGCAAGTCCGGCGCGCTGGCCATACAGTTCCAGCATCGCCTCCTCGGCCTGGTCCAGCGTTTCGCGCCCGGTGGGGTAGTAGCAGCTGCTGTACTTCAGCCGCTTGCCCAGGCAGGCCTGGAAGAATGCCGCGGGAACTTCGTAGTGCTGGCGGTTGGCTGCGTCGGTATGCAATGCGAGCGGACTGTCGGTCAGTTCTGCGATGCGACGGCTGAAGCGTGCGGACTGTGCCTCGATACCTCCCGCCGATTCCTCGTGCAGGCGTTGCGCGCACAGGCGCCGGATGCCGGCACGCAGCGCCGCATCGGGAACCAGCCCGCGCTCAGCCCAGGCGATCAGCCCGGTTTCCGCATCTTCGGCCATACTCAGTGACGGGATCGCGCTCATGCGGAATGCTCCTTGGAAGAACGGGGTAACCAGGGAAAGAACATCGGCGTGCTGCGCTGGTAGGCACGGTAGTCGTCGCCGCGGCTGCGCAACGCCTGCTTCTCGGTGAAGGGGATGCCGCTGAGATAGCGCAGGAACAGATACATCAGCAGCGGCCCGGCCCACGCCAGCCACCACAGGGGGGAACCGACGGCAAGCAGCACATAAGTGAACCAGTGCAGCCACTCGAAGAAGTAGTTGGGGTGGCGTGAATAACGCCAGAGTCCCTCGCGGCAAGTGCGGCCCTTGTTCGCCGGGTCGGCGCGGAAACGTGCGAGTTGGCGGTCGGCCAGGCTCTCGCCGCCGACGCTCAGCAGCCAGGCCAGTGCTGCGGCGACTGTCCACGGTGTCAGGCCAGCGTGGGAATTGGCTGCCACCGCAGCGAAGGGCAGGGCGAACAGCACGACCAGCAGCGCCTGCGCCATGAAGAAGCCGAAGATCTTGCCCTGGTGGCTCTGCCAGTGTTCGCGCAGATAACGGTAGCGCCCGTCTTCGGGTTCGCTACGGACCCGGCGCCACAGGTGCAGCGCCAACCGGCTGCCCCACAGGCCGCCGAGCAGGCCCAGCGCAACCCGGGGCAACATCGCGCCATCGCCAAGCAGCGCCAGCAGCAGGGCCGAGGCACCCACGCCCTTGGCCCAGAGCACGTCGACAACGCCGATGTTCTGGTGGCGGCGCTGCCAGGCCCAGCCCCAGCTCATCACCAGCACGGCATACAGCAGTACCCACAGCAGATTGATCATGATGATGCTCCGGCCAGGGAGGGCGGGGCGGTGCGAGAGCCGCGACGCGCGGTGACGCACAGCAGCGAAAGCGCGATGCTCCAGCCCGCGCCCAGCACCAGCAGGCCCTGCCACGTGGGTGCGGCGAAACCGACCGCATCGAAACCGCGCGCTGCGGAGAGATAGGCCAGCGGTGCCAACAGCAGGCCGAACAGGGCCGGCAAGGCAGGGTGGCGCAGCAGGAAACGCATCGAGGTGGTCAGCGTCATCGCGAACGCGGCCCACAGCGCCATGATCCAGGGTGGCGGCACCCAGCCCAGCGGGGCGGCGGCGTAGCGCACGGTGCCGCTGGCGGCGGCACTGGCATCGACCAGCCATGCGCAGGCCAGTGCCAACACCATCAACCGAAGGTCCAGCCGTGGTTGCGGCGACGTCAGCAGCTGGCTGCCGATGTAGAGGGAGGCAGCCAGCAACGCCGGCCACTGCCAGCCGCGCCCGGCACCGGCCACGGCGCACAGCCAGACGAGCTGGTTGCCAAGCAGATTGGACCAGAACCTGCGCATCTCAGCTGCCTTGGCCCGATGAGGCGCGCGGGCGATGCCCCGGGCGCGCCATCAGCAGATGGGAGACCCCGATCGAGCGCTCCAGGAAGCCGCCCTCGCAGTAGGCCAGGTAGAACTCCCACAGGCGGCAGAAGCGCGTATCGAAGCCCTGTGCCTGCACGTCGGGCAACCGGGCGAGGAAGCGCTGACGCCAGGCGCGCAGGGTCAGCGCGTAGGAGTGGCCGAAGTCCTGCTGGGCGATCAGCTGCAGGTCGCTGGACCGCGTCTTGGCGGCCATGATCGCGTTGATCGACGGAATGAAGCTGCCGGGGAACACATAGCGCTTGATGTAGTCGACGCTGCGCCGGGCCTGCTCGTAGCGATGGTCCTCGATGGTGATGGCCTGCAGCAGGGCAACGCCATCAGGCTTGAGCAGGCGCTGCAGCGTGGCCATGTAGGTGTCCAGGTATTCCGCGCCGATGGCTTCGATCATCTCGATCGACACCAGCTTGTCGAACCGGCCCTGCAGGTCGCGGTAGTCCTGCATCAGCAGCGTGACCTGGTCCTGCAGGCCGGCTGCCTGCACGCGCTGGGCAGCCAGCGCGTGCTGCTCGGCGGAGATGGTGGTGGTGGTGACGTGGCAGCCGTAGTGCTGCGCGGCGTGCAGCGCAAAACCACCCCAGCCGGTGCCGATCTCCACCACGCGATCGCCCGGCCTGAGCTGGAGCTGCTGGCAGATGCGGTCCAGCTTGCGCCGGGAGGCGGATTCCAGCGACTCGTCTTCTGTGTCGAACAGGGCTGAGGAATACATCAGGTCCGGCGACAGGAACAGGGCAAAGAAATCGTTGCCAAGGTCGTAGTGCGCGGCAATGTTGCGGCGACTGCCCTCGCGGCTGTTGCGGCGCAGGCGGTTCCAGCCCCTCAACAGCCAGCCGCCCACGCGGGCCGGGCCACGTTCCATGCCGTCGAGCAGGTCGCGATTGCGCACCAGCAGCCGGATCAGTGCCACCAGATCATCGCAGTGCCATTCGCCCTGTATGTAGCTTTCACCTGCGCCCACGCTGCCCTGCGCTGCAACCTTGCGGTAGAACGCCGGGTCATCGATGGTGACGGTCACATGCAGTTCGCCATGGGCTTCGCCCAGCCAGACCTCGCCGAGTGCATCACGCACGCACAGGCGGCCGTCGCGCATGGGGGCAAGCTGTTGCAGCAGGCGGCGGCGCAGGAAGGCATCCAAGGCGCCGGGACGCGGCAGGGCGACCAGGGGAGTCATCGAGTTCATCGCGGTTTCTCGGCAAGGGCAGGGTGGTCATGCACGGGGTTGCGTTTCAGCCACAGCCGCAGCGCGTGCCAGTGGATGGCGGCCATCACCTGCATGGTCATCAAGGGATAGCAGGCCAGGACCCGGGCCAGCCCGCGGCCATCCAGGGCGTGTCGCCGCATGGCCTGGGTGGCATCAAACTGGCGAACGCCTTGGCGCCAGACCTGCATGTGCACACGCAGATCATCATCTGGGCGGTTGAACCGCCAGTCGTAGTGGCAATCCATCGGCATGAACGGCGAGACATGGAAGCGCTTGTCGAACCGCCAGCGCAGCGAGGTGCCTTCGTGCGTGGCCGTGGCGACTGGCAGCACATAGGCGTGCCGTTCCTTCCAAGGCGTATTGGTGATCTCGGCGACGATGCAGTCCAGGGTGCTGCCATCGGACTGGTAGCAGTAGTAGAAGCTGACCGGGTTGAATACGTGCCCGGCGAAGCGAAGATGGGTGAGCAGGCGTACCGGGCCGGAAGGCCGATAGCCCAGGGTAGCCGCGGCATGGTCGCGCACCGCATCGGCCAGCGGTTGTGCGGGATTGCCGAAGTAGTCGCTGCGGCGGAACTCGGCCAGGTTGCGGCGATTGACCGACCACAGCCGGCGCCCGGCGAACACGGTCTCCAGCTCGTCCAGGTCGAGCAGCAGTTGCGCGATCGGATAGCGGAATGCGTGGGGCTGCGGATGATGCCGTCGGTGCATCACCTGCCCGAAGTAGAGTGCGCTGGCACTCACGCTGCCACCTCGCCGGGTGCAACGCTGTCACGGTGCGCGGTGCACTCGCGCATCGCGTCCACCACGCGGCGGGCGCTGCGGATGCCGTCTTCGTGGAAGCCCCAGCCCCAGTATGCGCCCGCGAACCAGGTGTGGCGGCGGCCCTGCAGCTCCGCCCAGCGCTGCTGGGCGCGGATGGCGGCATGATCGTGCACCGGGTGGGCATAGTGCAGCCTGCGCAGCACCTTGGCCGGATCGATCACCTCGCTGCGGTTGAGGGTCACGACCAGCGGGGTGTCACCGGGCAGGCCCTGCAGGAGGTTCATGCAATAGCTGACCGTACAGGGCGCGCCTGGATCCCTGGGCACGTGTGCATTCCATGCAGCCCATGCCTTGCGGTTGCGCGGCAGCAACGATGCATCCGTATGCAGTACTGCTTCGTTGGGCTGGTAGCGGATGGCGCCGAGCACTTCGCGTTCGACCGGATCGGCGTCACGCAGCAGGGCTAGTGCCTGGTCGCTGTGGCACGCCAGGATGACCTCGTCGAAACCCTCCACGCCGGCCGCGCTGTGCACGCGCGCGCCCCACGGCATGCGTTCGACCGAGTGAACCGGGCATTCCAGCCGCTCACGCACCCGCCAGCGGGCGCGAAGGGCATCGATATAGCGTGCCGAGCCACCGCTGACTACCCGCCAGGGTGCGCGCCCGGTCATCTGCAGCATCTGGTGGTTGGCCATGAACTGGGCCAGGTAGCGGGCCGGGAACTGCATGACCGTGGCGGTCGGCGACGACCATAGTGCCGAAGCCATCGGCAGCAGGTGCTCTTCGATGAAAGCGGTGCCGTAGCGCTGGCGGCGCAGGTACTGGCCCAGTGTCGGGCCTTCGTCTTCCGCCAGCAGCAGCGGCGCATCCCGGTAGAACCGGCGCAGGTCGGCCAGCATTCCCCAGAAGCGAGGCGAAACCAGGTTGCGACGTTGGCAGAACAGGCCATCCAGCGAAGTGGCGTTGTACTCGACGCCACTGCGCTCGCTGTGCACGGAGAAGCTCATGGTGGTCGGCTGCGAGGCCACACCCAGTTCTTCGAACAGTGCCGTCAGCAGCGGGTAGTGCAGGGGATTGAAGACGATGAAACCGGTATCCACCGCCATGCGCATGCCGCCCACCTGCACGTCATGGGTGTGGGTATGTCCGCCCAGGTAATCGTTGGCCTCGAACAGCGTCACTTCGTGTTCGCCGTCCAGCCACCAGGCGCTGGCCAGGCCGGCAATGCCGGAGCCGATGATCGCGATGCGCATGTCAGTACCTCGCTTTGGCCAGGACCCACTCGGGGATGGGCTTTAGCCCTCTCACCAGGCCCATGGCCGCCATTGCGCGCAGGCCGTACCAGGTCAGGTCGATCTCCCACCAGCGGAACCCCTGGCGGACGGTGCCAGGGAAGAAATGGTGGTTGTTGTGCCAACCCTCGCCGAAGGTGAGCAGCGCCAGCCAGAGGTTGTTGCGGCTGTCGTCACGGGTCTCGAAGCGCCGCCGGCCAAAACGATGGGCCAGCGAGTTGATGGTGACGGTGGCGTGGAACAGCACCACGGTGGAAATGAAGAAGCCCCACACCAGCAACTGCGGGCCAGAGGTGTGCAGTCCGGGCGCCCAGCGCTCCAGGCCGGCGCCGAGAGCGTACAGTACGGCAGCCAGCAGCACCGGCACCGCCGTATCAAAGCGGTCCAGCCAGCGCAGCTCCGGGAAGCGCGCCAGGTCAGGCACGCGCGATAGATCCGTGGCGAATGCCTCGCGGGTGAGGAACCAGCCCATGTGGCTGCGCCAGAAGCCGCCCTCGCGCGGCGAGTGCGGGTCCAGCGGTTGGTCGGCATGCCGATGGTGATGGCGATGGTGGGCGGCCCACCACAGCGGTCCACGTTGCACGCTGGACGCGCCGATCACCGCGAACACGAACTGCACCGTTCGCGATGCCTGGAACGTCCGGTGCGAGAAGTAGCGGTGGTAAAAGGCGGTGATCGCAAACATGCGCGCTGCGTAGAGGGCTGCGGCGACGATCACTGCCGTCCACGAGACACCTACCCAGATCACCGCGATGCAGGCCAGATGCATCAACACGAACGGTACGGCCCGCAGCCAGTCGATGCGTCCGGGCTCGCCAGCGGCGTGTTCTGCAGCGCTGCCGGTGTCGACCCAGCGCGTCAGGGTGCGCAGCAGGCGCCAGCGTCGGCGGGGGAGGGGCGCTACAGAGGCCATGGCGGATCTCGGCGGGTGTCGTGTCTTCCTCTACGCAGCAGTGCGCGCAATGGATGCGGCCGGCTGTGGAAAATTTCGGCCTCACTTGGGCATCACGCTGCAGCGCCCGACCAGCGGTTGCGTCCAGGCCTGTTGCCATTCGCTGGCCGACCGCTCGGCAACCGGCGAGCTGAAGCGCACCGTGACCTGTGGGTAGCTGCCGCGGGTATCGCGCAGGTTACTGGTTCCGCGGAATTCCAGCAGGCGGCGGTCGGCGCTGGCATAGACCAGCGACAGGCGCGGTGCGATGCCGCCGTACCAGGTGTCCAGACTGACCTCGATGGCCTGGGCGTCGATGCCCTGCCAGCGAACAGCGCCGGTGCGCCGCACCTGCACCGGGAAGAAGCGCTGCCGCCCCGGAACCAGGAAGGGCAGGCTGATGCGTTCACCCCGCAGCAGCGCTGGCCAATGCTGGCGCACCGCAGCGTCGAAGCCCGTGTCGATCACCGCATCCGGTGCCAGCTCAAGCCGACGCTGACGCAGCTCACTGGCGGCATCTTCTCTCCAGGCGATCGACACCGACTCGCCACTGGCGTCGACTTCAGCGGTTTGCCCGCTCCGGCTGTCCTGCAGCGAATAGCCCCGGGCCTGTGGGCGGGCACTGGCCGGCAGATGCTTGCGGGCGAAGGGGCGGCCATCCGGGCACTGGTAGAGCACCCAGCGCTCGGCACCCTCCGATGGGCCGCGCCGCCAGTGCACTTCACGATAGAGCAGGTCGCCCTGCGCCGAGGTGGCCACGCCCTCGTTGCGCAGCCAGGGCGCCGCCAGCGCGGCATGGGGCAGGCACAGCAGCAGCCAGGCAGTGCGCATGGTGTTCATCCGGTAGGGAGGCTCAGGTCATACGGCGGGCGCGGCTGCTTGGATGCGCAGCGCCTGCTGCATCCAATGTCCGCCCCTGCGCGTAGAGAGGACAGACCTTCACCTGCCCGCCGCTCACGCAGATGTACCCTGACGCCGCCAGCACCCTCCTCAACTTCGATACCGCACGCACCGTGTCCAGTTCCCAGCAGCCGAGCAGCGAGCCGACGAACTGGGCCGATGACATGGACAGTGTGGCGCGGCTGCGCGACCGCGACTGTTTCATGCGGATCTATGACCACTTCATGCCGCGGCTGTGCGTGTATCTGCGTGGCCTGGGCGCACCCGACGCCGTGGCCGAGGAAATGGCGCAGGAGTGCCTGCTGCGCCTGTGGTTGCGGGCGGCCGAGTATGATGCGGCCCAAGGCGCGCTGAGTACCTGGCTGTACCGGATCGCGCGCAACCTGCATATCGACCGCATCCGTCGCGAGCGCAGCTGGATGCAGGTGCAGGCAGCGGTGGAAGACGCCGCGGCCGTGGACATGATCGAGCGCAGCAGCGCCGAGCAGTTCGCCGACCAGGCGCGCCTTCGCCAGCGCATCAACGAGCTGCCCGCCGTGCAGGCGAGGCTGGTGCGGATGTCCTATTTCGAGGCGAAGAGCCACAGCGAGATTGCCCAGGCGCTGGGCATGCCACTGGGAACGGTAAAGTCACACCTGCGACGTGCGTTCCTGCAACTGCAGGCCAAGGTGGGAGGTGCGCTGTGAATCCGCACCACCACCTGCACGAATCCACGCTGATGAGCTATGCCGCCGGCGCGATGCCGGCGCCGTTGAGCATCGTGGCCGGTGCCCACCTTGAGCAGTGCCCCCACTGCCGCCAACGCCTGCGTGATGCCGAGGCGATCGGCTCGGTGCTGCTGGAGCAGACCCAACCGCCCGCGGCCGACGCGCGTCGCGAGCAGTTGCGCGAGGCCATGCTGATGCAGCTGGTCTCGGACGCGCCGAGCGCTATCGCCGGAACCAGGCGCCCTGTGCCGAGGGAGCAGCCCGAGGCCGATCCGGATCATCTGCCTGCCTCGTTGCATCCTTACTTCGGCGATTCGCTCAGTGCCCTGCGCTGGCGCTGGATGGCGCCCGGCGTGCACTGCATCAGGGCTGAGCACATGCCCTCGCTGATCATGCTGAAGATCGCCCCGGGCAAGTGCCTGCCGATGCACAGCCATGGCCGCAGCGAACTGACCCAGATCCTGCGGGGCTCGTACAACGACGCGCTTGGGCTGTTCGCGCCGGGCGACGTGGCGGACCTGGACGAGGAGGTGGAGCATCAACCGGTAACTGCCCCCGGTGTTCCCTGCATCTGCGTGTCAGCGCTGGACGCGCCGTTGGTGTTCAGCGGTTGGCTGGCGCGGAAGATCCAGCGTTTCGTGAAACTCTAGCGTGGGTGCGACCATGGCCGGGAAAGGTGCGTTGAGGATTCTGTTGACCGGTGCCTCAGGCCTGGTCGGGCAGGGCGTGGCGTTGGCCTGCCAGCGCTCGCCGCAGGTCGGCCATCTGGCCGCGCTGGTGCGGCGCCCGGGCAGCCTCAGCGGAGCGGGCAGGGAGCTGGTTGTTGCGGACTTCCTGCATGTCCAGGCGCGTTCGGATGAACTGGCCGGGTTCGACGCATGCTTTTACTGTGCCGGTGCGCCACCGGTCGGCACGGCAGAGGCCGAATATCGACGCGTGACCCGGGACATCACGCTGGCGGTGGCCCGCGCCTGGGCAACTGCGAATCCCGAAGGGTGTTTCCTGTATGTATCCGGTGCCGGCGCGGATGCACAGAGCAGGTTGATGCCGTTGAGGATCAAGGGCGAGACCGAGGTGGCATTGCAGGCCCTGCCGATGCGCTCGGTGATGCTGCGCCCGGGGGGCGTCCGACCGGTGTCGGGAACCGGCACGCGTCACGGCTTGCTCAAGCCCCTGTACTGGGGTGGCGCGCCGTTGATGAAGCTGGCCGGTGCCGTTGCGCCGTCGTTGATGACCAGCAATCTGGCCCTGGGTCAGGCGATGATCGCACTGGCTGGAGAGGAGCATCCGCCGGGCACGGTGGAGTGTGCGGACATCAACCGGATCGCTGCTGGTGCGCGCGATCCGGCGTCCTGATCTCAGTGTGGCCCCGTCTCCAGCGCGGTGCGCACCGCAGTCGCCAGGTCATTGCGGGTAAACGGCTTCGGCAGCAGCGCAACGGCCCGTCCCTGGCTGCCCACCTGGTCGTGGTCGCGAGGATAGCCCGACGTGAACAGGACGGCGACTTCCGGCCAGCGTTCACGGACTTCACGCACCAGCTCCCAGCCCGACATGCCGGGCATCACCACGTCAGAGAACAGCAGGTCCACCTTGGTATCAGGGCGTTCCAGCAGCCGCAGTGCGGAGGGACCGTCGTGGGCTTCCAATACCCGGTAGCCCAGCAGCCGCAGTGCATCCACCGTGTGGGCGCGGACATCGTCGTTGTCCTCGGTCACCAGGATGGTTTCCTCGCGCGGCGAGTAGCCGGCCAGGCCGGTCTGCGGGGTGCGCGCTTCGGAGGGCAGGGCCAGCGGTGAGCGCGGGAACATCATGGTGATACTGGTGCCGCCGCCCTCCACTGAATCGATCAGCACGTGGCCCCCGGACTGCTTGACGAAGCCATGCACCATCGACAGGCCCAGGCCGGTGCCACGGCCAACCTGCTTGGTAGTGAAGAAGGGTTCGAAGACCCGGGCAAGCGTGGCCGCATCCATGCCGTGGCCGTTGTCACGCACCCGCAGCATCACGTACTCGCCCGGCGTCGCATCCGGGAACAGTGCGGCGTAGTCGTGGTCGAGGTGGCTGTTGTCGACCTCGATCACCAGCCGGCCGCCGTGCGGCATCGCATCGCGGGCATTCACCGCCAGGTTCAGTACGGAGGCCTCCAGCTGGCTGACGTCGATCTCGACGCACCAGATGTCCTTGGCGCTGCGGATCTCCAGCTGCACCAGCTCACCCAGTGCACGCTGCAGCATGTCGTGCATGTCCAGCAGGCGCTCATGGAGGTTGGCGGCCTGGCTGTGCAGCGGCTGGCGGCGGGCAAACGCCAGCAGGCGCTGGGTCAGGCTGGCAGCACGGCCGACACCCTTCAGTGCATTGTCCAGCGCACGGCTCACCATCGCTCCGGGTTCGCCCGCGCGCTCGCTGAGCAGCATGGCGTGCTCGACGTTGCCGGAGATGACCGTCAGGATGTTGTTGAAATCATGTGCGATGCCGCCGGTGAGCTGGCCGACCGCCTCGATTTTCTGTGACTGGCGCAGGGCATGCTCAGCCTGCACGCGCGCGGTGGTTTCCACGGCCTCGGAGACCACCGCGGTGACCACGCCTTCCGTATCGAGCAGTGGACGGAACGAGAAATCAAAGCTGCGCCGCCCGGTCGGGAGTTCCAGCTCCAGTGCATGCAGTGAACTGCGGCCCTGTACGGCTGCGGCCACGGCCCGATCGATCAGCGCGCCGATGCCCTCGGTGGTGCCGAACCAGACCGATTCGGCGAAGCGTTGGCCAACGACGTCCTTCTTGTCTGCCAGGACCGCGGCCAGTGACGCATCATTGGCATCGACCACGCGTCCGGACAGATCCAGCAGCACCTGGTGCTGGAAACTGGATTCGAAGATCGCCTGCAGCCGCCGCTTGCTGGCGCGCAACTCGGCCGTGCGTGCCTGTACCTGCTGCTCGAGCAGCTGGTTGTCTTCGCGCAGGGCCAGCTCGGCCTGTTTCAGCAGCGAGACGTCACTGCCCAGGCAGATATACCCGGCCACGCTGCCATCGGCGGCATGCTCGGGCACGCAGTCCATCTGCACGAATCGTGATTCGCCGCTGCGATGGATCAGTTCGACCTGGAAGCGGGTGCGTTCGCCCTGCAGTACCCGTTCCAGGCTGGGCAGGGCGTGCTCGAAGGCGGAAATGCCGCTGACATCCCGTGCCGGTCGACCCAGCAGTTCTGCAAGGCTGAATCCATGCCAGTCGAGGAACGCCTTGTTGGCAAACCGGTAGCGATGGTCCTTGTCCAACTGGGCGATCAGCGCCGGGACGGCATCGGTGACCCTC
Organism: Stenotrophomonas sp. Ps181; assembly: GCF_025697425.1. Taxonomy (NCBI): domain Bacteria; kingdom Pseudomonadati; phylum Pseudomonadota; class Gammaproteobacteria; order Lysobacterales; family Lysobacteraceae; genus Stenotrophomonas; species Stenotrophomonas sp. Ps181. Next base: position 217,251 of record NZ_JAHWBI010000003.1, read on the forward strand.
TGCAGCTGGGCCTGGCTTTCGTTCAGCGCGGCCTGCGCATTGGCCAGCTGGGTACGCTCGTGCGCCTCCTGGCGGGCGCGTCGGATCGCATCGGGCAAGCGTTGCAGGCGTTGCTTCACCACGTAGTCGCGGGCACCGCGCGTGAGTGCCTGTACCGCCAATTCCTCGGTCAGGGTGCCGGAAACAAAGATGAAAGGCGTCTGCGGAACGCGCTCGCGCGCCAGGGCCAGTGCTGCGTCACCATCGAAGCCTGGCAGGACATGATCGGCGAGGATCACGTCGAACGGGCGGTTGTCGATGGCTTCGATGAACGCGTTGCGGGTCCACAGGCGCTCGGCCTCGAATTCCAGGCCGGCACGCTGCAGCTGTGCGGTGATCAGCTCCGCATCAAGCGCGCTGTCCTCCAGCATGAGGATGCGCAGGCGCTCGCTGCGGCGCGATCCATCACGCATTGTTGTGCTGCCCCGAGCCATTGGGCCGATGCGGTGGTGGCTGGTTGGTTATGCCCCAGAACATGCCCAGCCCCTGGATGGCGTCGAAGAATTCCTTGAAGTCGACCGGCTTGACCACGAAGGCATTCACGCCCAGTTCGTAACTGCGCACGAGATCCTGTTCTTCGCGCGAGGAGGTCAACATCACCACCGGCGTGCTGCTCAGCTGCGGGTCGCCACGCACCTGTTCCAGCACCTCCAGGCCGTTGACCTTGGGCAGCTTCAGGTCCAGCAGCACCACCACCGGGCCGCCGTGCATGGCGCCGGCGAACTTGCCTTCGCAGCGCAGGTAATCCAGCGCTTCGGCGCCGTCGCGTACATGGATGACATCGTTCAACAGCTGGCAGCGCGCAAGCGCGGCCATCGTCAGCTCTGCATCCTTGGGGCTGTCCTCTACCAGGAGGATCGGCCGCAGGTCCCTCATGGGTGTTCTCCTGTGAAGCGGGGTAGGGTGAAATGGATCGTGGCGCCCTTGCCGGGCTCGCCCTCGGCCCAGGTACGGCCGCCATGGCGGCCGATGATGCGGCGCACGTTGGCCAGGCCGATGCCGGTGCCTTCGAATTCTTCGACGTGGTGCAGGCGCTGGAACACACCGAACAGCTTGTCGACGTAACGCATGTCGAAGCCGCAGCCGTTGTCGCGCACAAAGAAGTGATCTTCGTCGCCGCTGCGGTCATGCCCAATCTCGATCATCGCGTGCTCGCGCTCACGGGTGAACTTGATCGCATTGGCCAGCAGGTTCTGCCAGACCAGTCGAAGCATCGTTGGGTCGGCTTCCACCTCCGGTAGCGGCGCGAGCGTCCACTGCACGTCGCGGCCAGCGTAATCCAGCGCCAGGCTGCGGCGCACGTCCTCGGCCAGCGCAGCCATGTCCAGCCGCACCCGCCCCAGCGTGGAGCGTCCCATCTGCGAGAAGCTGAGCAGGTCGTCCACCAGTGTGCCGGCGGACTTTGCCGAATCGACGATCGTATCCAGGAAGCGGCGCTCGGTCTCGTTGAGGCGTTCACCCGCCGAACTTCCAAGCAGCTCCGAATAGCCCACGATGTGGCGGAAGGGGGCGCGCAGGTCGTGGCTGACCGAATAGGAAAAGGCCTCCAGTTCCTTGTTGCTGCGCAGGAGCTGTTCGTTCAGTTCCGCCATCTCCTCGGCCTTGCGCAGCACGATATCGACGATGGCCGTGCGCATCTCGTGCGCCGCATCGCAATCAGCGTCATTCCACGGCAGGCTGCGCTGCCGCACGGTCTCTTTCCAGGCATCGAAGGAGCTCCGCGGGGACAGTGCCACGCCGGGCGCTGCGGTCTTGCGGGGGTCTCCCCCCCAGCGCACGGTTCGCACCACCTCCGGCCGGAACCACATCAGGTAGCTGTCATGCAGCTGCGAGATGGACACTGCCAGCAGCCCGCTGGCTACATCGGCCAGGTGCGCGGCAGGCGACCAGTCGGCGGCAAGGTGGTCGGTGCAGTAGGTTTCCTGCCCGGCCTGCCGGGTAGCCAGCCAATCGGCCAGGGCCAGCACGTCGCTGGCCGGTGGGCACTCACCCACGCGCATGCAGTCGCCCTTGTGCACGACGGCCGCACCGGCCGCGCCGGTCAGCGACAGCAGGCTGGCCTCGTCGTGGCGCAGTGCGGCCATGAAGTCCTCATCACCGGCCATGCGTGCCAAGAGCTTGACCAGCACCGAACGCCGGGCCACGCGCTCTTCGATCGCACGCGCGCGCTCCTTCAGAGCGATCTGCAGCGACAGGATCTGGCCCATGAACTCGCAGGCGGTACGCACGTGATAGGGCAGGCGGCGGGGCTGCACGGTGTGGCAGGACATCAGGCCCCACAACCGCCCCTCATGTACCAGTGACACCGACATCGACGCCCCGGTCCCCATGTTGCGCATGTACTGAAGATGCACGGGGGACACGCTGCGCAGCACAGCCAGGCTCAGGTCGGTCGGTGGCGCCTCGCGGTGGTCTTCGGCCCGCATCAGCGGGGCAGGGGTGTAGTTGTTGTCCGCGATCAGGCGCACCCGGTTCCGGCGGTAGAGTTCGCGGGCCTGTGCGGGAATGTCCGACTCGGGGAAGCGCAGGTCAAGGTAGGATGGCAACAGGCCATTGCCATCTTCGGCCACCACGATGCCATTCCAGCCGGCATCGAATTGATAGACCAGGGTGCGGTCAAAGCCGGTGAGCCGCCGCATGTGCGCGGCCGCAAGCCTGCACAGGTCTTCCACCGTCGCTGCCGATTCAATGCCGGTCATCAGCTCGCGGATGGCTGGATACAGTTCTTCCAGCGAGCCGGGCTGCCCGGGAACCGGTGCCTCCAGCTCAACCAGAAGGTCCGTGGCGGAGCGGTGCACCAGCAGCTGATGGCGGCCGTGCCCATCCAGGTGCACGGCGCCGACGTGCGCGCTGCTGCCCACCGTCGCCTGTTGCAACACGCCCTGGAACGGCGCCAGCACGCCGCCCAGCACCTCACTGACGTGCTGCATCAACGGTTCGCCGAACTGCCTCAGCAGCCCTGGATGGCTGATGGCGCGCTCGCGTACCTGCAGCGACTGCGGTTCAACGACCAGAAGCACACCGTAGGGTTGGATCGCGCCAGGGGTGTGGATCGGTTCGCGCGCGCAACTGGACAGGGCAGCGCCGGGCGCGGATTCGGCAGAAGGCATCAAGGGCGGGACTCATGATTCGTGGATGGCTGGAAAGGCCCGGCACTGCATCCGGTGTGCATGAATGGTGAAGCAAAAGCGTGCCGCCGCATACCACCATGTGAATGTGAAGAACCTTTCATTCAAACCTGAATTCTTCATCTACGCAGCGACGGATGAACTGGAAGGCGTCTGTCGCGCCGATGCATGCCTGTGCGCGCTCCTCGGCACTTAGAACGAGGACATCCAGCTCCTCCCGCTCGCGTCTCCAGTATTCGGCCACACCGAACTCGGAAGGGCGCAGGTGGCGCGCTCCGTACCCGGCATGAAGCTGCAACGCAGCGGCCATCTTCAACAGCACGGCCGCCCCCAGCGTCGAGCCCTCCGCCACGTAGCGCCAGCCCAGAACGGTCGCTTTCGAGAATGCTTGCGGCTGCGGTTGCCAGGCATGGGGTACCGGCATGGTCGCGCCCAGGTCGCGAAGATCCTCCTCGATCAGCGGCAAGCGGGTCGCGCCCGGATCCTGCATCCGGTACAGCGGCGCAACGGCGCTATGGAAGTGCCATTGCACGCGCAGGAAGCAGAGGTAACGCTGGCGCGACGCGAAGATGTGTTGCTGCAACAGGTGCTGGTCGAGGCGATCGTGGGCCGTCCGGGTGTGCGCTTTCAGGGCAGCGCTGAGGGCAATGGGCTGATCGGGCTGAGCTGGCAATGTGGATGTAGGCATCGGCGCGCACCCTAGCAGATTCCGATGCGGAGGCCGGTGCAGGTTTCGCGGCCAGCACATCTGCGCTGCACGCCGGCTAGACAGCGACTGCCCTACGGTGACTGCACCTCCAACCGATGCCACGCCCGTGAACCTGCAGACCGCATCCTCGCCCCAGTACCGCATGCTCGCTGACAGCTGCCAGTTTGAACTGCTGGATGTGGATGCACTGCAGGATCCTGCCAGTGGCCGGTTGCTGCACCTGTACTCGCTGGTGGCGCGCTGCCTTTCCTGCGAGACGATCTTCAAGGCAGAAGAAGGGCAGGGCCTGGTCAGCCATACTGCGGCGCGGGTGGTGCGATGCCCCACCGGTTGCGGGCAGCAGGCGTTCAAGCCGGCCCTGCTGCGAACCTGGCGCCCGCAGGCCGTGGCCCAGGCCTGAGCGGCAGGGAGCCTTGTCACAGCAGCCCGGGATTGGCCCGCCAGACGGCGAAGTTGAGCGCCGAGGCGAATGAAATCCAGGCAAGGTAAGGAAGCAGCAGGACCGCCGCAACCCGGCGGATGCGCGCGAACCTGACGATCGTCGCGCACACCAACACGATCAATACAAGAATGTCGGCGAAGGCAAGCGCGCCCAGCTTCCAGCCGAAGAACAGCCAGCTCCACAGCGCGTTGACGGCCAGCTGCACCAGATAGAGCAGCAGCGCGGGCCGAGCGTCGCGCCAACCGCGTTCGCGCCAGACCAGCCACGCGGCAACCGCCATCATCGCGTAGAGCAGCGTCCACACCGGACCAAAGACGCTGGCCGGTGGCGCCCATGCCGGAAGCGTGAGGGTGGCGTAGAAGCTTGCCGCGGACGTGGACGCCCACGCCCCCAGGGTGGCCGCAACGAAGGTGATTGCCACCCATCCCAGAAGCCCGGAAACCTGTGAACTCCGCTTCATACCGTGCAGCTCCTTGATACCTGTGCTGCCTGTCTACGCACAGGGGCAGCGAATGGATGCAGGCTACCGGCCTTCAGTCTGAAGAGCCGACGGCACCGGCTCCCTGGCTCGCTGGCAACAGGGAAGGTCGCTGGTCAAACCACTCCCTTGCCTTCGCCAGGTGCCATTGGCGCTGGTCACCGTCCAGCTCGATGCCCGCACCCAGCAGCCCCCAGCGCAGGTAGAGATCACCGCGCTTGCGCTGGTCGAGCAGATCCAGCCGCGCGCGTACCGAAAGGCGATCGTTCTCGGCCTGCAGTCCATCGATGACCAGGTGGCCAGGGCGCCAGCGCAGCGTCGCCTGTGCCTGCACCTGGCCGGAATCCAGCAGCGACAGGGTCCAGCGCGGGTAGTCGGTACGCTCTGCGAACAGTGCAAGCAACGGTCGCGCATCGCTGAGATCGAGGTCCGTGATGGCATCCACCTGGAACGGCGACTGCGCATCGATGCGCCCACGCTTGAAGGCCACGCGGCCTTTCCATGCCGTCGAGCCCTGCGTGCCCGCCACCTGCACGTTGCGCAGCTCGACCGTGGTGCCGGACAGATCGAAATGACGCTGGTTGAAGTCTCCCCGGCGCAGTGTTGCGTTCACGTCGATATCGCCGCCCATGTCCAGCCCTGCCACCTTTGCACTGGCGTTGCGCCCCAACAGCCGGGCAGTGCCATGCCCGACGCGCCCGTCGGTATCGAGGGTCGCATCACCACTTACGGTGCCGGTGCCACGGAGCAGTCGCACCTGGGGCGAGCCCAGGTAGCGGTTGTAGGCGGTCAGATCAGGGATGGTGGCCTGGCTGAAACGCAGCTGCGCGCGGACGCCTTTGCGTAGTTCCTGCAGGCGGCCGTCGCCGGTCAGGTCGAGGGCCAGATCCCGGCCGTCGAACAGGCGCACGTCCTTGGCATCGGTTGGTCGCGCAGTGAAGCGGGGCAAGCGGACGGCCAGCCGCGCCTGGCTGGGCGTGCCGGCCTTCAGTTCGCCGTGCGCACTGGCCGTGCCCGCCAGGCGCACACCCGCCACCTCGGCCACGGCTTCGGCCGCAGGAATGTCCACGGTGCTGCCTTCGATCAGTTCGCCGTTGCGCACGCGCAGATCCGCTTTCAGCGTGCCGCCGCCGTCCAGCTGCAGCCACGGCTTGCGAACGAACAGGGCAGGGATCCAGTTGAGCGAAGTGAACGTCCATTCGCCGCGTACTGTGCCAGAGCTGCGTTCCAGCAGCTGTGCGGGCTGTTGGAAGGGAATGTCCCGGCCACTGATATGCAGATCGGCATCCACCTCGCTGCCTGTACCGGACTTTGGCGGCAAGCGGGCCTGCAGGCGCAGGTCCTTGGCCGAATTGAGTTGCAGCGCAAGCATGCCGCGATCGGGGGCGCCATCGCCCAGATAGAGCGGCAACTGCCACAGCGCGTGGTCGCCGGGCTGCAGTTGGCCATCGATCAGGTGGAGTGCCGCCTGCAGCCGTCCAGGCACTGGTGCGCTGGAAATCTTCGGCGTTGTGGCATTGGTGTCCATGCGCAGGCCCTGGCTGCGGGCATCGACCTCGAGCTGGGCATGCAGCAGCTTCAACCTGGCCAGACCGGGCGCCTGGTCGCGATAGTGGCGCGGATAGCTGAAGCGCGCGGTGAGATCCATGTCGCCCAACAGCTGCACGCCGTCAAAACTGGTGTCGGCATCGCTGAACGCCACCTCGGATTCGAAGAGCTCCGACGGTCCGCCGCGCAGCTGCTTGAGGAAGCCTACCGTGCCGTGGCCCTTGCCAATGATCAGCAGCTTGCCAAAGCGTGCGCTGCGGATGCTGTCGCTGTGGATGGCGTCGAAACGGAGCGTCCAGCCGCGATCGCTGCGCGGCGGTGGCGGGATGGCTTCGTCGACGCGGCTGATCTCGGCCGAAACCCCCGTCGCCTGCAAGCGCGGAACCCGCACCTCGCGCTGGAACAGGGGCAGCACCGCCAACCGGGCGCTGGCGCGCTCAGCATGCAGCACGTAGACCGTGTGATTCACGTGGCCGCGCATGTGCACGTTCCAGGCGATGACATGGCCGGGCAGCAGCGTGATGGCCGGGCCGGTGGTCATCACGAACTTGTGCGGCTTGCGGTTGGTGACCTGATCGAACAGTGGGGTATTGAGGAAGATGTTGCCGGCCAGCAGGTACAGCAGGTAGATGCCCAGCAGGACGCAGGCAGGGAAGCGCCACCGTCGAAGCCGGTGCGGGATGTGCACGGAAACAGGAGGCATCTACTGCTCTGAGGGCCGGAATTCCCACAACTATTGCGGAGCCGATGGCGGGGGCGCGTGAAGCAGCTACGGGGCAGGTGCCGGATTCTGGTAGTGTCCAGCCTGGTCACGACCACAGATCTGCAGGAGACGCATGGAGATCCGGCCCGCCCGTGCAGGCGATTTCGACGCGATGTGGGGCATGTTCAAGCAAGCCATTGCGACGCAGGATGCGCTGCCCTTTGCTGGCTCTTTCGCTGTCGAGACGTTTCGCGCGCATTGGTTCCAGGCCCAGGCACCTCATGTAGCTGTGCTGGAGGGCCGGGTGGTGGGCATGTACAAGATGGGCCCGAATTTCCCTGACCTCGGGGCGCATGTGGCCAGCGCCACGTATGTGGTGGATGCGCCGGCACAAGGGCAAGGTGTGGGCCGGGCTCTGGTGGAACACAGCCTGGAGCGGGCGAGGGCGGAAGGGTTCCTGGCCATGCAGTTCAATTACGTGGTCAGCACCAACGGCCCGGCGGTGGCGCTGTACCGGAAGCTGGGGTTTGCGGTGGTTGGAAGGCTGCCAGAGGCCTTCCGGCATGGCCAGCGCGGGTTGGTCGATGTCTTCGTGATGCACAGGTTCCTGTAGTGCCGTCGCCGGGTCGGTCGCCTCAATCAGCACTCTTCGGGAGCGTAATGACGAATGAGGTGCGGCCATCCCGCCATCGTCCATGGACAGTGCCGCGGTGCGCGTGGCAGATTTCCCGCACCAGGAACAGGCCGAGGCCAAGGCTCGCGTGTTCCCCCTGTGACGCGTTGTGCGAGCCTCGGCGCAAGGGATCGAACGACTGTTGAACGCTTCGTCCGGCAGTTCGGCCCCGGTGTTGCTCACCGTGATCATGATCTGGTCAACGAGGCCCTCAAGGCTGATCCGCACATCGGTGCCGTGTTCGCCGTATTTTGCAGCGTTGGTCGTGAGGTTGTGAACTGCCTCGCGCAATGAAGAAGCATCGAAGCAACCGCGGGCATCGCCTTCAACCTCATACGTGATGGGGACGTGGGGCAGGGCAGCGCGAAGCAATTCGACTTCCTCGCCAAGCGATTGCGCAAGATCGCAGTCCACCGGATGAATGGCCATCCCATCGCCCAGCTTGCTGCGACTGTAAGCCAGCAGGTCGTCCAGCAGCTTGTTCATGCGCATGCTGCCGTTGATGATCCGCTCGGCCTGCTTGGCCAAAGCTGGGTCCTGCAGCCCACTGGCCAGAGTGTCCGCCGAGAACATGACCGCTGCCAAAGGACCTCGGAGATCATGCCCGAGCGCTGCCAGGAAGATCTGCCGCCAGGATTCGACCTCGGCAGAGAACTGAGCAAGGGATTCGGCCACCGCCTGTTCGATGGCCTCATTGAAACGAAGGATGTCATCGATCGATGAAGTGGCCAGCTGCTGGTCGGATGCCCATCGCCGAAGTACCGAAGCCCGAAGCGCTCGATACTCAGCCACCATCTGGTTGAGGCCAAAGCCAGCGATGGCACGGGTTCGGCCATGATAGGACGCGGCGGACTCGGGGCCGGGTTTCAACGGTGCAAGCCCGTGGGACTTTGCGAGCTGCTGGGAGTCTGTCTGCGGCGATCTGAGATCGTCTACGACCGCCTGAAGAATCTGGGGGAGATGATTCCGAAGTTGCTTTGCGCTGAACTCGACGGTATCGGGCGCCTGCGTTTCGGCGAATGCCACCGCGTCTTCGAGGATTTCCCGCGCATTCCGTTCGATAAAATCAGCCAGGCGCATCGCCAAACCCGTCCTTAAGTGGTGCGCCGAGCCTACACCGGCGGGCCTGCATGCGGGGTGAGAAGGTTGGCGCCGTGGAGCCTGGTTCTGCGGGCGCTGGGAGGGTTACTTGAAGGTGAGCAGCATGCGGCCAGGACTGGATTGGTTGGGGTTCGGCTGGGCAGACCCCATGATAACATAATATACATTATGCGAAATCGCGTATCCGTCGAGTCTGGGCCTTTGTCGGCTCCGTAATTGCCGCGGACAACTGGCCGTGTTCAAGAAAACCCGCCTCTTCTGCCGCGGAAACTCACCCATGGAGATTGGTCATCTGGAATTAGCGGCGGACGTTGTCGCAGTGGGCATGGTCAGATCGGACACCTTGAGGCCCCTTTTCTTGATTGAGGACTCTAGTGCTTCGCGGATTTGGTCCTCAAGCTTGGTCAGTCGCATCTCGCCCCCAGGTGCGTGCTCCACGAATTTCTCACGTGTCTCATGTTTCGCAAGCATGCTAGCAATTACTGACGCAAACATCGGTTTGCGTGCCAGGTGCAGCTCTTCTGCGTCTTCGATAAATCCGGCCTGCCACAGCCGATAGACCTGTTCGCTCGAAATACCTTGGGGCGGGCTTTGCACTGCAGCTTGCAGAATCTGATTGTAGAGGTTCGCCAAATAGCTCCATTGCGAGGCAAATCGTGAATAGAGCGCAACGTATACACCAGCGAAGATCGCACCGATCCACGGGATGGTGTCTGAGACAAGTGCGCGAAGTGTGTTGAGATCAAATTGCCAAGTCGCACCGGGTTCAACTCTCGATTTCAGTGATATAGCCAACACGTAGAGCCACAAGGTGACGAGCCAGCTGCGAATTAGGACTGCCGTCCCGCCATTGGGCATCCATTTCAGAACAAATTCAAATGATATTAATCGAATCATCGGTTGCTCCTTGATGTGGCGTTCGAAGATACTAAGATTCAAAAACCGTCAATGTCGCCGCAGCACTAAGTCCAATTGCTATGCTGCCGCCCCGCCTCTCCGAGGTAACCAGAAAATGAGCATGCGAGGAATTCTGAAAGGTCCGTTACAACAAGTGTGCTCAATCCATCGCCTCGATGCCAGCACTCCAGAGTCGACCTCGAATTCTTGCCTCAACGCTTTCCATGTCAGCCAGCCCTTCCCCGCGCACCCACGATATGTCTTTATCCAGTCGCTCAGAGCGGCGAAGCATCGGAACTTCCTGATTGGCCTCGTGCTCTATCAGCGCGCCGTTCAGTCGAGCGAGTATATTAAAGAGATCGTCCCTCATAGCTTCATCAAGGAAAATGGCGTGTCGGCTGATCTTGTTCAATGCTGATTGGCGGGCGCACTGAGCATGATTCAACTGGCTCCAGAACGCGTAGTTTCGGAGCTGCGTGGTTTTGTCAGTCGATTTGCGAATGTTGTTCTTCTGCCACTCGTCTAGAATACACTTGTCCAGAAACGCTTGTAGTTGCGATTCCTCCATTCGATTCAAGTCGGGATGGAGCTGTAGCGGCGAGACGGACGAGGCGGTCGTCCAGAACGCCTCATGAACCTCATCCCAGACCATCGGGAGGACTTCGAACTCACGTTGGTGCAACTTGCTGGCGCGATCAAACGACTTGGTCAACTCGTTGCGCAAGCGTTCTATTTCTTTGTTCTGTATGTGGCCAGATCCTCAAACCGGCTCTTGAACCTGTCATCCAGCCAACTCTCGCCCAACTTTTTGAACAGCTGAAAAGCTATGAAGCCCGCGCCGCCGCCTGCAGCCGCCACGCTTACTATCCATTCGATGATAGTGGCAGGCATCATCAATGATTCAGTTGACGCTTTCGGGTGAGTGTTGCCATCGCACGCCAGCCCATCACGCTGCTGCCTATCAGTGCGCCGAGGCCGTAGGCCGCGCCAAGGTTGGGTTCGGTGTTGCCGACGAGCCAGATCACGATGGTCAGCCCGCCCAGGGCCGGATAGACCAAGGTCGTCACCAGTACCCGCAGGGACCTGGTCCGTTCGAGGTGAGCGAACCCATGCGTGCGCCAGCGTCGGTAGCCGTCGTAGAGCAAGGCCTTGCTGAGGGCAGCAAGGCCGCCAAGCAGTACACCAGCCAGCAACTGACAGTTCGTGCTGGACAGGTGCGCGTGCAGGTTAGCCATCAGTGGAAATAGCATGGTGAACATGATCAGCATGATCATGTCCCCGGCGCGTCCTGCGCCGGGATGGGCAGGCTTCATTTTTTTCAGTCCTCCATGTTCGCGATGTGGGTGGGGCACGCCGTGGCGATGTGGTTGCACCGGGAAACTCGATCGCCCGGCCCCAGGGTCGGTATGCCTTTTGCGCAGTTCAGACACGGACTGGCAGCGTTACCTTTGGCTGCAGTGGGACCAGCATTTTTGCGTACGCACGAAGAACATCGTTGTACAGATCGGCGTGCTTAGGGGCTTCGACGGTGATGATCAGTGCGTAACGAATCTTCTTGGCGCTCGTAGTCGGCGCACCGGCTTCCCGCGCGTTGTAGTGAATGTCGAAGACCGGGTTTTCAAGGCTCCTGCCACGCATTTTCTTGGTGCCGTGCAGTACGGTCTCCCATTTTCCTTGATCTGAGCGGCGCTCTTCTTCCGTGGCGTACTTCTTCATGTCGAAGAAGCCCTTGGTGTCCGCGTTGACTTTTCCGTCCTTGATCTTCTTGTCGCTGGGGCGAAACACCACTTCCAGGCCTGCGCGCGTGTAGGCGACAGCGTCCTGCGGATCGGTGGGTGAGGCGTAGCAGAATGTCGCCTTCAGGCGAATGTTCCCGGTAATTCCGCCAGCGGGAAGAGGTAGCGATGCACGCAGGTACTTGCCGGGTTTCAGCTCCCCTTGATATACCACGCGTGCGACGCCGGAGGGACAGGTAATGACCTCCATCAGGTCTTCAGGCACTTTACCCCAACCTACTTCCGCCTTGTCGTGCGTGGACTCACGCGCGGCGTGCACAAGCAGCGCCTTGATCGCCAAAGGTGAGAGTTCCGCGCCGAGAATGGATCGCACCCCCACGGCATTGCGCAACAGAAATGGCGAGGCAAAGCTGGTGCCCAACTGCGGAGCAAGCGTCGGTTTTGCCCCCTGTGCCAGCACGTGGAAGTACTTCGAGTTGCCGGCATCGCCGCCGAACGCCAGCAGATCTGGCTTGACGACGCCCGGGCTACGGCCAGGTCCGATGGCACTGTAAGCCGCCCTCCCCCACGTATCGTCTGTGTTGTTGGCGGCCCCCACCGCCAGCGCATTGACCGCGTCGGCGGGCACCTGGACGCGCGCATTCCCCACCGCACGATCCATCTCGCCGTTGTTCCCCGCGGCGACCGTCATCAGGGTGTCGCCATCACTGAGCAGGTCATCGATCACCGAGGTCCAGGCGTGCACGTCCGTGTCGTCGATAGGGAGGTCCGGGCCGAGGCTCAGATTGATGAATTGATACTGCCGTGACAGAAGTACTTCTTCGACAAATCCCAAGGTGCGATAGAGCTCGAGAGGATCTTCCCGCTCCGTCTCACGGTCGAGGACGCGCAGGTGGTCGACGTATGAGTACGGGCGAGCTGCCGCCTCATTGGGCGTGATCGGGCCGAACAGAAAGGCAGAGGTGACGCCAAGGCCGTGCTCCACCCCTTCCGCGTCGTCCTCGGCGTGTTCATCCAGAACGCGATAGCTCCCCAGCCAGGGCGCGATGCAGTGCGGGTCAGGCAAGCCGCCATCGAGAATGGCGACTTTGGGCTCCGCCGACAGCGGGGGCTCGGTCGGCAAGCTGCATGGAATGGTCACTCCGGCCGAGCGCTGCATCGGGCGTACACCCCGTAGCTTTGGCATGGGGCGCACGATGCGAACAAAGGCAAACTCGGCCAGTCGCTGGATGCTATTAGGCGCGCCCTCAACCGGGAGGAACCACAGGTTTCCGGCTCGAAAGGCGAGCTCGGTATATGCCTTGACGTCGATCTCGGCCGCGTACGCGGCAAAAGCCCGTTGTACGAAGTGGTCATTGTCGTCGGGGAGCAGATGGACACCGACCTCAAAGACGCGCTGCGTACCGGTCCCGATAGCGACAATGCGATCGCGGGCATCAAATGAGGCGATCCGCTCTATGTGCGAGAGGTCCTTTGCTTCACTGGACCCCTCCTCCACGTGCATAGCCAGTTCGTTGAACTGACGAAATGCCTGGCGTCGACCGACAACAAACAATTCGGTCGTGGTCGATTCTCGCGGCTGACCCTTTTTCGACCAGGCTTGTGGCGTGAGCTTCACCGCTCGGCTACCCACCGACTCAAGGCCTGCCGCGCGCAACAGCGCTGCAGGATAGAAAGAGCGCGCAATGTAACTGGGATTGAGGGCCAAACGGGCCACGCCCAGATCGCCTGGGCACGCCGCGCTGGGCAGATCATCCAGGGCGCGTGCCACCGATGACATCTGCGGCAGCAGCCTCTGCCGGGCCTGCTGCAAGGTGTACACCTCGGCCTTATCCATGCCGCGCTTGGGGCCCTTGATCTCGTGGGTCAGCAACTCACCACGCCCTATCAGGAAATTGGTCTGGCTCATGCCTCACGCTTCCTCTTGATTCTTGGAGTGACGATCCGGTTGTCTGCGGTGTACTTGCGGATGGTGTCCCGGCTCACGCCGGTGATATCGGAAATGCTGTGCTGGGACAGGCGGGTCTGTTGGGCCAACAACACGGCCACGTCAATCCGTCCTTGGCGATCCAGTGACAGAATGCGTGTCCGGATGAAATCTTCGATGAGATCGGCATCGGATGCGGTTCCCAAGACCACGGCCTTTCTGAGTCGATGGATCTCGCGCTCGATATCGCTGAACGACTGGCCGTGGAATAGGAAGGACAGGACATCGATCCAGCGGCCAAACAGTGCGTAGTCCGGACCAAGAAATCGCGCGGTCGCGTCCTTGACGGCGGAGATATCGGGCATCTTGAACTCAATCACCAGGTCAAAGCGTCTCCACAGAGCCGGATCAATCAGCTCGGGATGATTGGTGGCGGCCACTAGTACGCCGGTGGCAGGCCACTCGTCGACTTCCTGCAAGATCACGGTCACCAGACGCTTGAGTTCGCCCACATCGGCGTCGTCGCTGCGTCGCTTGGCAATTGCATCAATTTCATCGAGCAGCAGCACACAGGGGCTTCGCTTGGCAAAGTCCAATGCGGCGCGAAGATTGCTGCCGCTCTTTCCCAGCAGGCTGCTCATGACGGCGGTCAAGTCGAGTACATAGAGCGGCACTTCCAGCTGAGACGCCAGCCATCGCGCGGTCAGGGTCTTTCCCACGCCGGGTGGGCCAACAAAAATGGCGGAGCGCGTTGGCGTCAGCCCTTGGGCGGCCAGGCGGGCAGACTGCTTGCGTTCCTGGATCAGCTGTCCCAGCGATTCATCCAGCGCGGCTGACAGCAGAGGGGCCTCCCGATGGGGGGGGTCTTTGAATACCTTCAGCAGCGACAGGCGTGACTCATCGTCCACCGGTAGTGGCTGTTGCGGTAGGGCTGGCGCGGCGGCCTTGCGCAGCGGTGTGCCCGCGCTCCTGGGTTTGGTGCGGAGGAAAAGATCCACCTGCTCTGCCAGATCAGGTTCGCTGCCGCGATACTTGCGCACGAGCCGCGCGGCAAACATGCGGACATCCTCCGTTTGCTCGGCCAAGGCGAGCCTCACCACCTGGGCTAGATCAGCCTTAATTCCGCTCAATTCGCCCATTAGAACACCAAATCATTGATTTATAACGTTAGAAGATCGCCGCTAGGCGGACTAGATGCATTGTCGCATAGATTTGTTCGCCTGTGGCGGGCAACGACTGACCTGTCCTGGCACGCCCAGATGGTGGTCGGCAGGGGCGGCTGGACGCGGGGATTGGAGCGTCAGCTACGCCGCGGTGGATAGCCCTGCTGATGCGTCCATGAGGCACCAAGGGGCATTGTGCTAATGATCCGCCCTGCCGCTTGGTGACATGCAGCGCTTTGCTTCGCAGACCCCGCCTATTAACGTGACGCGTCACGCGCAATCGGCAGCGCATTGCTGGCGGCCCATCTCTCGACCCTGAAGTGCCTGGACTCGCAGGGACGAGCACGCGCGCGTGGTTGGAGCGGACCAGGGCTGCACTGAAGGGCTACTGACGCTGGGGAATGCTGGACAGGCCTGTCGCATTTGCCTTGCTCACAGCCTCGCCGGGCGGATGCCGACACTCGTCCGGCGTGCACCATCGACATAGTCGATAGCATTGCAGCGCAACGCTCCAGCCTCATTGCGCCGTATGCAACGATTCTGAAAATGTTGAAAGTGGTGTCGGCATCGGCCTTACTGCATTGGCATCGCGCACAACCGGGCGTATTTCTTTGCGTGCCACCGAAAACAGGTGGCCGGGATTCGAAACCCCGGTAGTTCGCTGAAGTAAACGCTTGCCAGCCGGCATCACCCTGTGTGGTGCCGGCTGGCAATCCGTCGGCCGGCTATGGCGGGCGGTGCGTGGAGGCCTTGTGCCTGCCGGTTCAGCGAACACCGGGTTTCGAGCCACGCATCGTCCGCCACCTTTATCTATCGGTGGCGGCTTCTGCCTGCACGCAAGGAGCCCAGCCATGACCCAGCCCCACTCCCCTGCCCCGCACCCGATCCACGACGCGCCCGCCAACGGCCCTGCACTGGACCCGAACACGCTCATCGCCCTGCTGCACAGCATCGGCTCGGGCGCCGCCTCCGATGGCCAGCCCTGGCCGGAACGCCATCAGATGCCCGGCCGACGCATCGCCCTGGCGGATACCGATTGCTCCTTGGCCGGCCTTCGCGTGGTGCTGGAGATCCTGCTGGCCGCGCAGCGCGCCCGCGAGAACGGTGAACTTGAGCAGTACGTTGGCCCGCGCGTCATGGAGGGCCTGATCATGGCCGGAATCGGCCTTGCCGCACACGCCAGTACCCGACTGCATCCGGAGGGCTGAGTGGCGTGCTGCCGCTGGGCGGCCAACGCGCTCTGTCTTGTGGTGGTGGTTGCGGCACAGACGCAGTGGCTGGCACCGCCCAAGCCCTCGCCTATCGGATTCCACAGCATCCCCGGCGATCGCTTTCTGCAGTTGCGCCGCCAAGCCATGCAGTTCGTGGAGGATCGGCCACGACAGGGCTTCCAGTTCGTTGAGCAGCATCGAGATGCCGAGTTCCAGGTTCATTGCCGAGGCATACCCGTGCTGTGGCTGGAGAGGCGCCCGCACCATCTGCTGCTGTGGGCCTCACTGGACGCGGAGCAGCGGGCGCCCGCCGTTGTGCGGTTGCGGGCGCTCCTCCAATGGCAGTTGGAGCCGTTGGATTACCTGGAGCAGGTACTGGCTGACGTGCCGGAGCCTGTTCTGTTGGATCGGGTGCTGCAGATTCTTGCTGGTGATGTGCCTGATGGGGCGCGATGTGGCGTGCCGTAGTCGAGCGTGGCTCGACTCTACAGGGCTGCGGGCCTGCGAGGGTTCGAGCTCCAGCCCTGCCGCTCGTCACCTGCGCGACAGGCATTGGCCCAATGACCATGCGGGTCACCTCCCGGCATCGATCCAGCCCGCATCGCGCGCACGCGCAAGATCCTCTGGTGTATCGATATCCAGGCCGAGTTCCGGTGCCTGTAGGACATGCACCGTATCGACAGGAAGTTGCCGCAGGCGCGCTCCGAAGCCGCGGTCACCGGCTGCACGGACGGGCGTGAACCAGGCGCGCGGCACTACTGCGGGAACGCCAAGCGCATTTCCGTGGCGGGTGCCCGCGCACGTTGACGCTGCGGCGCGGGCACCCGAAAGCAGCGCCTGCAGATGGGAGCGCTCGATCGCGGGCTGGTCGCATGCCACGACCATCACCGCGGTCACCGTGGGCAGCAGGTGCGCGCCGGCAACCTGCAGGCTGCTCGCCAGGCCGCGTTCCCAGTGGTGGTTGGTTACCGGGGTAGCATCCAGCCCGGCAATGCTGGATGTCACGGCCTGTGCGTTCGCGCCGACCACGACCAGTACCTGCGCTGGCGCGAGCTCCCGCGCCAACCGCACCACGCGATGTACCAGGGTTTCGCCCTGCCGGGTCAGAAGCTGCTTGGGCTGGCCAAGTCGGGTGCTCCCGCCGGCAGCCAGCACGACGACCGCATGCGCGCCAGTCACCTGCCGTGCGCGCTTCGCCATTGCTGCAGTTGCGCGGCGATGCTGAGCGAAATCGCCTCTGGCCCTCGGCCGCCGATGTCCAGGCCGACCGGTGATCGAAGTCTCGGGGAAAGGCGGTGGCGCTGATCCGGTGTCAGCAGCTTGAACAGGTCCTCGCGCCTTCGCCGCGGACCCAGCAGTCCAATGAACGCGACTTTGGTATCAGCCAGGGCCACCAGCGCCTCCCGGTCCAGTTCGAAATCGTGATGCATCACCAGTGCCGCGTCGCACCGGTC
Source organism: Stenotrophomonas sp. Ps181 (assembly GCF_025697425.1). Classification (NCBI taxonomy): domain Bacteria; kingdom Pseudomonadati; phylum Pseudomonadota; class Gammaproteobacteria; order Lysobacterales; family Lysobacteraceae; genus Stenotrophomonas; species Stenotrophomonas sp. Ps181. Next base: position 234,460 of record NZ_JAHWBI010000003.1, read on the forward strand.
GCCATGAAGGGCCTCGGCCGGGCTGGTCTGAAGATGCGCATCTGCGCACTGCCCGGCTGAGGCCCAGCGCGCTCGCCGTTCGGCCACGCTGACCCGCCACCCCAGGCCCCGCAGCAACGGAACCAGGAAGGGCGTTTCCGGACCGCCGCCCAACACCAGGGCCCGCGGAAGCCGGGGCAACGGCAAATGCCATTCGCCCTCGCCAAAGGGCTGCGTACCCTCCAGCGGATGCAGCTGCCACGCCTGCTCGTGATGGCCTGCACGGAAAATGACCTGGCCCGACGTGCGAAGGTCGCGCTGGAGTGACACACCCTCGCGCAACCAAGCCTCGATGACGTCGTCGATGCCGACCATGGCACGCAATGGCAGGAGCGCAATCCGCAGCCGGCCGCGGCACCCGAGCGCAGACCCACTCAACAGGTCGTCGTCACTGCGGGTGTCGATCTCGATCCAGTCGACCCGCCCTGCCGCGCTCACCTGCTCCGCGCGTCGCGCGAGCTCGGGCTCCAGGCACCCGCCGCTCAGCCAGCCGACCTGGCTGCCGTTGCAGAACAGCACCATGTCGCCGGCACCGGCGTAAGTGGACCCATCGGTTTCCAGCACCAGCGCGAGCACGGCGTGCTCCCCCGCGCGCACGCGCGTCAAGGCCGTCTCGAGTACGCCGCGCGGGCTGCCTTCGGCGAGGAAGCCCGGCGCTGCCGACAGGTGCTCGGCAAGATCGCCGGGCTCCCCTCCGCCTGCGGCGGAGGCCTCCAGAGTGGGCGAGGCTGCGGGTCGGTCCATGCGCAAGGGTCAGCCCACGTCGGGCAAGCCGGGCAGCAGCTTGTCCAGGGTAATGGGATAGTTGCGCACGCGCACGCCGGTTGCGTTGTAGACCGCATTGGCGATCGCGGCGCCGACCCCGCAGATGCCCAGTTCACCCACGCCCTTGGCCTTCATTGGCGAGATCACCGGATCCAGCGTGTCGAGGAAGACCACTTCCTGGTACGGAATGTCGGCGTGCACGGGAACCTCGTAGCCGGCCAGGTCATGGTTGATGAACAAGCCAAGCCGTTTGTCGACCACCAGCTCCTCCATCAGGGTCGCGCCCGCACCCATCACCATCCCGCCGATGACCTGGCTGCGTGCGGAGAGCGGATTGAGAATCCGGCCGCCATCGCATACGGCAAGCATGCGGCGGATGCGCGTCTCTCCCGTGTAGGCATGCACGGCAACCTCGCAGAAATGCCCTGCATAGGTGCCGACGTCGTAGCCTTGCTTGAAGTCGCCGAAGGCAATGCCGTCCTCCGCCGACAGTGTCCCCGCCTCCGCCAGCTTGATCGTCCGCCCACCCGCCTGGATGCGGCCATTGGCGAAGTCTGCGGTGTCGCCGTCGAAGCCCAGTTTCTCGCCCACCTTGCGGCGCAGGCTGACGCACGCCGCGTACACGCCTGCGGTGGAGCTTGCCGCGCCCCACTGACCGCCGGAACCAGCGGAGGCGGGATGACGGGAGTCGCCGAGGGTCACCTGGACCCGTTCCAGCGGCACGCCCATGGTCTCGGCTGCCGTCTGCGCGATGATTGTGTAGGAGCCGGTGCCGATGTCGGTCATGTCGGTCTCGACAATCACCCCGCCCTGGCCGTCAAGCCGGACCCGCGCCGCCGACTTCATCGTCGGTGCGCCGCGATAGCCCGCGGACACGCCCATGCCGACCAGCCAATGCCCTTCCCTGACCTGCGCCGGCCTGGCGTTGCGCTTGTTCCAGCTGAAGCGCTCCGCGCCTTCGCGCAGGCAGCGCACCAGGTTGCGGTCGGAGAACTTCTTGGACGGATCGCCGGGCACGACCTCGGGCTCGTTGAGGATGCGGAACGCGATCGGGTCGAGACCCAGCTTCTCGGCCATTTCGTCCATCGCCACTTCCAGCGCCATGTGGCCCGGTGCTTCGCCCGGTGCGCGCATCGCATTGCCTTCGGGCATGTCGAGCGTGGCGATGTAGTTGGCCACCAGGCGGTTGGCGCCTGCATAGAGCTTGGGCGTCTGCAGGGTGCCGTTCTCGCCATCCTCGCCGTTGATGTTGCCCGACCAGTTCTCATGGGCGATGGCGGAGATCCGGCCATCCTTTCCGCAGCCGATCCGCACGCGCTGGAGGGTGGCGTGCCGGTGCGTGGTGTTGTTGGGCATCAACGGGCGTTGCAGCGCGATCTTCACCGGCCGCCCGACCTGCTTGGCGGCCAACGCGGCCAGCACCGCGTCGGCACGGATGAACAGCTTGCCGCCGAAGCCGCCGCCGACATAGGGCGAGTCCACGCGTACCTTGGCAGGATCGATGCCGAGGATCGCCGCCATGCCCTGCCTGGCCCAGTCGATCATCTGGTTCGCCGTCCACAGCGTGAGCGTGTCACCCTCCCAGGCGGCGATGGTGGCGTGCGGCTCCATCATCGAATGACTTTCGTCGGAGGTGTGATAGGTCTCGTCGAGCTTGACCGCGGCGCCCGCGTAGGCGGTGTCGAAATCGCCCAACGCCTGCCGGTCGGGCTTGCCGTCACGGCCCTTTGCCAGCGGTGCGGACGGTGCCAGGGCCGGGAAATCGAAGCGGCCCTTGCTGCGCTCGTAGCGGGTGCGGATCAGCGCCGCGGCGGCGCGGGCCTGCTCGAAGGTCTCTGCCACCACGCAGGCGATGGCCTGGTGGTAGTGGGCCACTTCGGGTCCGCCGAACAGCGGCGCATTGTTCCAGTTCGATTTGCCGACCGGCTTGGTTTCCGGTGCGGTGATGACCGCCAGTACGCCGGGCGCGGCACGTGCGCGGGAGGCATCCATCGAAATGATGCGCCCCTTGCCGATGCCCGCACCGACGATGTAGCCGTAGGCCTGGTTCGGCGCCACGTCGTGGCGCTCGTAGGCATAGGGAGCGGTGCCGGTGGTCTTGCGTGGACCGTCGATGCGCGGCGTCGACTTGCCGACGACCTTGGCCTTGTCGAACAGGTTGTCGCCGGCGGGGGCGTTGAATTCAAGGGGCATCAGCGCTCTCCTTCCACCAGCACCGCTGCGAGGGTGCGCTCGGCGAGCGCGATCTTGAACGCGTTCTCCGGCGTCGGACGGGCGCCGGCGAACACCTGCCGGGTCGCGGCCTTTACGCCGTGGCGCAGCAGGGGTTCGGCTGCCTCGACGCGCCACGGCTTCGGCGCAACTCCACCGAAGGCGAACCGCGCCGAGCCGTCTCGCTGCACGACCGCGGCGACCGACACCAGTGCGAACGCATAGGACGCGCGGTCACGTACCTTGTGGTACATGTGCCGACCGCCCAGGGGTGCCGGCAGCGTGACGTGGGTGATCAGCTCACCGCGCTGCAGCACGTTGTCCTGCTGCGGCCTGTCGCCGGGGGAACGATGGAAATCGGCAATCGGGATGCTGCGCGTACTGCCGTCACCGCTGACGGTCTGGATCGAGGCGTCCAGCACCCGCAGGGCCACCGCCATGTCGCCCGGATAGGTGGCGATGCAGCTGTCCGATGTGCCGATCACGCCCATCTGCCGGGAGAACCCCTCGAGTGCGCCGCAGCCTGATCCGGGCAGGCGCTTGTTGCAGGGCAGATGGGGATCGTAGAAATACGGGCAGCGCGTGCGCTGCAGCAGGTTGCCGCCGGTGGTGGCCTTGTTGCGCAGCTGCCCGGAGGCGCCTGCCACGATCGCGCGGGTCAGCACCGCGTAGTCGCGGCGCACGCGCTCATGCGAGGCCAGCGCGGTATTGGTGACCAGCGTGCCGATGCGCAGGCCGCCCTCGTCGGTGGGTTCGATCCTGTCCAGGCCGATGTCCTGCACATCGACCAGGTGCGCTGGCGTCTCGACCTCAAGCTTCATCAGGTCGAGCAGGTTGGTCCCTCCGGCCAGGAACTTCGCGCCCTCGGTACCGGCGACGGCCTTGGCGGCCTCGGCCGGGGATTTGGCGCGTTCGTAACTGAAGGCCCTCATGATCGCCTCCCTGCAGAGGTCACGCCAGCGACCTCTTCCATTGCCTCGGCAATGTTGGAATAGGCACCGCAGCGGCAGAGGTTGCCGCTCATGCGTTCGCGCATCTCCATGTTGGTGGCCCGGGGCCGTGCGCTGACGTCCGCCTGTACATGGCTGGGGACACCCCGCTTGATCTCGTCCAGTACCGCCACCGCCGAGCAGATCTGCCCCGGCGTGCAGTACCCGCACTGGTAGCCGTCATGCTTGATGAAGGCGGCCTGCATCGGATGCAGGTCATCGGGGGTTCCGAGCCCTTCGATGGTGGTGATGGCATCGCCCTGGTGCTGCACCGCCAGGCTGAGGCAGGCATTGATGCGCTCACCGTTGACCAGCACGGTACAGGCACCGCATTGACCGTGATCGCAGCCCTTCTTGGTTCCGGTCAGCTTCAGATGTTCGCGCAGGGCATCGAGCAGCGTGGTCCGGGTGTCGAGTTCAAGCTCCCGCCGCTTGCCGTTGACGGTGAAGGCCACCGTGCTGATGACCGGCGGCCTGGGCGGCGGGGGCGTCGCCAGTTCGGCGGCGAGCGATGACGCCCCCGGTGCGGCGGACATTGCCACGGTCGAGACGCCGCCGGCGATCACCTGGCGACGCGTCAACTTCATTCCTTCATCACAACTTGGCACAGTGACCTCCTGGCGTTCGGGAAAATCCCGTGGCTGGATGGACGCGCTCACACTACCGAAGGGCCACTATGCCCATCTGCGGGGTACAGATCTGTGAAGTCGGCGAAATGTACGGCCCGACCAAGGCAGTCAGCCTGCGTGCCTAGAAGAACGTGTTGTAGTAGGTCCGAAGAAATCGACTGCATCGAGCTCTTTCAAGGACACCCGGACTCATTCCCAGCCTGCAGGCCAACTACGGCGGGCTTGACTGAGTTGCCACGCTCGCTTCACTCGCAGGTAGATGGCTTCTCTCTTCCTCTCGCTTGCTGGCACATCGCAGAGACGCCATGCGAGCCGCCTGCTCAAGTTCGGAATGCGCGGCCTTCACTCCCTTCAGCGCGGCACTCTTGAGCCATGCGTATGCCTCACTGGATGACTCACAGCCCTGTTTGTCCCTCAACATGAAGAACACGTTGTACTGTGCAATCGGGTGCCCCAGCGCTGCGGCATAGGCAAGCCACATATGGGAGTTGCCGGCCACGCCTTTGCCCTCAAAGTGGCGCGAAAGTCGAAACGCCGCATCAGCATCGCCTGCATCTGCGCGCCCGACCAGCGTGCGTAGCTGCTTGTCATCAAGCTCCGCGCCACCATCCGTTGCGATCGACCCGTCAAGCTCAACTTTCGGCCTGTCCGGTTGAGGCGGCACCTGCGCATTAACCAACCCTGCGCCCGCCAGGCACAAGAGAAGACCGGCTCTCTTAAATAGGATCATCAATCCCAGTTCCTGAGAATCGGTCTTCGCCGACGGATCGAATTCGCCCCCTGCCTGCATGTCCATTGCATCCCCTGCCCCGGCCGGCGCAGATGCCGGCCGCCCCATCGTACCTGAGCACGCTTCGGATGGCGCCTCAGCGGGAATCACATACCCAGCGCCGACAACCCCGGGTGATCATCCGGGCGACGCCCCAGCGGCCAATGGAACTTGCGGTCGCTCTCCTTGATCGGCATGTCGTTGATGCACGAGAAGCGATGCTGCATCAGGCCGTCCTCTCCGAATTCCCAGTTTTCGTTGCCATAGGAACGGAACCAGTTGCCGGAGTCGTCGTGCCATTCGTAGGCATACCTGACAGCAATGCGGTTTTCGGTAAAGGCCCAGAGCTCCTTGATCAGGCGGTACTCGAGCTCCTTGTTCCATTTGCGTGCCAGGAACTGCCGGGCCTCTTCCCGGCCGTTGGTGAACTCGGCGCGGTTACGCCACTGGGTGTCGAGCGAATAGGCAAGCGACACCTTGTCGGCATCGCGGGAATTCCAGCCATCCTCGGCAAGGCGCACCTTCTGCGTGGCCGATTCAAGGGTGAACGGAGGAAGCGGCGGACGGGGCTGTTCAGCGGACACGGGGAGACCTCCAATCGAAATGGATATACGGGTTGCTTCAAAGGATCTGGCGTACTCAGGCGCTAACGCTTGGCCTGTTCCAACAACAGCTTCGCGACATCCTTCGCGGTGTCTGCGGCACCGTAATCACCCATCACGCGCGACAGGGTGATGGCGCCTTCCATCAGGACCAGCAGCTGACGGGCCAGTATCGCCGGCTGCTCCACATCCAGTTGTCCGGTAAGTTCCAATGTGTAATCGAGCAGCTTCTGCTTGTGATCACGCGCGATCTGCCGGATCGGATCGGCCGGGTCGCCGACCTCGCCTGCGGTGTTGATGAACGCACACCCGCGATAGCCCTCGGACTGGAACCAGTTATTGAGCACGGTGAACATGCCGAGGATGCGTGCTTCCGGGGTGTCGGCCTTGTCGCACTCCTGCCGGAACCAGGCCAGCCAGCGCGCATCGCGCGCCCTCAGCGCAGCAGCGGCCACGTCGTCCTTGTTCTCGAAGTGGCGGTAAATGCTCTTCCGCGCCACTCCCGAGGTCTTCACCAGCAGGTCCATGCCCGTGGCGTGGATCCCGTTCTGGTAGATCAGCGCCTCGGCCGTGGCCAGGATCTTCTGTTGCGTGTCGGTGGTGACCTTGCTCATGACTGCAAGGTGGAACGAGCGTTCTACCTTGTCAACAGGCGATCGCGAGCGATTCGTACGCGCACATCCGTGCAAGACGATCTATCAAGAAATTCGGACAGTTCATCACCCGGACGCCTGATTGCAGGCGCAAAGTACGTCTCACCACCCACCCATGAGAGTTCCCGCATGAACACCTTCGCCCGCTCCCTGGCTATTGCCACCCTCGCCCTCTCGGTCCAGGCCGGCCTGTCCGCGCAGGCCGCCGAACCGGCCAAGCCGGCTCCGGTCACCGCCATCGCGCGCACCGCCAGCTACATCACCACCGCCGATGGCGTGCAGCTGTACTACAAGGACTGGGGCCCGAAAGACGGCCCGGTGGTGACCTTCAGTCACGGCTGGCCGTTGAACTCGGACAGCTGGGAGTCGCAGATGATCTTCCTGGCCAACCACGGCTACCGCGTCATCGCGCATGACCGTCGCGGCCACGGCCGTTCCAGCCAGCCGTGGGACGGCAACGACATGGATCACTACGCCGATGACCTGGCCACGGTGATCAATACGCTGGACCTGCACGATGTGACCTTGGTGGGCTTCTCCACCGGTGGCGGCGAAGTGGCGCGCTACATCGGCCGGCACGGCACTGGACGGGTGAAGAAGGCCGTGCTGATCAGCTCGGTGCCGCCGTTCATGCTGAAGACCGCCGACAACCCGAACGGCCTGCCGATCGAAGTGTTCGATGGCATCCGCAAGGCACAGATGGAGAACCGCGCGCAGCTGTATCGCGACATTCCGTCGGGCCCGTTCTATGGCTTCAACCGCCCGGGCGCGAAGGTGTCGCAGGGGCTGATCGATGCGTGGTGGGCGCAGGGCATGCAGGGCGGCCACAAGAACACCTACGATTCGATCGGCGCGTTCTCGGCCACCGATTTCCGCGCCGACCTGAAGAAGTTCGATGTTCCTACCCTGGTGATCCACGGTGACGACGATCAGATCGTGCCGATCGATATCTCAGGCCGCCAGTCGGCAAAGCTCATCAAGGGCGCAAAGCTGATTGTCTACCCGGGTGCGCCGCACGGCCTGACCGATACCCACAAGGACAGGGTCAACCAGGACCTGCTGACGTTCCTGCAGGAAAAGTGAACCGCCGGGGGCTCCGGCGATGCGCCGGAGCCCGCTTTCTGTTGAAAGGCGCGGCCTGGACGCCGCAAGTCGAGCACAGGAAATCGATAGCCGAGCATGACTCGGCTCTACACAAGCGCCAACTCCCTGGCCAGGAACGGTGCCGTCCTGCTGCCCTTGGCGCGGGCCACCTGATGCGGCGCCCCGGCCGCCACGATGGTGCCGCCCGCGCTGCCTGCACCAGGCCCTACATCAATCACCCAGTCCGCCTGTGCGACAGACCGCATGTCGTGCTCGATCATTACCACTGTGTTGCCTGCGTCCACCAGCCGCTGAAGCTGCACCAGCAACCTGTCCGCGTCTGCTGCATGCAGGCCGGTGGTGGGTTCATCCAGCACGTACAGCGAGCGCCCGCGCTGGCTGCGCTGCAGCTCTGTGGCCAGTTTGATGCGTTGCGCCTCGCCACCTGAAAGTTCCGTGGCTGGCTGGCCCAGCCGCAGGTAGCCCAGGCCGATCTCCTGCAGCAGCTGCAGCGGGCGGGCGATGGCCGCTTCTTCGGCGAAGAACGCATGGGCCTGGTCCACCGTCATCTGCAGGACCTCGGCGATGTTGCGGCCGTTCCACAGCACCTTCAGCGTGGCTTGGTTGTAGCGGGCGCCATGGCAGGTCGGGCATGGCGCATAGACGCTGGGCATGAACAGCAGTTCGACGCTGACGAAGCCCTCGCCTTCGCAGGTCTCGCATCGCCCCTTGGCCACGTTGAATGAAAAGCGGCCCGCGTCGAAACGGCGGCGGCGCGCGTCGGGTGTCGCGGCAAACAGCTTGCGCACATGGTCGAACAGGCCCGTGTAGGTAGCCAGGTTGGAGCGTGGCGTGCGGCCGATGGGCCTCTGGTCTACCTGTACCACGCGCTGGATGGCGTCCACGTCGCCGGCCAGCTGGCCGCGCGTGGCTTCGATCACGGTGGGTCCATCCATGGGCGCGCTGTCGGCGCTGTCATCTACCGTCTCGTGCCCCAGGTGCAGCAGCATCAGCTCGGGCAGCGCCTGCGCCATCAGGCTGGATTTGCCCGATCCGGAAATGCCGGTCACTGCGGTCAGCAACCCCAACGGCACCTGCGCATCCACGCCGTGCAGGTTGTGGCGGTAGATGCCTTTCAGCTCCAGCCAGCTGTTGGCACTGCGCTGCCGGCTGGCCGGCGCAGGCACCCGGTCGAACAGGTACTGCGCCGTGCGCGAATCCTGAACGTCGCGCAGGCCGTCAGGCTCGCCACTGTAGAGAACGCGCCCGCCATGTTCCCCTGCCTGCGGGCCCACATCCACCAGCCACTGCGCGCGGCGCATCAGCTCCAGATCATGTTCAACAACGAACACCGAGTTGCCGCCGTCGCGCAGCCGTTCCAGTGCGTCGTACAGCGCCTGGCTGTCGGCCGGATGCAGGCCGGCCGAGGGTTCGTCGAGCACGTACAGCACGCCGAACAGCAACGCGCTGAGCTGCGTGGCCAGGCGCAGGCGCTGCAGCTCGCCGGCCGACAGCGTGGGCGTGGCGCGATCCAGCGAGAGATAGCCCAGGCCGAGCCCGCGAAGTTGTCGTACCCGCGCCATGACCCCGGCCGCCAGCCGTTGTGCCGCCAGGCGTTTTTCCTCTGACAGGGCCGAGGTCAGGCGCACGTCGGGGGCGCCCTCGTGGGTCGCGCGGCCACTTGCTGCCCGCTTGGCGCGATCACGGGGCGTTGCACGCCTGCTGGTACGCGCGCCGTGGCTGTGTGCACTGAAGTTGCCCTGCGCGATGGGCTCGAGCAACGCTGCCAGCTGATCCAGCGGCAGCCGCATGAACTCGCCGATGTCCACGCCGGCGAAGGTGACCGAAAGCGCTTCCGGCTTCAGGCGCTTTCCGTGGCAGGCGGGGCACAGCCGGCCCTCCATGTAGCGGGAAACACGCTTGCGCATCAGCGCGCTCTGGGTGTTGGCGAAGGTGTGCAGCACGTAGCGGCGTGCCCCGGTGTACGTGCCCATGTAGCTGGGCTCCAGCTTGCGCTTGAGCGCGGCGCGGGTCTCGGCGGGCGTGAAGCCGGCATAGACCGGCACGGTCGGGGTTTCCTCGGTGAACAGGATCCAGTCCCGGTCCTTCTTCGGCAGCTTCTTCCATGGCACATCGATGTCATAGCCCAGCGTGACCAGGATGTCGCGCAGGTTCTGGCCATGCCAGGCCGGTGGCCAGGAGGCGATGGCGCGCTCGCGGATGCTCAGCGATGGGTCCGGCACCATCAGCGCTTCGGTCACTTCATAGACGTGCCCCAGACCGTGGCAGGTGCTGCAGGCACCCTGCGGAGTGTTGGGCGAGAAGTCTTCGGCGTACAGCATGGGCTGGTGGGCCGGGTACGCGCCTGCACGCGAATACATCATGCGCACCAGGCTGGACAGCGTGGTCACGCTGCCCACCGATGAACGTGCATTGCTGGCACCGCGCTGCTGCTGCAGGGCGACCGCCGGCGGCAGGCCGTCGATGGCGTCCACGTCCGGCACGCCCGCCTGGTCGATCAGGCGGCGCGCATACGGTGCGACGGATTCGAAGTAGCGCCGCTGCGCCTCGGCGAAGACCGTGCCGAAGGCCAACGAGGACTTGCCGGACCCCGATACGCCGGAGAACACCACCAGCGCATTGCGTGGAATGGAGACATCGACATTCTTCAGGTTGTGCTCGCGCGCACCGCGGACCTCGATGCAGCCGCTGGCTGCGGCAGCACATGACGACTCGCCAAAGGGGGTGTTGGACATCTCAGCATTCCTGCATTCGGTGGGCGGATCGCGCATGGTGCGCCCGAGCGGCCATTGTCGCCGGTGCGGAGTGAATGGCGCGAGGGCGCCGGAGGCGGGATGCTGTCTTCACCTCCCCTTCGTACGGCGTTGCCCAGCCACGCGCTAGCGTGGAGAGCCCACACACCGGAGGCTGCCATGCACCCCGACGTACTCGGCTGGGCCGCCACGGCGGTACTGATGGCAACCTTGATCCGGCAGATGGTTAAGCAGTGGCAGTCGTCCAACCCGGAAGCCGTGTCCAGGTGGCTGTTCGCAGGCCAGATGACTGCATCTGCGCTGTTCACGGTCTACAGCGCGATGCTCGGCAGCGTGGTCTTCGTGGTGACCAATGCAATGCTGCTGTTGACGGCGGTCGTGGGCCAGGTGCTGGCGTGGCGTCGCCGTGGCCGCCCCCGGGGGCCCCCACCCTGCTGATTGTTAACGCGCGTTGCCTGAAGGATTGACGCCACGTTGCCCCGCCCTTGATGGGGCCGCTCACAGCGCATTCCTATGCTGGGCCCGCCACCTGCGAGGTGGTGATCAACCTGGAGATGTACCATGCAACGCGACCAGAAAGACCTTCCCCATCCGGACACGGAGGCGCAGCGCCCCGAGCCTGTCAGTCCGCTGCAGGCAAAGCTGCACAACCACCGCAATCATGACGAAGCGCTGCAGGAAACCTTCCCCGCCAGCGACCCGATCTCTCCCTTCGTCGCTGCACCCACGCCGGACGAGCAGGCCAAGCGCCTTGGGGAGCGGGTCAGGCTGCCAGACCGCCGAACGGATGAGGAGGCCGGCGGAGGTGACCAGTGATCCGGCGCGGTTTCGCCCGTGTCGCGGCCGCGACGGCGCGATTGTCCGGCAGCCTGGGGGCATTCGTCGCAGCGCTGGGGGTGATCATCACCTGGGCTGCCAGCGGGCCGGCCTTCCACTTCAATGACACGTGGCAGCTGGTGGTGAATACGGGAACGACCATCGTGACCTTCCTGATGGTGTTCCTGATCCAGCATACGCAGAACGCCGATACCGCAGCGCTGCACATCAAACTGGATGAACTGATCCGTGTCAGCAAGGACGCAAACCAGGAGCTGTTGAACCTCGAGTCGATGGAGCCGGCCCACCTTGAAGAGATACGCCAGCGTTACGAGGCACTGGCGAAGACCGCTGCAGACATCAAGTCCAAGAAGGAGCGCTGCATGCCCTGCGATGCGGACGCGGCCGCCGAAGCCTGAGGTCGCTGTTCCGGCGGCTGCCTGCGCCTATAACTGTTCTGGTGTGAGGCCCTGCCTGGCAGGGCCTTCCAGCAGCGCTCCGGTGGCGGAAAAGCGGCTGCCGTGGCAAGGGCAATCCCATGTGCGCTCATGGCCATTCCATTGAACAACGCACTTCAGGTGCGGGCAGAGCGCCGACATCGTGTGCAGGCGTCCTCCCTCGTCGCGGTAGACCGCAGTCCGCTTTCCATCGACGTCCAGCAATGCGCCGCAGCCACGGGCCAGCTCGGTGGGTGAGTGCGACGGCGCAGCAGCAAGGCGATCTCCCACCATGTGCCGCGCAACCGTGCCATTGGTACGGGCCCAGCCGGCCGCCGAGCGCACCGGTGTGAAGCGCATGGGGCTGAGCAGCTGCTCGATCTCGCTGGTCGTGCCGATGATTCCCTCGGTGATCGCACGCGCGGCCACGCCCGCCCAGGTCAAGCCGTCTGGCCCATAGCCGGTGGCCAGCCACACATTGTCGTGCGCGCTGCTGCCGATGTAGGGCAGCTGGTCGGCTGCACGGAACTGCTGCGCGGACCAGCACAGCGGTTCGCCCTGCACGGTGAAATTGCGATGCGCGTCGGCCACCAGATGCTGGGCTGGATCCATGGGCGGCGTTTCGCCGGTGCGGTGGGTCTCGCCGACCAGCACCAGCCAGTCACGGCCGTCAGTGCCGCGCACCCCGCGCAGCGAGCGGTGCCGATCGGCGATCCAATGAATGCCTGCCGCGGGCGGCGTGGCAACCGGTACCGCCACGCCGTATTCGCGGTAGACCTCCATCTCGGCCTGCACCAGGTTGAAACCGGCTGGCGAATGGGTGGCCAGCACGAAGTGCCTGGCGTGGATGCGGGCTCCGTCGGCCGTCGCAACCCCGGCGGATGCCTCGATGCTGTTGATCCGGGTCCAGTCGTGGATGCGCACCCGGCCCGCCAGATGTCGCGCCAGCTCAATGCAGAACGCCGCCGGATCCAATTGCGCCTGCTCGGCAACGCGGAAGGCGTGGCCCAATGCGAACGGCAGCCCGGACTGGTGGTGTTCGCATTGCAGGCCGACGCGCTGATAGGCCTGCAGCTCACGCTCGAATCGCGCAGTGACCTCACGGGTGCGCTCCTGCATGCCGTACTGCATGGCCACGCGTTCGAAGCCACAGCGCAGATCGTAGCGGTGAACCAGTGTTTCGATGGACCGCAGCGCCTGCTGCCGCCACTGCACGATGCGACGGGCCGTGTCACCGCCCCAACGCGCGATCAGGTCTGCCAGCCGGGAAACCGGCGCGTAAAGATTGCCCGTGGACATCACCGTATTGCGCCCGCCGATGGGCCCCGCATCGACCACCAGCACATCCAGGCCGCTATCGGCCAGGCGGGCCGCTGTCAGCAGGCCGGTCATGCCAGCACCAACCACCAGCACGTCCGCCTGCGTGGTTCCGGCAAGTGGGCGGAAGCTGTTCGATTCGGCATCACGGGACCAGAGGCTGGCGCGCGGTAACGGGTCGGCCATGAATACACCCTTGCAGAGTCAGCTGGAAGCCTTCCCTGATACGCCGTTGGGGGTGAAACAGCAGTGGTGCGTCAGTGCAGAAAATGCTCACACGCGTAGCAGCAGCGATGCCGATCAAGGGCGGGTGAACATCGCGTAGGCGATACGCCTGCGCCCGCTGTGCGGGCGACGACGCCTCCCTTGCAGTGCGGTCGCTAGCGTGCCTGGAAGGAGGAACCCGCTGTGAGCACGCCCCTGGAGATCGACCTGATGATCGCGCAGCTGGAGGAAATGCTGCCGGAATGGGCGGCGTTCTACCCCGAGCCGCAGTTCATCCAAATGCTCGCCGAGGCGCTGGACTTCATTGCTGCCAGTGCCGACTCCGATGCCCGGATGTATTGCGTGATGCGCACCGGGCACCTCAACGTGTGCAGCGGAGAGATCCCGTGGGCGGCGCGCCATGGAGGTGGTTAAGCCAGTACGTCAGGCCGCGATGGCATAGGGTTCGACCAGCCTGGCCAGGATATCCATCGCCGTCTCAGCGTCGGCCTGGCCGTCGCTGTGCTGCACAAACCCCAGCCAGTCTGCGCAGGCCAGGCGTCTCAACGCCGCCGGCTGCGTCGGGAGCCAGCGCATCGGCCAGAACGGGAGACGCCGGTTGCCTACCCTGCCGCGCTGCAACTCGATCAGTCCCGTGTGGCTGGTAGCACCGAGCACCCGTGAGTACGCCACGCTCAAGCCGTCCTCGGGCCCCTCCAGGTACTGCAGGAAGCGGGCGCCGTCGAACAGTAGGACACCGGTGACGCCGGCATTCCGGTTGAAGCGGGCGGCGTCGTCCACCAGTTCGTCCAGCTTCACGCTGCCCAGACCCAGCGGGTCACCCGCAACGGCTGGGGCCGCTTCACTCACGTATGCGACTGCCCTGATCGGCATTGGCTGCTCCTGTAGCGAATCCCCCCAGATCCCGTGTCGAGAGCATAGGCCAACCGCGCCGCCGGTATGTTCCGACGCTGTGTATTTTGTGGATCAGTTGGGTTCGGACAGACAGACGGTACGCAGAGCGCGCCCGGGCTACCCGTCTGCCTGCGCCCATCGCGCAAGATTCTGTTTCACTTTGTCGATGCCGGCCCACGGGTCCCTGCGGCGCCGTTTGAGCTTTGCTGGCACATCCCTGATCGTGAACGCGTCGGCGCGCTTGAGTTTGGACAGATCCCCCCATGCAATCGGCAGCGCCACCGGTGCCCCCGGCCTGGCCCGCAACGAGTAGGATGCGACCGCCGTTGCTCCGCGCCCGTTTCGCAGATAGTCAACGAAGATCCGCTTGTTGCGCAGGCTTTTGGTGGCTGTTGCCAGGAACCGCTGCGGCTCGGATTGCGCCAGGGCTTCGGCGAAACCCTTCGCAAAGCGCTTGGTCAGATCCCAATCGCATCCCGGATTGAGCGGCACGACCACGTGCAGGCCCTTGCCGCCGGATACACGCAGGAATGACTCCAGCTCCAGCTGCGCCAGCAGTTTGCGGATGTCGGTGGCCGCTTTCTTGACCTCGGCAAAGGGCACGTCCGGTCCTGGATCCAGATCGAACACCACCCGGTCGGCCAGCTCGGGCGCTTCGGCGTGGCTGCCCCACGGATGGAATTCCAATGCGTTGAACTGCACCAGTTCGAGCAGGCTGGCCGGGTCGCGCACGACCAGGTAATGGGCATTGATGCCGCTTTCTTCCTTCAGCCTTGCCGCGTCGACCAGTTCCAGTCCGGCCGTATGGTGTTTCTGGAAGAAGCAGGGTTTTGCGGTGCCACTGGGGCATCGGATGATCGACAGCGGGCGATCAATCACCTCGGGCAGGAGATGATCCATCACTGCCGTGTAGTAATCCCATACGTCCTGCTTGGTGTAACCGTCGCCGGGAAACAGGATCTTGCCCGGAGACGACAGCGACGGCGGCACGCGATCCGCCACCGGTGCCTTCCTGGTCCTGCGCGCAGGTCGCGAGGGTGCCGGTGCGCGCGCCGCCGCCGGGGACGTTCCAGCGCGATCGGAATCGGCAAGGTCGGCGATATCCTTGTCGGCCCGCACCGCCTTCAGCGACGCCTGGCGCAACAGCTTCTGCCCGCCGATCCCGCGATAGAAGACCTCGACCACGAAACGCGGTTCGAACCAGGTCGCAGCGCGCAGGTCGGTGTCCTGTGTGGGCACGTAGGCGGTCGGCTTGCGGCCGCCACCGCCCTTGATGCGCTTGCTGATGTCGCCGATCAGTTCGTCCGAGAACCCAGAGCCGACGCGGCCGGCGTAGAGCCAGCCATGCTTCGCATCCGGCCGGGCCAGCAGCAGCGAGCCGAAGCCCGTGCGGCTGCCTTTGGGTGCGGTATATCCGACCACCGCGAACTCGTCGCTGGCCAGTTGCTTGGTCTTGCGCCAATCCTCGCTGCGGCCGCTGTGGTAGCTGCGGTCGGCGCGCTTGGAGATGATGCCCTCGAAATGCTGCTCGCCGGCCACGCGATAGGCTTCATCGCCATCGCCTTGCACATGCGAACTGAACGCCAATGGGCTGCCCTGCCCTTCCAGCACGGACTGCAACAGGGCCTTGCGCTCCAGCAAGGGCGCATCAGCGACATCCACACCATCAAGATGCAGCAGATCGAACAGTGCATACGTCAGCACGCCTTGGCGCTCGCCGGAGAGCGTGGCCTGCAGCAGGTTGAAGTCCTCCTTGGTGCCGGCGCCGGCGATGAGCTCGCCGTCCAGTGCGGCTGAAGTCAGGCCCAGCGCCGCCACCGCGTCACGTATCTCGGGGATCTTGCCGGTCCACTCCAGTGCATTCCTGGACCAGAGCTGCACATTGCCCTCGGCGACCGTGGCAAGGATGCGGTACCCGTCCCATTTGATCTCATGGACCCACTGCTCGCCCTGGGGCGGCGCGTCTCCCAGCTTGGCCAACTGCGGTTCGAATGGACCGGACGGCGCTGCGCCCTTTCTTGCCCTGCTGAGCGCCAGGGCCTTCTTCGCCCAGTTCTTTGGCCGGGTGCGCCTGGCAGGTACTGTGGCGAGCCTCTTCTTTGCAGTCTTGCCGGCACCCGACCGCTTCAGATCCTCCGGAGGGGGTTCAGCGACATCCGCCAGCAGATCGTCCGCCTCGATATCGCCGGCAAATTCGTCGTCGTCCTTGAACAGCAGCCACTGGGGCTGGCGCGCCGGCTTCCCGGAGCGGACCAGATGCCATCCGCCCTTCAGTTTGGCGCCGAACAGCTCGAAGCGCAGATGACCCTTGGCAAGCTGTGCTTCCGGGTCGCCCTGCGTGGCCCATACACCGTGGTCGAACTGGGCAACATGGCCACCGCCGTACTGGCCCTTGGGGATCTCGCCTTCGAAGGTCGCGTAGTCGACAGGATGATCCTCCACCTCCACCGCCATGCGCTTGACCTTCGGGTCGTAACTGGGCCCTTTGGGCACGGCCCAGCTCTTCAGCGCGTCCCCGACCTGCAGGCGGAAGTCGTAGTGCCTGCGGCTGGCATGGTGCAACTGCACCACGAAGATGGCGCGTTGGCCTTTTGGTAGCGCCTTGCCCGGCTCGGGCTCCTGGGTCTGGTCAAAACGACGCTTGCGGCGGTACTCGACCAGGGACATGGGCAACTCCGCGCTATTTTCCCAGATGCTTGCGGACCGCAACGGCGGTGGGGCCGACCGCCGCGACAGCGGCACGAAGTTCTGCGGCGGACACGCCCAGCGTCGCGGTCCAGTACTGCAGCTCGTAATCTTCATTGACGTTGATACGATCCCGGTCCGGGCTGCCGGTGTTCTTCTTGTCATCGCTCATGGGAGTCTCCACGGGTGATCGGGCGTGAAGTGACCGTACCGGCCGGTGCATGGGTACGAAGCGATGCCATTGTGAAGCCATGGCGAAGACCTGGATGCATCGGCGGCAACAGATGCCGACAGATTCCGCATCGTGAAGACAGCGCGCAGAGTTCGGGTGGACGTTCCCATGCCGCCTTCACCTGGCCCCTGCCCGATCGCAACCGGGCAGGACCTACGCTGCGCACTCCACTCACTGCGGAGCCCAGTATGGCTATCAAGACGGCGGAAGACCTGTTCATCCACGAACTCTCGGACATCTACAGCGCCGAGAAGCAGCTGACCAAGGCCCTCCCACGCCTGGCCCGTGCGGCCGAGAACCCGGACCTGGCCATGGCGTTTGAGACGCACCTGGAAGAAACCCAGGGCCAGATCGAGCGCATCGACCAGGTGGTGGAGATCCTGGGCATTCGCCTGAAGCGCATCAAATGTGCGGCGATGGAGGGCCTGGTGGAAGAAGGCAAGGAAGTGATCGACAGCATCGACAAGGGACCGGTGCGGGATGCGGCCCTGATCGGCGGCGCGCAGAAGGTCGAGCACTACGAGATTGCGTCCTACGGCACCATCGCCGCGCTGGCCAAGCAGCTGGGCTACAAGGACGCCCTGCCGCTGCTGCTGGAGACGCTGGAGGAAGAGAAGGCCACCGACGAGAAGCTGACCCTGCTGGCCAAGGGCGGCGGCAACGCCAAGGCTGCACAGGCCGCCTGATCGGCGCGCCGCGGAACCCGGCTGCCACGGACGGCAGCCTCAGGTCCCGTACAGTACCTGATCATTGGGACAGAAGAACGTGCGTCGCCGCGTCGTCCCCAGATAGAGCTTGCTGATCGGGCCACCACACAGGGGACAGACCTTTTTCGTGTGCACCTGCCAATGCTTCTTCAGCTCGAAGCGGCGCTTCCACTCCAGGAAATCGAAGCTGTAGGCGCGAGCCTGCTCGATCAAGGCGGTAAGCCTGCGTGGCGGCAGGTCGCCCAGCCGGGAGGCGGGATGCACGCCTATCCGGAACAGCACCTCGTTCTTGATGATGTTGCCCACGCCGGCGAAGACGGTCTGGTCCAGGAGCGCATCACAGACCATGACGTCCGGCAGGGCCTTCAGCTTGCGCCGGGCCAGCTTCGGATCCCAGGCATCGTTCATCACGTCCGCGCGCCAATCGTAGACATCGTCCAACGGCTCATCGATCAGCCGCACGGAGCACGCATAGAAGTTCAGCTCGCCATTGTCGAACATCAGGGATACACGCGGCGGGGTTGGCTTCCTTTCATCGATGCGCCAGCTGCCGAACATCATCAGATGGATGCGTAGCGTGTGGCGGCTGAACTCCAGCAGGAAGTGCTTGCCCCAACTGCGGACCGCCTTGACCCTGCGGCCCTGCAGCGGTGACAGGTCGATGCGGCTGTTACCGGACACGGTGCGGACCACGTGCCCCTTGAAATGGCTTGCGGCTTCGCGCAACAGCACGATGGAAGGGCCTTCAGGCATGTGCGTTCTCCGACAGCAGCGCCTGCAGGCGCAGGGCGTTGCGGGTGGCATGGCCCAGTGCGGTATTGTCCAGTACGAACCAGGCGGGTCGTTGCGCGTCGGATTCGCGCCGCAGCCGTTCCGCGAGCCCGGCCAGGGCCTGTTCACTGTACGTACTGCGATAGATCTGCGGTTGGCCGTGCCAGCGCCAGTAGCTCCACGTGCGGTCACCGCCGGGGATCGCTGCCGCCGGCACACGTGCCGGATCCGCGGCGACCCGTGCAACGCCATGCGCGCTCAACAGCGCATCGACCTCCGGCGTGAACCAACTCGGGTTGCGCGGCTCGCACGCCAGGTCGGCTCGCGTGCGTGCGCGCAGGCCCCGCAGGAAGGTTTCGGTCGTGATCGTGTCGTACACCAGGCTGGGCGGCAACTGCAGCAGCAACGGACCGAGCTTTCCGCCCAGCGCCAGCACGCCTTCAAGGAACTGTTCGAGCGGTTGCATTGCATCGCGCAGCCGACGCTCATGGCTGATCTCGCGCGGGAGTTTCACCGCGAACCGGAAGCCCTCCGGAACGCTCGCGGCCCATCGCGCGTAAGTCCTGGGCTGGTGCGGTCGATAGAAGGACGAGTTGATCTCCACCATCGACAGGCGTGTGGCATAGCGCTGCAGCAGGCTTTCGCCCGCGCCGAACGCTTCCTGATCCGCCCGCGGCAGCGACCATCCCGCACAACCGACGCGTGGTGGGACGGGCGCAACCGGGGCGGCTGTGTCCTTCATCGTGCCAGCTGCCCGTCCAGTTCCGTGATGCTGGCCGCAGCTGCCTCCGTGTGCGACTGCGAGACCGATAGCAGTCGATCCAGGGCACTGGTGCCCGACTGCAGCGCCGACGCGCTGCGCACGAAGCCGGTCCAGTCGGAGATGGCGATCTTTCCGAGCGCCAGCTCGTCCACCCGCACGCTGCGCATCCGCCAGTGCGGAAACTGTCGACGCCCCACCCTGCCCCGGTTCAGCTCGACGATTCCACTGTGGCTGCTGGCGGCCAGAACGCGCGTGTAAGCGGCCTTGATTCCTGCCTCCGGGCCTTCCAGGTACTGCAGGAAGCGCGAGCCATCGAACAGCAGTGTGCCGGTGACATCGACGGATTCGTTGAACTGCACCGCCTCCGCCACAAGCTGCTGCAGCCGTTGTTCCGTCAGGTTGCGGGAGGCTTCACTTACGTAGGCAATTGCTCGAAAAGGCATGGCACCACCGGTTGTTGCAGACCGCTCTACCTTAGCCACACGGATCGTACGCGCGGTGAGATCGGTGTGGAGGCTGCGTCGAACTGTGGCGTAGCCCTTCCGCATCGCGTTGACGCGCGGTTGGGTTGTGGAAGACGTGCCTGCCGATGCGCACACGCGTTCACCATGGTTCGTGGAGGCAGGATGAGGAATCGCGGGCTTCCGGATGACGCCACGTTGGCAGGCATGCCACCGCCGTCTAGCGTCGGATCTGGAAGATGGTCGCTGCCGCCAATCGGGCGGCTGAACCCAAGGAGACTTTCCATGGCCAACCAGAACCAGAACCAGGGCAACAGCAACCGCGGTTTCGCTTCGATGGACGAGGACAAGCAGCGCGAGATCGCCGCCAAGGGTGGACGTGCCGCGCACGAGTCAGGCAACGCCCATGAATTCAGCTCGGAAGAAGCACGCGAAGCCGGCCGCAAGGGCGGCGAAGCAGTGAGCCAGGACCGCCAGCACATGGCCGACATCGGCCGCGAAGGCGGCCAGAACAGCCGCGGTGGTGGCAACCAGGGCGGCAACCAGGGAGGCGGGCAGCAACAGCAGCAGCGCGGTGGCAACAACCGCGGTGGCCAGCAGCGCTGATCGGCGTTGAAACCCGATGTACCCCTTCGTGGGCGGACGTGATGTCCGCCCACTTTCCTGCGCCCTGGGTTTGCTCACGGGCGTTTCAACTGGGGTGCCGCAGGCGGGCGCCCCAGGTTTTTCATGGCTCGCGTTGTGGCAGGTCCAGTGCGCCTGCACCCGGGCCAGCCCCCAGCTCTGCCCCGGTGGTCGGCCGCGCTTCCGGGTCGGAGAGCGTGCGCAGGGTCATGGCCTGCACCGCGGCCTGTTCGCGTGGATCCAGGTCCACCGTGCCGCTGCCGTCGCCACCGTCCACCGCAGCCTGTGCCTCGCGGTCGCTGACCCGCTCCCAGAGCTCGCCGCTGTTCCAGCTGCCCTGCAGGTCGTCGGCGCCGTCGCCCTGCGACATGTCCATGTACAGATCGGTGAACGCGGGATCCCCCGGCAGCTTGCCCGGTGGGAAGTTGGGCTGGATGCTGTGCAGCGCCTTCTCGAACGACTTCATGTGCGCGATCTCGCGGGTCATCAGGAAGCGCAGCGCATCCTTGATGCCCGGGTCGTCGGTGACGTTGATCAGGCGCTCATACACCAGCTTGGCGCGCGCTTCGGCCGCAATGTTCGAGCGCAGGTCGGCGCTGGGGTCACCAATCGAGTCGATGTAGGCGGCTGTCCACGGCACCCCGCTGGAATTGACCAGCGCCGGGCCGCCGCCGTACAGGATCTGTTCGGTGTGGCTGGTGCTGTTCTGGCCCAGCAGCCGCATGTCCTCGGCCTCGGCAAGCCCTTCGGACTGGATCGCCTTGGGCCCGCGGTTGAGCATGGCGATGATGGTGCCGATGATCTCCAGGTGGCTGATCTCCTCGGTGGCGATGTCCATCAACAGGTCCTTGCGCCCGGGATCGCATTCGCCAAGTCCCTGGGTGAAGTAGCGCATCGCAGCGGCCAACTCGCCCTGCGGGCCGCCGAACTGCTCAAGCATGAGGCTGGCGAGCTGCGGATTGGATTCGCGAACACGCACGGTGTACATGAGTTTCTTGTGATGAAAGAACATGAGGATTTCTCCAGTGGCTGGCGTGGGCTGGCTTCGCGGTCAACGCTTGGCCTGGGCGCCAGGCGTTTCGTCACGGTTGAGGAACGCGCCGACCAGGCCGTCCTGGTGGTCCTCCAGCCAGCGCGCCATGGCAACCTCTTCCTGCAGGATCTGGCCACACACCGCCGCAATGTCGGGCGCGCCAGCGCGCTCGGCAGCGATCACCAGCGCCCGGTACGTGGCGATCTCGGTGTTCTCGAAGCCGAACGAAAGGCCCACGCTCTTGACCACCTCATCTTCCATCAGGGTGTTGCCAGCGGCGTGGATGGCGGCGGTCATGCTGGCGAACAATCCCTTTGCGGTGGGCACACTTCCTCCCAGCGCCTCGATGCACTGCCGCAGGGAAGCGGCCTGCCCCTGTGTCTCCTGGACGTGCTGGCCGATCCGGGCAGCAAGCTGGGGGTAGTTCTCGATCCGCGAAGCCATGGCCTTCATCATGGTCTCCGCTTCCTGCTCCATGGCGTAGGCATCCTGCAGCCATTTCAGCAGGCGTTCGCGTCGGGTGTCGTTGTGGTCTGCCATCTCGATCTCCGGTCTGGGGCGACATGCCTCCGGAGAACATGGTGGAGCGCTGGCAATCACCGCCTTGTCGGGCGGTGTGAACCGCTGGAGGTGGCCGCTGCACGCCGCCCTGATGCAGCGATAACATGCACGGACCGCGGGCTGGCTCCGTTACGCGATCAGGGCACCGGGCTGGACAGTGCCGCGCCGCCGGCTCGACCTTGCAGGCTGCCACCCGACGCGCGCGGAGCGTCCGTTGCCACCAGCGCCTGTACCACACGATGTTGCATGCGATGAGCGCCGCCCTCCACGCCCACGACATACACGAAGCGCCCATCGAACTTGGCGTGCGCGCCCTCCAGGAGATCGTCGGCCTGCAGCGCCCGCTTGAGCGACTTCATCCACGTGCGTTCAGGCATGCGGTCCAGTTCCACTACGATGGCAGTGCCACCGCAGTCCAGCGGCATGCACTCCAGACGCAGGACGCGTGGAGAAGCAGAATCGGTTCCGGATAGCGGCATGAGAGAAGCTCCGATGCGGGGGACGGCGGCAGTATCCATGGCACGTGCCAAGGCGCCGTCAACGAGCTCCATCCGGCCCTGCAAGCCGCCTCGACGGTGCTGGATGCGCGCTTCACGGGCTTCGCGCCGGGCTGACAACCCGCACGCACCATATTGATGCTGCACAGCACAGACTGGCGCTCCCGAAGCAATACAGGCTGCACACATGCAATCCGGAATGAGCCAGCGCAGATGCAACCTGCTGCTGGTGGAAGACCAGCTCGACCTGGCAGCACTGATGGAACATGCACTTGAGGACGCCGGCGACCAGGTGACGCACGCGTACAGCGTGTTCGACGCGCTGGGACTGCTGGACACCCAGCGATTCGACGGCGCCGTGCTGGATGTCGAGCTTCGCGACGGCGTGGTGTTCCCAGTCGCGGATCGCCTGGCGGAACTCGGCATCCCCTACCTGTTCGTCTCCGCGGTCTATGACCAGCTGGTGCCGCAGCGCCACCGCCGCGCCGCCTTCGTGGCCAAACCATTCCACGTCGGTCAGTTGCAGGACACTGTGCGGCGCGTGGTGGGCGACGCCTGCGCACCCTCTTCCGCACACTGACCCCAGCCACAGCGGTCAACCCAGGTGCGGGGCCACCACCAGGCGCAGCTGGCGCAGCGCACCACCACGGGACAGCCCATCCCAGTTGCCATGCGCCACATCCCGGATATCAGAGCCCTGTACCCACAGCAGCCGCATTGACCAGTAGGGAAAGAACCGGCCGGAAACCCTGCCGCGGCCCAGTTCGATCAGCTCGCAATGGCTGCGGGCACTGAGAATGCGGCTGTACACCACGTTGATGCTGTCTTCCGGTCCCTCGATGTACTGGAGGAAGCGGAGCCCGTCATAAAGAAGTACACCCGTCACGCCGGCTTCGAAGTTGAAGCGGGTGGCGGCCCTGGCGAGGTCGTCCACATGGTCCATGGAAAGCCCCGGTATCGCCTCACTTGCGTAGGCGATCGCGCGGAGGGGCACATTCGTTCCTTCTGGCGCAGGAGGTTTCCTGCATGGCAATGATCGCTGCCCCGTTGTAGGCGGGGATGAGGGCCTTCAGGCGCTGAGGCACCGCCCCGTCCCCTCGGCTGCACACTGCGCTAACACCGGTCCCGGACTTCAAGCGGCGTTCGCGTAGGGCTCAACGATTGCGAGCAGCTTCTCCATCGCTTCGGCTTCGTTCTGGCTCGTTACCGCCCGCTGGATGAAACGGCTCCAGTCAGCAAGGGCGATCCTCTGCAGCTCGCCCACGCTGACCGACAGGCAGCGCATCGGCCAGAACGGCAATCGCCGCTGCCCGACGCGGCCACGCCCGAGCTCGGTCAGTTCGGTGTGGCTGCGGGCGCCGCTCACGCGGGAGAAGGCAACATCCAGCCCGTCGGCGGGGCCTTCCATGTATTGCAGGAAGCGCTGTCCGTCAAACAACAGGACGCCGGTCACGCCCGCCGATCGGTTGAAGCGGGCCGCATCTTCCATAAGCGCAGCCAGGCATTCCGGGGTGAACCCGGGGACAGCCTGGCTGACATAGACAATCGCGCTGTTCGGCATCGGCCGCTCCTACTCTCCCAGCCGATGAATCTAAGGTCGGCAGCGTTCACGCGCCGTAAACGCGCACAGTGAACAGGTCACACAGTGCTCGATGAACCTTGATTTCATGGGCTCGGGCTGGATCCGGGAGTGCTGACGCCCCCGCGCCTGCTGCGATGCGACGGAATGCCCGGCCTGCAATGAAAATGGGTCATGGACGTAGGCGCCCTGCGGTCACATCACTGTCTTGGCGATGTGGCGGCCACATGAATACCCGGCGCAGTGTTCCTCACGCGGTCACCGCTGGCGATGTTCCCTGGCAAGCACGCACTGGCGCAGCTCCCACAGCCATGGCAACACCACCAGGCCAAGCGCCGGCAGCAATACGAACCACCAGAGCGCCGGTGCTGCCGGGGCCACACTGACTGCCCATCGAGGTTCGGCCTGCCACGCCACCCAGCCCAGCAGGACCCAAGGAGCGGCGTCGAGCACACTGTGCACGTGCTGCTCGGCCGGGCTGATGCGTCGCCGCCCGTCCGCGCTGACGGTGTCGAAGTAGCCGGCGATTGCGTGGGCGATGACCAGGACCGCCAGCAGCGTGATGAGCGACCAGGTGCTTTCCAGCACGAGCCATGCCAGCACGCCGCTGCCGATGAGCAGCAGCTGCAGCCCATGCAGCAGGCTCTCGCGCATCGCGGACGTGTGCGGCAGGTCGGTACGCCGGTGGAAGTGGAAGTCCAGCGCACCGGCGGACAGCCAGACTGCGTAGACACAGGCCATGACAATCCCGCTCATGACGGCCTGCTCAGGGCGTCAATACGATCTTGCGGCAGTCGTCGTCCTTGGCATCGAACATCGCATAACCTTGCGCTGCGTCGGCCAGGCGCATCCGGTGCGAGATGATGTCCCCAGGATCCAGCTTTCCTTCCATGATGGCGTCGAGCAGTTCCGGCATCAGTCCCTGCACGTGGGTCTGCCCCATCTTGAATGTCAGGCCCTTGTCGAACGCATCTCCCAGCAGGAACCCGTGGATGAAACCGGCATAGACACCGGGAATGCTGATCACGCCGCCGCGGCGGGCGGCTGCGATGCACTGACGGATGGCCACGCCGCTGCTGCCTTCCAGTTTCACGGCGGTCAGCGCTGACTCCAGCGCACTGCCCTCGGCCTCGAAACCGACGGCCTCGATGCAGGCATCCACGCCGCGCCCACTGGTCTGGGTCAGGATGTAGTCGGCCGGGTCTTCGATCTCCTTGAAGTCGATCGTTGTCACACCGTAGGCACGACGCGCGTAGTCCAGGCGGTAGCGAAGATGGTCGACCATGAAGATGGTCTCCGCTCCCAGCAGCCGGCAGCAGGCCGCGCTCATCAGCCCAACCGGGCCGGCACCGAAGATCGCCACTGTCGAGCCCGGCTTGACCCCTGCGTTCAGCGCGGCCTGATAGCCGGTGGGCAGGATGTCCGACAGGAACAGAACCTGTTCGTCAGCCACGCCTTCCGGAATGCGCAGCGGCCCCACATTCGCCTTGGGCACGCGCACGAATTCGGCCTGTCCGCCTGCCACGCCGCCATACAGATGGCTGTATCCGAACAACGCCGCCGGAGGCAGAAGGCCCTTCTGGTTCAGCGCAGCGCCCTTGCCCGGGTTGGTGGTCTCGCAGGCGGCATACTCGGCCAGCCGGCAGTGGAAGCACTCGCCACAAGCGATCACGAAAGGAATCACCACGCGATCGCCCGGCCTCACCTGGGTTACGCCGCTGCCGACCTCTTCCACCACGCCCATGAATTCGTGGCCCAGCACATCGCCGTCGTGCAGATCGGGAATCTTGCCCCTGTACAGGTGCAGGTCCGACCCACAGATGGCGGTGGCGGTCACCCTCAGGAT
Organism: Stenotrophomonas sp. Ps181; assembly: GCF_025697425.1. Lineage (NCBI taxonomy): Bacteria > Pseudomonadati > Pseudomonadota > Gammaproteobacteria > Lysobacterales > Lysobacteraceae > Stenotrophomonas > Stenotrophomonas sp. Ps181. The sequence goes on from NZ_JAHWBI010000003.1 coordinate 260,422, forward strand.
CAGGTCGTCCTCAGCTGCCAGCACCGGGTCCGGCACGGTCTCGACGCGCACATCCTTGCGGCCGTGATAGGTCAATGCCTGCATCGTGCTTCTCCAGAAGATCGGAACGCCAGCATCGCAGGGCCTCCCTCCTGCTTCGGTGACATCCGGGTGTGCGCAGCGTTCATTCCGCGGCGCCATTGCGTTAACCCGGCCCGGGCCACGCTGCGAATACCCGCCACAGGAGCCCACCATGAACGACAAGCTGCCTTTCAATCCAACAACAGACGTGGATGATCAGTCGAAGGCGCACACGCCGGACAAGCGGCGCAATGATCGAGCGAAGTGGAAGGAGCACGACATGCCTGACGACGGCGATGGCCCCAAGGCCGTCCCCGAGGACTACGAACGACCTGATCCCGATCCCACGGGCAAGCGTTGAGTCCGCCTCACATTCTGGATGCGCCGGATTCACAAGCCATGGGCCGCTGCCGGCGCAAGCTGCGCGCATGGTTCCTGGTCAGCCTGAACGAGGTGTTGCATGTGGAGACGCAACGGTCTCTCGCTGGTACTGCTTGCACTCACTGTCGTGTTCATTGTCGGGCAGGCGGTCGCGGGACATCACGTGCACAATCAGGAGTTGATACAGCACGGGCGCGCCCCGATCGACCTTTGGCACTACCTGGCGACCGGCCACTTTGTCAGTGCAACGTTCGAGAACTGGGAAAGCGAATTCCTGCAGATGGGGATGTACGTCCTCCTGACGGTGAGCCTGCGTCAACGCGGCTCGGCCGAATCCCGGCCCTTGGATCCCGCACAGGAACAGAATCGCGTCGAGCCGGGACCTGCGCCGTGGCCGGTTCGCCGCGGTGGCGCATGGAAGGCGGTATACAGCCACTCGCTTGCGATCGCCTTCGGCCTGTTGTTCCTGCTCAGCTTTACGCTGCATGCAATGGGCAGCTGGCGCGCCGAGCAGGCCGAGCAGCAGTTGCAGGGGCTGCCGGCGCCGGGTTTCCTGGAGCATCTGGGCAGCAGCACGTTCTGGTTCGAATCGATGCAGAACTGGCAGAGCGAATTCCTTGCCGTGCTGTCGCTGGTCGTGCTTACGATCTTCCTGCGGCAGAAGGACTCACCGCAATCCAAGCCGGTCGAGGCCCCGCACGCGCAGACAGGAGATTGAACGATGGCGGATGACCCATCACCGGCCTTGCTGATCATCGACATGTTCAGTCGCTTCGACTTCCCGGGGGCGCAGGCGCTGGTACCGGCCGCGGAGCGGGCGGCCAGACAGATCCGGCGCTTGAGAGACCACTTCGATGACCACGGATGGCCGGTCATCTATGCCAATGACAATTTCTCGGACTGGAAGCGTGACTTCCGCCAACAGGTCGAACAGTGCCGCCGGGACGGGGGGCCAGCCGGGCGGATAGCCGAGCTGCTCTCCCCCTTGCCCGATCACTACTTCGTGCTCAAGCCCAAGCACTCGGCGTTCCTCGCCACCCCGCTGCCGGTTCTGCTGGCCAAGCTGGGCGTGCGGCGTCTTTGGCTCACCGGGATGACGGCCGATTCCTGTGTTCTGGCAACCGCGTTGGATGCCAACGCCAGGGAATTCGACGTAGTGTTGGCACGGGAGGCCGTGGCGGGGATGCCGGCGCAGAAACAGCGCGCAATGGCGCTGCTCGCCGATTCCGGCGCCGCCCGCGTCGCACGGCTTGCCTCTCTTGTGCCGGCATGACCGCCGGATGGCGTTGCATCCGGTTCACGCCCGGTCTGCGATACCCTTTACACCGGCATGACCGGCGCAATGTGCGCAGCAGAAGATACGGCCGTTTCCCTCGACACCGTGTCCGATGATGGCGCAGTCGCAGTGCGCGCAACGCGGTGCGAATGCGTGGATAGCGCACTCAAACGAATCGAACGTACCGCTGCGTCCGCCCTGCTGGAGGGTGAAGCTCTTGTCATAATCGTTGCCGCAGACATCACAGGTGGCCATGCTGCACCCCGTGCCGTGGAAGGAACGCGCAGTGTGGCGTGCGCGGATGTCGGCAGCCGTGAATGCACCGTGTCGCAGGCGTGCAGAACGCCCGCGCGGGGTGGGCTGCATGGTGCGGAATGCCGGGCTGGACTGGTGTTTCATCCTGCTTTGCCGGGCTCGGCACGGCCACCAGGCGAGGCGGCGCGATTACAGGGGAACGACGTACGCAGCGCTTCGACAACCAGGGCAGACGCATCCTGCCGCAGTCGCCCGCGGGGCAGCTGCCGGAGATGGGAAGACACCTGAGACCAGTTCATGCGGAAGGATCCGGCCCTGCCCACACCACTGCCCGCGGCTGGCATCGGCAACGCCCAGTATGTAGCTGCTGGCCCGGGCGCTGGACAGCCCCCGGCAGTGTTCGCCATCGCAGAACCCATCAGCGCCTTTGCCCTGCAGCAGCGTGATGAGCTCCGCCCCACTGACAAGCCAGGTGCGTTCCGGTTGCGTTGTGCCTGCCACGGCGGGTCCCACCAGGGCGCCGAGGCCCAGTGTCAGGAGCCAACGCATGCGGCGGTGCGCGCGGCGGGCGTGATGTCCTTTCATATCAGGGTCCTGGCTGTCGTTTTTCCGGATTCCACGCGGCGCCGGTCAGAGTTGATCAAGCTGGTTGCGTGGTTGAAACGCCGGGTCGTCCTCAGCGTCCAGCATGGCATCCACCAAGGTGTCGAAGGGCGCGGCAGCGGTATCCAGGTCCGTGGAAGAAAGGAATCCGGTTTGCCCCTGGCCGGCCAGGGCAATCGCGGCAACGGTCTCGCGCTCACCTTCCTCTGCCCAGAGATAGTCGTGGACCAGTGCCACCCCGTGGTCGCCCGCCTTCAGGAAATCGGCCGCGCCCCGTGCCACAGTCAGAAACGCGATGAGATCGTAGAGGCTTTCCGAATACGTCAGCGATCCCGCAACAAAGTGCGTACCAGTGCGGTCATAGGCGGCAACCTGGATGTTCTCGGCCTGCGCGGATGCAAGGAAGGCCTTCAATGCGGCGCGATTGTCGGGGTAGCGGGCCAGCAGGGCCTGGCAGTCTACGAGCAGTTCATCCAACGCCTCGTCGCTTGAAGACGCCAGGCATTCACCGTTGCCCAAGCGCCACGGCCCGGCGATGCATCGCCAGTCGGACCATCGGGATGGCGAAGGCAGGGGCGCCGCCAGCCATCTGGAGAGATCTTCGTGGCGCAACTGCAGGCGCAACAGCGCTGAATAAGGCTCTGACAAGGCGATGATCCATCGGGTCTGCGTGTCCAGATGGCTTTTAGCAGACAACGCGCGACCCGCCAACACCCCAGTGCCAGCCTCATGGACTGCGCCTGCGACTGCTACTGCCGCAGGCGCGGCGCCGGACTATCGCGCAGCCGTTGACCCTCTCACCACGCACCTTCCCGTCATCACCAGTCTGCGTACCGGCAGCTCCGGCATGCGCAGGCGCTCCAGCAACAGCGACATCGCAGCTCGCCCCATATCTTCAACCGGCTGCTCGACCACGGTAACCCCGGGTTCGACCAGTTCGGTCCATCGCTCATTGTCGAACCCTGCCAGCGCCAGCTCTCCTGGAATCGCAAGCCCAGCGCTGCGGGCCGCTTTCAATGCGCCCATGAGCAGCAGGCTGTTGCTGGTGACCAGCGCTTCGGGACGCGAAGGGCTGGTCAACCACTGCTCGACCGTTGCGATGGCGGCCTCGGCCGTGGGCTCGACCTCGCGGAAGTCGGGCTCCCAGCCGTGCCTGCGCATCGCAGCGCGATAGCCATCGCGGCGCTCGGACGCCGTGGTACTGGTGCTGCCGAACAGGCCACCGATGCGGCGATAACCGCGCTCGGCCAGGTGCTCGACCAGGCCTGACATCGCCGCTGCGTTGTCGAGGACCACGCTGTCGATCGTGCCACCCGGTGCGGCACGGTCGACCAGCACCGTCGGATAATCCAGCCTCAACCGGTTCAACCGCCCCACCGTGGTCCGGGTGGGCGCAAAGATCAACCCACTGATGCGCTCCTCATGCATCAACTGCAGGTACAGTGCTTCGCGCTCGGGGTCCTCATCGGTGTTGCAGAGGGTGACGCGAAGGCCTTCCCGGTACGCGACTTCCTCCACGGCGCGGATCAGCGCGGTGAAGAACGGGTTGCGGATATCCGCCACGATCAGGCCGATGATGCCGGTGTGCCGGGCGCGCAGGCGTCTGGCCTGCAGGTTGGGGTGGTACCCGGTCTGGCGGATCGCCGCCTCCACCCGGCCGCGCACGGCCTCGCTGACCGGGCCTCCGCCGAGCACGCGCGACACCGTGGACTTGGATACCCCCGCCACGCGTGCGACGTCGTTGATGCTGATGCTCACTGGTAACGTTCCCGCAATTGAGCGCTGTTCATGGCCGGATGGCCGTTCAGGCCCATGTTAACGCCAAAGGACTATTGGCATTTTGTGCAGTGCACATTGAAATGACGAGTGGGAACGTTCCCAATACGCCCCAGCCCCCCCCTTTGCCGGAGCCCCCCTTTGTCGCCCCAGACCTCCCCCTCCCCCGTCAGCCGGGAACTGATCCGCCTGGACGCGCGGGCGCAGGACAAGACCGATGCCATCGCCCAGGTCGCGCAGATGCTGGCCGCGGCCGGCTGCGTGGCGCCGGGGTACGAGGCCAGCATGGGACGGCGCGAAGCGCTGGCCAATACCTTCCTCGGCCATGGCGTGGCAATCCCGCACGGCCTTGGCGAGGACCGCCATCTGGTGCGCCGCGATGGCATTGCCGTGCTGCAGTTGCCGGAAGGCGTGGAATGGAATCCGGGGCAGGTCACCCGGCTGGTGGTCGGCATCGCTGCCCAGTCGGATACCCACATCACCCTGCTGCGCCGCTTGACCCGGCTGATCCAGGATGACGCCACGCTGCAGCGCCTGTTTGCGACCACCGATGCGAGCGAGATCGTCAACGCGCTGGCCGGCGATGCTGCGATCACGGCCACCGCCGTGCCGGCGACGGATCTGGCCGAGCGCTTCGAATGGACCGTCGCGTACCCCAACGGACTGCACGCACGTCCTGCCACGCGTTGGGCAGAGACGGCGCGCGGCTTCGCGGCCCGTGCGCAGGTCCGAGCAGGCGATCAGGCGGCCGATGCCAAGAGCCTGGTTGCACTGTTGCAGCTGGGGCTGCGCCACGGCGATGTGGTGAGCGTGTCTGCCGAGGGCGCCGACGCCTCGGCCCTGCTGGCCGCGCTGCGCAGGGTCATCGAGGGCCTGGTGGCGCAGGAGCAGGCCGATGCGGAGCGCGCGGCACAGCGAAAAGCAGCCCCTGTCGCGGGCTGGAATCCGCCCGAAGCCCAGGCTGCCGTCGTCGGCATCGGCGCGAGCCCAGGACTGGCGATCGGCCCGGTGCATGTGCTGGCCAGCACGCAGGCCGAGGTCGCCGATCACCCCACCCCGCTCGGCGAAGGCGGCGCACGCCTGCAGGATGCACTCGGCCGTACCCGCCAGCAGTTGGCTGCGCTGCAGGACGACACCCAGCGCCGCCTGGGCGCTTCGGATGCGGCGATCTTCAAGGCGCAGGCCGCGCTGCTCGACGACACCGATCTGATTACCCGCACCTGCCAGCTGATGGTCGAGGGCCATGGTGTGGCGTGGTCATGGAACCAGGCCATCGAGCAGATCGCCTCCGGCCTGGCTGCGCTGGGCAATCCGGTGCTGGCCGGGCGCGCGGCCGACCTGCGTGATGTCGGCCGGCGCGTGCTGGCGCAGCTTGACCCTTCTGCCGCGGGCGGTGGCCTGGCGGATCTGCCGGCGCAGCCGTGCATCCTGATCGCCGCCGATCTGTCACCTTCGGATACCGCCAATCTCGACACCGGTCGCGTGCTCGGCCTGGCGACCGCGCAGGGCGGGCCGACCTCGCACACCGCCATCCTCTCGCGCACGCTGGGCCTGCCGGCGCTGGTGGCCGGCGGCGCCGAGCTGTTGGCGATCCAGCCAGGCCGCGAAGCGATCATGGACGGCAGCAGCGGACGGCTCTACCTGTCTCCCTCCGATGCCGCTCTCGCCTCGGCGCGCGCATGGATGGCCGAACAGCAGCAGATCCGCGAGCGCGAAGCCGCGCAGCGCGCGCAACCGGCCCAGACCCCCGATGGCCACCGCATCGACATCGGCGCCAACGTCAACCTTCCCGACCAGGTACCGCTGGCACTGGAACAAGGGGCCGAAGGCGTCGGCCTGATGCGCACCGAGTTCCTGTTCCTCGAACGTGGCAGTACGCCCAGCGAGGATGAGCAGTACACCACCTATCTGGCCATGGCCAAGGCACTCGACGGCCGCCCGCTGATCGTGCGCGCGCTCGACATCGGCGGCGACAAGCAGGTGGCGCACCTGGAGCTGCCACGCGAGGAGAATCCATTCCTCGGCGTGCGCGGCGCGCGCCTGCTGCTGCGCCGCCCCGACCTGCTGGACCCGCAATTGCGTGCGCTGTATCGCGCGGCGAAGGACGGTGCACGGCTGTCCATCATGTTCCCGATGATCACCTCGGTTTCCGAGCTGGTCGCACTGCGCACCCTCTGCGAGCGCTTGCGCGCCGAGCTGGAGGCGCCGGAGGTGCCGATCGGCATCATGATCGAGGTGCCTGCTGCGGCCGCGCAGAGCGATGTGCTGGCGCGCCACGCCGACTTCTTCTCGATCGGTACCAACGATCTGACCCAGTACGTGCTGGCGATCGACCGCCAGAACCCGGAGCTCGCCGCCGAGGCCGACAGCCTGCATCCGGCGGTGCTGCGCGCGGTCCGCGCCACGGTCGAAGGCGCACGGCTGCATGGGCGCTGGGTCGGCGTCTGTGGCGGCCTGGCCGGCGATCCCTTCGGCGCCATGCTGCTGGCCGGCCTGGGCGTGGACGAACTGTCGATGACCCCGAATGACATCCCGGCGGTGAAGGCACGCCTGCGTGGCAACGCGATGACCGGACTGCAGGCGCTGGCCAGGACCGCACTGGGCTGCGAAACCGCCGAGCAGGTGCGCGCTCTCGATGGAGCGCGCGCATGACTGCCCGCGCCGTCACCGTGACCCTGAACCCGGCGATCGACCAGACCGTGCGCCTGGCCCACCTGCAGCCAGGCCGCGTGCATCGCGCCGGCAGCTCCCGCGACGACGCAGGCGGCAAGGGCATCAACGTGGCAGCCTGCCTGGCCGACTGGGGCGTGCCGACCATCGCGCTGGGCGTGCTGGGCGACGGCAACGACGGCGTGTTCCGCACGCTGTTCCGTGAGCGGGGCATCATTGACGGCTGCCTGCGCGTTCCGGGCCGTACCCGCACCAACATCAAGCTGGTCGAAGAGGCCAACGGCGAGACGACCGACATCAACCTGCCCGGCCTTGCCGTGGACACTGCCGATCTGGACGCGGTGTCGCGCCAGCTCGGCGCCCTGCTCTCGCCCGGCCTGCCGGTCGTGCTGTCCGGCAGCCTGCCCTACGGACTACCGGCCGATGCGTGGGCGCGGTTGCAGGCGCAGGCCGGAACGGCCGGTGCGCGCGTGCTGCTGGATACCAGCGGCGATGCGCTTGCAGCTGCGCTGGACGGTGCGAAGGACGCGCCGCCCTACGCGATCAAGCCCAACCGCCACGAACTGGAGGCCTGGACCGGCACGTCGCTGCCGGATCGCAGCGCGCTGCGCGCCGCAGGCCAGGCCCTGGTCGAACGCGGCATCGCACTCGTCGCCATCTCCATGGGGACCGACGGCGCGCTGTTCATTGATCACGCCGGCGCCCTGGTCGCGCGACCGCCGCGTCTGGCCTTGGGCAGCACGGTCGGTGCAGGCGATGCCATGGTCGCCGGCATCGCCGCCGCCTTGTTGGAGCCCTCCCTCGACCTCGCCGGTTGTGCACGACTGGCCACGGCGTTCTCGATGAGCCGGCTGGACAGCGGAGACGCGCGGCGGCTCGATCCGGCGCAGGTGCGCACCGGGGCCGGCGATGTACTGATCGAGCGGTTGGATTGAAACACCTGCCGGAGGAGCGGCGGCTGGCTTCGGGCCACCGGCGATGCCTCTCTGGCAAGGACGAGCCCGAAGCATTCCAGGAGTTCCCATGCACGCTTCCACCGTAGTCATCGCCGCTGGCGAACGCAGCATCGAGGCGGTACTTGCCGCCGAGGCCCTGCGTCGCGCGGCCCGCCAGCGCGGGCTCGAGCTGATGATTGAAATCCGCAGCGACCAGGGCGTTACCGGCGCACTGCCCGCCGCCAACGCCGCCGCGATCGCCCACCTGCTGCTGGTGGGCGATGGCGAGGCAGACATCGCACGCTTCGGCAATGCCCGCATCGTGCATGCCAGCCTGGGCGAGGTGCTGGACGATCCGGCGGCCGCGCTCGCACCGCTCGCTGCCGCGCCGGCCAGTGACCACGACACTGATGCGGGCAAGCGCATCGTCGCCGTCACCTCCTGCCCCACCGGCATCGCCCACACCTTCATGGCGGCGGAAGGCCTGCAACAGGCTGCCAAGGTGCTGGGCCATGCGATCCGGGTGGAAACCCAGGGCTCGGTCGGCGCGCAGGACGCGTTGAGCGATGAAGAAATCGCCGCCGCCGACCTGGTGCTGATCGCCGCCGACCGCGAAGTCGATCTGTCACGCTTCGCCGGCAAGCGCCTGTTCAAGAGTGGCACCAAGCCGGCGATCAACGATGGCCAGAACCTGATCCGCAAGGCGCTGGCCGAGGCCGGCGTGCACGCGGGGACAGCGGCTTCGGGCCGTACCGCAGAAAAGAACAAGAGCACCGGCCCTTACAAGCACCTGATGACCGGCGTGTCGTTCATGCTGCCGTTCGTGACAGCCGGCGGCCTGTTGATCGCACTGGCGTTCGCGCTCGGCGGCATCTATGCCTTCGACGACGCACACAAGGGAACGCTGGCCTGGTCGCTGTTCCAGATCGGCGCCAAGTCCGGTTTCATGCTGATGGTGCCGGCGCTGGCCGGCTACATCGCCTACTCCATCGCCGACCGCCCAGGCATCGCGCCCGGCATGATCGGCGGGCTGGTTGCGGTCAACATGGACGCAGGTTTCATCGGCGGCATCCTCGCGGGCTTCATCGCCGGCTATGGCGTGCACTGGATCAACCGTGCGCTGCGCCTGCCGCGCAGCCTGGAAGGCCTCAAGCCGGTGCTGATCCTGCCGGTACTGGGCACGCTGCTGGTCGGCCTGTTGATGATGTATGTGATCGGTACGCCGGTGGCCGGACTGCTGGCCTGGCTGACCGACTGGCTGCGCGGCATGCAGGGCAGCAGCGCGATCCTGCTCGGTTTGCTGCTGGGCGGCATGATGGCCGTTGACATGGGTGGACCGGTCAACAAGGCGTCCTACGCCTTCTCCACCGCGTTGATCTCCAGCCAGGTGTACACGCCGATGGCGGCGACCATGATCGGCGGCATGACGCCGCCACTGGGTATTGCGCTGGCAACGTGGCTGTTCAGCAACCGCTTCACCGCCGAGGAGCGCGGCACGGCCGGTGCCGCTGGCGTGCTCGGCCTGAGTTTCGTGACCGAGGGCGCGATCCCCTACGCGGCGCGCGATCCATTGCGCACCATTCCGGCGTTGATCCTCGGCTCGGCCGTGGCCGGTGCGATCTCGATGGCCGCGGGCGTCGAGTTGAAGGTGCCGCACGGCGGCGTGTTCGTGCTGCCGATCCCGAACGCGGTCACCCATCTTGGCGTCTACCTGCTGGCGCTGTTGGCGGGCGTGGCGGTCACCGCAGTTGCTCTGCGCATCCTCAAGAAGCCGGTCACGGCCCCCACCCTGTAAATGGAACCCCCGCCAATGTCCTGCTCTTCCTGCCGCCTGGTGCCGGTAGCGATCCTGCTGGCCCTGCCGTCACTGGCCGCAGCCGCCGGCGCCAGCGACACCCTCATTCCCAGGCTCTCCTACACCGGCGAGGCGGCCGCCACGCTCGACGGTGGCAAGCGCAGCGGCACCGCCTACGCCGGCCAGCTGATGTTCGGCGCCGATGTTGACCTCGACGCTGCGTTCGGCTGGCGGGGGGCAACGATCAAGGCCTATGGCATCAATCGCCACGGCACCAACCTCGCCAACAGCAGCACCGGCAACAGCACTTCGGTGCAGGAAATCTACGGCGGCCAGGGGACCCGCCTGGCCAACCTGACCCTCGAACAGAAGCTGTTCAACGACCGATTGGTGCTGGAGGCAGGGCGCAGCGTCGCCAACATCCACCACCTCGGTTCGGAGCTGTGCCAGTACTTCCAGGGCAACTCGGCCTGTGGCAACCCGACCTACGTGTTCCGCACCAGCAGTTTCACCTGGTGGCCGGTGTCGAGCTGGATGGCCGATGCCACGGCCTGGGTGACGCCCGATGTCTATGTCCGCGTCGGCGCCTACCAGGTCGATCCCAGCCAGGCCGAGGATGGCCAGCATGGCCTGAAGTGGAATACGAACCAGGCCACCGGCTGGATCGTGCCCTACACGATCGGCTGGCGCAGCCCTGCTTCGGCACGACTGAAAGCCCGCTACGAACTCGGTGGCTGGCAGGACAACTCGACCTATCGCGATCCGCTGCGCGATGCCAACGGCATTCCCGCGCTGCTCAGCGGCCAGGAGTACGCGGCACGCCACGGTCGCTCCGGTGCGTTCGCCCGCTTCGAGCAGCAGCTTACCGGCGATGGCAATCGTCGCGGCCTGACCCTTTTCGGCGCCGCGCTCAAGGGCACCTCCGGGCGGCTGATCGAGGATCACTTCCTGCAGGCCGGGCTTGTGCAGAAAGGCACGTTCGCCAGCCGGCCGCAGGACAGCATCGCCTTCGTCGTGACCCAGCAGAAGTACAGCAGCATCGCACTGGAAAACCTGCGCCTTGCCCGTGCCGCAGCGGGTGGCAGCGGCACCCCGCACGGAAGCCAGGTGATGATGGAGCTGAGCTATGGCATCCAGGTCACCCCGCAGCTTCGGGTCGCGCCGAACCTGCATTACATCGTGCATCCCGACCAGTTCAATGAGCCCGCACGCCAGCGGGACCTGCCGAATGCGCTGATCGCGGGCATGCGGATTGACTGGAGCCTGTAAGGGAATGGTCAGTGGCAGCGAAGCGCCGCCAGCGTGACGCACCGACGCGCACTCCCTCCGCCCGCAGATCATCGCGGAGTGCCGGCCCGCTGCGGCGTCGCCCTCCGGTGCATGCCCCCGGCGGGCTTCAAGGACTGTTCGCTGCCCACGCCAGTTCGAACGTCAACGCCAGCCGCTGCCCCGGCTCCAGCCGATGCGGTGCCAGCGTGAAGCCGTCCGGCGGGCCGCTCTGCGGCTCGACACAGGTGGCGTGCGGCGCAGCGTCGTAGACCACCCAGTGGTCGTGGTCCGACCTCAGCCGCAGGCGCTGGCCTTCGCGTACCAGGGTGATGTCACTTTCGGCGATGAAGCAGTCGTCCCATGGGCCGTGGGCAGGAGATACACAGGGCAGCGTGGCAATGCCTTCCCTGTCCCGCGGATACATCGAGCGAGGACTGAACAGCAGTCGTTCCGGCTTCCGGAACCAGGGGTGCCAGCCCAGCACCGCCGGCATCGCCTGCCCGCCCGCCTGGACCGAGAGGCGCAGCTGCAGGCTGTGAGGGTGCAGGCTCACTTCCTGGAGGGCGACGCCACCGAAGGGCCAGTACCTGTCCCGTGGCAGCGCCAGCGACAGCGTGGCCGTGGCTGTCTCCATGCGCTCGACCTGCCAGGGCCGCATGAAGCCCACGCCATGGATGGCATGCCCGCCGAAATTGAGCGGCAGCGCATGCGGCGCGCCGTCGAAGCAGAACTGTCCCTGGCGGATACGCCCGGCCCACGGCACCATCGGGTAGCAGCCCCACGCGATCGCCGCCGTGCCCGCCTGCTGCGCATCCACCAGCCAATCCACGCCCCGGTAACGCAGGTGCGCCACGCGCCCGCCCGCCCCTGCGGCGAGCGCAACCTCCAGTTCGCCGCATCTGAGCCAGTGCAGCTCACCGGCCGGCAGCGGGGCCAGCGCATCATCCATCGGCAGCATGCGCTCAGGCCCCATAAGGATTGATCGTGCGGATGCTTCCGTCCGGCTCCATGTGCAGCGGCGTGCACTTGGCCGAGCGCAGGTGGGTGATGCCGCCGGACATCAGTGCATCGTGATAGAACAGGTACCACTGTCCGTCGAACTGGCAGATGGAGTGGTGGGTGGTCCAACCGACCACGGGGGTGAGGATCACGCCGGCATAGGTGAACGGTCCATACGGGCTGTCGCCAATGGCGTAGCACAGCTGGTGGGTGTTGCCAGTGGAGTACGACAGGTAGTAGCGACCCTGGTACCTGTGCAGCCACGGACCTTCGAAGAAGCGGCGCGCATGGTCGTCGGCACGCAGCGGCTGGCCATGCTCATCCAGGATCTGCACTTCGCGGGTGGGCTCGGCCAGCTCGGTCATGCCGGCATCCAGGCGGCCCACGCGCGGGCCCAGGGCCGGTGCGCTGCCCTCGGGTTCCTCGTGTGCCACGTCGTACTGGTTGTCACGATACTTCTGCAGCTGCCCGCCCCAGATGCCGCCGAAGTACAGGTAGTGGCTGCCATCGTCGTCTTCGAACACGGCCGGGTCGATCGAGTACGCGCCCTTGATCGGCTCCGGCTGGGGCACGAACGGGCCCTCCGGTCGCGCACCGATCGCCACGCCGATGCGGAACCGGCCCCCGGCATCCTTGGCCGGGAAGTAGAGGTAGTAGCGGCCATCACGGCAGGCGGCATCGGGGGCCCACATCTGTTTCCGCGCCCAGGGCACGTCGCGCACGTGCAACGCCATGCCGCAATCGACGGCGGTGCCGTCGGGCGTATCCATCCTCAGCACGTGGTAATCCTGCATGCCGAAGTGGCCGCCTTCATCGTCGAATGGCTGGCCGCCGTCGATGTCGTGCGACGGATAGATGTACAGGCGACCCTCGAATACATGCGCCGAAGGGTCGGCCGTGTAGATGTGGGTCACCAGCGGTTGCGAAATGGCGTGCGCGGTGAGCTGCGCAAGGCGGGCTTCGCTGGCCTGGCCGTCTTCACCGGCAGAGAGGTCGATCATGGTTGTCGTCTTGGAGTTACGCGGAGGCGTCGGCGGAACGGCGACGCAGGAGGAGATCCTGTTCGATGCGTGTTTCCGTGCGCTTGTCGATCCGGTAGAAGAACAGCAGCGCGACGGCGAGCAGGAAGGGAAGGGAGCAATAGACGCTTACGGTCAGGCGGATGCCCTGCACCACGGCCTCAGGCTGCTGCACCAGGCCTGCCTGGTAGCCGTAGTGGGCAAGGATCGCGGCGACCAGCGCGCCGCCGACACTGAGGCCGATCTTCAGCCCGCACAGCATCGCCGAGAAGATGATCGCCGTTGCCCTTCGATGGTTCTTCCACTCCGAGTAGTCCGCGACGTCGGCGATCATCGCCCACAGCAACGGGATGGTGATGCCATAGCAGAAGCCATGCAGCATGAACGCTGCGAACGCTACCGCCACCGCCGTGGGAGGGAACAGGTAGAAGGCCAGCAGGAACAGGGTCGAGACAAACAGGGCGCCACCGAAGACGTCGCGCTTGCCGAAGCGATCCGCCAGCCGCCGTGATGCGCCAATACCCAGGATCATGCAGAGGATGCCGCACGCGTTGAACAGGCTGAACGCCGAGGTGGCCGCATCCTTCGGCCAGGTGAACGCCGCGAAACCGGCGCTGGCCAGGGCGCCATTCAATGCACGGATCAGGCCGTTGAAGCCAGAGTTTTCCAGGAAGCCGGCCAGCGCCGCTTCGCTCATGTAGTACTGGAAGTAATAGATGTAGGTGCCGCCCTTCAAGGCCAGGTTGATGAACACCAGCACGGTCAGCGCCAGCATCACCTGCCACGGGCGGTTGTGCAGCAGGTCCGACAGGTCCTGCACTATGCCGCCGGTCTGCTCGCGCGTCGGCACGATGCGTTCGCGGGTGGTGGCGAAGGTGATCAGGAAGAACACCGTTCCGATCAGTGCGAAGGCGGTCATGACCTGTTCGAAGCCGCGCACCCGGTCGCCGTCGCCCAGGATCAGCACCAGCGGCATCAGCAGCACCTGGATGATGAACTGCGCGATCATCACGGCCACGAAGCGGTAGGCCGAAAGGCTGTTGCGCTGGGCCATGCTGCCGGTCAGCACGCCGCTCAGCGCCGAGTACGGCAGGTTGTTCGCGGCGTAAACGCAGACCAGCAGGGCGTAGGTGCCCAGTGCATAGATCACCTTTCCGCGCTCGCCCAGGTCCGGGGTGCTGAACGCCAGCAGCGACAGTACGCCAAAGGGAATGGCCGTCCACAGGATCCACGGGCGGAAGCGGCCCCAGCGGGTGGACGTTCGGTCAGCCGCGATGCCGATCAGCGGCGTGAACACGAACGCACCCAGCAGGCCGACCACAAAGATGATCGTGGCCGCGGTCGCAGCTGGCAGGCGGTAGACGTCGGTGTAGAAGAATGCCAGGTAGGTGATCAGGGTCTGGAAGATCAGGTTGGCAGCGAGATCGCCCAGGCTGTAGCCGAGCTTCTCGCGTACCGATAGCGCGTGTTCAGTGCTTGCCATGCAGCGGACGTCCTGGAAAAGGAATCTGGTCGAAGGGGAATCGATGTCGCCCGGGGCGATCAGTCATGCGCGGGCACTACGGTGAACCTGCTCCGCGCACGTATATCGGCACTGGACGCCCCCACCCTGACCTCGTAGGCACCGGGCTGCACCGCGTACACCGCACGCGCTTCGTCATAGTGGCGCAGGGCCTGCGCCGCCTCCAGGGTGAACGTCACCGTGCGGCGTTCGCCCGGGGCCAGCTGGACCCGCTGGAAGCCCCGCAGTTCCTGCACGGCATCGCCGCTGCCGACGTGTTCGCGCCGCACGTACAGCTGCACCACTTCGTCACCGCTGCGCGTGCCCGCGTTGGTCACGTCCACCGACGCGGCCACGCGGCCATCGGCGCCGATGGTGTCCGCATCGAGGCGGAGCGTTCCATAATCGAAGCGCGTGTACGACAGCCCGTGACCAAACGGGTACAGCGGCGTGCCACGGAAGTAGCGGTAGGTACGGCCCTCCATGGCGTAGTCGTCGAATGCCGGCATCGCTTCGCCGGCCTTGTAGAAGGTGACCGGCAAGCGACCCGCCGGATTGATGTCGCCGAACAGCGCCTGGCCGACGGCGGTACCGCCGCGCTGCCCGGGATACCAGCTCATCAGGATCGCCGGCAGATGCGCCTGCGCCCAGTCCACGGCGATGGCCGAGCCGCCGGTGAGTACCATCACCACCGGCTTGCCGGTAGCGTGCAGGGCCTCCAGCAGGGTGCGCTGCGGCGCGGGCAACCGCAGGTCGGTGCGGTCGCCACCGGCAAAGCCCGGATAGTTGACCGTCATCTCCTCGCCTTCGACATCACCGGTAAGGCCACCGACGAACACCACCACGTCGGCCTCGCGTGCAGCATCGAGCGCTTCATCGAACGGCGCCTTGGCGCCGGGCATGCGCCAGCCCAGGCGCACGCCGGCATCGCGCTGGTCGTCGTAGTACTCCAGCGTCAGCGCATAGGCACGCCCCGCCTGCAGGTCGAGTTCGACACCCTCGGCATGCAGGCGATCTGTGTTCACCCAGTGATCGATCACACGCTTGCCGTCCAGGTACAGGCGGTAGCCATCATCGCCGGCCACCTCCAGCCGGTAGCGACCGGACACGGGGGGCAGCAGTTGGCCGCTCCAGCGGATGCTGAAGCGGTCGTTGGGAATCCCCTGCCCCGGTGCTGCTTCGCCGCGTGCCAGCAGGTTGTCGGTCGGCGAGCCGCGGTCCCAGCGGAAGCCGATCTGCGCGTCGGTGCGCACCAGGGCCGGCGCACCGGAAAGGTCGGGCGTGCGGAAGTACTCGCCACGCAGGCCACGCTCGGGCGAGTCCGCCGAGGGCCGCAGGAAGGTCGGCTCGATCAGCGGCGTGGCACCGGGATCGTCGCGCCCTTCCACCAGGTCGACGCCGCGGGCATAACGCACTTCAACGCCCTTGGCCGCCTCGCGTATGCCCTGCAGGATGGTGACCGGCGCCGCCGGTGTGCCGAAGTAGTTGCCGAGCAGTGCCATGGTGTCGTCGGCGGTGGGTCCGACCACGGCAATGCGCTTGGTGTCGCGCGACAGCGGCAGGATGCCGTCGTTCTTCAGCAGCACCAGCGACGCCTGCGCGGCCTTGAGGGCCAGCGCATCATGGGCCGGGGCCTGGTTCACGGAGGCCGGAATGCGCGCCCAGCGCACCCGCTCCGGCGGATCGAACATGCCCAGGCGCATCCGTGCGGTGAACAGGCGGGTCACCGCATCATCGATCTCCGCTTCGCTGATCAGGCCCTGACGCACGGCCTCGGGCAGCGTGGCGTACTCCTGGCCGCATTCCAGCTCGGTGCCGTTCCTGACCGCCAGCGCCGCGGCGGCTTCGCGCGTGGCGACGATATGGTGGTGCTTCCAGATATCGACGATGGCCCAGCAGTCCGAGACCACGTAGCCCTTGAAGCCCCAGTCGCGTCGCAGCACATCGCGCAGCAGGAAACGGCTCGCACTGGCGGACTCGCCGTACACGCGGTTGTAGGCGCCCATGACCGCATCCACTTCGCCCTCCTTCACCAGCGCTTCGAACGCCGGCAGGTAGGTGTCATACAGGTCGCGCCGGCTGGGCCGTGCATCGAAGTGATGGCGGTCGGCCTCCGGTCCGCTGTGCACGGCCAGATGCTTGGCGGTGGCGTCCAGCTTCCGGTAGACGGGGTCGTCGCCCTGCAGGCCGCGCACGAAGGCAACGCCCATGCGGGCGGTGAGGTAGGGATCCTCGCCGTAGGTTTCCTGCCCGCGGCCCCAGCGCGGGTCGCGGAAGATGTTGACGTTCGGCGACCAGAAGGTCAGGCCCTGGTAACGGCCATGCGCGCCTTCGCGGAGGAACTGGTGGTGCTTCGCGCGGGCCTCGTCGCTGATGGTCGTGGCCACCTGCCCCATCAACGGAACATCGAAGGTCGCGGCCAGGCCGATTGCCTGCGGAAACACCGTGGCCTGCCCTGCCCGTGCGACGCCATGCAACCCCTCATTCCACCAGTCGTAGGCGGGCACACCCAGCCGTTCGATTGCCGGCGCGGCATTCTGCATCTGCGCGGCCTTTTCTTCCAGGGTCATCTGCGCGACGAGTGCGGCGGCCCGTTGCTCGAAGCTTGCCGAGAGATCCAGCCAGGGCCGTGGCGCGGCCGCGGATGCGGCGGCCGCCACGCAGGTCAGGACGAACAGGATGGCCCGGCCACGCCACGTACGGCGGCGGGCCCTGGATGAAATCGACAGTCTCATTTGCTTCTCCCGGTGCGCTCGTCGCGCGCGAAGGGACCCAGCAGTGCGCCCACGAAGCCGCCTGCCCGGTCCGTACTCAGAACGGTGCCGTCCACGTCGCCCGCGAGCAGTTGCCAGCCCTGCCCGTCGCCGGTGTCGAACGAGAACGCGTAGTCGCCCTCGTTGCCGGCAATCTTCAGGCGCACTGCTGCAGACGTCGGCACAGCATGGCTGGCCAGCGTCCGCGTACTGCCACCACCGTCACGCGCTTCGAGGAAGAGCGAGAGGCGCCCCCCGCCAAGGTCACGAACGCCGAGGAAGTACCAGTACGCCTCGCTCTGGAACGCCGCCAGACCGGCGGCGACACCGGGGGCGGGCGGGGTCATCGCGGTGCTCGCCTCGAAGCGCAGATGCTGCTGGCGCCGGCCGAGAAATGCCGGATTGCGCAACGTGTCCAGATTCTCGGCAAGCGGGTGCACGGCCAGCATGCCGGGGCGCTTGTGCAGGTCTGCCCAGGCATGCCTGGGCACGCGCACGCGCAGCCACTGGCGATCGAGCGTCGGGCCATCAAAATTGTCGCGCGCTACGAAATTACCGGTCGACGGGGCCTGCGATGCCTCGCCCTGCATCCATGACGGCGCCTTGGCCACGTAGGGAATGGCCTGGTCGGTCGGCAGGATCTGCGGCCAGCCATCCTGCCAGCGCACCGGCAACAGGTAGGTCTCGCGCCCGGTGTTGTAGTGGCGCTTCTGATAGTTGCGGCTGGCCAGGAATACCGCCCACCACGAGCCGTCCGGGCCTTCGACCAGGTCGGCGTGGCCGGCATTGGTGATCGGAAGCGGACGGTCGTCCGGCAGTTCGCGCTGGGTCAGGATCGGATTGCCCGCATAGGGAACGTAGGGCCCCCACACCGCGCGGCTGCGCAGCACCACCTGCGAGTGCTGCGGCCCGGTACCTCCTTCAGCGTCGGACAGGTAATACCAGCCCTCCCGCTTGTAGATGTGCGGTCCCTCGATCCAGATCGGATTCTTCGCCGGCTCCACGCCTCCATCAACCAGCACCCGGCGGGGCCCGACCGGCTTGAATGCCGCCAGGTCGATCTGCTGCATCCAGATGGCGCGGTGCCCGTCGTAGCGCGGCGGACCGGGCGGTGCGTCGTTGTTGATCAGGTACACCTTGCCGTCGTCGTCAAAAAACAGTGATGGATCGATGCCATCGATGCCGGGCAGCCAGTGCGGATCGGACCACGGCCCGGCCGGGTCGCGCGCGGTGGCGATGAAGTTGCCACCGCTGTCGGTGGCGGTGGTGACGACGTAGAAGGTGCCGTCATGGTATTCGATGGTGGGCGCGAAGATGCCGCGCGAGACGCTCAGCCCGTCGAAATCCAGCTGCGTGGGGCGGTCAATCACATTGCCGATCTGCTTCCAGTGCACCAGGTCGGCACTTTCAAACACCGGAATGCCCGGGAAGTAGGTGAAGCTGGAATTGACCAGATAGAACCGGCCGTTCGCGCGCACGATGCTGGGATCGGCATGGAAGCCGGCCAGGACGGGATTGCGGTAGTGGCCGGCCGGCAGCGGCACTTCAAACGCCTGGTCATCGCCGCGGTACTCGAACCAGTCGAAGTACACCGGCGGAGCGTCCGGCGGCGCGCTGGCCCGGGTGGCTGCGGCCGACAGCAGGACCACCGCCCCCAGCAGGCGGCGCGCCATCGACCTCAGGCCGGCCCTGTCGCGGGCCAGAGGGGACTTCGTGGACAGCGTCATCATCGTCGGGCCTCGGCTTCGGCAATGGGAAGTTCGAACGGGCCGGCCGGTGCCCCGCTGCGATCGCGCAGCGTGCACACCGGGCCATCGGCCCAGCAGTAGCGGACGTGCGTTGCGTGCGTCGACCGGGGGCCGCGCAGCAGGATCCGGCGCCCATCCAGTTCGGCGTCGCCGTAGTCGCAGTGGCGGGTATCACCCCTGGTCTCGCACAGTTCAAAGCCAATCGGTCGCAGCGCACCGGTTGCGGTGAGCGCGCCTTCGACATCCTCGAACGCGATGGCCACGCCCGCGGGCGTCCGCACGGCCGTGACCGCCCGCGGACCTGACGGTGCCAGATCCTGCTCGCCGTACACCACGTGGCGGGCCACGCGCGCCAGGCGGCGCCCGAGTTCCTGCTTGTTCGGCGGGTGGATGTCGTAGGCATCGCCGATGTCGATGGCAATGGCGAGCCCGCTCCGCGCATCCTCGGCGGCGACGCGCCGCTGCGCCTCGCGCACCTGCGCCCAACCGCTGTCGGCCGGCGCAACCGGCGGCTGGCCATAGCTGGCCAGCTGCACGAGCAGCAGTGGCGTGCGTGCACCGAACTGACGCCGCCAATCGTCGCGCAGCGCACGCAACCGCGCCGCGTATGCCGCGCCATCACCGGTGTTCGATTCGCCCTGGTACCACAGCATGCCGCGCAGCCCGAAACCGCCGAGCGGCGCGATCATTCCGTTGTACAGCGTCGACAGCCCGGTGGCGGCCTGCCAGGGGCCAAATGGCGGCGCCTGCTGGCCCGGCGCCACCCGGTACTTCCACGGACGCTGCAGTGCCACCCGCTCACCGTCGTCGAACTGCAGGCCGTATGCCGTGGCGGGGCCGGCCAGGCCGCCTTCGCCGTAGGTGTCCAGCACGTTGACCGCAATGACGTTGGATCCTGCCTTCAGCAGGCCACGTGGCAACGGGTAGCGCCTCTCGCCGGCGCCGTACTGGCTGCCGACGGCGACTCCGTTCACCCAGGTCACGTCCACCTCGTCGGCCGATGCCAGCTCCAGGATCGCGCCGCGTGCAGCCTGTTCAGCGCTCAGCATCACCTGCGTGCGATACCAGACCATGCCGTTGTAGTCGGCAAGCGCGGGCTCGTTCCACCGTTCCCATGCGCCCAGTGTGGACGGTGCGCGCGACCATCCTCGGTCATCGGCATCCGCGCGCCATGGGGCGTCGCCGGGCAGCGTGCCCTCGCGTGTGGCCCACCAATGCTGCCAGTAGCGGCCCCAGGCTGCGCGTGCCTCCAGCGGATCACGCGCAGAGCGCGCGAGGATATCGAGGGCCTCATCCAGGCCGCCCTGCCCGCGCAGTGCACCAACGCTGGTCCAGGCCTCGATCCGCGAGCCACCCCACGCCGCCTCGATCAGCCCCATCGGCACGTCGACCGTGCGCTGCAGTTCGCGCGCGAAGTAGAAGCAGGTGGCGGAGAAATCGCGCACCGCATCAGGCGTTGCCGATGTCCAGGCAGTGCTGTCGTTGAAGCTCTCCTGTGCCTGCGCGGCGGCGTGCTGCGGCACGGTGAACAGCCGGATCCGTGGCATCGTGGCTGCGGCAATCTCGCTGGCTGCGTTGAGCGAGCGCCACACCGGCAGTTCCATGTTCGACTGTCCCGAGCACAGCCACACGTCGCCGACCAGCACGTCGCGCACCCTCTCCCGACGTGTCCCGGCAATTACCTCCAGCGTATGCGGACCGCCCGCGGCCATCGGGGACAGCGTCGCCTGCCAGCCGCCTGCGGCGTCCGCCCGGGTGCTTACCGCCTGCCCGGCAAACGTCACGGAAACCGGCTGCCCAGGGCCTGCGTGCCCCCAGACCGCAATGGGCCGGTCACGCTGCAGGACGGCGTGATCCCTGAACAGCGGATGCAGCAGCCCCGTCGTTTCCCGCGCCGCGGCCGGCATCGCCACCACTGCCGCAACCATCATCAACAGCGCATACCCGACCGCTCCGAACCTGCTCATCGCCCATCCCCCGGTGCGAACGGAAACTGCAACGCCTGGTAGTACGACAATGGCTGCGGCGGTGGCCGTTCGCCGGCGGGCAGCGGCCGTCCGCTGAGTGACTGGAAGTACGCCACGCTGGCGTCACGCCACCATTGCGCTTCGTCGTGCTGGATCTGCAGGAACGCAGCAACGTGCCGATGCCGCTGCGGATCGATCCGGTCGCGCAGGGCTGCCCAGGTGTCCTGCATCGACCGCACCTGGCGCACACCGCGCGAATAGCGCCCGACCAGCTCATCCCAGAGCGTCCTGCCCGAGCGCATGCGGCGGTCCCACGGCACATGATGGAACCACAGCAGCAGCGACTCGGGCACGCGTGCGGAATCGCCGTAGATCTCGGCGACCTGCGGGGCGTACTGGCCCACTGCGTTGCTTCCGCTGGCGCTGCGATCAAAACCGATGCCCTGGCTGTCTGCGCGGTGGTAGTACACCGACGTCCAGTCCGCACGTGGGCCTCCGTCCACCCAGGGGCCGGGGCCGTAGTGATGGCCGCGTGCCATCAGGTGGTGCAGGCCCAGCGGCGTCATGTAATCCACTGCCGCCTCGCGCGAGTCCATCATCATCCGCACGATCGGGCCGGTCACCTGCGGGTCGGGCGAGAACGTCAACGCTGCCCAGTCTTCGGCAATCGCGCGCGCGGATTGCTGCGGGTTCCAGGCCAGCCGGCCGAAGGCGTACCAGTTGGCCTGGTCGAAGTGCGAGCCACTCCAGGTGCGGTCCACGCCGATGTTGGCGACGCCGGCAATACCGGTCAGTGCGTGGCCCTCCAGCGAGCCATCGATCACGCGGGCAACCGTGGAGCCCTCGCCGCGGGCATGGGTGTCGGCCTGCAGCACTTCCTCGTAGAGCGTTCCCAGGTAGACCAGGTGCGTCGCAAAACCCAGGTATTCCTTGGTGATCTGCAGTTCCATCATCAGCGGCGTGCGTGGCATCGCGCCGAACAGCGGATGGAACGGCTCGCGCGGCTGGAAGTCGATGGGGCCGTTCTTCACCTGCACGATCACGTTGGGGCGGAAGGCACCGTCCAGCCGGACAAACTCGCTGTACGCCTGCTTGGCGCGATCTTCGGGAACCTCGTGCGAATACACGAAGGCCCGCCACATCACCACGCCGTTGTAGGGTGCCAGCGCGTCGGCCAGCAGGTTGGCGCCGTCGGCATGGGAACGACCGTAATCCTGCGGGCCGGGTTGCCCCTCCGAGTTCGCCTTGACCAGGAAGCCGCCGAAATCCGGAATGCGCGCATGGATCTCATCGACCTTGTCGCGCCACCAGCGCCGCACGCCGGGATCCAACGGGTCAGCCGTCGCCAGGCCGCCGAGCTCGATGGGCGCACTGAAGCGTGCGCTCAGGTAGACCCGGATGCCATAGGGGCGGAACAGGTCGGCCAGCGCGGCGGCTTTGGCCAGATAGGCCGGCGACAGGCTCAGCGCACTGGCGTTGACGTTGTTGAGGACGGTGCCGTTGATGCCGAGCGAAGCGTTGGCACGGGCGTAGTCGGTGTAGCGCGGGTCACGCCATTGCGGCAACGTCTGCCAGTCCCACAGCGAGCTGCCCGCATAGCCACGCTCGACGTAGCGGTCCAGGTTGTCCCAATGGTCGAGCACACGCAGTGCGACCCGCGGCGACTCCCGCACGTCCAGCCCCCGCAGCGGCATGCCACGCTGCAACAGGCGCAGCAGGTGGAACGTGCCATACAGCACGCCGACATCCCGGCGTGCCGCCACCAGCAGCACATCGCGCCCCTCGGTCCGGACCTGCCGGATCAGGAAGCCCTCGTCGCCCAGCGTGGCAACCTCGTTGCCGAACGCGGCGACCAGCGCCGAAGACTGCGGCGTACCCAGCACCAGGGCATGGTCAGTACTGATTGCCGTTCGCATTGGCGGGGCCGTTCCCAGCAATCCAGGAAGGCTGCGCGCAAGCTCGTCGCGGGTGGCGCGCTGCATCGGCGTGCCATCCGGGGCCACCACTTCGGCCAGCTGCCGCCGGTAGTCGGCAGCGACCGTTGTGGCAACCGGCTGGTAGCGCATCCACAGCCTGTAGCCATCCTCCGCCCGTGCACCGCCAGCACAGGCCAGCAGTGCGAGCACGGCGCACAGGCGCGTGCCGACAGCACGCAACAACGGCGTTAACATGCGCCTTTGTAGACTACGTCCGGGCCCGGGGCAGCGCATCATCGTCCTTCGCACCCGCGCGGCAGCGCCACCAAGAACAAAGGGATCGTGCATTGGACAAGCCGAAGAAGTCGGTTCGCCGCAGAACCGCAGGCGTGACGATCGACGAGGTTGCGGCCCTTGCCGGCGTTTCGCCGATGACCGTGTCGCGGGTGATCAACCAGGGCAAGGTGCGCGACGTCACCCGCGAGCGCGTGCTGCGCGCCGTGCGTGAGCTGGGCTATACGCCCAATCTTGCTGCCAGTTCGCTGGCCGCCGCACAGCACACGCGCATTGCGCTGATCTACACCAACCCCAGCGGCGCCTATCTGCGCGAACTGCTGGTGGGCCTGCTGCGCGTCGCCTCCAGTTCCGCCATCCAGCTGGTCATCGACTACTGGGACAACCTGGATGCCGACTCCGAACGCAGGGCGGCGCGCGCGCTCGCCGGACGCGTCGACGGGGTGATCCTGCCGCCGCCCCTTTGCGAATCGCAGGCCGCCGTAAGCGAACTGGTCAAGGCTGGCATTCCAGTGGTGGCCATCGCATCGGGTCGCCTGAGCGAGGCCCTGTCCTGCGTCCGCATCGACGATTTCAGTGCGGGCAGGGAAATGACCGATCACCTGCTCCGGCAGGGACACACCCGCATCGGTTTCATCCGTGGGCGCGATGACCTGAGCGCAAGTGCGCTCCGTTACGACGGCTTCGTCACCGCCCTGCGCGAGGCCGGGCTTGCGGTGGAGCCTGGCCTGGTCCAACACGGTGACTACACCTACCGGTCCGGCCTGGCTGCCGCCGAAAAGCTGTTGTCCCAACGCCGCCCACCGACCGCGATTTTCGCCAGCAACGACGACATGGGCGCCGCGGCCATCTCCGTCGCGCATCGGCGCGGGCTGGAAGTGCCACGCGACCTGTCGGTGGTGGGTTTCGATGACACCTCGGCCGCCACCACCGTGTGGCCGGAACTGACCACGATCCACCAGCCCATCGCCTCGATGGCCAACGCGGCCGTCGACATCCTGCTGCGCACCATCCGCCGTCCGGCGGGGGACGCAACGGTGCTGCGCGATCATGTGATGCCGCATCGGCTGATCGCACGCGGTTCGGTCGCCGCGCCGCCCCGGGGGCGGTAGCGCAGGCCTCATGCTCCGCATCCGAGGGTGACCTCGGCTTCGTTCAGCGCACCCAGGGCGACGCGTGACACGGAGATCGTCATCGCGTCGGCCGTCACCACCGACCACGGTCGGTCGATCGCGTCCAGCGTTGCACCCGCCTTGGCCAGGCACTTCAGCGGCACGCCGACACGCTTCCACTGGCCCTGTGGTAGCGCCGCCAGCGCCGGCCCGATGGCGATGCGCGCCGAGCAGCCCACGCCGCAACCGACCGACAGCCACGCCTCACCCTTCGGGGCTGCGTCCACCCGCAGCGTGGTCAGCAGCATCAGATCGCCGTTCGATTCACGCCGCAGGTCCAGCGCCGTGTGCGACTGCAGTGCCGCGGCGGCTTCGCCATTGCCCGACCAGGCCAGGCGTCGCCCATCCTCCTGCGCCAGATGATCCACGCCGGTGATCTTCAGCCGGTCACCGGGCAATGCGTCCGGCACGCGGGTCACGGTCAGGCCCTGGCCTGCGGCCTGCTCAAGGCGCAGCGCCATGCCGGGGCCTGCATCACCGCGCGCAAAGAACACGCCCGTCGCGCCCTCGTTGCCGGTCACGCCCGATGCCTCCGGCAGCGCGGCCAGGTCGCCGTTGTCGGCGTAGGTCAGGCCGAAGCCGAACGCAAACAACGGATCGTAGTCCTTCTGGCCGACGTTGTTGGCGTACTGGGTGGCGGTGCGCGGCCAGCTGTAACTGAGCTTGCCCTTGAAATCGTGCTGCACGCGGCCATCGCTTCCGCGCAGCAGTACATCGGCAATGCCGGCGCCTTCCGAGCCCGGCAGCCATGCAGCCACGAAGGCATCGGCGGCATTGATTTCCCGGTTCACCCAGAGCGGCCGTCCGCTCAGGAAAACCGCAACAACCGGTATGCCTTCGGCCTTGAGCCGCTTGAGCAGCGCCAGGTCCGTTTCATTGCCGGGCTTGTAGGCCAGCGTCGGCCGGTCTCCCTGGAACTCGGCATAGGGGTCCTCGCCAAACACCACCACCGCCACGTCGGGCTTCACTGCATAGCGTCCGTCGACGGCAAGCACGGCTTCACCACCGGCCGCCCTGGCCTGGCGCGCGATGCCCTCGTAGATCGTGTCCGCATTGGGGAAGTCCTTGCGGGTGGTGCCGGTGCCCTGCCAGTTGAGCGTCCAGCCGCCGGCCTGCTTGCCGACATCGTCGGCGCCGTCGCCGGCCACGAGGATCCGCTGCTTCGGCGACAGCGGCAGGAGGCCGTTCTGGTTCTTCAGCAGGACCAGCGATTCGCGCACGGCCTGCCGGGCGACCGCGCGATGCGCCGGCGCGCCGATCAGTGCGAACTGCCCGCCGACGGCCCGCGTGGATGGCCTGCCGGCCTCGAACAGCCCAAGGCGGAACTTGACCCGCAGGATCCGGCGCACCGCATCGTCCAGGCGTTGCGGCGTGATCCGCCCATCCTTCACCGCAGCCAGCGTCGTCTCGTAGAAACCCTTCCAGCTGTCCGAGGCCATCGCCATGTCCAGGCCCGCGATGATGGTGGCCGGGCAATCTGTGGTGGTGCAGCCCTTGACCTGTCCATGACCATTCCAGTCACCTACCACGAAGCCACCGAAGTTCATGCGGCCCTTGAGCACATCGGTGAGGTAATGCCGGTGCCCATGCATCTTTTCGCCGTTGACGCTGTTGAACGACGCCATCGCGGTCTGCGCGCCGGCGGCGATTGCCGGCGGATATCCGGCGGCGTGGATGCGCACCAGGTCTGACTCGCTGATGCGGGTGTCGCCCTGGTCCTTGCCGTCGGTGGTGCCCCCATCGCCCAGGAAGTGCTTCACCGAGGCGATCACATGGCGGCCATCGAGGAACTCCGGTGTTCCCACCCTGCCCTGCAACCCCTCCACCATGGCGGCGGCATAGCTGGCCACCACGTCCGGCGATTCGGAGTAGCCTTCGTAGGTGCGTCCCCAGCGATCATCCTGGGGTACGGCAACGGTCGGCGCGAACGTCCATTCCATGCCGGTAACGCGGGTCTCCAGCGCGGTGATGCCACCGATCTGCCGCAGCAGCTCCGGATTGCGCGTGGCGCCCAGCCCGATATTGTGCGGGAACAACGTGGCGCCAATGATGTTGCTCTGCCCGTGCACGGCATCGATGCCGAACAGCAGCGGAATGGCCTTGCCGCCTTTCGAGGTGTCCATGGAGGCGTCGTAGAAGGCGTCGGCCAGCGCCAGCCATTCGGCCGGCGAGGCGTCATAGCGGCCGCCGGGATCGGAGTTGCCTCCGGCCAGGATCGAGCCGAGCCGGTAGCGGCGCACATCATCGGGGGTGACGCTGGCGATGTCGCCCTGCACCAGCTGGCCGACCTTCTCCTCCACCGTCATGCCCGCCATCAGGTCGGTGATGCGCTTCTCCAGTGCCGGATCCGCAGCCAGCGGCCAGGTGACCTCCGGCCAGGGATCCTTGTCGGTGGTTGCGGCGGCGGCAGCCCGGTCCTGGCCGTGGCAGCCAAGCAACCCCAGCATCAGTGCGGCGACCAGCGCACCGCTGCGGTTTACGAAGGTCTGCGATGTCATGGCGCTCATCCTTCCATCTGCTCCAGTTCCTTGCCCTTGGTCTCGTGCACATGCCGGACGACGAAAATCACCGAGATCACGGCAGCGACCAGGTAGATGCCGTAGGTCGCCGCCAGCCCTGCCGCGGCCAGCAGCATCGGGAACGTTACCGTGACCACGAAGTTGGAGGTCCATTGCGCTGCGCCAGCGACCGCCAATGCCGAACCGCGGATCTGGTTCGGGAACATCTCGCCCAGCATCACCCACATCACCGGCCCCCAGGACAGATTGAAGAACACGACGTAGGCGTTGGCCGCCACCAGCGCCAGCGTGCCCATGCGGCCGGGCAGCTGCAGATGCCCGTCGGCCAGCGAACCACTGGCGAAGGCCACCACCACCAGTGCAAGCGACAGCGACATCCCGGCCGAGCCGAACCACAGCAGGGGCTTGCGGCCGATCCGGTCAATCAGCAGTACGGTGACCACGCAGGCACCGATGCTCAGCGCGCCGGACAGCACGTTGATCAGCAGCGCGTCGTTTTCGGAAAAGCCGACCGCCTGCCACAACACGGCGCCGTAATAGAACACCACGTTGATGCCGACCAGCTGCTGGAAGCAGGCCAGCCCGACGCCGACCCAGACAATCGGGCGGATCCGCCCGGTCCCCCTGCTCTTCAGGTCGGACAGGCGCGGGCGATGGTGGTCGTTGGACAGCGAGGCATCGATCTCCTCGAGCGTGGTCCTGGCCTTGTCGCTGCCCAGCAGCCGGGTCAGCACCTGCAGGGCGTCGTCCTTGCGCCGTTTCACCACCAGGTAGCGCGGGCTCTCCGGAATGGTCAGCAACAGCAGCAGGAACAGCAGCGATGGCGCGGCCTGCACCCAGAACATCCAGCGCCAGGCGGCCTGCCCGCCCCACAGTGGCTCGGTCGACGCCCCCGCTGCGGCCGCCAGCAGGTAGTTGGACAGGAAGGCAGCGGTGAGCCCGGTGATGATGGCGATCTGCTGCACCGTGGCCAGGCGGCCGCGATAGCGGGCCGGAGCGACCTCGGCGATGTAGGCCGGCGAGATCACGCTCGCCGCGCCGACCGCGAATCCGCCCACCACCCGCGCCGCAATGAACCAGCCCGACGAGACCGCCGCCCCCGCACCGAGTGCCGACAGCAGGAACATCACCGCCGACAGGATCAGCACGTTGCGACGGCCGAGGCGGTCGGCCAGGCGGCCGGCACTGAACGCGCCCACCGCACAGCCCAGCAGCATCGACGCGATCTCGAACCCCTGCATCCATTCGCCGGACCGGAACGCCTGGTGCAGGCCGTCCTGGGTGCCATTGATCACGCCGCTGTCGAAGCCGAACAGAAAACCGCCAATCGTCGCTACCACGCTGATCAGTACGATCAGCCGGGTGTTCTCGCCGCTGCCTGCTGCCTGGTTCATCCCCGTCCCCTTGAGTGCACCGTTGCCGCCGTTGGCCTGCCTGCTGCGCTCAGCGCAGCAGGTACTGGTTGAGCAGGTTTTCGTAACGCTCCTGCTTGCCGCTGGCCTGGCGCGGTTCGCCGAGGCGGGCGGCCAGGCCCGCCAGGTCCGGCAGGCTGAGCGTGCCGCGCTCGAACTCCTGGCCGGCGCCGCTGTCGAAACTCGCGTAGCGCTCCTTGCGCCATTGCTCCCAGGGCGACTCGGTCAGCAGTGCATGGGCGACCTCCAGCCCGCGTGCGAAGGCGTCCATGCCGCCGATATGGGCAATGAACAGATCCTCCAGGTCGGTCGACTCACGGCGCACCTTCGCATCGAAGTTCAACCCGCCCTCCAGCCCGCCCTGGCGCAGCACGACCAGCATTGCGCCCACGGTGTCGTACAGATCGCTGGGGAACTGGTCGGTGTCCCAGCCGTTCTGCGCGTTGCCGCGGTTGGCATCGATGCTGCCGAGCAGGCCATGATCGGACGCGACCTGCAGGTCGTGCTCGAAGGTATGGCCGGACAACGTGGCGTGGTTGGCCTCGATGTTGAGCTTGAAGTCCTTGTCCAGCCCGTGTTCCTTCAGGAAGCCCACCACCGTGGCACTGTCGAAGTCGTACTGGTGCTTCATCGGCTCCATCGGCTTGGGCTCGATCAGGAAGTTGCCCTTCAGCCCGATGCTGCGGCCATAGTCGCGTGCCATGGTCAGGAAGCGCGCGAAATGCTCGATCTCCCGCTTCATCTGGGTATTGGCCAGCGACGCATAGCCTTCGCGCCCGCCCCAGAACACGTAGTGCTCGCCACCGAGTTCGACCGTGGCCTCGAGGGCGGCCTTGACCTGCACGGCTGCACGTGCGACCACCGCGAAGTCGGGATTGGTCGATGCGCCGTTCATGTAGCGCGGGTGCGAGAACAGGTTGGCCGTGCCCCACAGCAGCTTGACGCCGGTGGCCTCCTGGCGCGCCTTGGCCAGGCCCACCATATGCGAGAGGTTCTTCTGGTACTGGCCGATGTCGTCGGCATCCGGCGCCAGGTCGATATCGTGGAAGCACCAGTACGGCACGCCCAGCTTGGTGAAGAACTCGAACGCTGCGTCCACCTTTGCTTCGGCCGTGGCCAGTGGCGAGGCGGCCTCCCACGGGAACTGCCGGGTGCCCGGGCCGAACGGATCGTGCCCGGCATTGCAGAAGGTGTGCCAGTAGCACACGGCGAAGCGCAGATGCTCCTGCATGGTCTTGCCACCGATGACCCGGTTGGCATCGTAGACCTTGAAGGCAAGCGGATTGTCCGAGCCCTTGCCCTCGAACGGAATGCGGCCGACGCCGGGGAAGTATTCCTTGGCGCCGATGAAGGGCTGCGTGCTCATGGTGCGTGCTCCTGTCGTGGTACGGGGTGTCGTGGAGGAGTCATCAGCCGCGCTGCAGCGGCGTGATGGCATCGAGATGACTGAGGAAGCGTGCGTAGGCCCGTGCATAGGCATCGCTGCGGGCCGGATCCGGCCGTGCGGACAGCGCGGGATCGACGGTGACGTGGCGCGCGGTGATGTCGCTGATCGAGGTGGCGTCTCCCTGCGCCCGGGCGAGCGCCCACAGCGCCTGCAGTGCCGCACCAAACGCCGCACCTTCGGCCTGCACCGGGACGTCCACCGGCAGGCCGAACACATCAGCCACCAGCTGACGCCAGGCAGCGCTGTTGCTGCCACCGCCGGTGAGCACGATGCGATCGAACTGCATGCCCGCGCGGACGAAGGCGTCGTAGCCGTACTTCAGGCTGTAGGTCGCGCCCTCCATGGCGGCGCGGTAGATATGCGCGGGAGTGAAATTGGCAATGTCCAGGCCAGCCAGCACGCCCTTGCCCAGCGGCAGGTCAGGGGTACGTTCGCCATTGAGGAACGGCAGCATCACCAGGCCCCCTGCCCCCGGCGGCGTTGCGCGAAGATGCGCGTCACCGTCGCGGCTGCTGAAACCGAAGGCGGTGGCCACGCGTTCGGTGGCCACGGTGCAGTTCATGGTGCAGATCAGCGGCAGCCAGCCCCCCGTGGACGAGCAGAACGCCGCCCACGCGCCGTCCGGATCGATCACTGGCGAGCCGGAATAGGCAAACAGCGTTCCGGAGGTTCCCAGGCTCATCGCCAGCCGCCCTTCCGTGACGCAGCCGGTGCCGATTGCCGCCATCATGTTGTCGCCGCCACCCACGGCAATCTTCACGGCCGCCGGCAGCCCGAACTCGGCGGCTGCCTTCGGCGCGATATCGAACAGGGCATCGGGCGCAGCGATCGGCGGCAGGCAGGCAGCAAGATCACGATCAGGATCGGTTGCGCGCAGCAGTTCCTGCGACCATGTGCGTGTGCGCACGTCCAGCCAGCCGGTGCCGGACGCATCGCCAAGCTCGCAGAACCGCTGCCCGGTCAACACGAAATTCAGGTAGTCGTGTGGCAGCAGGATGGTCGCCAGCCGCGCATAGGCGTCGGCACGGTGGGTCCGGGTCCAGGGCAGCTTGGAGGCCGTGTAGCCGGCCAGGATCGGATTGCCCGCCAGCGCGATGGTCCGTTGGAACCCACCCACGGCGTCCATGATCTGGATGCATTCGGCCGAGGTGCTGGTGTCGCACCACAGCTTGGCCGGCGCCAGTACCTCGCCAGCATCATCGACCGGCACGAACCCATGCTGCTGGCCCGATACCGCCAGCGCGACGATGCGTGCGCGCAGCGAGGGATCGACCCGGGCAAAGCAGTCGCGCAGGGCCGACACCCAGTCGGCCGGCGCCTGTTCACGGCTGCCATCGGCACCGCTGTCCAGCGCGAGCGGCGCGCTGGCCGAGGCCACCACCGCCTGCTTCCGCGGGTCATAGACCAGCACCTTCAGGCTCTGCGTCCCTGCATCGATCCCTGCAACCAGACCCATCGAAACCGCCTCCGATCGACAAAAAGGTAGCGCTAACATTGCGTGGACTCAAAAAGGGGGCGTGGTGTCCGGCCCCCTCGTTGCCACCGCGCGCGTCATCGCCCGCGGTGTTGCCGCACTGTAACCAGCTGCAGCGGAAAAAGCGTGCTGCAACGCAAAACCCTGCTACGTGCTCGCCGTCGTCGAACGCCATACGTCCACGCCGGACCTGCAGTACTGCGCGATGAACTCCGCCTGCGCCGGCATCTGCGCGGCGGCCTGCTGCACAGGCCCTTGGATGCCCTTCAACAAGGTGCGCAGATCGACATCACTCACGGCCCGCGCCAGCGGGTGGGCAGGACCGGGCGCGATGCCCTGCCCGAGCAGCACGCTGGTCCAGGATTCGACACGGAACAGCTCGCCGGGGTCCTGCCACGCATGTGCACGCTCGCGCCACGCCTGCAGCCGCTGCTGCAGCGATTCCGGCACGCGCATCTCGCGACAGGCCTTCCACATCGGTTCGCTGCGCTGCGTGGCGTGGTAGTGCAGGATGATGAAGTCGCGCACGTGCTCCATTTCCTGCCGGCTGACATCGTTGTACAGCTGCACCAGCGACGCACTGATGCCGTCGAACGGGAACAACTGGATCAGGCGCACCACTGCGCTGATCGTCAGATGGATGCTGGTCGACTCCAGCGGTTCGATGAAACCGCTGGCCAGCCCGAGCGACACCACGTTCCTGTTCCACGCCTTCAGCCGGCGTCCACTGCGGAACGGCACCTTCCATGGATCGCGCAGGGGTGGAGCCCCGGCATCGCGCAGCAGTTTCGCGGCGGCCTCGTCATCGGACAGATGGCGGCTGTCATACACCAGCCCACAGCCGACACGGTGCTGCAGCGCGATGTGCCAGCGCCACCCCGCCTCGTGGGCGATCGCCCGGGTATAGGGCACCGGCGGTGCCACCGCCTCGGTCTGCACCGCCACGGCACGGTCGCACGGCAGCCATTCGTGCCAGTCCTCGTAGCCGGTGCCCAGCGCTTGCTCGATCAGCAGGCCGCGGAAGCCGGTGCAGTCGATGAACAGATCGCCCTCGATCACCTGGCCGTCGTCCAGCACCAGCGCCTGCACCGAGCCGTCGTGCGCGTGCTGCCTGACCTGGGCGATCCGGCCTTCGATCCGGCGCAGGCCGTGGGCCTCGGCCCTGCGGCGCAGGAACCGCGCATACAGCCCGGCATCGAAGTGATACGCATAGCTGGCTTGCGGCTGGGTGTGCAGCGAGAAGCGGTCGCCACGCGAGGCGATGCTCTCCAGGCAGAAGTCGCCCAGGTCGGAGGGCATGCCGCGGCGCAGGCTGTCCAGCCAGAAGTGATGGAAGGGGGCCGCCCAGGTGCCGTGGCCGATGGTGCCGAACGGATGGAAGAAGCGATCGCCCGGCAGGCGCCAGTTCTCGAACGAGATCGACAGCTTGAAGGTGCCGGCCACCGCGCGCAGGAACTCCTGCTCATCGATCTGCAGGAAGCGATGGAAGGTGCGGATCGGCGGCACGGTGGACTCACCGACGCCGACCGTGCCGATCTGCTCGGACTCGACCAGCGTGATCTGCAGCTGGTCACGGAACTGGTGCGCCAGCGCGCAGCCGGCCAGCCATCCCGCTGTACCGCCACCGGCAATGACCACCTTGCGGATGCGCCCTGCAGGCGCGCTCTGGGTATCCAACGCGGTGCCCTCTCTCAACGGTTGAGCCTGCCCAGCAGCATCGCGCGCATGCGGCGGGCGCGCTGCTCGTCGAACGGTGCCAGGTCCCCGCGCGCGGGGTCAGGCAGGTGCTGCGCCGCGCGCTCGCCAGGGCCGAATGCGTAGTAGCGGAAGAGTCCTTCCCAGGCCTGCTTTTCGCGCGCCGGCAGGTCACGCACGGCCCACATCGCGTGGTGCAGCGCCGCCAGCGCGGATCCCAGCCATGCCGGCGAGTTTCGCCACCAGTAGTTCACCAGCACGTTGAACGGCTCCAGGCTGCGTACATGGTGCCACCACATGCTGGGAATGAAGATCGCATCGCCGGGTCCAACTACCGCGCTGCGTGCATGCGCCAGCGCCTCGCGGAAACGTGGATGCCGATCGAAGTCGGGGCGCTCGAAGTCCACCACGCTGACCACCTGTCCGCCCGGCGTGGGATCGAGCGGGCCCGGATAGAGGTTGTCGATCTGGGCGGGCGGGAACAGGGTGAACTCACGCCGCCCCACCGCGCAGCAGGCGAGATTGTCGGGTGTGTCGAAATGGCACGAGGCCGTCACCCGGTTGCCGATCCAGATGCTGGCGGTGGCGTCGATGCCCTGCTTCGCCAGACCGGCGTCGTTGGCCTGCGCGAATGCCGGCAGCAGTGCCCGCGCGATCGGCAGCGAGGCCACGTAGTAAGTTGGCGGTTGCGGTACATGCAGCGTCATGGCGATCTCTTCCAGCACCTGGGCCAGCACGCCGCGCCGCACTTCGAAATTCAACCGGGTGAAGTCCGCGCTGTAGAACGGGCGCCCCCCGATCTCGGGGCCGCCGAACGAGTACTGGATGGGCGCACCCGCATCGACGCTGCACAGGTACGCCATTGCGTCCTGCACCCCGCCCAGTCCGGCCTGGACCAGCGGCCAACCGCTGGCGATGCCGCGCAGTACAACCGGCTCACCGGCCTCCACCAGGTCAGCCAATGGCAAGGCGGCAGGATCGATGCCTTCCAGGATCCGCATCGGCAGGCGAGCGTGCACCGGTCAGTTCCTGACCGCCTGCGCGGTGCCGTCCTGGATGCGGAGGCGGCGCTGCTTCTCGGCAATCAGGCGGCGCATGTTATGCAGCGAGGCAAGCATCAGGTACGCACCTTCCAGGTAACCGGCGCGGTTCAACGCAGCCAGGCGCGAACTGTCCAGCGCCGCCAGGCGCTCGCGGTCGACGCCGTGCAATCCGCTCACGCTCACCCGGTGGTGCGGCGCGACCTGCACGTCGAGCATGACCGGCTGGATGAGGCCGCAGTCGTCGAGCATCGTGAACATCCCGGTTGCGAAGGCACTGCCCTCGTGGATGCCGCGCAGCACGCCGGCGATGTGGTCCAGGTAAGGCGTGTTGCCGCCCTGCGGCAGGAACAGCGGCTCACCGACGCCGGCGGTGACGCGCGGATGGTCCAGGTCCACGTGCATCACCGCATCCTGGGTGAGCAGGCCATCCACGTAGTGCTCCTGGAAGCCGATCAGGAACGGCCCTTTGGCGGCCGCGCCAGGCAGGTAGGAGGCATTCCAGCGCCCGTCCAACAGGAACAGGTTCTCGTGTTGTTCGAAACCCAGCAGGGCCACGGACTGCCACGCTCCCGTCCCGGTTTCCCTGCGCAGGAAGATCGGATACTCACGCTGCAGTTCGGCGAACTCGCTGGGATAGGCCGGCACCATACCCACCGCATCGCCGAACTGCGGCCCGAATCCGGTGGCGACCTTCAGGTCCCGATGCGCGATGTTGTTGAGCATTTCATAGCGGGCCATCAGGGAATCCAGTCCAGTGCGGGGTGGCTGGCCGGCAGAGTAGCGCAGGCGCGACAGGTGCGGCGACACCGTCCCGGCGCGGCACCGCTGGCGGGCAGCGGTGCCGTGCCGGACGCATCGGCAACCAGGCTCAGAACTTGTAGCGTACGCCCAGCATGTAGCGCGGGCTCTGGTCTGCCAGCTTGACGATCATCTGCGAGGTGCGCGAGCGCCACCGCACATCCTCGCCGGTCAGGTTGATCGCCTCCAGGCTGAAGGACCAGTGGTCATCCAGCGCGTAGTTGACGCTGAGATCCCATTGCTCGTACGGCTCCACATAGTACGGATTGCGGCTGGAGCCCTGGTTGGCCAGGATCAGGTACTGGTCGCGCCAGTTCCATGCCAGGCGCACCGACCACCCGTACTTCTCGTACATCAGCATAGCGTTGGCAGTGTCGCTCAGGCCGGTGAGCGAGAACTGGTCGACGCCCGGATCGCCGCCATTGTTGTAGCCGACATCGCCTTTGACGACGGTGTAGTTGGCCAGCACGCCGAAGCCAGTGTCACCGAAGAAGTACTGGCCGCCCAGCTCCCAGCCATGCAGCTTGGATTTGTTCTGGTTGATCGGGCGATTGACGTTGAACTGGTACAACGGGTCGTTGGGCTGCCCATACAGATCGTAGGCCGCTTCGGTGGCCAGGACCTGCGCATCGGTGCCGTTGTAGGCGCCCAGCCCGGCGGGATTGTTGCGCAGCAACGCCAGTGCGGTGAACAGCGAGGTGTCGTTGGCCGAGCAGGCAGCGGCATTGGCCGGCCCGACCTGGGCGACGCAGGCGCCGCTGGTCAGGAAGTCCAACGCCGCCCGCGCATCCGGCCCGGAGGTCGGGTCGGTGAGGCCGTACAGGCTTTCCTGGACGACGGTATTGCCGATGAAGTTGCTGACCGACTTGTTCCAGTAGGTCAATGACACATAGCTGGCGTCGGCGAAGTACCACTCCAGCCCCAGGTCGAGGTTGTCCGATTCCAGCGGCTTCAGGCTCGGGTTCTGCGAGTTGCCGCTGGCGCGCGACGAGGGATCGATCAGCACCGAGCCGAACGGCTGCTGGGCCCCGGGTCCTGCATAGAGATTGCCGTACGGCGCGCGGGCGATGCTCTTGCCGAACGAGACGCGGCCCTTCAGCTCCTCGGTGAGATCGATGCTGAAATCAAGGTTGGGCAGGATGTAGCTGTACCGCGCCTTCTCCGTGAAGGGCTGCTGCTCATCGGACAGCACGATGCGGAAATCATTGTTGGCCTGCCACTCGATCGATTCGGGCACGGCAATGACCGAGGTCGACACCACATCGGTGGTCTCATAGCGCACGCCCAGGCGGGTGTTGGTGCGCAGGCCGCCCAGTTCGCCATCCAGTTCCACCTGGAAGTACGCCGCCTTGGTCTTTTCCTCGACGAAGTTGTCGGCCGCACGTTGCGGGTTCACGCCCAGCCCGACGCCGTACTCGCGCGATGCCCATTGCGCCAGCTGCCCCGCATTGCCGCGCCAGGCCGGCCAGCTGTTCGCGCTGTAGTCGTCGAACAGGCCGACGATGTTGACCGGCTGCAGCAGGTCCATCAGGCCCGCGGCGGTATCCCGGTCCACGTTGGCCACGCCCCAGTCGCCCAGGGTCGAATAGGCCTCGGCCGCCTGGATGCGGTGGGTGGTGGACTTGTTGGTGTCCACGCCGAACTGGAAGCGGCCGTGGTCGAAGTTCCATTCGCCATCGACGCGCGCCTGCTTGATCTCGCTGATCTGGGTCTGCGCGTTGACGCGCAGCACCTGCGTGCCGACCTCGCCCTCCTGGAAGCCCGGGTTGACCACGCCATTGGTCCCGGCGATCGCATCGGCCGTGCTGGGATACCAGACCTGGGTGCCGACCGGGAGGCCATTGTTGAAGTTCAGCTCCTGCACCCAGGAGCCGCCACAATGCGGGCCACGGGTACAGTTGTTGGTGCCGGCGATGCTCATGAAGATCGAACCACCGCCGGTGAGCGGGTCGTTCGGGCGGCTCTCGTTCTTCGAGTTGTGCGCATCGAAGCTGAGCTTGAAGCGGTCGCTGACATTCCAGACGGCATTGAAGCCCAGCGAACCCAGCTTGTATTCCTGCATGCTGCGCTGCTGTTCCAGGCCGAAATCCTTGGTGCCGGCGATTTCACGGATGTACACCGGCGTCGCGACGGCGCCACTGGTGTCGAACTCGACGTTGGTGTAGTTGCTGTTCTGCAACCACATGCCCTGCTCGCCGCGATTCTCGGTGATCTCGTTGGTCGAGTAGGTGTAATCCACGGTCAGGGTCAGGCTGTCCGTCGGTGCGAACTGCAGCACGGCCTGGCCGTTGACGCGCTCGCGCTCGAATTCGGAGAACGCGTAGCGCAGGTCGTTGGGCCGCGCGTAAAGCTGGCCGACGGCCGGGGCATTGACCACGGTCGGATTGCCCGGCATCGACCCTGTCCACGGCTGCACGTTCCAGTAGTTCTCCGTGGCCTGCACCGAGCCACCCTTGCGCTTCTGCTGGCTTGCGCTGAGGCTGACGCCGAAGGTCTTTTCCGGATTGCTGTAACTGAAGATGCCTGACAGCTCCGGGGTCAGGTCATTGTCGAACGGCTGGCTCTGGTCGGACACCAGCTTCGCCCCGGCGTTGGCCACGATGCCGGCGTGATCGAGCGGACGCGAGGTCAGGATGTTGATCGTCGCGCCGATGCCGCCGCTGGGCACCTGTGCCTGGCTGGTCTTGTAGACCTCGATACCATTGATGGCCTCGGCGGCCAGCTGCGCGAAATTGAAGGCGCGGGTGCCGCCGTCGACACCGCCGATGGCGACCTGTCCAGAGGCACCGAATGCATCGGCGCCCGGCATCTGCCGACCGTTGAGCGTGACCATGTTGAACTGGGGGCCGAAGCCACGCGCGGTGACCTGCGCACCCTCGCCGTCACGGCGCTCGATGGAGATGCCGGTGATGCGCTGCAACGACTCGGCAAGATTGGTATCGGGGAACTTGCCGATGTCCTCGGCACTGATCGCGTCGACCACGCCCGCCGAGTCGCGCTTGATGTCCATGGCCTGGCTCAGGCTGTTGCGTATGCCCGTGACCTGCACTGCATCAAGCTGGGTGGGTTGCGACTGGCTCTGCGGCTGCTGCCCGGTCGCCGGTGCGGCGTCCTGCGCAAAGGCGGGATTGATGACCAGGGCACCACCCACGAAGGTGAACATGGCCCGGGACCGGAACTTCGCCAACGCGCGGCTCATGAACCGGCCCTCGGGGCCAGGGTGCCGCGGAAACTGCAAGTGCTCATGAAAGTCCCCTCTGACATACGATCGAATGGATGTACCGCCCCCTCCCAGGGGCACGCACGGGCGTGGCCCGCATTCCAAACCGAACAGCACGGGTGCTCGGGCACGCCGCGACTTACACTTGCTTTTCAAGCCTGCCAGGACAAACACGCGGCAAAGAAGGCAGCCCCTGGACCTTGGATCCCCGTCCAACTGGTAGCGCTACCATCGCGTTGCAGCGGAGAGTAATCACCGAGGTTCGCCGTTGTCACCATGCAGCGCAGCAAAACCGGCAGCGCGCGAAACAGCTGCTGACTCGGCCGTTGCTGCATCCGGTCACGCTCGCCCGCCGTAGGAAAGATGCCCGCGCTTGCGGGTCATCCAGAAAGGAACGCACCGTGAACGCTCTTCAGCGCATCGCCGCCGCAGTCGGCTTCGCCGTACTCGTTTCGTCCGTGCCCACTGTCCTCGCCGCCAACACCGTCATCGTGGGCGGGGCAGAAATGTATCCCACCAGGACCATCGTCGAGAACGCAGTCAATTCCAAGGACCACACCACTCTGGTCGCAGCGGTCAAAGCCGCCGGCCTGGTCGACACCCTCAACGGCGCCGGGCCCTTTACTGTTTTCGCGCCCACCAATGCGGCCTTCGAAAAGCTGCCTGCAGGCACTGTCGATACACTGGTGAAGCCTGAGAACAAGGCGCAGCTGACCCGGATCCTGACCTACCACGTCGTCCCGGGCAACTACAGTTCCGCCCAGCTTCTGGCCGATGCCCGCAAGCACGGCGGCAAGGCCACCCTGAAGACCGTGCAGGGTGAGCCTCTTACCGTGGCGCTCCACGATGGCAAGCTCTGGGTCATCGACGCAAAGGGTGGAAAGGCAGGTATCAGCGTTGCAGATGTCAGCCAGTCCAACGGCGTCATCCACGTGGTCGACACCGTGCTGATGCCCAAGTAGGCGGCCTCATGCAACGGGCATCCGGCGCGATGCCCGTTGCCCCGGCCGGTCATCCCGCCGTCACCATGCGGATCCCCGCCCGGCATGGCGTAGTGGCTACCACTCCGGTCCCAGCAACTTGGTCACTTCGGCCTCCAGTTTCTGCGCAGCCTCGTCCTGGGAGGCAACCTTGATGCACAGCCCCGACTGCGCCGGCCCCGGCACCAGCTGGTAGCGGTTGATGGTGCCGCCACCGTCGCCGTCCAGCGCTACCCGCGCCACTACCGTTCGGCCATTGGCGTGGAAGGTCCAGTCCTGATAATCAAACATGCTTCAGTAAGTGTGCGGCCAAGATGTCATCCCACTTTAGGCGCCACGACAGTGAAGAACGCTCCAGGAGGATGTTCAGAGCGCGTGGACATGATGACAACAGGGCCTATGGCAGTGTCCGCGCCAACTGCAGGACATCGGCGAAGAAGGAGGGATAGTCGTCCTGTGGAGCGCTGTGGGTGTCGCGCCGGTGGACCAGACGCACGGCGACCACCCGCTGTTCCGGGACGATCATCAGGTATTGGCCCAGGTAGCCGTTGGCGGCAAAGCCGACGACCGGTCCCCGTGTGATGTCGTAGAGATCGGCGAGCTTCAGGCCGCGCGCGGAGATCTGGCTGGCGTAGCGCTGGGACCAGTCCGCGCCCAGCTGATTGGCGAGGAAGGCGACCAGTGCGCTGCGGCTCTCGAATGCACGCCCTGCGCTGGCCTGCAGTGCGCGCTGTACGTCGTCGTCCACGCCCCTTTCCACCAGCAGATCCCGTAGCCGGGGCTTGAGCTGGTACCGTTCCCAGGCCGGTATCCGCCACCACAGCAGCCCAACCTCTGGCGCACGGGCGCTTTCGGTCGTCATCAACGCGACCGACTGCTCACTCAGGAGTCGTTTGCCATCCGGCGCCACGCCACCGTCCAGCAACAGTTGCCCGATGGCGGCAAGATCGATCGCGCGCAGGGACAGCCCGGCCATGCCCAGCGGAGTGCCTGCTTCATCCTTCATCCAGGTGTAGTGGGCGATGCCCAGTGGCTTGAACAGCCGCGCGTCCAGGTACGCATCCACAGGCTCGCCTGCCAGGCGCTCGACAATGCCGGGCAGCAGGTTGGTAGCCTTGTTGTTGTAGGAGAACACGTTACCCGGCTCATCGCTCAGCTCGGCAGCCAGTGCCAGCTTGATCAGGTCCGGGGCCCCTTCCAGCTCTTCGCCCGCGTTCGCCACGTTCTGCAGGCCCGAGGTATGGTCCAGCAGCATGCGCACGGTAATGGCGCTCTTCCTGCCCTGCTTCCATTCGGGATAGATCCGGCTGACCGGCGTATCGATCGAAGCCAGCTTTCCTTCGTCCAGCAGCAATGCAATGGCCAGCGCGACGACCGACTTGGTGGCCGACATCAGGTGAACGGATTCCTGCCCGACGGCGGGCTTCAGCTCAAGCAGCGTCTCCCGGTCGTGCATCACCAGGACCGCATCGGAATGCGCGGCGCGCGCGTTGCGCTCGATCGCGGCGAGGGCTTCGGCGCGCGTCGCCGCTTGGCTGGGCCCGGCGATGCCGAACACCAGGGCCAGGGCGCAGGACAACCAGCAGGATCTTGGCATCGCAATCTCGTCCAATGAGTGTGCGTGCAGTGTGACTACATGTGTAGTCACACTGCAGTGCCTGAAGTCATGGCGCGCTTGAGTGCTGAACGTGGGCTGGGCGCCGCCCCCGGCCCACCTGCAACGCGGTCGTCCGCAGCGGTCGCCATGCCGCGCCGCACGGTATGATGCGGCGACCCGGAACCTGCGATGATTGCAGCGGCCGCCCATCCGCTGATCGCGCGCGCCAGGCCCTCCTGCGCCGGGGTCGCTGCAGGTGCCGCTGAAGCCCCACTCCATGCTCGCCCCCCAAGCCCCCCTCGTGATCTGGGCAGCGGTCGCCGTTGCCACCATCGGCCTGCTGTTCCGTCCTTTGCGCATCCCCGAATATATGTGGGCGTTGGGCGCTGCCGCCCTGTTGCCGTTGCTGGGCGCGGTGTCGCTGCATACCGCATGGGGCGCAGTGGCCGAAGGCCGCGACGTCTACCTGTTCCTGGTCGGCATGATGGTGCTGGCCGAACTGGCGCGGCGCGAAGGCCTGTTCGATTGGCTGGCGTTGTACGCGGTGCGGCATGCGGGCGGATCGGGGCGACGCCTGTTCGACCTGGTGTTCCTGGTCGGCACGCTGGTGACGGTGTTCCTGTCCAACGATGCAACGGCCGTAGTACTGACGCCGGCGGTCTACGCCGCCTGCAAGGCGGCGCGCGCCAATCCCCTGCCCTACCTGTTCGTCTGTGCCTTCATCGCCAATGCGGCCAGCTTCGTGCTGCCCATTTCCAATCCGGCCAACTTGGTGGTGTACGGCCAGCACATGCCGCCGCTGCTGCAGTGGCTGGCGCAGTTCGCGCTGCCGTCGGCGGCGGCGATCGGCGCCACCTATCTGGTCCTGCGCTGGGTGCACCGGCGCGAGATCGCCCAGCCGCTGGTGGCCGCGCCGGCGCATCGCCCGTTGACCGACGGCGGCCGACTGAGCGCACTGGGCGTGCTGTTCACCGGCACCGTGTTGCTGGTCACGTCCGCCTTGAACGGGCCATTGGGCCTGACCACGTTCTGCGCGGGCACGCTGAGTGTGGCGGTGGTGGCGATCCGCCAGCGGCGCAGCCCGCTGCCACTGCTGCGCCACGTGTCCTGGGGTGTGCTGCCGCTGGTGGCGGGACTGTTCGTGCTGGTGGAAGCGGTGGCGCAGACCGGTGTCATCCAGACCGCGGCCAGCGCGCTGCAGGCCGTGGCGCAGGCATCTCCCCGCCAGGCCAGCTGGCTGGCCGGTGGCGCGGCTGCGCTGCTGAGCAATGTGGCCAACAATCTGCCGGTCGGCCTGGCCGCCGGTTCGCTGGGGCAGATGGCCGACCTGCCGGCGCAGACCCGTGCCGCATTGCTGGTCGGCGTGGATCTGGGGCCCAACCTGTCGGTCACCGGTTCGCTGGCCACGATGCTGTGGCTGGTAGCGCTGCGCCGCGAGGGCGAGCATGTCAGCGCGCTCGACTTCCTGCGTGTCGGCGCGCTGGTGATGCCGCCGGCGTTGATCGGAGCACTGCTGCTGCTCTGATCGGCGCGCGAGCGGCATGCGCTGCTAGAAGGCCACCTGCAGGCGGGTGTTGAAGGTGGTGCCTTCATCCCTGCCCTGGCCGGTGCCGCTGCGGTTGCGGGTCTGCCAACGGATCGCCTCGAACATCACGCGGCTGAAGTCGTTGAGATACCAGTTCGCACCCAGCGTCCACGCGTGGCCGGTACCGCCACTGGGCAGCTCGGCATAGTCGACGTCCTCGTAGCGCCCTTTCAGTTCCCATGCCCCGGCGCCGCCGCGGGTGACAGGATCGGCCACCTTGACCCGGCCCCAGGTGCCGGCCTTGCCCGAATAGGCCGGCCTTGCACCGGCCAGGAACCAGCCAGCCGAAATCGCCCAGGCCTCGTGGTCCAGATCGTAGTGCCCGCCGGCGTCGGCCCCGCGCAGGTTGCGCGTACCCCATTCGCCGGTCGCCCAGGCCGGCCCGAAGATGCCTGCCAGTTCCGCGCCATAGGCCGTGCCGCGCTCGGCGCCCGGCAGTGTGCCCGGCGCGATCTTTACCAGGTCATTGAAGTGCCCGGCGATGGCCGAACTGCGGACGACGCCGCTGGCGCCTGCGGCGATCTCCTCGTGGAAGGCCCAGGCCCCCAGGTGCACCGTGACCGCGTCGTTGGCCACCGGGTTCCAGTGCACGCGCGTGGCCCAGGTCTGGCTGTCGTTGTCGGTGCCGGCGTTGTTGAGATCGTTGCCGGCCACCGACAGGCTGGCATGCCAGTCCTTGCCGTACACGCGCTCGGTCAGGCCGACACCGAACAGGCCGCGCTGCGGCAGCATCAGCGTGCCGACCACGTTTCGGTCCTGGAAAGGCGTGTTGGAAGTGCTGCTGGAGCCATCGATACCCCGGTCGTTGAGGCGGTTGCCCACGGTCAGGTCGGCCGGCAGCCCGAACAGGCGGTGGTCCACGGTGGCGTAGACCGACTTCCACGCCACCGCGTTGTCCGCGAAGTCACCTTCCACTGCCCAGCCGAGGATGCCGTAGCGGCCTTCGGCGCCCAGCCGCACCGAGCGGATCTCGGTACCGGAGATGTTGCGGTCACTCACTGAGGATCCATCGGTGCTGGATGCGTCGACGAACAGACGTCCGCGCGGACGGAACGCCACGGCGCCGTCGGCACTGCTGAACTCCGGTGCGCCCTTGGACCAGGTGACCTTGGGCGCCTTGGCCTGGCTGGATTCCAGTGCGGCGACGCGGGTGTCCAGCGCGGGGGGCTGCGTTGCGGCCGCCGCACCGGCGGTGCTGTGCCCGCCCTCCACGGCACGCAGGCGCGCCTCCAACTGCTGGATCTGCAGCGCCTGCTCCTGCACCAGGCGTGAGAGTTCGGCCTGGCTCAGTGGTGCGGGAGGGGACGAAACAGCCTGGGCGCCAGCATGGCCACTGGCCAACAGCAGGCCGAGCGCGACCGACAGCGCTGCCGGTGGCAGCACGGTGGAATGGTTCATGGACTCTCTCTCCGGCCAGCCGGCCCCCTGGCCCGGCGCTGGCCTGTTGCGGTGGTGCGGGGGAAGATCGGGGGAG
The DNA here is from genome assembly GCF_025697425.1 of Stenotrophomonas sp. Ps181. NCBI lineage: Bacteria > Pseudomonadati > Pseudomonadota > Gammaproteobacteria > Lysobacterales > Lysobacteraceae > Stenotrophomonas > Stenotrophomonas sp. Ps181. The sequence continues at coordinate 304,055 of NZ_JAHWBI010000003.1, forward strand.
GAAGCGCGCGCCGCCGGATCGGCCCGGCGGCGCGGCAGGCGGGCTCAGCCCGGCCCGGTCAGCTGGTGGCCTGGGCCTGGGCGTTGGGACGCCAGGTGATCAGCTTGTTCTCGACCACGTCCAGCAGCGCGTCGATGACCAGCACGAAGGCGGCCAGGATGATGATGCCGGCGAACACACCCACAGCGTTGAAGTTGCCTTCTGCCTGCGCGATCAGGTAGCCCAGGCCCGCCGAGGCGCCGAGGTATTCGCCGATGATCGCACCAACCACGGCAAAGCCGACCGAAGTACGCAGCGAAGACAGGATCCAGCTCGCCGCTGCCGGGAAGTAGACATGGCGCAGCAGGTCACTGCGGCTTGCGCCCAGGATGCGGGCATTGGCCAGCACCACCGGATTCACCTCGCGTACGCCCTGCATGGCATTGAAGAACGTGGTGAAGAACACCAGGGTGACCGCCAGCGCCACCTTCGACCACAGGCCCAGCCCCAGCCACAACACGAAAATCGGCGCCAGCACCACGCGCGGGATCGCGTTGAAGCCCTTGATGAAGGGATCGAGGATGCGTGCCGAGCGGCGGCTCAGGCCGAGCCAGACGCCGCCGGCCACACCCAGGCCGGTGCCGATGATGTAGCCCAGCGCGGTTTCGGTCAGCGTGATGTAGACGTGCTGGTAGAACGACGTATCGGACAGCCAGGTCCAGGCCTGCTGCACGATCGCCGTTGGCGAGGGGAAGAAGAACGGATCGATCACGCCCAGCGCGATGCCGCCTTCCCAGCCGCCGAACACGGCCACAACCAGGGCCAGTTGGATGAACTTGTCAGTCTTGGCGTGCATAGCTCTTCTCCACTTCGCCGCGCAGGCAGGCCCAGATGTCGCGGTACAGGTCGGTGAAACGGTCATCCAGCTTGATCTCGGCCACGTTGCGCGGACGTTCCAGATCCACATCGAAACTGCGCACCACGCGGCTGGCCGGGCCGGAGGACAGCACCACCACGCGGTCGCCCAGTGCGATCGCTTCTTCCAGATCGTGGGTGATCAGGATCACCGAGCGCCGGTCTTCCTGCCACAACCGCAGCAGCTCGTTCTGCATCAGGTGGCGGGTATGGATGTCCAGCGCCGAGAACGGCTCATCCATCAGGATCACCTTCGGCTCGACGATCAATGCCTGGGCCATCTGCACGCGCTTGCGCTGGCCACCGGACAGCTGGTGCGGGTAGCGATGCTCGAAGCCGGCCAGACCGACCTTGGCCAGCCACGCGTTGGCCTTGGCCTTGCGTTCGGCCTCGGGCACACCGCGGAAGCGCAGGCCGAGTTCAACATTCTGGTACGCGGTCTTCCACGGCAGCAGCGCGTCCTGCTGGAACAGGTAGCCGACCGACTCCTGCACGCCGCTGACGGCGCGGCCGTCGATGCTGACCTGGCCCGACGACGGCTTCAGCAGGCCCGCCACGGAATTGAGGATGGTGCTCTTGCCGCAGCCGGTGGGTCCGACGATGGCAAGGAACTCGCCGTCACCCACCTGGATGTCGACATCGCGTACGGCGGTGAATTCGCCGAAGGACATGGTCACCTTGTTGATGGCGACCATGGTCTGTGCAGGCTCCAGCTGCGGTGCGCCATTGAACTGGCGCACGGTGGCATTGAGGGCCATGGTTTACCTCCGCTTACGGTTGGGCAGCCGGCGCCGCAGCGTTGGCACGCTCGACGAAGGCATTGGTATAGGTCCGGGACAGATCGATATCGGCCTTGGCGACATCCGTGTTGAACTCACGCAGCACCTTCAGCGGTGTTTCCAGATCGGCAGGCGTGAAGTGACCATCCCGGGTGAAGATCGCGCGGGCGTTCTCCACTGCGCGTGCATAGGTGGCGCGGTCGCCAGACACGTAGCTGTCCGGCAGCGCCGCCACGATGTCTTCAGCACTGTTGTCGGCGATGAACTTCAAGGCCATCTGCTCGGCGCGGGCGATCTTCTCGGCCGCTTCGGGTCGCTTGTCAAGGAAGCTCTGGTTGGCGTACATCACCGAGGTCGGGTACAGGCCGCCATAGACCTGGCGGGCGCCGTCGTCGCTGCGCGCGTCGAGGATGATCCTGCCGACCTTGCGCTCGGTGATCAGGGTGGCGGCAGGATCATAGTTGACCAGCAGGTCGATCTTGCCCTGCTCCAGCGCGGCCACCGCTGCGGCGCCCGAGCCGACGCCGATCAACGAGATGCTGTCGGCCGGAATATCGTGCTGGGCGAGGAAGTGACGGACGAAGAAGTCGGACGAGGAGCCCGGCGCGGTGATCCCGACCTTCTGGCCCTTGATGGTCTCCGGGCGCGCCGGATCGAAGGTGGCATCCTCGCGGCCGGCCATCACCAGGCCGGAGTTGCGCGAGAGCAGTACGAAGGCCACCACGTCCTTGCCCTTGGCCTGCATCTGGATGGTGTGGTCGTAGAAGCCGACGGCCACGTCGGTGGAATTGGCCACCAGCGCCTGCAGCACCTTGGAGCCGCCCTGGGCGAAGTTCTCGGTCTTCACCTGCAGGCCGACGTCCTTGAAGTACCCCTTGGCGTCGGCGATGAAGAACGGCAGGTTGTTGAGGTTGTAGGAGCCGACGCTGATGCGTACCGGGGCATTGTCGCCACCGCCGGCGGATGCGCCTTCGGTGCGCCCGCTGTTGCTGCATCCGGCCGCGGCCAGACCGGCCGCGCACAGCGCGGCCAAGAAGAACTGCTTGTACATCATCCCTCCCAGGAGTGAAGCATCTACGTTGTAATGGAGGGCATGCGCGTCTACGCAGGCCCGTCCGGGTTCAGATCATGCCGCTGACGTCCATTGGCGGGCTTGGGTGGCAGTGGCCGTGGCGGGCGCGGGCGAAGTCGCGTACACGCGCCCCTCGAACAAGCGGCGTGCGGTGCGGACCACGCTGGCAATCACCGGCGAATCGCCCGAGCTGCGACTGAGGCCCACCTCCAGGGCCCCACTCGGATGTTCGAGGGTAATGCTGCCGGGAACGGACCGGCATCCGACCAAAGTGTGGGCCAGCGTGCCCGGCGTGACGGCGGCGGTGGCCAGGCCGACCGCACCGGTAATGGCCAGTGCGGTGTGGCATTGGTGCGGCATGAAATAGCGCACCTGCAGATCGCCGCCCTGTTGCGGCGCCGACAGCAGCACCGGCTTGGGAATGACCTTGTTGCCGGCGTCGGCGATGCCCATGCGGGCGCCCGCCTCGATGCGCAGCGCTTCCAGCCGGCGCATGAACGCCGCGTCCGCGTTCAGTTCGGCGGGCGAGGCATCACCGCGCACGCCCAGGTCTTCGGCACGCACCAGCATCATCGGCATGGCGCAGTCCACCAGGCTGGCCGGCACGCCATCGATGGTTTCCTGCGCATGCCCGCTGGGCAGCAGCTTGCCGGTGCGGGCGCCTGCCGCATCAAGGAAGGAGAGCCTGACCGGCGCGGCTGAGCCCGGCGCGCCGGCAATGCGCGTATCACCGCGGTAGGCCACATTGCCGCCCGGCGTTTCCACCGTCGCGATGATCAGCTTGCCGGTGTTGACGTTGTGGATGCGCACCTCGGTCTGCGGATCCTGCGCCTGCACCAGCCCACGCTCGATGGCATACGGGCCCACGGCCGCCAGCATGTTGCCGCAGTTGGGCGAGGTATCCACCATCTGCTGCTCCACCCGGACCTGGGCGAACAGGTAGTCCACGTCGGCGTCCGCCCGGCTCGAGCGGTCGATGATCGCCACCTTGCTGGTCAGCGCGTTGCCACCGCCGATGCCATCGATCTGCAACGGATGGCCCGAGCCCATCACTTCCAGCAGCAGGCGATCCCGTTCGACGGTGTCCGCCGGCAGGTCGCTGGCCAGGAAGAACGGGCCCTTGGAGGTGCCGCCGCGCATGAGCACGCAGGGAATGCTGAGCAGATCGTTGGACATACGTGTGCTAGATTGATGCGTATAGGGGATGAATGACCCCTCTGTGATTCGATACTGGCATGACCCTAATTGATCTGTGAATTGCTGATTTTTGGATGATTGATACCCAATGAGCATCAATTGCGAAATCCTGGATCTACGCGCGTTCCTGCTGGTATCGGAGACACGCAGCTTCCATCGCGCCGCGGAAATCCTGCACGTCTCCCAGCCAGCACTCAGCCGGCGGATCCAGAAACTGGAGCAGGCCGTGGGTTCGCCACTGCTGGAGCGCACCACGCGCAGCGTCAGTACCACCGCAGTCGGCGAGAACCTGCTGCCGCTGGTACGCCGCATGCTGGAGGAATTCGATGGCTCGCTGTTCTCACTGCGCGGCCGGGAGGACACCCGCGGCGCCACCGTGACCATCGCGTGCCTGCCGACGGCGGCGTTCTACTTCCTGCCCAGCGTGATGGCGCGTTTCCACGAAGCGCACCCGAACGTGCGCTTCCGCATCCTGGATATCCCGGCCACGGAGGGTCTGCAGGCAGTGGAACGTGGCGAAGTCGAGTTCGGGATCAACTTCATGGGCGCCAACGATCCGAATCTCGACTTCGACGTGCTGGCCGAGGATCCGTTCGTGCTCGCCTGCCGGCGTGACCATCCGCTGGCACGCAAGCGCAAGGTGGAGTGGGCCGACCTGGCCGAGCACCAGCTGATCACCGTGCATCGCACCAGCGGCAACCGCACGCTGCTGGACGGCGCGTTGGCGCGCGAGAACCTCAAGCTGAGCTGGCACTACGAAGTGACGCACCTGTCGACCTCATTGGGCATGGTCGAGGCCGGCATCGGCGTGTCGGTGCTACCGAAGATGGCCACGCCGGACGGGGATCACCCCACCCTGGTGACACGTGCGATCGGCAACCCGGTAGTGTCGCGCACGATCGGCATCGTCCGCCGGCGGGGCGCCCTGCTCTCGCCCACCGCCGAGCGGTTTCTTCAGATGCTGATGAGCCAGTGGCGCGGGAACGTCTAAGGCGTTGGGCGTCTGACCGACATGTCATGGTCTGGATCCGCACAAAAGGCTCGCCTCGATGGTGCGCAGCACGCACGCCCCCCGCCGCGTATTGGGCGAAAAGTCCTCGGCATACAGCATGGGCGGGGTGGCCGGGTAAGCGCCTGCCCGCGAGTACATCATGCGCACCAGACTGGACAGCGTGTTCACGCTACCCACCGATGATCGCGCATTGCTGGCACCGCGCTATTGCTGCAGAGCCACCGCCGGTGGCGGCCCATCGGTGGCATCGACGTCGGGCACGCCCACCTGGTCGATCAGGCGGCGTGCATGAGGTGCGACGGATTCGAAGTCAGGAGATCAATGCGTTTGGCGCACTTCAATCGCCCCTGGATTCAATGGCACTGCCGCGCGACATCGATGCCGTCTCTAAGCTTCATGATGAGCGCCTCCAGTCCCGAGGGCTCTCCAGAACTCGGGCCGGGCTTGCCGGGCTGACCCTCCGGGATCAGTCTCGATGTCATCTGATCTTGAAGCTTGGCAATGCCTGGCGCACGTCGGTCTGCGTACCCAAAGATATCGAGGGTGAGCAGGTCATGCCCGTTCTCTACCAGAAGTAATGGAACCTCTCTGCACCGCAGTTCGAACACGCTCGATTGCGGGGGGCCTGCTTCGATGGTAATGCCTTTCGATGCGTTCGCCCGAGCGAAGGCAATCGCATCGTCGCGAAGCATCTTGAATGTTTCTGGTGGAAGTGAGCGGAAGGTTCTGAGCTCAGATTCGAGAGAGGTTGGATACGTTATCCAAACGATTCCTGCCGCAACCACCAAGCCCAGGAGCGTGAGGGAGGAGATCAGAATCTTCATTCTGGAGCCTTCATTCGACCTGTCTGAACCTTGGCGGTACCCACTACGCTGACGTGCCAAGCTGCGAAATGCAATCCGCCCACCGCATGGTTCATCGTGACGTCTGCGCCAGCTCCGCACAACCCTGCCTGGGGAAGCCGGCCAGCGGCCGGCACTACCAGGTCAATCAACCTGCGGTTTCCAGTCCCTTGCCCGCCGCATCCACCCGCAGCGAGGCCAGGTAGCGGGCGTACTTGCCGACGAAGATGCCAGTGAACCCGCCTGTCAGCAGCAGGTAGGCGGCGCTGAAGCCGGCACTGGCGGTCAGCGTCGGCGACACCGCAAATGCGACCTCGAAGCCGTACTTCACCAGGAAGGTGGCCAACAGCAGCGGCAGCAGGCTGAAGTCCGCACTGCGCCAGAGCTTGCCGGTGCTGCGGTCCAGCGTCAGCTTCAAGCGATTCAACAGCAGCCAGGCAAGCGCGGCCCCCGTGGCGATGCCGCCAAGCCACTCGCTCCAGGCGATCAGCGACGCGCCGAAACGATGACTGATCGACCACGCACCCCAGACGGCAAACAGGCCGGGCACGATCGCCAGCTTCTGCAGCGAAGTCTCGGCCGGCTTCATGGCGGCGATGCCACGGGTGACCAGGAAGGCCAGTAGCAGCCAGACCCAGATCGGCGTCTGCGAGGCGAGTTGCTGGAGCATGTTCATGAGCGATCCCTTTGGTGAGTGGCGGCGAGGTGCGCCCGCCTTGGTGCTCACTATTCGCTTCCGCCCCGGTTGCAGCCAGTGACAGCTGTCAGCCTTCGGGGATTACGCTGCGGGCACTGGAAATGCGCTGCCGGTACTGCGCCATCCAGTCCAGCGATGGTGCAACACCGCCGAACGGGTAGAAATGCGGGCTGACCTGGCCATGGGCGCGGGTCAGCCCCTTCACCAGGCGATCGACGAACACCTCCGGCCCTGCCGTGCCGAGCAGCCGGCCGATCGAGATGCCATACCTGGCCAACATCGATGCACTGGCGCCCACGCCGCACATCGCGGCATAGCGCAGCAGACGGGAGATGCTGGCCGGGCCCGGCACACCGACCAGCACCGGAACGCTGATGCCACGCGTGCGAAGTGCATCCAGCCACGCCAGCACGAGATCGGCATCGAAGGCGAACTGGGTGACGATCACTGGCGCCATGCCGCGCGTTTCGATGCCCTGGCATTTACGCTCAAGCACCTGCCAGCGTTCGTCACTGCTCATTGCCGGATGCCCTTCCGGGTGGCCGCCGATACCAACGACCTTGATCCCGGAGTGCTCCAGAAGACCGGTCTGGATGATCGAAGCACTGTCGGCAAACGGTCCGGCGGGCGTGGCCAGGTCGCCCGCGATCAGCAGGCAACGCTCGACCCCGGCGTCGCCGGCGGCACGCTCCAGGAAACGTTCAAGTGCTGCGCGTGACCCGACGCGCCGCGCAGAGAGATGCGGCATCGGCTCCAATCCGAGCGCACGCACCGTGCGCGCGGCGGCCAGGCGGGCGTCGTCATCCTCGCTGGACAGGTACGGAAGGGAGATGACGGTACCGCGCGGGATCCGATCCGTCTCGGCGCGCAGCGCGGGCATGGCCTTCGCACTGACTTCCAGTGAAAAGGCGCCGATGAAGGCGTCCGCCCGCAGTGACAGGCCTGCCGGCATCAACGTGCTCCGCCCACATTGCCGGCAAGCGGCGAGCTGTTGCGGGCCAGTTCGATGAAGGCCTGCAGGTAGTCGATGCCGGTATCGGCCTCGCGCGCGCCAAGATAGATCTGCTTGGGGATGCCCTTGGCGCCCAGGCGTACGGGCACCACGTCCATGCGCGCCGCGTACTCTTCCACCAGCCAGCGCGGCATGGCAGCCACGCCGCGGCCGCTGGCCACCATCTGCATCATGATGTCGGTGGTTTCGATGGCCTTGTGGCGCCGCGGCGTGATGCCGGCCGGCAGCAGGAACTGGTTGTAGATGTCCAGGCGTTCGAACGGCACCGGGTAGCTGATCAGCACTTCCTGGCTGAGCTGGCGTGGCTTTACGTGGTCCACCTTGGCCAGGGCGTGGCTGCGGGCCACCACCAGCACCTGCTCGTAGTCGAACACGGGGATGAACTTCAGGCCCGGCTTCAGCAGTGGATCGGGCGTGACCAGCAGGTCGATCTCGTAGCCGAACAAGGCGCCGATGCCGCCGAACTGGAACTTCTGCTTGACGTCCACATCCACATCCGGCCACGCGGCCAGGTACGGCGAGACGATCTTCAACAGCCACTGGTAGCAGGGGTGGCATTCCATGCCGATGCGCAGCGCGCCACGCTCGCCCTGGGCGAACTGGCGCAGGCGCTCCTCGGCCAGGTCCAGCTGCGGCAGCACCCGGTTGGCGACCGCCAGCAGGTACTGCCCGGCCTGGGTCAACCGCAGGCTGCGGCCTTCGCGCAACCAGACCTCGGTACCCAGCTGCTGCTCGAGCTTCTTCATGCTGTGGCTGAGCGCCGACTGGGTCAGGTTGAGCACGCCGGCGGCTGCGGTGAGCGAGCCCTGCTGCTCGACCTGCTGCACGATGCTGAGGTGGATCCGCTCCAACATTAAGATGAATCTCACTCATGGATAGGTGAAGTAATACCATTTTACGTCATGGAAAGGCATGACTAGGATCGGGTCATGCCTCCATCCCACCGTCCTCTCCGTATCGTCGCCGTTTCCGGCGGCTTGCAGCGCCCCTCCCGGGCCGCCACCCTCGCCGAGCACCTGCTGGGCCTGATCGGCGAGAACATGCGCAGCGAACAGCAGCTGATCGAACTCGGCGAACTGGCGCCGCAACTGGCCGGTGCGCTTTGGCGCTCGCAGCTCCCCGAGGCTGTCGAGCGCCAGCTGGTGGCCGTCGAGCAGGCCGATGTCCTCGTGGTGAGCACGCCGGTCTATCGCGGCTCGTACACCGGGCTGTTCAAGCATTTCTTCGACTTCATCCACCAGGACGCGCTGGTCGACACCCCCATCCTGCTGGCCGCCACCGGCGGCAGCGAACGCCATGCGCTGGTGATCGATCACCAGCTGCGGCCGTTGTTCAGCTTCTTCCAGGCCCGCACCCTGCCTCTGGGCGTGTATGCCACCGACCGCGATTTCGCCGAGGGGCGCGTGCACAACGAGGCGCTGATCCAACGCGCACGACTGGCGGTGCAGCGCGCCATGCCGCTGCTTGCGCTGTCCCATCGCGGCGCGCCACTCGCCGCCGCCGAGGCCATCGAAGCCCTTTGAATGCCGGATGCCGCCGACCTGCATCTGGATGTCACCCTGCAAACGGAACGCCGCCCATGACGAACGACGCCTTCACCTTCAGCATCACGCGCATCCCCTTCAACGAGGATTACCAGCCGGCCGAAGGCACGCGCATCACCACCAACTTCGCCAACCTGGCGCGCGGCGCGTGCCGGCAGGAAAACCTGCGCAACACCATCCGCATGATCAACAACCGCTTCAATGATCTGGCGCATTGGGACAACCCAAGCGCCGATCGCTACGCGGTCGAGCTGGACATCATCTCGGTGGAGATGCACATCGATGGCAACGCGGGCAGCGACCCCTTTCCCTTGATAGAAGTGCTGCGCCCGACCATCGTCGACACGCACACCGGCGCGCGCACCGAAGGCATCGTCGGCAACAACTTCTCGTCCTATGTGCGCGACTACGACTTCAGCGTCGTGCTTCCGGCCAGCAACGAAGGCAAGGACACCTTCGGCATTCCGGAGGGCTTTGGCGACCTGCACGGCAAGCTGTTCAAGCACTTCCTGGAGTCGGACGCCTACCGCGCCAACTTCAGCAAGGGTCCGGTCATCTGCATCAGTGTGTCCAGCAGCAGGACCTACCACCGCACCGAGAACCATCACCCGATCCTGGGCGTGGAGTACCGCCAGGGTGAGCGCTCCCCCACCGACCAGTACTTCGACAAGATGGGCCTGCGGGTGCGCTATTTCATGCCGCCGGGCAGCGTCGCACCGCTGGCGTTCTACTTCCAGGGCGACCTGCTGGGCGATTACTCGAACCTGGAGCTGATCGGCACCATCAGCACGATGGAGGCCTTCCAGAAGATCTACCGCCCGGAAATCTACAACGCCAATTCCGTGGCCGGCAAGGTCTACCAGCCCAGCCTGAAGCACCAGGATTACTCCTCCACCCGCATCGTCTACGACCGCGAAGAGCGCAGCCAGCTGGCCGTCAAGCAGGGCCGGTTCACCGAAGAGCACTTCATCAAGCCATACCGCGCCGTGCTTGAGCAGTGGGCCGCCCGCTGATCCATCGACTTTCCATTCTCCCCCAGGACACACGACACAATGCCGACGAAGACGCTGCTCCCCACCTCCACCGCAGGCAGCCTGCCCAAGCCTTCCTGGCTGGCCGAGCCGGAGAAGCTCTGGTCACCGTGGAAGCTGCGGGACGAAGCCCTGGTTGAAGGCAAGCAGGATGCGCTGCGCCTGTCGCTGCAGGAACAGCAGCATGCCGGCATCGATATCGTCAGTGACGGCGAGCAGACCCGCCAGCACTTCGTCACCACCTTCATCGAGCATCTCAGCGGCGTCGACTTCGAGAAGCGCGAAACCGTGCGCATCCGCAACCGCTACGATGCCAGCGTGCCGACCGTGGTTGGCGCCGTGAGCCGCCCCAGGCCGGTATTCGTCGAGGATGCGAAGTTCCTGCGCCGCCAGACCACGCAGCCGATCAAGTGGGCGCTGCCCGGCCCGATGACGATGATCGACACGCTGTACGACGCGCACTACAGGAGCCGCGAAAAGCTGGCCTGGGAGTTCGCGAAGATCCTCAACGAGGAAGCGAAGGAGCTGGAGGCCGCCGGCGTGGACGTCATCCAGTTCGATGAGCCGGCCTTCAATGTGTTCTTCGACGAAGTGAATGACTGGGGCGTAGCCGCACTGGAGCGCGCGATCGAAGGGCTGAAGTGCGAGACGGCGGTACACATCTGCTACGGCTACGGCATCAAGGCCAACACCGACTGGAAGCAGACCCTGGGTTCGGAATGGCGCCAGTACGAGGAGTCGTTTCCGAAGCTGCAGACCTCCAGCCTCGACATCATCTCGCTGGAATGCCACAACTCCCATGTGCCGATCGACCTGATCGAACTGGTGCGCGGCAAGAAGGTGATGGTCGGTGCCATCGACGTGGCCTCCAACACGGTGGAATCGGCGGAGGATGTGGCCAACACGCTGCGCAGGGCGCTGCAGTTCGTGGACGCCGACAAGCTCTACCCGAGCACCAACTGCGGCATGGCGCCGCTGGCGCGCGACGTGGCCAGGGGCAAGCTGCGCGCACTCAGCGCGGGGGCAAGGATCGTGCGCGAGGAGCTTTCGGCGTAGCCCCAACCGGGGAGGTGCCGCCATTCCGGCGCAGCGAGGATGGAATCTGGCCGGGTACAGACCAGGTTCCACCTCGCCCCTGCACCTCGGGCCGGGCCGTCATCGCACGTGGCCGCGGCGCCAGCGCTTCCTTGATCCTCCCCATTTCCCCCGATCCGGCCTCAGCCAGGCGCCGGGCCTGCTGCCGCTGCTCCCGCGTCATTGCCCGCCGGGGCACGGCGCCCGCGTCGGGCGCAGCGTCCACCAGCCGCGCCACCGCATCGCGCAGGGGCAACTGCGGGCAGAGCCGTGCCGCGCACCAGCGTTCGGCGTATCGCTTTGCCTGACGTACGCTGGCGGCGGACACGACCTTGCTCTGGGACATCCTGCGCGCGTCCAGGCACATGCGGAACCCGAGCACGGCATGCGGCACGATTCTGGCCACTGAACGGCCGTTCCACCACAGATCCCAGCGCTCGCCGTTCTGCACCCAGCCGGAGGGTCGGCGGGCCATCATGAAATCGGGAGGGCTGGAGGGCGAATGCATGGCCGTAAGAATACGGTCGGGCGTCGCATGGACTGAGATTGCGGAGTGGCGCTGGCAACCTCACAACGCTTCTGCCGCAGTGAAGCCCTCTTTACCACTCCCCTCTTTACCACTCTGGGCCGAGCAGTTTCTCCACCTCGGTTTCGGGCCTCTTGGCGGCTTCCTCCTTCGAGGCCACCTTGATGCACAGCCCGGACTGGGCGGGCCCGAGGGTCAACCGGTAACGGTTGATGGTGCCGCCGCCGTCGCCATACAGTTCCACCCGGGCCACCCGGGTTCGGCCATTGGCGTTGAAGGTCCAGCCCTGGTAGTCGAACATCGTTGAGTCCACCGCAACGCCCTGAATGGCTCCCACCTTATGCGGGGAGGTGCGACACCCCGCCCGATGCTCGCTTCCTGTTCCTCTTTCCTCATCTGGGCGGCCGTGACCGTGGCGACCCTCGGCCTGCTGTTCCGGCCATTCCGCATTCCGGAGTACGTGTGGGCACTGGGGGCTGCTCTTCTGCTTCCACTGCTGGGAACGGTGCCGTTCGGCACGACCTTGCACGCGGTGGCCGAGGGCCGCGATGTCTATCTGTTCCTGATCGGCATGATGATGCTGGCCGGGCTGGCCGGGCTGGCCCGGCGCGAAGGCCTGTTCGACCCGGCACAATCATTCCCTGGCACGCAAGCGCAAGGTGGAATGGGCGGATCTGGCCAAGCGCCAGTTGATCACCGTGCACCGCACAAGCGGCAACCGCACGCTGCTGAATGGTGCGTTGGCGCGTGAGAGCCTCAAGCTCAGCTGGCACTACGAAGTGCCCCACCTGTCGACTCATTGGGCATGGTCGAGGCCGGCATCGGCGTGTCAGCGCTGCCGAAGATGGCCACGCCGTACGGGGATCACCCCACCCTGGTGACACGCGTGATCGGCAACCCGGTAGTGTCGCGCACGATCGGCATAGTCCGCCGCCGTGGTGCCCTGCTCTCGCCCACGGCAGAGCGCGCCACCTCTCCTGTCCGCAGCAATTCCCTGCGGCGCCTACTGAAGGCTTCCTCGGTCCCGGTGCCTCATACCGGGTCGAGATTCAGATCGGCAACCTTGCCGAAGGGCATGACGGTCAACGCCTTGCAGCTTCCCTTCTCGATTGAATCACTGGGATTCTCAGCGGATTTTACGATCCCGTAGCCTGAGCCGCTCTTGTTGAAGACGGCGGCGCCGCTGTCACCGGACGCGCATGCAAGTTCGGAGCCCTCCACTCTTCCCCAAGTGGGTGCACAGACTGCAGCGCCACATACGCCCAACGGGGCGTGCTGCACCGATGTGACGGTTCCGCAACTGAAGCCGGTGCGAGCCCCTCGGAAGCAAAGGAGGCCATGCAGTGGAAGGTCCGCATGGATCAGTATCAATGCCTTCGTCTGGTACTCACCCTTCAATTCTGCGAACACTTCCTGGAGCGGTGTATTTCCAGCAGGAAGCGAGTGCCATTGAACATCGTGACTACCGTCGAAGAGCGCGTCCTGGAATGTCAGTGGCATCATGACCTGCGGGCCACCAACCTCATGACCGTAATTGCTGTAAAGCAACTGATCATCGCAGTGCGCTGCCGTAAGGAGCCCTTTTACCTTGGTCAGCTTGTGCCGAACCGCAAGGCCGCTTGTGCACATCCTGCCATTGGCAGTCAGGATCGCCCCACCGGCGGTGTACGCCGAATTGCGGAAGGGATCCCTCCCAAGGATGATGTTGACCTTCAGCTTCGCAGCCTCTTCAATCTTGCGCTTGGCCGCTTCATACGATTTTACATCGGCTCCGCGAACCGAAACGTCAATCATGCCCAGCTCGGGGCGGCCGTCCACACTGACTGCATCAGGTATGAGTTCGACCACAAGTGGAACGACTCTATGCATGGTTTCGGAGAACTCCTTCTCCGTGTACGGATACCCCTCCTCGAATTCGACCCTGATGGATGAGTCGCTCACTCTGAAGTGCCGGACCGCCTCCATCATGTTTCCCTTCAGTCCAACAACGAGGTGTTGATCGGGCATGTTTTCGATCGAAACAAATGCGAGCCGATCACTGTATCGCCGTTTCAGTTCGGCGATGACCGAAGGTAGCTCGGATTCAACTTCCAGCCTGCGCTTGGCGGTGTCGAGTGACACGCCGTTCGCACTCATGTAGGCCTTGGCAGCGATATCCGATTCCTTCTCCGAAAATGCCTGGCCTGCCGGCATGACCGCGAGACTCTGAGCTGACGCGAGAACAAGCAGAACTGATGCTAGCGACATCTAGGTTTCCTCCATGGAATGAGTTCAGGAGCCAGTGCCGGCTCCACGGCCGAAGGTAGCAGGAAACCTCTTTGCGCTCGGCGGGGCAGGAGGGCCATTCACCGTTTCGTGATGCATTGCGCGCTTCAACGCAGGTGTGCGTCGCGCCAGATCAAGCTTAGCGCTGGTAGTTCTTCAGAAACAGCCAGGTAATCAGCACCGACCATCACGTGCTCGGTGCGCTGCTGCTGGGACGCGATGGAACCCGCGCGCAGGCTCCTCCGAGGCCGCTGCCCGGCATCGTTGATCGCATCGGCGGTGGCGATGCCTTTGCCGCCGGCATCGTGCACGGATTGCTGTCCGGGCTGGACGCAGAAAGCACCGTGCGCTTCGGACTGGCCGCGGGCGCGTTGAAGCACGCCATTCCCGGCGACTTCAGCCCTGCCCGCGAAGCTGAAGTCCGGGCGCTGATGGAGAGCGACCAGTTCGACGTTCGTCGCTGATCTCCCCCAGGATAATCCCGCTAGAATCCAACGGGCGCTGGAATCGCGCAGGGATCGCCCATGGATTACACCGGATACACGCGCAAATTTCCCAACAACCGCCCGCTGAATGCGTTTGATCGTGAGCACCGCCTGCTGCGGAAGAAGCGACTGGATGTCGCGCCGCTGGCGCAGCTGTGCGTGGTGAAGATGAATTCGAACTGCCTGGTTTCGGTGGATCGCTGGTTCGCCGCACGTGGCTTTGCAGCCCTGCTAGGCGCGATCGGCATTGCCTTCGGGCTGGGCGGCATGCTGATGCTGCTCTGGTTGCTGGTCGTGAACAGGCTACCGAACGAAAACGGCCTGTGGGAGGCGATATTCATAGGCATGGCGATGCTGGCCGTCTTCACTGCAGCGAGCATATGGGTGGCTTGCCTCGAGCTGTTCCGTTGGACCTACTATCCGATCGCGCTTGATCGCAAGCATCGGCAGATACACGTGTTCCGGCTGGATGGCACCACCCTCAGCGCGCCCTGGGACCGGGTGTATTTCACGCTTGGCCGCGGAACCGGAACCTTCGGATGGTACAACTGGGATGTCCGCGGACTGATCCTGGACGCGGATGGCGTGACAGTACGGGAGACGTTCGCGTTCTGCATCGCGACCTCCCGCATCGAGAACGCGTATGCCCACTGGGAGTTCCTGCGGCGCTACATGGAAGAAGGACCGGCAGCCGTCGTGGATGCGGTGCACTACTGCATGCCGCTGGACGGCAAGCGCGGGAGCTTCGCGTCCTGCAAGGAGCGCATCTTCGCCGAAGACGCGCAGCTCCCGGGTTTCATGTGGCTCACGATGCTGCCACTCAACTACCTGCACACGATCATGCGCTGGGTGGTGATGCAGACCAGCAGGATTCCGCGGTTTCCACCGGACATCGAGGCGCGCCTGACACCGGACGCTGGTGATCCCTGTGTACGCGACGCTTCGATGAATCCACCGGACCTGCGCTGACCCATCAACGCAAAGGCACCTTCAGCACCGAAGGCGCGTTGGCCGGCGAGCTGAAGGTCACCGCCCCCCCCAGCTGGCTGATCCCCGCATAGCGCAGGTCCACGGTATCGACCACCAGGGTCAGCCGGCTGCCGGCCGGGAGGTTCCAGCTGCTGGCTTCCAGGCGAAGATCGATGGTTCTCGGCTGGCCGGGCGTGGCACCGCGCAGGGTGTACGGCTTGTGGCTGATCAGCTGGCCGTTGCCCAGCACATCCTCGGCATACAGGTAGGCATACAGCGTGGTGTTGGCGCGAGTGGGCGTCACCGTCAACCGCACTTCCGGTGCGCCATCCAGGCGGCGTGCACTCCAGTAGATCGGGCCCTGCCAGACGCCTGCGGCGTTGCGGCCAACGAACGGTACATAGGCGCCGGGCGGCAGGTTGAACATCTGCAGCGCGCCGGACGCCATCACCACGCCGGAGTTGGCGGCCGTCAGCAGGCCGCTGCCGATCCGGTAGTTCCAACCGGTGCCACCACCGCTCTCGGCCAGCCCTCCGGTGGGCAGCAGCAGCCCGGTCGGCGCGGTCAGCCCGTAGCTTACGGCGCCGGTAGAGGTGGCCTGCCAGTCCGGATAGCGGCTCCAGCTGCCCTTCTGCGACTTCAGCTGCACCGCCGGCTGGCGATCGATGCCATTGGCCACGCCCTTGAGGTAGTGGTCGAACCAGTCGCCCACCGTGGCATAGACCTCATTGGGAATGCCGAGCGCACCGAAGGCTTCGTTGAGGGCGTGGTCGCCATGGCGCAGCTGCAACTGCTTGGGTCCCTTCAGGCGGGTGAAGAAGTCGACCAGTTGGCCCGGCGGAAACAGGCTGTCGTTGAAGGCGTTGGCGAGGAATACCGCGGGTTGGTTGGCATTGATCTCATCAAGGCTGCTGGCCGGGCTGCGCTGTGCCGCCACCGGCAGCAGCGAGTCCACCGCCCCCTGGTAGTTGCCGACCAGCACATTGCCGTTGATGGTGGCCAGTTCCGCGCCGGGGCGGCCAGTGGCCAGGCCCGCTGCCACCAGCAGGGCGATGCCCTGCGCGCTGGGCGTGTCATGGCTGTAGAGCGACGCCTGCAGGTCGGCCCAGCCGCTGAGCGCGGCAACGGCCTTGATGCGCGGGTCGCGTGCCGCCGCCAGCAGGCTGGTGCCGGCACCGTAGGAGATGCCAGAGACACCGATCCTGGCCGGATCGGCGCGGGTGTTGTCCAGCGCCCAGTCGATCAGCGCACTGACATCTTCGACCGTGGCGGGCCCGGCGATGTCGATGCTGCCGCCGGACTCCCAGAAGCCGCGCGAGCTGTAGCTGATGACCACATAGCCGCGTTGCGCCAGCGACTGTGCCACGCCCACGTACTCCACGCTGGGCACTGCCCAGCTGCTGGGCATCACCAGCAGCGGATAGCGGCCACTGCCGGCATCCTGCGGTTCGATGACGAAGGCCCCGAGGGGCGTGCCATCCCAGCTGGGGATGGTGCGATGGGTGGTCTTGACCGTGGCCGCCAGGGCCGTGGGCGCCAGCCCGGTCAGCAGGATCAACAGCAGCAGAACCTTGCGCATCGTTGTCTCTCCCCGTCGGTGGTGGTGCAACGGGTCGGACCGTACCAGTGCGAATGGTGGCTGGCACCTTGCGACGCAGCATGGCGCTTTCGGAGCCGACAGCCCCGGCGGATCGATGCGAAACCAGATTCAGGCGCGGTGGACAACCCATACCAGCAGGCCCGCCAGCGGTATCAATGCCAGCATGCCAACCACGCCCAGGCACCCGGATTGCCCACGGCGCGACCTGGAATCCTGTGGGTGTGATCGCAACCAGTCTGCATGACAAGTGCTGCAGTAGAACCGCTGCTTCCCGTCTCGCCAGGCGCCGATGGTACGTGTGTCGTGCAGCGCCGCGCTGCCGCAGCGCCCACACTTGAAACTGCGATGTGGCGGACGCTTCTGTCGACGCAGCGCAGCCACGATCGCCATTCCGACGACGGCAACAACAGCAGCCCCCGCAAAGACGTCACTGCTCATCATTCCCCCCGTGCAATGCCAGGGCTTTCCCAGATGCCGGGTATGGTACCGAGTCGCGCAGCCACTGTGCCACGACGCCCTATCACGCGCGCGTGTCAGCCACGGACCACGTGATCTGACACATCACCAGTGCTTGCACCCGGTCACAGCTTCGCGTTCTCGTCGTTGACCAAAAGACGACAGCTTGTGACGCTTGCGACACCGCACGGCCTCTGTGGCCCCGTCATCGCGGTCAGTCCCACCGCACTCCGCATCACCCGTATCCGCAATGCCTTCACATGACACAGGCCTGGCCTTGTCGTGGCGGGCAGCTGCGTCCCGAACTCTTTGCTGGAGAATCGCAATGCGCCTTGCAAGCTTTGTCTTTGCCTTCGTCCTCAGCGCCTTTGCCGGCGCAGCCCAGGCCCAGGTAGTCACCCTCAACAAGGGCGGCTTCGTGCTCACCTACGACTGCAGCATCCACAGTGCCACCCGCTACGAGTACACGCTTACCGCCGATACCGGTTCCGCGGCGCGGCCGTCCAGCTTCTACAAGGACCCGGACCTGCCGGCCGGCTGCCTGGGCCAGACCAGCACGGCGTCGTATGCCAGCATCAAGTCCGGTTATGACCGTGGCCATCTGGTCACGTCCAACCACATGGATTACGACGCGACCTACATCCGCCGCGCCAACTACATGACCAACATCGTTCCGCAGGTGTCCAGCTTCAACCAGGGCATCTGGGTGAAGGCCGAGAACGTGGCCGAGTGCTACCGCGACATTGCGCCGGTGGACGTCTACGGTGGCGTGGTCTACGGCGATGCCGCCAACGACTATTTCCTGGCCAGCCACGGCATCCCGACGCCGGAGTTCTTCTGGAAGACGATCATCACCCGCGACCCGAATACGGGAACCGCCAAGGCGATCAGCTGGATCATCCCCAACGAGGCCAACCTGGGCAGCCTGGACGACTACCTGGTGACGATTGCCGATCTGGAGGAGCTGCTGGGTGCGAGCTACGTGGCGATCAACGCGCCGGCCTCGCTGAAGAACATGCTGCCGGCCAGCACGTGGCCGCAGCCGGCCGGGTGTGATCTGGGCTGACCGGTCCACTGGGATCGGGTGGCACCCGGCCCGGGTGCCACGCGGGGATGGCTGTGGGAAAATGGCCTGCAATTGAATCACTGCATTGCGCCCTGGAGTTGTAGATGTCCCGTTTTCCCTTCGATGCCGTGCTGTTCGACTGCGACGGCGTACTGGTCGATTCCGAGCCGCTGGTGGCCCGTGTGCTTTCGGAAATGCTGACCGCACGCGGCTGGCCGCTGACCCCGGCTCAGGCCGGCGAGGTCTTCCTCGGCCAATCCGTGGCCCATCTGGCCGGGCTGATCGCAGAGCGCACCGGCAAGCCGTTCACGGAGGAATGGCTGGAGGAATTCCGCCAGCAGCGCAACCGTGCGCTGGAGCAGGACCTCGAGGCGATCCGGGGGGCGCCCGAGGCCGTGCGTGCGATCGCCGCAGCGACCGGTGGCCGCATTGCCTGCGCCTCCGGAGCAGACCTGCACAAGGTGAAACTGCAGTTGGACAAGGTCGGGCTGCTCGATGTGTTCGGGGCCAATGTGTTCAGTGGCCAGGACCTGCCCCGCACCAAGCCGCATCCGGATGTGTATCTGGCGGCCGCTGCGGCGCTGGGCGTGGACCCCACGCGCTGCGCGGTGATCGAGGACACCGTCACCGGCGCGACTGCGGGCGTGGCCGCCGGCGCCACGGTGTTCGGCTTCAGCGAAGGCGGCCCGCACCACAGCACGCCGGAGGCCCTGCGTGCAGTCGGCGCCCGCGTGATCTTCCAGCGCATGGAAGACCTGCCGGGCCTGCTCGCCGCCTTCGCGGCCGACGCCGTCGCCTGACGGCATGGCCCTCAGCGCGCAGCGCCCGCCGTGGCGCTGCCGCGCTTGCCTGCATAGTGCAGGACGAACAGATACAAGCCGGTGAAAAGCTGCAGGAACAACGGCGGCAACGGCGAATAGGTGATCCAGGCCGAAGGCTCGCCCTGCCCCAGCCCGCGCGCCACGAAATTGGCGACCACTGCCAGCGTGAACACGATGGACGTCCAGCGATGCACGGGCCGCGCCCAGCCGCCACGGCTCATTGCCGGCGCCTCGCGTCAGATCGTGCTTCGATCATCTTCCAGCCGTTGCCGGATGGGTCACGGAATCCGGCATCGACCGCGCCATAACGCTCGATGGGTTCCTGGATGAATTCCACGCCCTTGGCCTGCCATTCCACATAGCGCGCCCTGCAATCGTCCACCGCCAGCACCAGCGGCGGCATCGCGCCCTTGGCCACCAACTGCCGCAACGCCTGCGCCGTGGCGGCGTCGTGGGTGGGTGGGCCGGGCACGAACAGGCCCAGCTGGAAACCCTGCTGGCCGCGGTTGCGCACTGTCAGCCAGCGATAGCCGCCATTGCGCACATCGGTGTGCACCTCGAAGCCGAGCGTGCCGACATAGAAATCGAGCGCTTCATCCTGGTCACGCACATACAGGCCGATCGTATCCACCGTATTTGACATGCAACACCTCCTCACAAGTGCGGCTACGTTACGCCCCCCGGCCCGGCGCCGCTTCTCCAAAACTGCGCCAGTGGCCGCGACGCCCAGCGTGGAGAAACCGGGGGTCAATGGCGCCTCCGGGGCGCATGAATACGCAGATCGGCACAGCGGATAATCCACCGGATGATTAAGTCCACTTAATGTGATGCCAATCACGCACGCACACAGGAACGCATGCGATAACCGCGCCAGCCCGGTCCATCGGCACCATCACGCTGCCAGGGAGCGCACCATGCAGGACGTAGCGCAAGGCCAATGCAAAGTTGTGTCCGACAGCCGCTGGTCACTCAGTACCTTCATGGAATTCTATGAGCGGGTATTGAGTCCTCGCATTTTCCACCCTTACGGGAAGCTGCTGGCCAGCGAAGTCGCCAGCGACATCGATGGCGGATTCGTGGTCAGGGACGTGCTGGAAGTCGCCTGCGGCACCGGGGTGATCACCGCAAGCCTGTATGAGGATCTTGCGCGGCCACGGGGCCTGCGGCTGGTGGCCAGCGATCTGTCGCAGATCGCGGTGAACATGGCCCGGCGCGTCCTGAGCCCGGAGATCCAGCAGCACGTTCCGCTGTTGGCCGACGTGGACATGGCAGAGCTTCCGTTCGAGGACAACAGCTTCGATGTGATTGTCTGTGGCTTCGGCCTGATGTTCCCGCCGGACAAGGCGCGCGTGGCCAGGGAGTTCCGCCGCGTGCTGCGGCCGGGCGGGCGTGTCTATGCCACGATGTTCCACTACAACCAGCTCTTCGAACTCACCCGCCAGCAATCGCAGCTGCATTTCGGCATGCCCTCGCGGCTGATGGACGCTGCGCTGAGCCTGACCGACCCGTCGCCAATCACCCGGGCTTTCGCGATCGAAGGCCTGTCCAGGGCCAACGATCTGCCTGCGGGGCTGCATCCCCTGTCGTTCTCGCTGGATGCGGCCGGCGCGCGCGAGTTCCTGTTCAACGCCTGCATCCTGCTCGAGGAGTTCAACCAGTGCGACACCGGCACCCGCGAGCACTACCTGGACCTGATGCTCGCGCAGTTCCGCAAGGACGTGCCTGACCAGCGCTATCGGGTGGAGGCATGGCTGCTGCGCGGCCAGGCTGATCCGGCCCATGCGGGCACGACGCTGGATATCACGCCCCCCGATTTCTCGCCGCTGCTGCGGTGCCAGCAGCTGACCCATCGCGCGCCCTGCGTGGGCGCCGAGCGCGCCGTCCCTGCGCACGAGGCGCAGGCGCTCGATGCATTCACCGCGGCCAGGGCGCAGTTCCTGACCGAGCATCCGGGCTTCCCCGACGCATCGGTAGAGAAAATGCGCAACGAGGAGTACGCACGGCTGGACGAGCAGCACGTGACGTACCTGGATCATGTGGGCGGAACCCTGCCACCCGAAAGCCTGCTCGAACAGGACCTGCAGGCATTGAAACACGCGATCCTGGGCAATCCGCACAGCGGATCGAAGGCCTCGCAGGCCGCCTACCAGCAGGCACGAGAGGCAATCTACGCCTTTTTCGGCTGTTCGCCGGACGAGTACGAGGTGATATTCACTGCCAACGCCAGCAGCGCGATCCGGCTGGTGGCGGAATCGTTTCCCTTCCAGCCGGACACGCAGCTGCTGCTGACCAAGGACAATCACACATCGGTGCATGGCCTGCGCGAATACGCCAGGGCCAAGGGCGCCTCGGTGAAGTACATCCCCTTGGACGACGACCTGCTGCTGCACGGGGACCTGATGCAGCGTGCGCTGCAGCGGCTGGGCGATGGCGCCCCGCATCTGCTCGCCTTTCCCGCCCAGTCCAACGCGACCGGTGCGCGACATGACCTGGCCTGGATCGCCCGCGCGCGGGCGCATGGTGCGATGGTGCTGTGCGACGCTGCCGCACTGGTTCCGCAGGCGCGGCTGGATTGCGGCGCCCTTCAACCGGACTTTGTGGTGGCCTCGTTCTACAAGATCTTCGGCTACCCCACCGGCGCAGGCTGCCTGCTTGCCCGCCGCTCGTCACTGCAACTGCTCAGGCCACCGTCCCTTGCCGGTGGCGGCGTCTGCTACTACTCGGGCCCGTGGTCGCCCACCGAGCGGTTGCTGTATCGCGATGCCGGGCAACGCTTTGAGATCGGAACACCCAATTACGCCGCGTTCCCGGCGATCGCCCGGGGCTTTGCCTTCGTGGCGCGGATGGGCGGCGTCGAGGCCCTGGCGCTGCGTTCCGGTGCACTGGCCCGGTGGCTCGAGGCGCGCCTTGCCGCGCTTCGCCATACCGTGCGCGGCGACACACCGCTGTGCCGCGTGTACGGCCCGCCGGCACAGCACAAAGGAGCGACGGTGATGCTCAACTTCTTCGACTGCTATGGCTCGATCATGCCGCATGCCCGCATCAAGCGCCTGGCCGACCGCTTCGGCATCACCCTGCGCAATGGATGTTTCTGCAACCTCGGGGCCGTCCAGCAGGCAACCTATGCCACCGCAGGTGCCGAGCACTGCGAACTGGACAAGACCGGGAAGATCCTCGACTGCACCGCCTTCGATGAGAAGATCCTGGACAAGGGAGATTGCGGCGCGGTCAGGATTTCATTCGGGCTCGGGTCGAACTTTGCCGACGCCTACCGCTTCCTCATGTTTGCGACGTGCCTGCTGGACACCGATGTTTCAGGTCTTGAAGGTGCGCTCGCCGGAAGCGATCCCGCGGTCGATGCCGGCCGTCTCCGTGCCGCCCCTGTCGTACCGGCCTGACGCTCCGCGGCGGGCACCACCGGCGGCGCGCCACGGCGGCGTTGTTCCAGCACGGACGTGTCGAGGCAGGGCCGCTGCGCGGCGCGCGCGTGGCATTCGGGCACGGCGCCGCGCAGCGGTGGGTGCCGGCGTTCGCGTGCGCGCACGTTGCCGGGGCTGTCGCCGGTGATGTCACGGAAGATGCGGCCGAAGGTGCCCAGGCTGCTCCAGCCGGTCTGCGCGGCGATCTCGGTGACCGGCAGGTCGGTGTCACGCAACAGCGCCACGGCCCGTTCAATGCGGCGGCTCAGCAGGTAGCGGTGCGGCGGCAGCCCGAATGCCTGCTTGAACGAACGCGCGAAATGCGCCGCGGATACGGCACTCACTTCGGCCAGGCGGGCCACCGGCCAGTCCTCGTGGCTGGCATGGTCCATCCGGTCCTTGGCACGCAGCAGGCGTCGCAGCAGTTCAGGGCTCTGCTTCATGCCGTCACCGTGCGCGCCAGATGATGTCGCGCCGCATGCCTGGCCTGCGCGGCCTGCTCGACCAGCCAGTCACCGAATGCAATGACCTTGGCGCTCCGGCTGCGCGCCGTCGGTGCCACGAACCAGAAACCACGCCCGTCGCTGGCCACACCGGGATGCGCCTGCACCAGGCGCCCGCTGTCCAGTTCGGCCTGGAACAGGATTGGCGAAGCAATGGCGATGCCCTGCCCGGCAATGGCCGCGCCGACGTCCAGATGCTCCAACGCAAAGGGGCTGACCAGGCTCTCCTCGGCCGGCGGCGGAACGGCACCATGTGCGGAGAACCACAGTGCCCACCAGTCGGGCCTGCCGAGCAGCGGAATGTCCAGCGCCCGGCGACCGAGCCCGGCCGCCGCCGGCAGCAGCGCCGGTGCGCACAACGGGGTGAAAATGCTGGGGAACAGGGGCGTGGCCTGCAGCCCGGGCCACGCACCATGCCCGTTGCGGATGGCGGCATCGAAACGCCCGGCGGCCAGGTCCTGCGGCTCTGCCGACAGGTCCAGTTCCAGCACGATGTTACGATGGCGGGCGCGGAAGCTGCCCAGCCGCGGCGTCAACCAGCTGGTGCCCAGCGTGGGCAAGACGGACAGGCGCAGTCGCGCCGCATCCATGTCAGCGGCACGCATGAAACTGGCGCGCAGCGCGTCGAAGGCCCGGGTGGCCTCCACTGCGACGCTCGCACCGGCGGCGGTCAATTCCACATGCTGTGCATGGCGCAGGAACAGGCAGGTGCCGGTCTGGGCCTCCAGCCGGCGCACGTGGTAACTCACCGATGCCGCGCTGGTGTCGAGCTCCTCGGCGGCACGGGCAAAACTGCCCAGCCTCGCCGCCGCTTCGAAGGCGCGGATGGCGACAAGCGATGGAAGCTGGCGTTGGGTCACCATAAGTGTGGCTTAGCCTGAGCCCGGATATCTGCGTGGTCAATCCCCCTCGCACCCGCAACGATGGAGGCACTTCCGGCAAGGGATCACGCACATGGATCGACGGCAGTTCCTGGCCACCTTGGCCGCAGTGGCCGCCTCAAGCGCCCTGCCCTCGGGGCGGCCCCTGGCCAGCCACAGCGAAGACTGGAAATGGTTGCAGGGCAACTGGCGGGTCCGGCACCAACGCCTGAAGGAGCGCCTGGTGGGTGATACCCGCTGGGAAGCCTTCACCGGCGCCAGCGCGGTCTGGCTCACCCTGGGCGGGCTCGGCACCATCGATGACAACGTCATGGCGCTGCCTTCGGGTCCCTACAGGGGCCTGGGCGTGCGTGCCTTTGATCCGGTGTCTTCCACGTGGTCGATCTGGTGGATCGATGGACGCACCCCTGCTCATATCGAAGCGCCCGTGCGCGGCGTCTTCGAGGGCGACGGCGGCAGCTTCCGTGGTCGTGATGATTTCAAGGGACGCCCCATCGACGTCTGGTTCCGCTGGCATGACATCCATGGCGAGGAGCCTTGGTGGGAACAGGCATTCTCCGACGATGCCGGCGCGCACTGGGAAGTGAACTGGCGCAACTGGTTCCGGCGCACTGCGGCAGCCCCTTCTCCGCTTCCGAAGCTGCCGGATGCACCGCGCGATTTTGATTTCCTGGTGGGCCATTGGAACGTGCGCCATCGTCGCCTGCGCGCTCGGCTGGCGGGCAGTGATGCGTGGGACGCGTTCAACGGCACCCTGCACAACTGGCCGGTACTGGGAGGATTCGGCAACGTGGGCGACAACCTGATGGACGTGCCGGGAGCACCGCTGCGCGGCATGGGCATCCGCGCCTGGAGCGCCGCTGAGCGGCACTGGCTGAGCTGGTGGCTGGATGGCCGGGAGCCGACCCGGATCGGCGCGCCCTTGCGCGGTGGTTTCGAGGCCGGCGTCGGTCGCTTCTTTGGCGAGGACCAGCACGACGGTCGCGCGATCCAGACGCGGGTGATCTGGTCACGTATCACCCCGCGTTCGGCGCGCTGGGAACAGGCGGCTTCGACCGATGGGGGACGCAGTTGGGAAACCAACTGGGTCAGCGACTTCGAGCGGCAGGCATGAAAGCGCGGCTGGCCGTGATGCTGCTGGTTGCTGCGTCGCCCCCTGCGACTCCCTCAAGCGTGCTGCAGATCGTCGGCTCCGCTGAACGCTTTGCGCCGGGCGTTGCATCCACGCAGTACGACGAAATTCGACTGACCCTGAGCCCAGATGGAAAGACCGCACTGTGGTTCAGCCGCAACCGGCCCGGCGGTCCGGGCGGGTATGACATCTGGGTCTCCCGCCACGATGGACAGCGCTGGCGGCCGGCGACGCCGGTCTCGTTCAACACGCCGGGACGTGACTTCGATCCCGCCTTTTCCACCGATGGCCGTGTGGTGTATTTCTGCTCGGACCGCGCAGGCGGCCAGGGCGGCGACGATCTGTACCGGGTCAGGATTGGACGCGACGGTCGATTCGGCGAACCGGAAAATCTCGGGCCTGCGGTAAACAGTGCGGCCGACGAGTTCGCGCCGATGCTCTCGCCGGACGGTCGTACGCTGTTGTTCTCCAGCGATCGTGCGGGCGGTGCCGGCGGCCATGACCTCTACAGCGCGGCGATGATCGGCGGCGTCGCGCAGCCGGCACGGCCGCTGGCGGGTGACCTCAATACCGCAGCGCAGGAGTTCGATGCCACCTTCCTGGGCGACGGCCGAACGGTGGTGTTTGCCCGCGCCCTGGACTTCGCCACTGCACCGGTGCGCCAGTTCATTTCCTACGACCGTGGAGGTCGTTATGACGCGGGCCATGCATTGCCCTCCCCGGTGAACGAAGCCTCCGGCGACAGCTACGGTGCGATGCTGGATGGCTCGCAACCTGACACTTTGACCTATTCGGCGCGGCGCGCAGACGGTGCGGGGTTGGACCTGTACCGCATCCGCTACCGTTCGGGCGAACCATGATCCGCACTCAGCGCTGCGCCGGCAGCTCCAGCCGATGCTTGCGGCACAGCCGGTACACGGTCACCCGCGAGATCTGCATCTGCCGTGCGCACTCGGAGACGTTGTAGCCGGTCTGGCGCAGGGTCTGCAGCAGCACATCGCGCTCGGCCTGGCCGCGGGCATCGTGCAGCATCGCCCCCGGCGGCGCATGCCCGGGCCCACCCAGTTCGAGGTCACGCTCGCTGATCAGCTCGCCTTCGGCCATGATCGCCGCCCGCTGCACCCGGTTGAGCAGTTCACGCACGTTGCCGGGCCAACCGAAGCGTCGCATCGCCTGCAGCGCAGCGGGTGCGAAGCCACGTGCACGCACGCTGTGGCGCAGTCGGAAGCAGCGCAGGAAGTGCTCGGCCAGCAGTTGCACATCGGCGCCACGCTCGCGCAAGGGCGGCATCAGCAGGCGCAGCACATTGAGCCGATAGTAGAGATCACTGCGGAACCGACCCTGCGCCACCGCGTGTTCCAGTTCCACGTGGGTGGCGGCGAGTACCCGCACATCCGCCCGCAGCGGCTGGCTGCTGCCGACGCGCTCGAAGGTGCCTTCCTGCAGCACGCGCAGCAGGCTGGTCTGCGCCTCCGCTGGCAGGTCGCCCACTTCGTCGAGGAACACGGTTCCGCCGTGTGCGGCTTCGAATACGCCTATCTGCCGCTTGTCGGCGCCGGTGAACGAGCCGCGCTCGTGGCCGAACAGCTCCGACTGCACCAGGTTGGCCGGAATGGCACCGCAGTTGACCGCGATGAACGGCTTGCCCGCACGGCCGGACAACGCATGCAGCGCGTGAGCCGCCAGCTCCTTGCCGGTGCCGGTTTCGCCGGTGACCAGCACTGGCAGTTCGACCGGCGCAAACTTGTGCAGCACGATGCGCACCGCATGCAACGCAGGACTCTCGCCGATCAGTGTGCGCGGCCCCTGGCCGCCGCACACCTCGCTGGCAGAAGGATCATCTGCGTCGAACTGCTGGCGCATCGCAGCCACCAGGTCCTGCAGGCCGAAAGGCAGCGTGAACCGCGAGATGCAACGCTGCAGCAAGGGCTGCCACGCCGCAGGCGTGGGCCCCGCGCCGGGTGGCAGCACCGCAAGCCAGGGCAGATGCGCGTGCTGTTCGATCCATGGCGCCAGCAACTGCAGCGCGGGCGTATCCAGATGGCGAAGATCCAGCACAGCGAGCAGCCGATCACGCCCGCGCAGCCCGATCGCCATCGCCGGGTCGGGATGGATGCGGCGCACGTACCAGCCTGCGGCCGCCAGCGCGCTGCGCTCGTTCGCCAGCGGCTCGCCGAACCAGAGCACGCAACGCGATGTAGAAGCCTCCGGGACCGCCGCCATGCTTCCCCCAGCATCCGGACACCGTCGGCGGACTGTCAGGCAATCACCGGCGTGCCGCCCTCCGCCGGGACCTCTACAGCCGCCGCAGCGGCCTTTGATGGGCGGATCCTAGCGCTGCGCTAAACGGCGGCGCAATGAGCGCCGCGTCAAGAGAGCACCGGCTGAAGCGGCATCGTTACAGTCCGCGACGGCACCTGTAACACCCGTGTGACAGTCGGGCGCCCGCCTTGCCCTGCGGCGCTTGGTACAGCGCAATCCCAACATTTTTCCGACGCCGCTGTAACAGCGCGGCAGCAGACCCCCTGCGTCTGCCACCACCTGGCGCCATGGCAGCCAAGCCTTGCAGGGTTGGCACGGTTGATGCGTGGTTCCGCCGCACCCACCACGGGAGATCGGCATGGACGGCATCACCCCCATTCGCGGCCTGCTGGCAACGCTGGCCGTGGCCCTGCTGTCGGTTGGCGCGAGCGCCTCTGCCTCCGGTGCACGCCAGGGCGTGAAGGCTCAACCGGGCGAAATCGTCCTGTTGCGTGATGTGTCCGCACGCCCGGCCTATCGCATGGCACCGCCCGGCATGGCGCTGATCGCCGACCCGAAACCCCAGCGCGAGATCGCGGCGGCCCTCGGTGCGGGTGCCCCGGCAAACGGGATGGACGAGCTGAGCGATGAGGACTACGCAGGCATGGGGGCAGGTCACGCCGCCACAGCCACCACACCCGCAGGCACCACGGTCGAACGTGTGACGCAGCAGGCATTGGGCGGCACGCTCGGCCGCAGCGGTGACGGCATGGTCGGCAGCAGCCTCGGTGGCGCCATGAACGGCCCGCTCGGCGCGGTCGGCAACAGTACCCGCGGCATCGGCGATACCGTGCGCGGCGCTCTCGGCCAGTTCCCGCTGCAGGGCATGGCCCCGGCAGGTGGCAAGTGAGGCGGGCGCACTGGCTGCTGCTGATCCTGCCTGCCACGCCGTTGATCGCGCAGGCCGATGACTACAGCGGCATGCTCGCCTACCTCGACGTTGCCCGCATCGACGGCCATGCACTGGCCGGCGCGAACGGCGCCATCGCGGTCAACCAGGCGGCCGGCGACCTCAATCTGCAGGCCAACCTGCGCGGCATCGCCACTGGCGAACATGCCGACGTCTCGATCGGCAACCGACAACTGCGCGGTGGCGACCGCGTGCTGGGTGCACCGGTTCACGCCACCGCCGTCATCGATGGCAAGGCGCTGGCCGGTGCCAGCGGTATCGCATCCATCAACCAGGCCAGCGGCATCGCCAACACGACGCTCAACGTCGTCAGCGCGACACTGGCCCGACAGGGCATACGCGAAACCGACGATACGGCCTTGGCCGCCGAGGGTTCCGCGTTGGCAGGGGGGCGGGACGACGCCGGTCGCGGCGTCGCGACGGGCACCCGCAGCGCCGGTGTCACCAGCACCGCGCTGCGGGGATTCGACGGGGTCCTGCAACTCAATCAGATCGCGGGCAGCGGCAATGACACGGCCAATGTGCTGGGCCTGGTCGTGCAGGACCGCCCGTGACAACCACCCAACCGATGCACCACCTGATGAGAGAGAGGGCACCATGAAAGCGACCGTCAAACGGACCATGCTCGCCATGGCGATTGCCACTGCCTCGACCGCCGCTGCGGCCAATGGCTGGGACAACCAGAACGCCAACGCGAACATCAACCACACCCACACCGTCAGCGAAACCCGCAACGACACCCACAATCACACCGACAACGACGTGCGCAACCGCACCGTCAACGTCAATGTGCAGAAGCACAGCAACATCCAGGCCGACGAACGCAAGGAAAAGAACAACCACGGCGTCGACGTGAACCTGGAGAAGGACCTGCGACTGGGTACCGACATCAATTTCTCCGGCGACCCGAACATCACCGGCGACATCGACCTCGATTCTGCGGCCATCGCCGTAATCGACAACCGCCAGTCGATCAGCAACAACGCCACCAGCAACAGCCTGGTCACCAACAGTGCCTCCATCGGTGACAGCGTGGGTGCAGGTGCCTCCGGCAACCTCGGCTTCAACGTGGTATCGGGCGACAACAACGCCCAGGACAATGCCGCGTCGTTGTCCGCCGCCGACGCGTCCTTCAGCTTCGGCATGGCCGACGCCGAGGTGTTCGTCAACCAGGCCGGCTTCGGCAACGCGACCATGAACTCCGGCGTCACCAATGCCGCAGGTCTCGGTGGCAATGCCTTCGGCGGTGCGTCAGGCAACATCGGTGTCAACATTGCTTCGGGCAACAACAACGAGCAGAAGAACGCGCTGGCGGCGTCGGTCGCGACCACCGCGGTGGCGCAGTCGAGCATCAGCTCCAACCAGGTCTCCACCGGCAACACGGTCAGCAACGCCGGCTTCGTGCAGTCCTACACCGATACCGTGCAGGTCGGCATGCGTGGCGGCGTCAGCGGCCTGACCCTGGCCTATGGCGCCGGCACCTACCGCGGTACCGGCAACGCCTACCAGATGGCCAACTACTATCTGGATACCTGGAGTGGGGAGCTGCCACACCCGGGTGGCAGCAGCACCGGCCATATCGATCTGGACGACGAAATCCAGAACGCCACGATGAACCCCAACCGGCCGGGGGTGGGTGGCCTGGGCTTCGATACGCGTGAGAGTGGCACCAGCCAGTTCGTCGAACTGGGCGTGGCCGACCTGTATGCCAGCCTCAGCGGCACCGTCAGCACCACGCGATGGGTGAATGTGGATGCGACCAACACCTCGGCGTTGTCCGGCAGTGCCTTCTCCGGCGCCTCCGGCAACATCGGCGTGAACGTGGCCGCGGGCACCGGCAACCTGCAGGCCAACAGCCTGGCCCTGGCAGTCGCCCAGCCCAGCACCGGCGGCGGTGGTGGCAGCGGCGAGTAAGCGCAACACCCCGGCCGTCCGCCAATGGCCGGGTCCCCGGGAGCCCCTGTTCCTCCTCCCCCTTGGGACAGGGGCTCCCCCTTGCTGCCGGAGAATGCGATGTTCGGCCACCGTCTCTCGATACGCCTGCTGGCCTGCCTGCTGTTGCTGGGCGGCGCGTCCGCGCGGGCGGGCGACGTCGGCTTCGCCGGCGTACTGCCCAATGGCGCGCTGCTGCAGCAGAAGGTAGAGAGCATGCAGGAACGGCGCTACCGCAACGTGGTACGCCAGCACACCGATTACAGCTGCGGAGCGGCCGCACTGGCGACCCTCCTGCGCCATGCCTACCACCTGGACACCGACGAGGCGACGGTGATCGAAGGGGTGATGGGGGTGTCCGACCCGGCGCTGGTGGCCGAGCGTGGCTTTTCGCTGCTCGACATCAAGCGCTACGTGGAATCGCTGGGCATGCGCGGGCGCGGCTATCGCATCGATGAGGCACGCCTGCGCACGCTTCGCGTTCCTGGTCTTGTCCTGATGGACGTGCGCGGCTTCCGCCACTTCGTGGTGCTCAAGCAGGTGCGCGGCGGCGTGGTCGAGGTGGCTGATCCCATCCTTGGCAACCGCAGCCTGGCGCTGCCTGAATTCCTCGCCGCGTGGCCATCGCGTGCCGTATTCGTGGTGATCGGCAGTGATTTCGATCGCAACACGGTCCTGCTGCAACCCAGCGAACGGCCCAGCGCCCGCGCGCTCTACGCGCGACAGGGGCCGATCACCGATGCCGAACTGGTCGATTTCGGCTTCAGCCACGCCGACCTGTTCTGAAGGAGGTTCCGCCATGTTCCGCCACCGTCTGTTGATGCTCCTGCTGCTGGCGAGCCCCGCCCTGCCCCTGCAGGCGGCGGATGCTGCGCCGGGACGCGGCCTGAAGGAAATTCCGGATTCCGAACTCAACCTGCTGCGCGGCCGCTACACCGTGGGCGGCAATACCGTCGCGTGGTTCGGGGTGACGATGGTCTCGCAGTGGCAGGCCGCCAACGGAAATGTATTGCAGGGTGCGTTGACCCTGGGCATGGACTTCCGCGGCGGCGGCAGCCCGAAACTGAGCTTCCAGCCCAGCGTGCACGTGACTGCCGCAGACGCGCCGCTGCCGGACACGCAGGGTCGCCTTATCGACAGCAGCGGCCTGGCCAACGCCAGCGGCCTGGTGCAGAGCATGCAGGTGGCCGGCGATGGCAACGTCGCCCGCAATGCGACCACGCTGGTGGTACGCAATGGCGCGGTGCCGGCCCTGCCGGGTGACGGTGCCCATTCGATCAGTGCGCAGGCCGCAGGCCTCTCGGCCTCCGCGGTGCTCGACGGCAACCAGGCACGCCTGCTGTTGCAGGCAGATGGCCAGGGGCTTGTCCAGCAATGGATACGCAACGGCAGCGTCGGCCAGGGCATCGCCCTGGCCGGTGACGGCCAGATCGCCAGCAACCAGCTGCGGCTGGAACTGGTGCGGGATACCGCGGGCGGCAACCTGCCGTTGAGCCAGAACGTGGCCCAGGCGATTGCGATGAACCGCGGCATGGGGCCGGGCCGCTAGCACCACGGCACGGCGTTGGGGGAAGCGCTCCACAACGCAGGACACGAACATGCACACCTTGAAGAGGATCACCCCGTTGGCGCTGGCGGCGCTGGCGGGCACCGTCTTTGCCGCACCACCGGCGGCGGACGATGGCGCCGACGTGCAGGCACTGGCCAACCAGCTGGAGCAGCTCAAATCCAACTACGCACAGGAGGTGCGGCGGCTGCGCGAACTGGACATGCAGGTACAGGCGATGCAGGCGCGATTGAGTGGACGCACGGGGTCCACCGGGCCGGCAACGGCGGCGGCAACGGGCGCGGCAGCCGAGCATGGCTCGACGCTGCAGGCATCGCAGGGTAGCGAGGGCTACGCCAGCACGGCGGCCGAGGCACAGCAGGCGAAGCAGGAATCGCGGCGCAGCGTGGATGATGTGAAACAACAGCAGTCGGCGCTGTTCTCGCGCCGCTTCACCGTCGAGAACAGCCTCACCTACGCCCGCTACGACCGCAAGCAGCTCACTCTCAATGGTTTCCTGGCGCTGGACGCGATCTTCCTCGGCAACATCGCCATCGAGAACGTTGAATCCGATTCGCTCACCTACAACCTGGCCGCGCGCTGGGGTGTCAGCCCGAACCTGACGCTCAACCTGGACGTGCCTTACCTGGCGCGGCGCACCGTCTACCAGAAGGGCGGCGCCGGCGGTGCGGCGGCCGCGATCGCGCAGGAAGAAACCAATGGCAACGGGCTGGGCGATATCGGCTTGAGTGCGAACTACCGTTTGTTCGGCGAACGCGGCTGGCGCCCGGAAACGGTGCTCACCGCCGGAGTCACCGCCCCTACCGGGCGCGCACCCTACGGTCTGGACTGGAAGGTGATCGAGCGCGACGACGATGACTACATCCGCTTCGCCGTACCCAGGGAACAGCCCACCGGCAATGGCGTGTGGCAGGCCAATGTGGGCCTGTCGATGGTCAAGACCGCCGATCCGGCGATCCTGTTCGCCAACGTCGGCTATGTGCATTCGTTCCCGCGTGGTTTCAGTGATATCGACAGCAACCCCGACACGGTCAACCCGGGTGACGTGAAGCTCGGCGGCGCGGTCTACTTCGGCGCTGGCGTGGCCTTTGCGTTCAACGAGCGCACCAGCCTCAGCCTGTCCTTCAGCGACCGCATCAGCGCCCGCGCATCCACCCGTTTCCAAGGCGGGAAGTGGATGAAAGTGATCGGCAGCGACGCCAACGCGGCATCACTGAATCTGGGCGTGACGTACGCGCTCAACCAGCACACCACACTGGTCACCCTGCTCGGCATCGGGCTGACCCCGGATGCACCGGACTTCACGCTGGCGTTCAAGATCCCGTACATGTTGTAGAGACAGCGCCAGGCGCGATCCTGCGCCCCGGCAGGGCCTGGATTCATCTTCCGGCACCACAGCGGTCCCTGCCCGCTGCTATATTCAGCCCAGCTCGGCAGGCATGGTGCCTGCCCTCGAATCACAGGGAGTTGGACATGGGTCTGGTACAGGCGGTGAAGGGTGCGGTCGGTGGCGTGCTGGCCGACCAGTGGAAGGACTTCTACACCGTGCCCACAGGCCTGCCCTCGACGGCGGCCCTGTTCGCGGCGGTGCCGCGCGGCACCAACGCCGGCCGCGGCTCCAACACCAACGGCTCGTCCAACATCATCACCAACGGCTCGAAGATCGTCGTGCCGGAGGGCTACGGCCTGCTGTTGTTCCAGGACGGCGCGATCACCGCGTTCGTCGCCGAACCGGGCGGCTACGAGTGGCGTTCGGACGACCTGAACTCGCAATCGATCTTCGCCGGTGACGGCCTGGTCAGCACCTTCATCAAGCAGAGCTGGGAACGCTTCAAGTTCGGCGGCCAGCCCGGTTCGCAGCAGGCGGCTTATTTCGTCTCGCTGAAGGAGCTGCCGGACAACCGCTTCGGTACCCAGTCGGAAATCTACTGGGACGACGGCTTCCTCAATACCCAAGTGGGTGCAGTCACGCGTGGCTCGTACACGCTGAAGATCGTCGACCCGATCCTGTTCGTGAAGAACTTCGTGCCGGCCAGCTACCTGCAGCCGGGCCAGGTGTTCGACTTCACCGACCTGGACAACGCCGCCGCCAGCCAGCTGTTCAATGAAGTGGTCGGCTCGCTGGCGCCGGCCTTCAGCCTGTATACGAACGATCCGGGCAAGGGCAACCGCATCACCAAGCTGCAGCAGGACTCGCTGGGCTTTGCACAGAGCCTGTCGGCCGCCGTCGAGCAGGGCTACCAGTGGAAGTCGGATCGCGGCCTGGCCATCGTCAAGACCGCCATTGTCTCGATCGAGTACGACGCCAACACCCGCGAACTGCTGAAGACCGTGCAGCGCGCCGATGCGCTGTCCGGCTCGCGCGGCAATTCCAACCTGCAGGCGAGCGTCGCCCAGGGCATCCAGTCGGCCGGCGAGAACGGCGGTGCGGCTGGCCTGGTCGGTGTCGGCATGGCCTCGGGCATGTTCGGTGTCGGCGGCATGCAGCAGCCGGTCACGCCGGCTGCCGACGATCCGGTGGCCAAGCTGAAGAAGGCCAAGGAAATGCTGGACCTGGGCCTGATCACCCAGGGCGACTATGACGCCCTGAAAGCCAAGGCACTGGGCCTGTAACAGCAGGACGCACAACCCACATGTCCGATCCCAGAAACGGCCCACCGCCGCTGCCCGGATCCGCGCCCGCAACGCCGCCGCCCTTGCCGGCGGCGTCGTTGGATGGGCCCGGTTCGCCGCAGGACGTCCCTCCCCTGCCCGGCAGCTTCCCGCTGGACACCTCGAAACTGCCTCAGGCCATCCGCGATGAAGTGGAAGCGCCCGATCCCGTGGCCATCGATACCTCGGCCAGCGAGCTGAAGGACGGCCTCAACCGCTGCCCGAAGTGCGGCGCCACCGACATCCGGCCCAAAGCCGGCACCGATATCCTCGTCTGCCTGTACTGCCGTCACGAATGGCATGGCGCGCGGGTCGAGGAGGAATTCGGGCTGGGCGAGGCCATCGACCAGCTGCGTGGCACGGTCATCGCCTCCGGTGCACGCAACATCGATGCCGACACCTCGGCGTTGATGACGTTCAAGTGCACGGGCTGCGGCGCCGAAGTCACGGTCAACACCGAAAGCACGATGACGGCGCGCTGCCACTGGTGCCGCCACGTCTTCGGCGTCAACGAACAGATCAGCAATGGTGCGGTGCCCGACGCGGTGCTGCCCTTCCACATCAAGAAGGACGATGCGGTCGCGCGCATCCGCCAGTTCGTCGACAAGCGCCGCATGTTCGCGCTGAAGGCGTTCAAGGAGCAGTTCACCCCGGAAAACGTGGTGGGCGTGTTCCTGCCCTACATGATCGTGGACAGCAACGTCAGCGCGGCCGTGGCCGGCAAGGGCGAGATCCAGACCCGGCAATACACGGTCGGCACCGAGAAGAACAAGCGCACCCTGTACGACGCCGATGTCTACCAGGTCGAACGCCAGGTGGATTTCACGGTTGATGACCTGCCCCTGGAATCCTCGGCCGAGCGCGGCAATCTGGATACCCGCGCCAACACCAACAACATCATCAACACCATCCTGCCGTTCGACACCAAGAACGCGGTGAAGTGGAACGCCTCGTACCTGGCCGGCTTCACCTCTGAAAAACGCAACCTGGATGTGGAAAAGCTGCGGCCGCGGCTGGAAGACCAGCTGCTGTCGATCGCCCGTGCGCAGGTGGAAGGGTCGGTGAGGCGCTACAACCGTGGCGTGCGCTGGGAACAGGAACAGCTGGAGGTGCATGGCACTCGTTGGGTTTCGATGTACCTGCCGGTGTGGTTGTACTCCTACCACCAGCCCGGCAAGAACGGCGGCATGCTGCACTACATCGCGGTGAACGGCCGTACCGGCGAAACCATGGGCAGCGTGCCCGTGCAGCAATGGAAGATGCTGCTGGCGGCCCTGGCCACCGGCACCGTCATTGAAGCCCTCGCAATAGCCTTCCTGGTGGCATCGACATGAGCGACGACAGTGGCCTCTGGCTGTTGGCGGCAGGTCCAGCCGGCGCAACCGCGCTGTACTGGGCGCTGTACCGCTATTACCGCAACACCGACAAATCGCACTCCTTCGAGCACGAGACCGCCATCGAAGCCAAGCCGGTCACCGGCTCTGACCAGCAGGTCGGCCGGGTTACCGGCACCGAGGAAAAGCGTATCCGCGGCGACAATGTGTACGAGTACCGGAAACGGGTCGCTCGGGTGAAACCCGAAGAATAGAGCGAGGCCATGCCTGGCTGCGGGTCGTGCCGGCCGCTGGCCGGCATGCCTTCGGCCTCTGGGCGCCAAAGAGGAGCCGGCCAGCGGCCGGCACGACCCGTCAGCGAACAGCGCCGACTCTTGGCACGCCCGCCCCTGGGCGCGTCCTCACGCCGTCTCCCGCTCCACCGGTTCGATACTCGCGCGGTCCACCCTGTCGAGGATCCTGCGATGGCCGCCGTTCCTGCCCGTGCCTGCCTGTCCGTCCTGTGCTTCCTGACCCTGCCCGCCCTTGCCCAGGACGCGTCGTTCGGCTTCGGTGAACAGACCACCCGTACCGAGCAGACCACGCAATCCAGCAGTACCCAGACCCAGAGCAGTGGCGCAGTGACCACGCAGACCACCACCAGCGGCAGCTCGCAGTCCGAGTCGCGCAGTGAAAGCAAGGGGC
Source organism: Stenotrophomonas sp. Ps181 (assembly GCF_025697425.1). Classification (NCBI taxonomy): domain Bacteria; kingdom Pseudomonadati; phylum Pseudomonadota; class Gammaproteobacteria; order Lysobacterales; family Lysobacteraceae; genus Stenotrophomonas; species Stenotrophomonas sp. Ps181. Next base: position 340,712 of record NZ_JAHWBI010000003.1, read on the forward strand.
TGGACGTGGACTTCGGCTTCCACGACAACAACGATGACTGGGACCACGACCGCCAGCGCGGCGGCCGCGGCGTGCGCGAAGGCGATCTGTTCGGCAGCTGGACGCTGGGCCAGGAGAACGGCAGCACGTGCACCATCGAACTGAAGAGCATCGAGTGGTTCGGTGGCTACAGCGCCTACGTTCCCACCGGCTGCCCGGACGGCTTCTTCTCGGCCAACCGCTGGGTGCTGTCGGGCAACCAGCTGCTGCTCACCGATACCAGCAACACGGTGTTCGGGCGCTTCCGCGCGTCAGGCGGTGGCCGCTGGTCCGGGTTCCGTGAATCCGACGGTGCGCGGTTGTATCTCAATCCGAAGGGGCGTTGAGCGTAGCGTGCACGCAGCGGGCACGCGGCGACCGCGAAGATCAGGCGTCCGCCCCGCCCGCTCACCGAAATGTCCGCTTCCACTGGTTCCCGCCTTGTCATCTATGCCGCGCTCGCGGGCAACCTCGCCATTGCGATCGCCAAATTCATCGCCGCCGGCATCTCCGGCAGCTCGGCCATGCTCAGCGAGGGCGTGCATTCGCTGGTCGACACACTGAATGAACTTCTGCTGCTGTACGGGCTGCGCCGTGCCGGCAAGGCGCCGGATTCCCTGCATCCGTTCGGCTATGGCCGCGAGCTGTACTTCTGGAGCTTCATCGTCGCCCTGCTGGTGTTCGCGGCCGGTGCCGGCGTTTCGGCCTACGAGGGCATCCAGCACATCCGCAGGCCGGAGCCGGCCACCAACCATGCGTTGAGCTACAGCGTGCTGGGCATTTCCATCCTGTTCGAGGGTGCCTCCTGGTGGGTCGCGCTGCGCGAGTTCCGGCGTACCAAAGGCAAACTTGGCTACTTCGAGGCCTTCCGCCGCAGCAAGGATCCTTCCACCTTCACCGTACTGCTGGAAGACAGCGCTGCGTTGCTCGGGCTGGGCTTCGCACTGATCGGCCTGGTGGCCGCGCAGGTGCTGGACATGCCGGTGCTTGATGGCGTTGCGTCGCTGTGCATCGCCGGCGTGCTGGCCGCCACCGCCTTCCTCCTGGCCCGTGAGACCAAGGGCCTGCTGGTCGGAGAGCCTGCCCATCCCGCAGTGGCCGAGCGGATCATGGCGGTGGCCGAAACCGATCCGGATCTGCGCCGCGCCAATGGCGTGACCACCATGCAGATGGGCCCGGAACAGGTCGTCGCCATGCTCAGCGCCGAGTTCGAGGATGACCGCCGGACCCCGCAAATCGAAGCCTGCATCACCCGCATCGAGACGGCGGTGAAGCGCGAGTATCCGGAACTGGTGGCACTGTTCATCAAGCCGCAGACGCCGGAGGTGTATGCCGCCCGGCGCGCTGCATTGGCCGCACCGCCTGCGCCGGAATGACACCGCGTCTGCGCCCGTTTCACCTGATCGATGCCACAGTGCCACGGTCTTTCACCCGAGCCTGCCACCACCGTGCCGGACTGGTTGCCCGCCTCCCTGCAGATCCTGCCGCGCCGCTTCTACCGGCGTCCATCGACCGAAGTTGCGCCGGAGCTGCTCAACAAGCTGCTGGTGCGCGACGATGGTCGCACTGGCCGCATCGTCGAGGTTGAAGCCTATGCCGGCAGCGACGATCCCGCCGCGCACTCCTATCGCGGGCCAACGCCGCGCACGGCCAGCATGTTCGGTGAGGCCGGCCACCTCTACGTCTACTTCACGTACGGCATGCACTGGGGCAGCAACGTGGTCTGCGGAGAGGTCGGTGAAGGCGTGGCGGTGCTGCTGCGGGCCGTCGAACCGCTGGCGGGCCTGGAGCGCATGCACGAGCTGCGTCCCGCCGCGCGCCGCGACCACGATCTGGCCAGCGGCCCCGGCAAGCTCTCGCAGGCATTCGGGTTGGACCGCAGCTTCGACGGCGCCGATCTGGTGACAGGCAGCCATGGCATCGTGATCGCCAGCGATGGCACCCCGCCCCCGTCCGACCCGGAAGTTGGTCCACGGATCGGAATCACGCGCGCCGTCGATTTCCCCTGGCGATGGCACGTCCGTGACCACCGTCACGTGTCGGTGCGGCGACGCCGCATCTCCGCCCCCGCAAGGAAACCTTGATGACACCTCTCGACAAGCCGTTGCGACGCGAACTGGAGATCGATGGCCAGGCCTACACCCTGACTGTGGCCCCTGACGGCCTGAAGCTGGTGGAGAAGGGGCGACGCAAGGGCATTGCGTTGCGCTGGCAGGATCTGGTGTCCGGAGACGCGGCGCTGGCAACCGCATTGCAGGCGTCGCTGCGCGAGCACTGAACCGGCGCGCCCACCTCACATCGGCATCACCCCGCCATGGCGATACATAACGCCGTGCGCACTAGCGTAGTCCCAGACAGCTGCCGCAAGCGCCCTCGCCACCCAGCCCTGAAAAGCGCCATGGACGAAGCCGAACGACTGCTCGAAATCGAACGACTGCACCTGTTGGATACGCCGCCGGAGCCGGTGTTCGATGCCATCGTCGCCGCCGCCCGCGCTGCAACCGGCATGACCATGGGCCTGATCAGCGTGGTGGCCGAAGACCGCCAGTGGTTCAAGGCCAACATCGGCCTTGAGGGCGTCAGCGAAACGGCCCGCGAAATTTCCTTTTGCACCCATGCCATACGCCAGGACGAGCTGTTCGAGATACCCGATGCGCGCCAGGACCCACGTTTCTCCACCAATCCGCTGGTGACAGGTGGGCCGCGCATCCGCCACTACGCTGGCATCCCCCTGGGCTCGGCGCACGGCGCACGTATCGGCACGCTGTGCCTGCTCGATCCGATGCCTGGCGTGCTGTCTCCGTCCCAGCGCGAACTGATGGTGCACCTTGCCCGGGTCACCACCCAGGTGCTGGAGCAACGCAGCACGCTGATGGCGCAGGTGGGCCAGGCCAAGGCGCTGCATCGCGAGCTCAAACGCAGCGAAGACTTCCTGGAGCGCACCAACCGCGCCGCCCGGGTGGGCGGCTGGGAGATGGACCTGGTGACCAACGAAGTGCGCTGGACCCGCGAGACCAAGCAGTTGCACGGCGTGCGCAGCAACTTTGAACCGACGCTCGACACCGCGCTGTCGTTCTATCGCGAAGACAGCCGCAACATCATCCGGGCAGCAGTGCAGCGTTGCATCGACGAAGGCACGTCCTGGGAAGTGCAGCTGCCAATGACCACCGCCGACGGGCGCGCGATCTGGACCCGGGTGGTCGGCAGCCGGCAACAGGTCGACGGGCATCCGCGCCTGGTCGGGGCGATCCAGGACATCACGGACGAGCGAGCCGCGCTCGACGCGCTGGAAGCGAGCGAAACCCGCTACCGGCGACTGTTCCACTACAGCCTGGGCCTGATCTGCACCCACACCCTGGAAGGCACATTGACCTCGGTGAATCCGGCGGCCGTGCAATCGCTGGGTTTCGAGGAAAGCCAGATGGTCGGGCGCAGCCTGTGTGACCTGATGCCGCCGGAAAAACGCGAGGGCTTCAAGGCCTACCTCGCTCGGATCCAGGCAAACCACACCGACGCCGGCGTGATCGAGCTGATCGCCGCGGACGGAACGCGCCACTACTGGGCGTATCACAACGTGCTCGACAACGAAGCCAGCCCGCCCTACGTGCTGGGACATGCTCAGGACGTCACCGCGCTGCGGATGCAGGAGCAGCAGCTGCGCGAGATGTCCTTCAAGGATCCGCTCACGCAGTGCTACAACCGGCGTTACCTGCACCGGCTGGATGAACTGATTGACGAGCGCTGGGCCTGCGTGATGTTCGATCTGGACCATTTCAAGCACATCAACGACACCCAGGGCCACAGGCGTGGCGACGCCGTCCTGGTCGAGTTCGCCACGTTCCTGCGCTCACCGCTGGGCAAGGAGGAGACGGTGGTGCGACTGGGCGGCGACGAATTCATGGTGGTACTGGTTGCGCCTGCGGACGGCCGGTTGAGCGAACTGGAGCATTGGTACCAGGACCACGCCGCGCTCTCGCCCAGCGCGTTCTCGATGGGTGCGGCCATCAACACGCCCGGCGAGCCGGTGGCCGACACCATCCAGAAAGCGGACAGCCGCCTGTACCGCACCCGCGCACGGGTACGCCGCGAGCGACGCGAAGACCCAACCGCGCGTTGATCACGCGCTTACCGTCACCCACGCCGGCGCGTGGTCGCTGGCCTTTGCCTGCAGGCGTACCCAGCGGTCGACGCCAGCGTCCTTCAGTCGCTCCGCCAGTACGGGGTTCAACAGCAGATGATCGATGCGCAACCCACGGTCGCGCTCGGCATGCTGGCGGAAATAATCCCAGAAGGTGTAGATCGTGGCGTTGCCGTGCACCTTCCGCAACGCATCGGTCCAGCCCTGCGCCAGCAGCCGTTCAAAGGCCTCGCGCACCTCGGGCTGGAACAGCGCATCGCGGCGCCAGGCCTTGGGGTCGTAGACGTCGGCTTCGGTGGGGATCACGTTGAAATCACCCAGCAGCAGCGCCGGGTGCGGCAGCTCGACCAGGCTGCGCGCATGCCGGATCAGGCGCGCCATCCAGCGCAGCTTGTAGTCGAACCTGGGCCCGGGCTGCGGGTTGCCGTTGGGCAGGTAGAGGGCACCCACGATGACCCCGTGCACCGCCGCCTCCAGGTAGCGGCTCTGCGTGTCGCTGGGCTCGCCGGGCAATCGACGGCGGCTCTCGACCGGCGTGGCCCCCCGTGCCAGCAGTGCCACGCCGTTCCAGCGCGCCTCGCCTTGCCAGAGTGCACCGTACCCAGCCTCCTCCAATGACGCAGCCGGAAACGCGGCGTCGGTCGCCTTCAGTTCCTGCAGGGCAACCACGTCCGGCGATTCCCTGTGCAGCCAGTCCAGCAGCTGTGGCAGGCGCGTGCCGATGCCGTTGACGTTGAACGTGGCAATACGAAGCGTCTTGCGTCGGGCCATGCAGGAAGCCTCCTCGGCGCAGGGAATGAGCGTTCACTGTGCGCGCCCGCGCATGCAGAGTCCGTGGATGCCATGTCACGACAGGGTGCCATCCGTTTCACGAACCGCTGCCACGCGCGACAGCAGGCTGGTCATCCGTGGACAGTGACGGAGAAGCCCCATGGCGGTGCGCCCGCTTCGCGCGATCTACCAGGTCGACCCCTACCTGTTCCGCGACAGCGACGGCCGCGGCTGGGGCACGCTGGATGGCATCACCGAAAAGCTGGACTACCTGCATTGGCTCGGTGTCAGCCACCTGTGGCTGCTGCCGTTCTACTGCAACGCCGGCCGTGACGGTGGCTACGATGTCACCGATCACTACCGCATCGATCCACGCCTGGGCGACCAGGCCGCGTTCCAGCACCTGGTCGATGCTGCCGACGCACGCGGTATCGGCATCATCGTCGAGCTGGTGATGCAGCACACTGCCAGCGCCCACCCGTGGTTCGTCGCCGCGCGGCGGGGCGACCCGGCATGGCGCCGCTGGTACCTGTGGAGCGACCACGTGCCCGACGACGGCCTGCAGCCGATGTTCCCACCGATCGAGGCGTCTGCCTGGACATGGGACGCCGAGGCCGGCGCGTTCAACCGTCACATGTTCTACCGGCACGAGCCAGACCTGGATCTGGCCCATGCGCCAGTACGCGACGAACTGCTGCGGGTGATGACGTTCTGGATGCAGCGCGGCGTGGCCGGCTTCCGCGTGGATGCGGTCCCGTACATGGTCGAGCGCGCCCGCCACGCCGACCCGCGCGACGACGGGTTGTGGCTGCTGGAGGAAATGCGCGCCACGGCAGATGCGCAACAGCCAGGCCTGCCGCTGATCGGCGAAGCGGATGTCAGCGCGCCCCGCTACGGTGACTTCCTGTGCCAGGGCCGGCGGCTTTCGCACCTGCTCGACTTCCATCTGAACAATCATTTCTTCCTGGCCCTGGCGCGCGGCGACGCCAGTGAAGTGGCCCGGGTCATGGCCGAATACGGACCGCAGGCGCCGCCGCACACGCGCATCGCTTGGCTGCGCAACAATGATGAGCTTGACCTGGAGCAGCTTGAGCCGGACGAACGCGAGGCGGTGATGGAGCGCTTCGCGCCCGAACCTGGCATGCGCATCTATCGCCGCGGCATCCGCCGCCGGCTGGCGCCCATGCTGGACGGCGACACCGCGTGGCAGGCCATGGCCTGGGCCGCACTGCTGTCGCTGGGTCAGGTGCCGGTGATCCGCTATGGGGAAGAGATCGGCCTCGGTGACTGCCTGGAGCTGCCAGAACGCAATGCCGTGCGGATGCCGATGCACTGGCACGGTGGACCAGCGGCGGGGTTTACCGATCAACCGCGGCATGCCTGGCGCGTGCCTCCGGCAGACGGCGCTTACGGTTACCGGACGGTGAATGTCGAGGCGCAACGCGCGACGCCCGCCTCGCTGCTGCAGCGCGTGCGCGAGCTGCTGCAGCAACGCAATGCACATCCCGTGCTGCAGCAGGGTCCTCACACGCTCGACCCACCTTCACCTGCGCTGCTGATGCTCCGCTACGGCGAGCCCCCCCACCAGGCACTGGCACTGATCAACTTCGGCGACGACCCGGTTGAGGTAGAGGTGCCCCTGCACGGCCCGCTGCGTACGCTGGTGGGCCACGGCGCCAGGCTGCAGGATCGCCGCTGTTGCCTGCAGGGCCATGGCTATACGTGGCTGGCCGCCGAGGGCGCCTGAGTGCGCAGCGCGGGCAGCACGTGTTCGGCGAAATCATCGATGAAGCGGTCCTGCTCGCGGTTCACGTTGTGCAGATAGATGCGATCGAAGCCCAGTGACTGCAGTTCCTGCAGCCAGGCCCGGTGCTGGCCGAGATCCGCCGAGACATGCACGTGCTGGCGCAGCTCCTCGGCACTGACCGACCGGGCCTGTGCCTCGAACTGCTCGGGCTGGTCCAGGCCTTCGGCCAGTTCCGGTGGCAGGACATTGGCGCTCCACTGCTCCATCGCGCCTTCCAGCGCCGCCTGTTCGGCACGCGCGTAGGAGAGCTTGGCCTGCAGGTACATCGGCTTGCCCCTGCCACCGCCCTGTTCGAACGCCGCCACCACGCGCTGCAACTGCGCCAATGGCTGGCTGATCGTGATCAGGCCGTCGGCCCAGCCCCCCATCCAGCGTGCGGTGTCCTCCGTGACGGCTGCACCCAGCAGCGGCAGGGGAAGTGCCGGCCGGCTGTACAGTCGCGCCTGGCGCACCTGGAAGCCACCGTCGTGGTCGACCTGCTCGCCGCCCCACAGCCGCCGCATCACCTCGGCCGCATCGCGCAGTGCCTTCTGCCGCTCGCGCTTGGCTGGCCACGGCTGGCCGGTGATGCGCTCGTTCAGGGCCTCGCCGGTACCCAGCGCCAACCAGATCCGGCCCGGCGCCAGCTGCTCCAGCGTCGCCGCTGCCTGTGCCACCAAGGCCGGGTGCTGGCGCAGCATCGGGCACGTCACCATGCCCAGGGTCAACGCGCTCTGCACCGCCAGCGCGCCGGCCCACACCCAGCTGTGGCCCGACTGCCCTTGTGCGGTCGTCCACGGGTGAAAATGGTCGGAGCACATCAGGGCCTCGAATCCCGCCTGTTCGGCGCGCAGCGCCAGGCCCAGCAAGGTGGCGGGCGGGAACTGTTCATGCGATGCGTGGTAGCCGATGGTCATCACGGATTCCGTGCGGGGACTGGACACGATGGCAACACCCCTCCAGCTAAAACGGCGTCATGGAAACGAACGCTTCCTGCATCGGGCATCGACGCTGGGCTATCGCCGAAGGCTACATTCCAGCCTGGAGCAACGGCCCGTCACCGGAGATGCAGAGTCACGAAACATGCTGCGTCCTCAATGCCGGCAACGAGGACGCACATGTCACCCTGACCCTCTACTTCGAGGACCGCGATCCGGTGGGCCCCTACCGGATAACGGTGCCGGCGCGGCGCACCTGCCATCTGCGCTTCAACGATCTGCAGGATCCGGCACCTGTGCCGCGCGGCACGGGCTTCGCCACCCTCGTCGAATCCGACCAGCCGATCATCGTGCAGCATACGCGGCTGGATTCACGGCAACCGGCCAACAGCATCATGACCACCATCGCGCATCCATTGTGAAGCCGCGCGCGCAGGCGTCCACGCTGCAACGACACCGCGCCCTCCAGCCGTTTACCCGCTTGGAGGGAGACTGGCGCCGGTTTCCTTTCGGAGAGTGACGATGGCCCTGCCCGATTACCCACGCCCGCCCTTCCAGGCCCAGCAGCAACCCTTCCCCGGCAAGACTGCGCAGATGCAGCCCCGGCCGGACCATGGCGAGGACAGTTATCGCGGGCATGGCCTGCTGCAGGGCAAGAAGGCACTGATCACCGGCGGTGACAGCGGTATCGGCGCGGCGGTGGCGATCGCTTTCGCGCGCGAAGGCGCCGACGTTGCCATCGCATTCCTCGATGGCGAGCAGGACGACGCCCGCCATGTGCAGCAGCAGATCGAACAGGCCGGGCGCAAAGCCGTGCTGGTACCGTGTGACATCAGTGACCCAGCACAGGCGCGCTCGCTCGTAGACCGCGTGGCCAGCGAGCTGGACGGTCTCGACATCCTGGTGAACAACGCTGCCTACCAGCGCTACTACGAGCACTTCGACGACATCACCCTGGATGACTGGAAGCGGACGTTCGATACCAACGTCCATGCCGTGTTCAATCTGACCCGGCTGTGCGTCCCGCACCTGCGCGGTGGCGGTGCGATCATCAACACCGCATCGGTCAATTCCAAGCGACCGACGCCGAACATCCTTCCCTATTCTGCAACCAAAGGTGCCGTCGCCAACCTGACGCTGGGGCTGGCCGGCCTGCTCGCCGAGCAGCAGATCCGCGTCAATGCCGTGCTGCCCGGCCCGATCTGGACGCCGTTCATTCCCGCAGGCATGGCCGCCGAAGAGGTCGAACAGTTCGGCGCGCAGACGCCATTCGGCCGCCCCGGACAGCCGGCCGAGCTGGCCTCGGCCTATGTGATGCTGGCTTCGGACAGCGCCAGCTACACCTCCGGTGCACTGCTGACCATCTCCGGCGGCGCGGCAACACTGTGACTCCTCATGGCCGGATTGCCCGCCTGGATCGAAGACTGGCTGACTGTGGTGGTGCCGGTGGCCGAGGTGCTGGCCATCCTGGGCGTCGCATGGGTGATGGTGCGTGCCCTGGCGTGGCTGCTGGTGCAGGCCCTGCAGCGCGGCAGGCTGGCTCCAGAGCTTCATGTGGGCCTGCGCCGCGGCGGTGCCTTGCTGCTGTATCTGGCGGCTGCGCTGCTGATACTGGAGCGCCTGGGCGTGTCGCGCTCGGTGCTGTGGACCGCGCTGACCGGGTTCATGGCGGTCGGTGCGGTGGCGTTCTTCGCCGCATGGAGCGTGTTGTCCAACCTGTTCTGTTCGTTCCTGATCGTCGCTACGCGCCCGTTCCGCATCAATGACACCATTGAAGTGCTGGAAAGCGTGGACAAGCCGGGCTTGTGCGGTCAGGTGGTTGACATCAACCTGATCTACACCACGCTGAGTGATCGTGGCGAAGGCGCGCGTGGTTGCCTGCTGCGCGTGCCCAACTCCCTGTTCTTCCAGCGCATCACCCGGCACTGGGGTGACGGCGGGTATTCCCAGCTGCCGGGAAGCGTGCCAATCAAAGGCAAGGTGCGCTGAGCAGCTGTAGAGCCGAGATCCTATGTTCGGCTTGCTGGGCGCAGCGCTCGGTGCAGCGCGACCTGAACGGAGTGCAGCCGAGCGCGGGCTCGGCTCTACAGGTGCCATAGCGGGCGGCCCTATTCCGCCGCCAGTGCCTGGATAGGGTCCAGCTGTGCAGCACTCTGTGTGCCGGGAAGCAGCCGAAGCCCTGCCCGATCACAGACGAACACATTAACGCGGCCAGCACCCAGATAGGTACCCATGCGCCGCTTGGCGCTACAGGAACTCCGCCATGCGCTGCAACTCGTCGTCCAGCGCGCCACGAAATGCCTTGTCGCGGGCCAGCGACTTGCCGGCATAACCCACGTTCGGCACCAGCTCACCGCCGCACACGCTCAGGTTGGCCCAGCCCACCACCTGGTCATGCCACAGCACCGGCAGTGCGTAGTACCCATATTGGCGCTTTGGCGCAGGCGTGTAGGCCTCGAACTTGTACACCCAGCCCCACAGCAACTCGAAGCGGCGGCGGTCCCACACTACCGGGTCGAACGGCGCCAGCAGGCGCACCTGTTCGTCCGGTGCATGGCGGCGCGAACGCGGATTCTCGTCCGCCGGCCAGTACCAGGTAGTGCCCTCCAGCGTGCAACTGGCCAGCTGCTGCTTTGCCAGTGCCAATGCTTTGCGGGTCTGCTCGGCCAGGTGGGGGGCACCATAGCCCAGCAGCCGCACCAGATAGGTCAGGCTGGCCGATGGCAGCGGCGCGTACTTGCGCACCACCAGATCAATCAGGGCGGCCGCGCGTTCGACCTGCGACTGCTCGCTGGCATCCGCCTCGGCATGCTCGGCCACGGCGTAGATACGGGTGCCGTTGTCGCGCCGCGCCACGCGCAGCAGGCCACGGTAGTGCATGCCATCCAGCAGATGCGTGCTGGCATTGCTGGTGCCACCCCAGTAATTGGTCACCCGCCCATGCGCGAACGCCTGGTCGACCTCGCGCGGATGCACACTGCCGCGCTCGCGCACGAACGCCAGCACCTCGGCGGCGCGGCGATGGGTCTCGGCGTCCCATTCACGCTTGGCCACGCGCGGGTGCATCAGTGCCAGATGCTCGCGGGGCAGGAAGCCGTAGTTCACCAGGCAGTCCTCTTCCACCGGCAAGCGGCTGTAGCGCCGCTCAAGATCGCCTGCGCGGTAGTGCTTCACCCGGTGCCGCAGGGTCAGGTCCTGCGCGCGTGCAGGTGCCCGGATCGGGTCGGCCTGCACGAAACCCAGCTTCCGGATCGCGGTCAGCAGCGTGGTCGGCTTGAACAGGGTACGCGCCACCGCGTAGCGGCGCAGGTCTTCAAGAGTGGGCGTGACAGGCATGGCCGCATTGTAGATCCACGCCGTGCGTGGATGGCATCACGGTGCTCAGTCCGCGCTCTCCGCGTCCAGCAGCTGCAATGACCCGATCACCAGCGCCTGCATGCCCTGCTTGAACTCGGTGATCACCTGCCCCTCTTCGTCGTCCGCAATCGCGTAGATGGTGTCGGCGCCGGCGATGCAGTAGAAGGCGATCGTGGCCAGCAGCCAGCGCGCCTTGTCCATCGGCAGGCCAAATACCTCGGCCACGTGGGCCTGGTGCGAGGCGATCTTTTCCAGCATCGGCGCGGTCGCCACCGTGCGCCGCAGCAGGTACGGCGGCAGCCCGGGGTGCGCCTTCACCACCTCGCACAACGATTCGACGAAGACCATCAGATAACCCTGCAAGCCGCCCGGCGCATCTGCCGACGCGCGCGGGATCTGCCAGCGCTGGAACACCGCCTCCGCCACCAGGCGCTTCAACGCCTCCAGGTTCGCCACGCGCTTGTACAGCGCCGCCTGGGTTACCGCCAGTTCGGCGGCCACGTTGGCCATGGTCAGGTTGGGCAGACCCAGGCGGATGCCGATGTCGGCCAGGCGCTCGGGGGTGATGGTCGGCGGGCGGCCGCGCGGCGGGACCGTGGTTTCGCGTTGCGTGTTCATACCCTGCCGAGGGTGCCAGCAAAGGGACCCTCTTGTCCGGTTCGGTCGATTTAGTTTATTTTACTCAACTAATTAGGAATGCGTCCGGTTCGCAACCACCGCGCAGCCCGAACCGAGCCCCAGGCTCACTTCCCGCCAGGTCCCCACCCAGCCGACAACCCTGCGCTGCGCGCTCTTCCCGTGCTTGCCGATGGCAGCGCGCCAGGCGCGCTCGCGCCCAAGATTCACAGGACCCTGGCATGACCACGTACCCCTCCTCTTCCCCGCAGAACGGCGCTGCCGCCGCGTCATGCGGCCACGCGCATCTGCACGGCCTGGCCCGGCGCCACCGCGCATCGGCGCTCGCGCTTGGCCTGCTGGCATCATGTGCCGCGCTGGCCGAAACCGCGCCATCCACCCTGCCCTCGGTGCAGGTGCAGGAACAGCGCCGCGTGACGGGGGACTATGCCGGCGGCCAGGTGGCCGCTGGCGGCCGCGTCGGCCTGCTTGGCGACAAGGACTTCATGTATACGCCGTTCAATACGGTCAGCTACACCGAATCTTTCATCCGCGACCGCCAGGCCAAGGACCTGACCGACGTCATCGCCGCCACCGACCCCACCGTTTTCAGCAACGGTGTTACCGGTGCGTGGAGCGAGAACTACGCGATCCGCGGCTTCGCCTCCAGCACCAGCGACACCACCTTCAATGGCCTGATCGGCATGGCGCCGTACTACCGCACCTCACCGGAGATGTTCGAACGCATCGAAGTGCTGAAGGGCCCGTCCGCACTGCTCAACGGCATGCCACCGGGTGGTTCGGTCGGTGGCAGCGTCAACCTGGTGCCCAAGCGTGCAGGCGAGCAGCCGCTGCAGCGGGTCAGCGCCAACTTCGCCTCCGATGCGCAGTTCGGCACCCATGTGGACATCGGTCGCCGCTTGGGCACCGACAAGCAGTTCGGCATCCGCTTCAACGGCGCCTACCGTGATGGCGATGGCGCCGTGGGCAAGCAGCGCAAGAAGGTCCAGCTCGGTTCGCTGGCATTGGACTGGCGCGGCGAACGTGCGCGGCTGTCGGCCGATCTGTACAGCGCCGACGACCGCGTTGATGGCCCCGCGCGTGGTGTCGGCCTCGCGCCGGGCGTGGCCATTCCGCGGCCGCCGCGTGGCGATACGCTGATCAATCCGGACTGGGCCTACGTGGACAGCCAGGACAAGGGCGCGATGCTGCGCGGCGAACTGGATATCAGCGATACCCTGATGGCCTACCTGGCCTACGGCACCAGCAGGACCGACTACCGCTACAACGGTTCGATCAGCGCGCAGATCCTCAATCCGGCCGGCGACTTCACCACGGTGATCGGCCAGCTCGCCTTCGATATCAGGAAGCAGTCCGCAGATGCCGGCCTGCGCGGTTCGTTCCACACCGGCAGCGTCGGCCACCAGTGGGCTGCCAATGTGACCCACTATCAGCACACCCAGAACGACTACGGCCGCCGCAGCGTGCCGGGCTGGGACTGGACCACCAACCTGTACAACCCGGTGTGGGGCCCGGCCGCGCCGTTCGTAGCGCCGCACATCTCGCATAGCGAACTGCGGCTGGACAGCATCGGCGTTGCCGATACCCTGTCCTTCGCCGATGACCGCGTGCAGTTGACGCTGGGTGTGCGCCGCCAGCAGGTGGTCAGCGAGACCTTCAACGTCGCCAGCGGTGCACGCACCTCGCGCTACGACGAGAGCGCCACCACCCCGGCAGCGGCGCTGCTGGTGAAAGCCACCGACACGATCTCCCTCTACACCAACTACATCGAAGGCCTCAGCCAGGGCGCCACCGCGCCGATGACCGCTGCCAATGCCGGTGATGTGTTCGCACCGTTCCGCACCAGGCAGAAGGAGCTGGGCCTGAAGCTGGACCTGGGCAGCTTCGCGCACACCTTCAGCGTGTACGAGATCAAGCGACCGAGCAGTTATACCGACCCGGTCACGAACATCTTCTCGTTTGGCGGCGAGCAACGTAACCGCGGCGTGGAATGGGGCTTCTTCGGCGCACCGATGGACGGCGTGCGCCTGCTCGGTGGCGTGGCCTATGTACAGCCGAAGCTGACCCGCACGGCTGGCGGCGTGAATGAAGGCCGCATGGCCACGGCAATTGCGCAGCGGCAGGCCAAGCTGGGCGTGGAGTGGGATGTGCCCGCGCTGGAAGGCCTGACCCTGACCGGCAATGCCACGGCGATGTCGAAGCAGTACATCAGTGCCGACAACCGTCTGTCGGTGCCGGGGCGCACGTTGTTCGACGTGGGCGCGCGCTACAGCACCACCGTGGCGGGTCGGCCGCTTGCGTTGCGGGCCAGCGTGAACAACGTGACCAACAAGTCGTATTGGGGCATGCCGTTGCTGTCCAGCCTGGCACTGGGTGCACCGAGGACGGTGCTGCTGTCGGCAACGATGGATTTCTAAGCTGGCGTGGAACCCCTGTGGAGCCGAGCCATGCCCGGCTCCGTTTCGTCTGCTGGGCCGAGCATAGGCTCGGCTCTACAGGTCGTCGGGCAATCCGCGAACAAGGTGTGGATCTGCGTTTCATTCCGGCTGCAGGCGATAGATGGCGTGGCTGGTCAACGCCAATGCCGCCAGCTTCAGACCTTCCATCACGCGATCGCCGACGTACTGGTCCGGGCCGCCATTCTGGCGGGCGCGTTCGGCCGCCAGCAGGATCTCCTGCACGATGCGCAGCCCGGCCAGTGCACCGTCGGCGTCGGCCAACGCCAGGCAGCGGCCTGGCAGCTGATGGCGCTCGGGCCAGGGCTGCCCGTCGGCGGCCGCGCCCAACCCGATGCGATGCAGCAGGGCCATCAGGCTGTTGGGATCAGACGCGATGTCGTGCGCTTCATCGGCCTTGGCCGGGGCGCGCTGATGGGGGAATTCCGATGCGTTCATGGCAGGTCTCCGTGCAAGGCATGCGGGACCACCGCCCTTAACAATCAAGGTGGCGGACGGTACGTGGCTGGAAATCCCGTGAGTCAGTGCTATACCCGGGCGGTGGGCTTGCGCCCACCTCCACGCACCGCCCGCCATGGAACGCGAACGGAATGCCAGCCGACGCCGCGAAAGGCGACGCCGGCTGGCAAGCGTAAACAGCACTTACTCAACGGGGTTTCCAGGCCCCGGCCACCCTTTTTCGGTGGCACCTCATCATGTGCACAACGGGGTGGCAGGCGCCAACAACCCACGTGCAAAGACAGCGACGTTTACGCAGCGATGGCATTGTCGCATATCGACAATCGAGCCGAAGATTCAACAACTTGCGCCATGTCAACGGCGGCGTTCCCCACCCGCATCGGCACCATGCGTTCCTTGACCGCATCCGGCTTTCAAGACGCGGGACACGCCAGTTCCGACATTACACAAGCAGATGGGCAATCAACGCCAGCACCGCCAGATGTCCCACGTAGTACCCGTAGAACACCCACCGCCAGCGCGGCAGTGGCCAATTCACCCGCGCGGCCAGCAGCACCACCGGAACGGCCAGCAGCGCCCAGCCGTTGTGGTTCGCCCAGCACACCGCTGCGAGCCCGGCCAGCAGCAGCCACCACGCCCGATGCCGGAACGCGATCCAGGCCAGCAGCACGGCGCCAACGCCGGCCCACTGGTAGTCCACGAACATCGGCAGCACGCCGGCAGCCAGCAACAGCAGCACAGGCCGATGGTTCGCCAGCGCATGCACGGCCACCGCAGCCAAAGTGAAGGTAAGCAGGATGTTGAGCGGCAGCCAGGAACCGAACGCGAAAGCGTGCAACGGCTGCGCGATCAGCCCCCATAGTGCCAACCGGCGTATCGACTTGCGCAGGTCGGCCCCGGGCTGGGCCAGGTTGCAGGCCATCACCAGCGCGAACAGCGGGAACGCGATACGCCCCAGTTCGCTGACCACCGGCACGTAGCCGCCGAAGACCACCTTGGCCACGTGGTCGCCGGTCATGGCCAGCAGTGCGACCCACTTCAGCAGCTCGCGCGCGCCGCTGCCGAGGGTGAGGTTGAAGGTGGACGTCCCGGCCGTGGTCGCTTGCATCGCGGAAGCTTATGCGCATCGGCCAGCCCATTTCCAGCGCCGCGCAGGAGTCCGTCGCTGCAGCCAGCAGGTCGCGGCGCTATGCTGGCCGACCCTGCTTGTGAGGCCCCCGCCATGCGCACCCTGTACCCCGCCATCGAGCCCTACCGCGAGTTCACCCTGAAGGTGAGCGATCTGCACACGCTGCACATCGAAGAGTGCGGCACGCCGGAGGGCATCCCGGTGGTGTACCTGCATGGCGGCCCGGGCGCTGGTATCTCGCCGACCCATCGCCGCTTCTTCAACCCGGCGCGCTACCGCATCGTGTTGATCGACCAGCGCGGCAGCGGCCGTTCCACGCCGTTCGGCGAGCTGCGCGACAACACCACGCAGGACCTGGTGGCGGACATCGAAAAGGTGCGTGAGCACCTGGGCATCGAGCGCTGGCTGGTCTATGGCGGCTCGTGGGGCTCCACGCTGTCGCTGGCCTACGCGCAGGCACATCCCGAGCGCGCCACCGGCCTGATCGTGCGCGGCGTATTCCTCGGCCGCGAAATGGAGAACCGCTGGTTCGCCGAGGCCAACGGTGGTGCGCGCTGGATCTTCCCGGAGCGCTGGGACCGCTATGAGGCCTACATACCAGAGGCCGAGCGTGGTGACATGATCGCAGCCTACTGGTCGCGGCTGGACAGCGCGGACGAGACGACCCGCATCGAAGCCGCGCAGGCCTGGCTGGGCTGGGAAGACAACGCCGCCACCCTGCAGCACGACGTGGATGCGCAATCCACCGATGATCCGCTGGATACGCTGGCCAAGGCTCGTATTGAAGCGCACTACTTCCGCAACGGCATCTTCCTGGAACCCGACCAGCTGCTGCGCGATATCGATCGCATCCGCCACCTGCCCGGCGTGATCGTGCAAGGGCGCTACGACATCATCTGCCCGCCACGCAGCGCGTGGGACCTGGCCAAGGCCTGGCCGGAAGCGCGCCTGGAGATGGTGACCTCCGGCCACAGCGCCAACGAGCCGGCCACGGTCGATGCGCTGGTGCGGGCCACGGATGCGTTTGCCGACCGGTTCGGCAACGGCTGACCCGCAGCGTCAACACGCCACCGTGAACCCCACCGTGGTCAGCCCGTCGCGGCTGGCCACGAACACATCGCCACCATGCAGCACGGCGATGGCCTTGACGATCGACAGGCCCAGGCCGTGGTGGCGTTCGCCCCGGTACTCGCGGGCCTGGTCAACCCGGTAGAAACGCTCGAACAACAGCGGCAGGTGCTCGGCGGCGATGCCATCGCCTTCGTTCAACACCGCAATGCGCGCGCCCTTGCCTTCGGCCTGCAGCTGTACCCGCACCGCGGTACCGGCCCGCGCATGCTGCACGGCGTTGTGCAGCAGGTTGGTCAGGGCACGCCGGAACAGCGATGGATCGATGCTGGCGGTCGCATCACCCTCGATGCGGAGGGTCAGCCCGGCTTCCTCGAACAGGAATTCAAGGAAGTCCCCGGCGGCGGCCACTTCGTCGGCCAGCGCCACCGGCCGGGTCTCCATCGCGATGTCGCCCTGCCCGGCCCGCGACAGGAACAGCATGTCGTTGACGATGGCGCGCAGCCGCTCCAGCTCTTCCAGGTTGGACTGCATCACGTCCTGCAGCTGCGCGTTGTCGCGCGGCCGTGACAGGGCCACCTGGGTCTGCCCCATCAGGTTGGCCAGCGGCGTGCGCAGCTCATGCGCCACGTCTGCGTTGAACGCATCCAGCCGCGTGTAGGCGGCCTCGAGGCGATCCAGTGCACCGTTGAAGGCATGCGTCAGGTGCCCCAGCTCTGCCGGCAACGCCTGTGTGCCGAGCCGCTGTGACAACCGCTGTGGGCTGAGTGAGCGCGCCTCGTCCGAAAGCGCGCGCAACGGGGCCAGTCCCAGGCGCGCGATCCAGTAGCCGAGGCCGGCCACCAGCAGCACGCCCAGCCCGCCGGCAACCCACAGCGCCACGGCGAAGCGCTGCAAGGCATGCGTGTACGGTTCGGAGTCGATACCGATCCACAGGTCCACCGCCGGCCGCACGCCCTTGCCGTGCACGCGCTCATACAGCGTACGCAGCGGATGCTGGCCCTCGCGCTGCAACGTGCCCATGCCGCTGTCGTGGCCGTTGGGTGGCTGCACCTGTGGGCGCTCACTACCGATGCGGAAGGTCGGGTCGTCACTCCAGGCCCAGACCAGCGTGTCGCGGTCGCCGGAAATCAGGTTGCCGACCTTGTCGCGCACCTTGCTCCAGCGTTCGCGGGTATCGCACATCGCCACACTGCCGCTGACCGCGTGCAGCTTGGTCTGCAGCTCGGCGTGCTGGTAACGCACCACCTGCCGTTCCAGCACGCCATACACGCCGATGCCCAGCAGGGCGAATACCAGCAGCGCGGCCAGCGCGAACATCGCCGACAGGCGCTGGGCGATCGACCACCTCATCGACCATCACCCTCATCATCGCGCACCTCCAGCACGTAGCCCATGCCGCGCACCGTATGCAGCAGCTTGCTGGGGTACGGGCCGTCAAGCTTGCTGCGCAGGCGCTTGATCGCCACTTCCACCACGTTGGTGTTGCTGTCGAAATTGATGTCCCAGACCTGCGCAGCGATCACTGTCTTGGACAGGATCTGCCCGCGCCGCTGCGCAAGCAGGGCCAGCAGCGCGAATTCCTTGCCGGTCAGGTCCAGTCGCGCACCGTCACGATAGGCGCGGCGCGCCAGCAGGTTGACCTGCAGGTCGCCCACCTGAAGTTCGGTCGGCTCCTGCTGGCGGCCGCGCCGGACCAGCGCCTGCAGGCGCGCCAGCAGTTCGATGAACGAGAACGGCTTGACCAGGTAGTCGTCGGCACCCTGCCCCAGCCCGTGCACGCGGTCATCCACGCGGTCGCGCGCGGTCAGCATGATCACCGGGGTCTGCTTGCTGCGGCGCAGTTCGCGCAGCACGTTGAAGCCGTCCATGCCGGGCAGCATCACGTCCAGCACGATCACGTCGTAGTCGAACTCGCGGGCAAGGTGCAGGCCGGTCACGCCGTCGGCGGCCAGGTCGACCGCCCAGCCCTGCTCGCCCAGGCCGGTGCGCAGGTAGTGGGCGGTCTTGCTCTCATCCTCGACGATCAGCAGTTTCATCCGGGCTCCGTCAGCGCGGCACCGGCGGCCGCCCTGCGTTCGCGTGGGCGCTGCAGGAACAGCCGGTCCAGGGCCAGGTAGATCACCGGGGTACTGTACAGGGTCAGCAACTGGCTGATCAGCAAGCCACCCACCACCGCCACACCCAGCGGCTGGCGCAGCTCCGAGCCGGTGCCGAAGCCGATCATCAGCGGAATGGCACCCAGCAGCGCCGCCAACGTCGTCATCATGATCGGGCGGAAGCGGGTCAGGCAGGCCTCGTGGATGGCCTGCAGCGGGGTCAACCCGCGGTTGCGCTGGGCATCCAGCGCGAAGTCGACCATCAGGATGCCGTTCTTCTTGACGATGCCGATCAGCAGCACGATGCCGATCAGCGCCATGATCGAGAAATCCAGCCCCCACAGCCACAGCATCAGCACGGCACCGATACCGGCCGACGGCAGCGTGGACAGGATGGTGAGCGGGTGCACGAAGCTCTCGTACAGCACACCGAGGATGATGTAGACGGCCAGCAGCGCGGCCAGAATGAGCAACGGCTGGCTGGCCAGCGATTCCTGGAACGCCTGTGCGGTGCCCTGGAAGCGCCCGTTGATGCTGTCGGGCATGCCGATCTGCGCCTGTGCCTGCTCGACCAGGGTAACCGCCTCACCCAGCGAGACGCCCGGCGCCAGGTTGAACGACAGGTTCACCGCCGGCAGCATGCCGTTGTGGCTGATCGACAGCGGCCCGTTGCCCGGTGGCTGCACCTGGGCCACCGCCGACAGCGGTACCATCTGCCCGGTCAGCGGCGAACGCAGGTGGAAGTAGGACAGCGCATCGACCTGGCCAAGCAGGCCGGGCGCGATCTCCAGAATCACCCGGTACTGGTTGGTCTCGGTCTGGAACTCGTTGATCTGGCGCTGGCCGAACGCATCGTAGAGCACCTGGTCGATATCGTTGGCAGTAAGTCCGAAGCGTGCCGCAGCAGTGCGATCGATCTGCAGCCGGGTAACGCTGGCGCCGACCTGCTGATCGTTGGACACGTCACGCAGCTGCGGCAACCCCCGCAGGCGTTCGGTCAGCTGCTCGGCCCAGCGTGACAGCTCCCTGCTGTCCTGGCCGCGCAGTGCGTACTGGTACTGCGTACGCGCCGGCCCCGCGCCCAGGTTGATATCCTGCGCGGCCCGCATGTACACGGTGATGCCCGGCACGCTGGCCATCTTCGCGCGCAGCCGGTCGATGAAGCCGTGCACGTCCACGTCGCGGTCGCCGCGGTCCTTCAGGATGAACCAGAAGCGGCCATTGGACAGGGTCTGGCTGCCACCGGTAGCACCCACCGCATGGTTGTAGGCCTGCAGCGCTGGATCCTCGGCGGCGATCTTCGCCAGCTGCTGGTGCTTGGCCGCCATCTCCTCGAAGCCGATGTCCTGTGCCGCTTCGGTGGTGGCGAACACGAAGGCGGTGTCCTGCAGCGGAAAGAAGCCCTTCGGGATCACCACGTACGAGGCCACCGCTACCGCGACCGTCGCGCCGAAGCCGAGCAGGACCAGCCGCTGGTGGCCCAACGCCCACTGCAGGCTGCGGTCGTAGCCGGCCAACAGGCGCCCGGCCAGCGTGTCCTGGCCGTCGCGATGGGCCGGCATGCGCTTCATCAGGTGCGCAGCCATCATCGGCGCCAGCGTCAGCGAGGCCACGATGGAGATCAGGATCGCGACCGTGATGGTCATCGCGAACTCCGCGAACAGGCGCCCGACCACGCCGCCCATGAACAGCAGCGGGATGAACGCCGCGATCAGCGACAGGCTGATCGACACCACGGTGAAGCCGATTTCCTCGGCACCCTTCAGTGCCGCTTCCACGGGCCCCAAACCGGCCTCGCGATGGCGGTGGATGTTCTCCACCACCACGATGGCGTCGTCCACCACGAAGCCGACCGCTACCACCAGTGCGACCAGGGTGAGGTTGTTGAGGCTGAAGCCGGCCACATACATTGCGGCGAACGTGGCGACCAGCGCTACGACCAGCACCGCACCGACGATGAGCGTGGCCGAGAGCTGGCGCAGGAACAGCCCCATCACCAGCACCACCAGGACGATGGTCAGCACCAGGGTGACCTCCACCTCGTGCAGCGACGCGCGGATGGTGCGCGTGCGGTCGTTGAGCACTTCCACATCGACGCTGGCCGGCAGGTTGGCGCGCAGCTCCGGCAAGGCGGCCAGTACCGCATCGGTGGTGCGAACGATATTCGCGCCCGGCTGCCGGCTGATGATCAGGCCCACGCCCGGCTGCCCGTTCGGCCACGCCTGCACATAGGCGTTCTCGGCACCGTCGACCACTTGCGCGACATCGCCCAGCGTAACCGGCGAACCCTGCCGGTAGGCGACCACCAGCTGGCGGTAGTCCTGGGCATCGAACAGCTGGTCGTTGGCCTCGAAGGTGGACGTGCGCTGTTCGCCCATCAGCGCGCCCTTGGCCTGGTTGAGGCTGGCGTTCTGGGCCACGCCGCGCAGGTCGGACAGGGTCATGCCCATCGCTGCCAGCCGCTCCGGCTGGGCCTGGATGCGGATGGCCGGGCGCTGCTGGCCGACGATACTGACCTCGGACACGCCACTGATCTGGCTGATCGAACGCGCCAGGCGGCTCTCGGCCAGGTCGCTCAGCTCGGTCATCGACACCTGTGCCGAGACCACGCTGAGCACCAGGATCGGGCTGTCGGCCGGGTTGACCTTGCGCCAGGTCGGCAGGTTCGGCAGGTCGCTGGGCAGGCGCCCGGCCGCCGCATTGATTGCCGCCTGTACTTCCTGTGCGGCGGTATCGATGTTCTTTTCCAGATCGAACTGCAGCGTGATCGAGGTGCTACCGAGCGCGCTGGTGGAGGTCATCTCGATGATGCCGGGCACGCCGGTCAGCTGCGTTTCCAGTGGCGTAGCCACCGCCGACGCCATGGTCTCGGCGCTGGCGCCGGGCAGGCTGGCATTGACGCGGATGGTCGGGAATTCCGCTTCAGGCAGAGGTGCCACCGGCAACCGTGGCAACGCGGCCACGCCGAGCAGTATCACCGCCAGCGTCAGCAGCGTGGTGGCCACCGGATGCCGGACGAACCAGCTGGACAGCGAAACGCGGGTGCTCATGGTGCGGCCCCGGCCCTGGCAACCGGTGCGCCGGCTTCAGTGACGACCACACCCGGGCGCAGGCGCGACTGGCCATCGCGCACGATTACATCACCCACCCGCAGCTCGCCCTGTATGGCCACCTGCCCGTTCTCGGCTTCACCGACGGTGACCGGTAGCACCTCGACGCTCCCATCTCCCACTACGCGGTAGACGAAGCTGCCCTCGACACCGCGCTGGATTGCGGCAGCGTCCACCACCAGTGCGTCCGTGGTCTGGCCGATGCGTACCCGCACGCTGACCAGCTGCCCGGGCCACAGCCGGTCGTCGGCATTGGCGAAGCGGGCACGCAACCGCACCGTGCCGGAGGTCTCGTCGATCTGATTGTCGATCACCTGCAGGGTGCCTTCGGCGAGGCGCTGGCCACCATCGCGTTCCAGCGCCTGCACCGCCACGTCGCCGGCAGCCAGTGCCTGCCGCAGCTGCGGCAACGCGTCCTGCGGCAGCGCGAACACCACCGAGATCGGATCTGTCTGCTGCACCGTCACCAGTCCCTGCGTATCGGTGGCACGCACCAGGTTGCCGGGGTCCACCTGGCGCAGACCGATGCGGCCATCCATCGGCGCCAGGATACGGGTGTACGACAGCTGCACCTGTGCGGCATCCACCGCCGACTGATTGCCACGCCCGGTGGCCTGCAGCTGCTGCACCGTGGCCACCTGCTGCTCCAGCATCTGCCGCGAAACCAGCTGGTCGGTAGACAGGTGCTGCAGCCGCGCCAGGTCCGAGCGCGCGGCATCCAGCGTGGCACGGTCGCGAACCACCGCAGCCTGTGCGCCACCCAGGTCGGCACGGATCGCGCGATCATCGATACGGGCCAGCAACTGGCCCTTGCGCACCTTCTGGCCCTCCTCGAACAGCACCTCGGTCAGAACGCCATCGACCTGCGGCCGCAGCACGGCGCTCTGCAACGACTGCACCGTGCCTACGCCGCTGCGCCAATGGGCTACGTCGCGCTGCTCGACACGGCCGGTCACCACCGGTACCGGCGGCGGCGCGTTGGCCGGTTGCGCGTCGCTGCGCGACACACCCTGGAACAGCATCACCAGCGACAACACCACCAGCAGCAACGCGCCCAGGACAAGGTGGCGGCGACGCATTCGTGCGGACAGGAAGGGAATTCGCATGACAGGGATCCATACCGGTGCCGGCGCGGGGGCTGCGCGGGCCTGATGCCATCCTCCCGGCTGGCCTCCGGCGCCTCGCTGTCGCCTGCCTGACAATTTCGTCAGGTGCGGCCGGTACACGCATGGGGCGTGCGGGTGAACGGTGGCCCACCGCCATCTGGCGACCCGGTCGGTTCTTCGCAGCTCGCTTACAGATCCGGGCCGAATATCCGGCCGTGGCCATCCACACCCGTGGCCCGCGTCCCCACTTCTGGAGCCTGTCATGACCGGTATTCGCTACGTTCCTGCTGTCCTCGTCATCACCATCGGCCTGCTGCTGGGCGCCTGTTCCAGGACCCAGGAGGCAAGCAAGGCCACCGCCGCCGAGGACGTCACCGAAGTGAAGCTGATACCGCCTTATGAGTCGCTGGACAAGGACAAGGATGGCATTGTCACCCTGGCGGAAGTCGATGCAGTGGCGCCGGACTGGGCCGAGCGACTGCACGCCTGCGATACCGACCGCAACAGGGCGCTGAGCCGCGGCGAGTATGACGTGTGCAGGCAGACCAGCGGCGCGCATTGACCCAGCACTGAACCTCAATTGGCGCTGCGCATGCCCGGCTATACCAAGGTATAGCCGGGCTAACCCACGGGCCTCTAGGCCTGCCCCATTCAGGGGCGGACAATAGCGCCACTGGCCAGGGCAACCCTGGCTGGAACCCTCCCCTCATGGAGACGCAGATGGACCCCGACCCTGCCGGGCGCACCGCGCCCCGGATGACCGCTTGTTGCCTGTTCCTGGCGCCTGCCCGCCGGTCCCTGCCTGCCTGAGTGACGGGGACCGCCAGGCGCCGCCTGCCTGGAGATCGCCCCCATGTCCTACAAGATCCTCTACATCACCGTGCGCCGCATGATCGGCGAGCGCGATGTCGCCGCCCTGCGCAGCCAGCTGCTGCAGCACGGCCCCGTGATGTTCGCCCGTTCGCTGTCGCTCGGTTCGCCGCGTGTGGTAGCCGATGCACTGTCGCTGCTGCCGATCAGCGAGCGCATCAATGTGCTGCGCCACCTGCCCTATCCCCTGCGCGACGCGATGAAGCCACTGTGCATCGGTGGCAGCCAGCGCCTGCGCATGCAGCCGTGGTCGCCGGCGGTTCTGGCGATGCGCCACGCCTGATCTGTCTCACCCATCCCGTTCGTGTTCCGGCTGCGGCCGGCTCTGACATTCGAGGAGCGTCCCATGAGCCTGCTCAACGCCTGGTTCAACGCCTTCCTGCGCAGCCGCCGCGCAGGCAACCTGTTCCGCCGCCGTGCGATGCCCGAAGCCGGGCTCGGCCCAGGCAACGCCGAGGCCGCGCCGTTCGCGCTCACCACCGGCCTGGTCACCCTTGCCCAGCAGGATGAGACCCAGCTGCTGGCCACGCTGGGGTCGCATGCCGATGGCCTCAGCCCGCACGAGGCCGGGGAGCGGCTGGCCACGCTCGGCCCCAACGAGGTGGATCACGAAAAGCCGCTGCCGTGGTGGCGGCACCTTTGGCAGTGCTACCGCAACCCGTTCAACCTGCTGCTGACCGTGCTGGCGGCGGTGTCCTGGCTGACCGAGGACATCAAGGCGACGATCGTCATCGGTGCGATGGTGCTGCTGTCCACGCTGATCCGCTTCGCGCAGGAGGGTCGTTCGAACCGGGCGGCCGAGCGGCTGAAGGCCCTGGTCGGCAACACCGCACGCGTGCTGCGGCGCAATCCCGGCACCGAGGCGGCCGACGTGGCCGACCAGTACTTCGGCGCGCACCTGCACAGCCGTCGCCCGGCACGCCTGCTGGACCTGCCGATCCGTGAACTGGTACCCGGCGACCACATTGTGCTGTCGGCCGGCGACATGATTCCGGCCGACTGCCGCGTGCTGACCGCCAAGGACCTGTTCGTGGCGCAGGCGGCGATGACCGGCGAGTCGCTGCCGGTGGAGAAGTTCGCGCACCCGGGCGATGGCCTGGCCGGCCTGCTGGAACAGCACAACCTGCTGTTCATGGGTACCAACGTGGTGTCCGGTACCGCCACCGCCATTGTGCTGGCCACCGGCAACCGCACCTACTTCGGCACGCTGGCCCAGCGCAGCACTGCAACCGACCGTGCGCCGACCGCGTTCCAGGCCGGCGTCAACAGTGTCAGCTGGCTGCTGATCCGCTTCGCGCTGGTGATGGTGCCGTTCGTGCTGCTGATCAACGGCTGGACCAAGGGCGACTGGACCGAGGCATTCCTGTTCGCGCTGTCGGTGGCGGTGGGCCTGACGCCGGAGATGCTGCCGATGATCGTCACCTCCACCCTGGCCAAGGGTGCGGTGCTGCTGTCGCGGCGCAAGGTGATCGTCAAGCGCCTGGATGCGATCCAGAACTTCGGCGCGATGGAAGTGCTGTGCACCGACAAAACTGGCACGCTCACCCAGGACAGGATCGCGCTGGAGCGCCACACCGATGTGTTCGGTCACGATTCGGAAGACGTGCTGAAGTTCGCCTACCTCAACAGCCACTTCCAGACCGGCCTGATCAATCTGCTGGACCGCGCGGTGCTGGAGCACGTGGAGCTGCAGAGTTCGCTGCGGCTGTCGCAGGACTACCACAAGGTGGACGAGATCCCGTTCGACTTCGAGCGCCGCCGCATGTCGGTGGTGGTCTCCGAGCGCGAGGATCACCACGAGCTGATCTGCAAGGGTGCCGTGGAAGAGATGCTGGCGGTGTGCAGCACCGTGCGTGAGAACGGCCAGGACATGCCGCTGGACGAGCACCGCCTGGCCCGCGTGCGGCAGACCACCGAGGAACTGAACGAACAGGGCCTGCGCGTAGTGGCGGTGGCGATGAAGGAAACCGCTGCCAGCCAGACCACCTATTCGCAGGCCGACGAATGTGGGCTGACCCTGGTCGGCTACGTGGCCTTCCTGGACCCGCCGAAGGAATCGGCTGCGCAGGCACTGCAGGCGCTGGCCGCGCATGGCGTGGAGGTCAAGGTCTTCACCGGTGACAACGAGCTGGTGACCGCCCGTGTCTGCGCACAGGTGGGGCTGGACGCGGACACCATCCTGACCGGCCCGCAGATCGAGCGCATGGATGACGGCGCGCTGGCGCGGGCGCTGCACCACCATCGCGTGTTCGCCCGGCTGACACCGCTGCACAAGGAGCGCCTGGTGCGAGAGTTGCGCGCACGGGGCAAGGTGGTCGGCTTCCTCGGCGACGGCATCAACGATGCACCGGCGCTGCGCGCGGCCGATATCGGCATCAGCGTGGACAGTGCGGTGGACATCGCCAAGGAGGCGGCCGACATCATCCTGCTGGAAAAGAACCTGATGGTTCTGGAGGAAGGCGTCATCCAGGGCCGGCGCACGTTCAACAACATGCTCAAGTACATCCGCATGACCGCCAGCTCCAACTTCGGCAATGTGTTCTCGGTGCTGGTGGCGTCGGCCTTCCTGCCGTTCCTGCCGATGCTGCCGCTGCAGCTGCTGGTGCAGAACCTGCTGTACGACATCTCGCAGATTGCCATTCCGTTCGACAACGTGGATGAGGAACTGGTGCGCAGGCCGCTGAAGTGGAACCCGGCGGACATCGGCCGCTTCATGGTGTTCTTCGGGCCGATCAGCTCGATTTTCGACCTGACCTGCTTCGCGCTGATGTGGTACGTGTTCGATGCGCGCACGCCGGCCGACCAGGGCCTGTTCCAGTCCGGCTGGTTCGTGGTCGGCCTGCTGACCCAGACGCTGATCGTGCACATGATCCGCACGCCGAAGCTGCCGTTCCTGCAGAGCATCGCCGCGCCGCCGCTGCTGCTGATGACCGGCCTGATCATGACCGTTGGCGTGTTCCTGCCGATGAGCCCGCTGGCCGGCTACTTCAAGCTGCAGGCACTGCCGGCTGGCTACTGGCCGTTCCTGGTGGCGATCCTGTTCGGCTATGCGGTGCTGACCACTGCGCTGAAGCGGTTCTACATCCGTCGTTACGGCTGGCAGTAAGCGCCCGCCGCTTTGTCCAGGGAGAAACACAATGGACATCAATCCCAACCTGCCGGCGTTCAACGCCGGCGCCACGCTCAGCTCGCTGATCAGCCTGTCGGTGGCGTTCGTGCTGGGCACGGTCATCGGCCTGGAACGGCAGCTGCGGCAACGCACCGCCGGCCTGCGTACCAATACGCTGGTGGCGGTGGGGGCGGCGGTGTTCGTCGATCTGGCGGTGCGCTTCCATGACCTGTACGGCGGCCCGCCGTCACCGCTGCATGTGGTGGCCTATGTGATCTCCGGCGTTGGCTTCCTCGGTGCCGGCGCGATCATGAAGGACGGCGCCCAGGTGTCCGGCCTGAACACTGCGGCCACCCTGTGGGGATCGGCGGCGGTGGGTGCGTGCGCGGGCATCAAGCTGCTGCCGGAAGCGGTGATGGCTGCGGTGTTCGTGCTGGCCGCCAACACCCTGCTGCGGCCGTTGGTGAACCGCATCCAGCGGCAGCCGCTGCCGGAAGCGTTCAGCGAGGCGACCTATGCGATCAGCGTGGTGTGCCAGCGCGAACAGCAGGCCGAGGTGCTGGACCGGCTGTTGCTGCTGCTTGAGCAGGCGCAGTACCCGGTGCGCGCGGTGGACCAGCGCCCGTTCGGCGAGCGCGATGTGGAGATTGAAGCGGTGTTGTATGCCACCACGGTGGATGCCGGTGAACTGGATGCGGTGCTGGCCACGCTGGCGGCGACGCCCGGCGTCCTGCAGGGATTCTGGAACGCCAGCCTGGAAGAGTAGTGCCGGCCGCTGGCCGGCAACCGGATGATCCGCGGACGCACCGTGCATCGCTTTGGTGGGTGCCGACCGTTGGCGGTAATGCCGGCCGCTGGCCGGCAACCTCATGAGCTCCGGCAACACCGTGCAGCTGCCGGCCAGCGGCCGGCACTACCGGTCGGCATCTAGCGTTGGCGGCTTTGCTATCCTTTCACCCCACGCCAGGGAGCCGTCCCGATGCCATCGCTGTCGCCCCGCCGCCGACTGGTGCTGCTGGTCCTGATCGTCGTGATGGCGGCGATCTTCCTGATCGACACCGTCACCGATTACGCGGTTGCTGCCGCCTGCTTCTACGCGGCGGTCATTCTTGCGGCGTCGCGCGTGCTGGGCGCGCGCGGACTGATCACCCTGGCCATCGCCTGCATCGCGCTGACCGGGCTGAGCTTCTTCCTGACCCGCTTCGGCACCTATCGCATCGGCCTGGTCAACTCGGTCATCGGCATGCTGGTGATCGGCATCACCACCTATCTCGCGCTGAACATGGAAGCGGCCAAGGCCGCCGTGCAGGAAGCACAGGGCCGCCTGCTGCGGGTAGCGCGCGCCTCCACCGTGGGCGAGCTGACCACCTCCATCGCCCATGAAGTGAACCAGCCGCTGGCGGCCATCGCCAGCAGCGCCGAAGCCTGCCAGCGTTGGCTCGCGCAGGATCCACCAAACGTGGACAAGGCGCGGCAGACCGTGGCCCGCATCCTGGCCGATGCACACCGCGCCGGCGACGTGATCGCCCGCATCCGCGGCCTGACCCAGGGCGCGGCACCGCAGCGGCGCGCCTTCGATCTGAACCAGGCCGTGGAGGAAATGCTGGCGCTGTCGCGCAGCGAGCTGGACCGGCATGGCGTGGCCGTGGCGCTGCTGCTGGACGCCGAGCTGCCACCGGTGCAGGCCGACCGTGTGCAGGTACAGCAGGTGATCGGCAACCTGATCCTCAATGCGGTGGACGCGATGGAGACCGTGCCCACCGCCGACCGACGCCTGTCCCTGCTGACCCGGCGCGACGGCCAACGGGTCAGCCTCAGCGTACGCGATCGTGGCGTCGGCCTGCCCGCCGAGCATCCCGAGCGCGTGTTCGACGCGTTCTGGACCACCAAGTCACACGGGTTGGGGCTGGGCCTCAGCCTGAGCCGCTCGATGATCGAGGCCAACGACGGCCAGATCCGTGCCGAACGCCCGGCAGGCGGCGGTGCCTGCTTCGTGTTCCACCTGCCCGTTGCCACGGACGCCCACCATGCGTAAGCCCACTGCACCCATCGCCGATCCGGCGCCCATTGTCTACGTGGTCGACGACGATGCCTCTGTGCGCGCGGCGCTGGAAGACCTGCTGGCCTCGATGGGCCTGCAGGTGCGGGCCTTCGCCTCCACCCAGGCGTTCCTCGAACACGAGCTGGAAGACGCGCCGGCCTGCCTGGTGCTGGACGTGCGCATGCCCGGCCAGAGCGGGCTCGAATTCCATCGCACCATGGGCAGCCACGGCCTGCAGTTGCCGGTGGTGTTCATCACCGGCCACGGCGACATCGCGATGGGCGTCAACGCGATCAAGGACGGCGCCATCGAATTCCTCACCAAGCCCTTCCGTGACCAGGAACTGCTCGATGCCATCCACAAGGGCATCGAGATCGACCGCCAGCGCCGCCGCGAGGGCGAGGCACTCGGCGCGCTGCAGCTGCGTTGGAACACCCTCAATGCCGGCGAGCGGGAGGTGGTCGATGGCGTGGTGCGTGGCCGCCTCAACAAGCAGATCGCCGCTGACCTCGGCGTCAGCGAGATCACCGTGAAGGTGCGTCGCGCACAGGTGATGCGCAAGATGGGCGCACGCACCCTGGTTGACCTGGTACGCATGTACGACCGCCTGCAGGCGGGGACGCCATGAACGCCTACGTGGCCTCGCTGCGCGCGGTCAACGTCGGCGGCACCGGCAAGCTGCCGATGCGCGAACTGGTGGCGATGTGCAAGGACGCCGGCTTTTCCGACACCCGCACCTACATCGCCAGTGGCAACGCGGTATTCCGCAGCGGGCTTGATGAAGCCGCCGTGCGGGAGGCCCTCGCCCAACGGCTGCAGGCGTACGCCGGCAAGCCGGTAGGCGTGCTGGTGCGCTCGGCCAACGAGATCGCCGGCGTGGTGGCGCGCAATCCATTTCCGCAGGCGGCCGGCAACCGTGTGGTCGCCCTGTTCCTCGACGGCAGCCTGCCCGCCGATCCACTGGACGGCGTAACCGGCCTGCGCGACGAACAGCTTGCACTCGGCACGCGCGAGATCTTCATCCATTACGGAGACGGCATGGCCGATTCGCGCCTGCGGGTGCCCTGTGCCCAGCACGGCACCGCCCGCAATATGAACACAATCGGCAAGCTTGCAGCGATGGCCGCCGCGCTGACCTAGCCTGCCAGCATTTCTTGTGCAGCGGTGCCGAAGTCGAGTGTCAATCGACTGCTCAGCGCTTGCGCTCGATGGCGGCTGGAGCGCTTCGCAGACGCAACGGATCACGCCCGCTGCAGGCGACGCTTCAACCGCGTATCCATCAACGCCACGGCCAGCAGCACCGCACTGGTCAGCCAACCGGCGGCCAGCAGATGGGTGTGCGGCAAGACCGCGCCCAACACGACCAGCGCCATGGCACCGAACAGATGCGAATACGGGGCGCGCCCGTACACAACGCGCTTGTAGAGGGCGCTGCCAAGCAGGTAGATCAACGGCCCGGCGACCAGCACCGTTGCATATACCGGCGTCACCGCCGCTTCCGGGTGATCCATCACCAGGTCGTTGCCCACCGCGGTGGCGATGATGCCGGCGATCAGCAACGCATGCACGTAGTGGAAATTGGCGCCCATCCGCCCGGGGTCCTCGGAATGGGTGATCGCCGCGGTGGCGTCGCGGCTGGAGATGCCGAAATACAGCCACCACATGGCAATCGTGCCGGCGAACGTGGCGAGCACCGCAGAGACCACCGCAGCACTCCACTGCTCGACCTCGCTGAGCACGCCACCGGTAGCCAGCAGCGTCTCGCCGAGTGCGACGATGACGAACAGCTGGCAACGCTCGGCCAGGTGCCCGCCTTCGATGGTCCACTCGCGGGTGTGCGACCGGCCCAGGCCCGGAAACGCGAAACCGAACATCGGCGAGATGTATTCGCAGGCCACCGCCACCGCCCACAACGCCAGGCGCAGATTGCCCTCGGCGGCGGCGCCCGCCAGCCAGAAGCAGGCCGACACGCTCACCCACGCCAGCATACGGCGGAAGTTCGGCGCCAACGGATGGTTGCGGCCGACCTCCAGCAGCACGAACACGGTGCGTCCGACCTGCATCGTGGCGTACGCCCCCGCGAAGACCCAGGCGCGTTCGGCGAAGGCCTCGGGAATGGACGAGGACATCAGCAGCGCCAGCAACATGGTGACGAACAGCAGGCCGCGGATGCGTGGCGCCTCCGGATCGAACCAGTTGCTGACCCAGCAGGCGTACTGCCAGCCCAACCAGACCGCGAACCACAGCACCAGCGTCTGCATCACCCCGACCAGGTCCAGATGATGCAGCAGATGGTGGCTGAGCTGGGTAACCGCAAAGACGTAGACCAGATCAAAGAACAGCTCTTCGTAGGTCACGCGGGCGTGGTGGCCATCGCGCTGGCGCAGGGCAGGCAGTCTCGGTCGTGTGCTCATGGCCGTCCTTCAGCGCGCCAGGCGCCAGTACAGCAGTCCAGCCAGCAAGGCCGGCACCGCGAACACCAGCAGCAGGATCGGTAGTTCCTCCCGGACGGCGTAACCGGCCTTGCTCACGCCCACCCACATGTTGGCCAGCGTCACCAGCAGCCAGGTGGCGATGAACGCGAGCAGGGCCGTGGGCAGCTGTGAGGTGCCCACGCTCCAGAGGCGGCCAAACAGCAGGAACACCCCTAGCAGGAGCACGCCACCCAGCATCACCATGAGCACATGCATGGTCCACCTCCTTGAGCCTGAGAGCAGGCTAGCCCCGGCCGATTGTGCGCTCCAGCCTGTGGAGATGGATTCACAATCCACAGCAAGCGAACAATCCCTGCATCGGCTGCGGCGGAGCTTATGGCAGCCATGAATTATTCGCGAAACGGCGCGCCCAGGGTACGTGCTAGCTTCATCCGACCCTGCCCAGACACCTCTCCGCCATGCGCCTTTGCCTGACGACCCTTGCCCTGACTACGCTTGCCTTGGATGTCACTGCCGCCGAGGCACCGCTGCCACAACTGCGGGCCTATACCGTGGATGCGTCCTGGCTGCAGCCGATGGCGCCGCTGCAGGTTGCCGACCACACCTGGCAGATCGGCACCGAGGACCTGACCGCGCTGCTGGTGCAGACCGCCGAGGGCGCAGTACTGCTGGATGGCGGCATGCCACAGATGGCCGGTCACCTGCTGGACAACATGAAGCTGCGCGGCGTGGCCCCGCAGGACCTGCGATTGATCCTGCTCAGCCATGCGCACGCCGACCACGCCGGCCCGGTCGCCGAGCTCAAGCGTCGCACCGGCGCGCATGTGGCGGCCAATGCAGAAACGGCGATGCTGCTGGCGCGCGGCGGCAGCAACGACCTGCACTTTGGCGACGGCATCACCTATCCGCCGGCCAGCGCCGACCGCATCATCATGGATGGCGAAGTGGTCACGGTGGGCGGCATCGCATTCACCGCGCACTTCATGCCAGGGCACACCCCGGGCAGCACCGCCTGGACCTGGACCGACACCCGCGATGGCAAGCCGGTGCGCATCGCCTACGCCGACAGCCTGAGTGCACCGGGTTACCAGCTGAAGGGCAATCCCCGTTATCCGCGCCTGATCGAGGACTACAAGCGCAGCTTCGCAACGGTGCGGGCGCTGCCCTGCGATCTGCTGCTCACCCCGCATCCGGGCGCCAGCAACTGGAACTATGCCGCCGGCAGCAAGGCCAGCGCCAAGGCACTGACCTGCAACGCCTACGCGGATGCGGCCGAGAAGAAGTTCGACGTGCAATTGGCCAAGGAAACGGCCACGGCACGCTGATCCTGCAGATCCTGCAGATCCTGTAGAGCCGAGCCCGTGCTCGGCTTGCTGGCCGAACACAGCCGAGCGTAGGCTCGGCTCTACACAGGACGCGTCGGAGAGTGCCGGTCAGGATGACCGGCACCCGCCGTCCATCAGCCGCCCTGGCCGTGCTGGACAAACGGCTCGGTGCTGCCGTCGGTGCGCACCAGCTCGACGGTGTACGGCTGCACGTAGCCGTCCGGCATTTCCATGCCCGGCGAACCGGCCGGCATGCCGGGCAGCACCAGCCCGCGCGCGGCCGGGCGTTCGGCCAGCAGGCGCTTGATGTCCTCCGCCGGGATGTGACCCTCAACCACGTAACCGCCGATCTCGGCGGTATGGCAGGAGGCCTTGCCGACCGGCACGCCCAGGCGGACCTTGATCGGGTTCATGTCATCGGTGTCGCGCACATCGACCTCGAAGCCGGCGGCCTTCAGGTGGTCGACCCAGATGCCGCAGCAACCGCAGCTGGCGGTCTTGTGCACGATGGCGACCGGCAAGGCCGGATCGACCCTGGCCGGGCTGGCCTGGGCCGGTGCCGGTGCTTCGCTGGCGACCGGTGCCGCGGAGGATTCTTCGGCGGCACGAGCGCAGGCGGTCGTGGCCAACACGGTGCCCAGCAGCAGACCGAGGGAGAGAGTACGGTTCATTGAGTGATTCCTTTGCAGATGCGGGCAACGCGGCCCGCCGCCCGCGCATCGAAGGCGCGGGCAGAGTCGAGAAGAAGTCGAGCAGCTACGGCAGGCGCGTGAGGCCTGCAGGAAATCACGCGATGGGGGGCCGCAACGGGTCGAGTCTCGGCGGCGGTGCGCGTTGCTGGGTATTGGCCGGAACAGGCGCCTCGCGCCACGGCGAGGCCGGTGTTCCGTTCAATGTCGCCAGCATGCCAAGACAGGCCGGCGGGCATTCGCACTCACCACTCTGGCAGGCCGCCGGGGCCGCATCATCGCAACAGCCGGCCGCAGCCATCGCGGCCGAGTGCGGTGCAGCGCAATGCTCCTGGCTGGACGGGCCGCTGTACGAAGACGCAGCGAGCGCCGGCGCCGGTGCATTCAGCACCACGGCGACAAGCAACATCCAACGCAGCAGCAGGCCAGGCAGGTTCACACGCCGATGATAGCCGATGCGGGCACCCTCAGTGGGCTGGCAACGACCCTGACAGCTTGACAACCACGCGGCCGACTTGCGCGACGCCCCTTGCTATGGCGAGATGGCAATCGTGCCACCCTGCCTTGCCACGCCCCTGCCCCTGTCCCCGACACGGAGTTCCCCTCATGAATGGATTCATGCGAACACTGCTTGTGGTGCTGCTGTTGTCGTGCGCGACCATCACCGGCGCCGAAGAACCAAGCGAAGATGAAGCAAGCGAACGCGCTGAAGTCTCCCGGCAGGCACAGCAACTGCTGGAGAAGCAGGATTTCGCCAGACTGGAGCAACTCGCCAGTCGTTACCGGGATACGGATCGCTACTTCAGCAGTGGTGTCTGGAAGCTTTCGGCGTACTACGTAGGCATCGGCTATGTCTTCAGCATGAGGAACCGTGACCCGGCCTACTGGCAGGGTCGCGAGAAGCTCGTGCAGGCGTGGATCTCGCGCTACCCCAGGTCGCCGTCGGCGCGCCTGGCCATGGCTGAGATGCTCAGCCGCCAAGGCTGGAGCATCCGCGGCCCCGGCTATGCAAATACGGTGAAGGCAGAGGACTGGGCGCCGTTCAACGCGCTGCAGCAGCAGGCCGTTGACTACCTGCTGAAATACAAGGACATCGCCAGCACGGACCCGTATTGGTACGAGTCGATGGAACACCGGGCGATCGAACAGAGTTGGGATGCAGCCCGCTTCTTCGCATTGCATGACGAAGGCATCGCGCGCTATCCGGGTTACTTCCCGCTCTACTTTGCTGCCGTGCGCTATTTCGCTCCGAAGTGGGGCGGCGATCCGGCCGGCCTGGAAGCCTATGCACGCAGGGTCATGGCCGCGGCCCCACCGCAGGACCAATACATGCTGTACGCCCGTATCTACTGGGTTGCCTCGCAGCGGGAGTACGAGGACCGTTTGTTCACCGAGTCGAAAGTGAACTGGCCGACCATGAAACGCGGCTTCGAAGACGTGCTGTCACGTTATCCCTCGCCATGGAACCTGCAATCATTCGCATACTTCGCCTGCCAGGCCAATGATCCCCTCAAAGCCCGTGAACTGCTGGCGCAGATCCAGGAACCGATCGTTGGCGCTTGGCGGGATACGGCCAACTATTTCCGTTGCTCCTTTGCTCTGGATCAACCCAATCCACATGCCGGAAGCCCATAGGATTGGACTCATCCACTGCTAGGCGACCGCCGCCATCGCCCGCATCCGCACCGGGATCGACTTGGCCGCCGGCGTGCCGCTGATGCGGTCGTAGTAGTCCAGCGGCAGCAAGGGGTTCAGTTCGGGGTAGTAGCCGGCCAGGGCGCCGCGCGGCATCGGGTAGTCCAGCACCGTCAGGCCCTCGACGCGCCGCTGCACGCCATCGCCGCTGATCGTCTCCAGGATGACCCGCGCTTCCTTCTCCAGCCCGCGCGCCAGCCGGTCCTCGATGTTCATGAACAGCACCATGCGATCGTTGTACACGCCGCGATAGCGGTCGTTGTAGCTGTAGATGGTGGTGTTGTACTGGTCATGCGAGCGCACGGTGGCCAGCCGCAGCATGTCCGGATCGTGTACGGGATCGTCAACGTCCAGGCCGGGCATCACCAGGATGTTGGCCTTGCCGTTGGGCGTGGGCCACACCCGGCGGCGCGGCGGGATGTCCAAATGGAAGCCGTGCGGCTGCTGGATGCGCTCGTTGAATCCGGTGTAGATCTCCGGGTACACGGCAGCGATCAGCTCGCGGATGGAGGCATAGTCGTGCATGCAGCGAATCCAGTCGACCTTGCTGTGCGGCAGCGTGGCCAGCGCCATCCGGCAGACGATCTCGACCTCGGGCAACACATCGGCGCTGACCGGTTCGAGCACGCCGCGCGAGGCGGTCACATTGGACATCGCGTCTTCGATGGTGACGAACTGCTCGCCGGCCGGCGTGACGATGCGCTCCGAGCGCGCCACCACCGGCAGGATCAGCGCATCGCGGCCGTGAACCAGATGCCCACGGTTGAGCTTGGTGGCGATGCCCACGGTCAGGTCCAGCCCACGCATTGCCTCGTACGCGCGCGGCGTATCGGGCACCGCATGGATGAAGTTGCCACCCAGGCCGATGAACACCTTGGCACTGCCCGCCAGCATCGCCTCGATGGATTCGACCACATGGTGGCCATGCTCGCGCGGCGGGTCGAAACCGAACACCTGCTGCACGCGGTCGAGATAGGCCGGCTTGGGCTTCTCGTCGATGCCGACGGTGCGGTCGCCCTGCACGTTGGAGTGGCCGCGGATCGGTCCGATGCCGGCGCCGGGCTTGCCGAAGTTGCCACGCAGCAACAGCAGGTTGGCGACCTGCTGCAGCAGGCGCGAGCCATACTGGTGCTGGGTCAGCCCCATCCCGTAGCAGATCACGGTGGCCTTGGAACGGATGTAGATCTCCGCACAGCGGCGGATCTGCGCCAGCGAAATGCCGGACACCTGCACGATCTGGTCCCAGTCCTGCGCCATCACGTCTTCGCGCAGCGCCTCCAGGCCCACCGTGTGTTCCGACAGGAAATCATGGTCGAGCACGCGCTCGCCCTGTGCTTCACGCTCGAACATCACCTTCATCATGCCCTTGATCAGGGCCAGGTCGCCGCCGATGCGGATATGCACGAACTCGCTGGTGATCTCGGTCGAACCGAGCGTAGCCATCTGCACCACGTCCTGCGGCTCGGCAAAGCGGATCAGCGCGCGCTCGGGCATGGGATTGACCGCCACGATCGGGATGCCGCGTTTGCGTGCTTCGGCCAGGTTGCTCATCATCCGCGGTGAATTGGTGCCGGTGTTCTGGCCGATCACGAAGATCGCCTCGGCGTGCTCGAAATCCTGCAGCACGATGGTGCCCTTGCCCACCCCGATGGCCGGCGGCAGGCCACGGCTGGTCGGCTCGTGGCACATGTTCGAGCAGTCCGGGAAATTATTGGTGCCGAACTCGCGCACGAAGATCGAATACAGGAACGCGGCTTCGTTGGGCGTGCGCCCGGAGGTGTAGAACTCGGCCTGGTGCGGGCTGTCCAGCGCCTGCAGGTGGTGGCCGATCAGTGCGAAGGCATCGTCCCAGCTGCACGGCACATAGTGGTCGGTGGCTGCGTCGTAGCGCATCGGCTCGGTCAGCCGGCCCTGCATCTCCAGCCAGTAGTCGGTCTGCGCCATCAGTTCGGTCACGGTGTGCCGGGCGAACAACTCGCGGCCGGTCCGGAACTCCGTAGCTTCCCAGGCCAGTGCCTTCGCGCCGTTCTCGCAGAACTCCAGCTTCCTGCGTTCGTCGGCATCGGGGAACGCACAGCTGGGGCACTTGAAGCCACCGGGCTGGTTCATCGCCAGCAGCGCCTTCGACCCCTTGCCGATCACACTCTGCTGCAGCAGCACCCTGGCGGTGGCACCGGCAGCACCCCAGCCTCCGGCAGGCTGGTTGTAGGGCTTGTAACGCGGCGGTTTCTGCTCGGACATGTTCGGGAACCTTACGGAAGGAACGCGGCAACAATGGGCACATCGCAGTCCGGCGGCGCTTCAATCGCACGGCCAGCCGCACAGTCAAGCACGGCCTGCGCGGCTTCGCCAGAGGGTACAGGCTGTTTTAGCGCAGCCTGCCATGACAACGGTTACACCTGCGTCAGCGCATGGCCACTGCGCTATTCTCGATGCCGTGGGTGGTCCACCACCTGCGTATCTCCCTAGCCCGGACGCGCTGCATGCCTGATTCGACCCCACCGCACACCCCGCCTGCCGGCACGGCCCAGCGTCCGTTGCAGCGCTGGCGCAGCGAGGGGCGACAGCCGCTGGTCGACGTGGTCGCTGAGGAAGTGCCGGTCGCACTGCGTTACAACGACGCCGCCTTCGCGGTGATGATGGCCACGCCCTGCGACCTGGAGGACTTTGCGCTCGGGTTCTCGCTCAGTGAGGGACTGATTGCTGCGCCCTCGCAGCTGCTGTCGATCGACATCCGCCCGCAACTGGAAGGCATCGAACTGCAGATGACCGTGGCCGAGGAGGCACCCGGTGCCGAGTTGGACCCGGCCAATGGCCGCCTGTTGCCCGGCCGTGGTGGCTGTGGCCTGTGCGGCACCCGCCAGCTGGAAGAAGTGCTGCGTCCACTGCCGCAGATCCGCGAGCGACGCAGCTACTCGCCCGCCGCTCTGCAGCGCGCGCTGGCCGCGCTGACGCAGCACCAGCCGATGAATGCGGCAAGCGGCTCCACCCATGCCGCCGCCTGGGCCGACGCCAGTGGGCGCATCGGTTGGGTACGCGAGGATGTGGGTCGCCACAATGCGCTGGACAAGCTGATCGGCGCCCTGCATCACAACGAACACGCCATTGAAGGCGGCCTGCTGGTGATTTCCAGCCGGGCCAGCTACGAAATGGTCAGCAAGGCGGTGCGCGCCGGTGCCAGCGTGCTGGCCGCGGTGTCGGCACCGACCGCGCTGGCGATCGACCTGGCCCGCAGCGCCGGCCTGTGCCTGGTCGGGTTCGCGCGGGAGAGCGGGTTCAATGTGTATACCCATGCTGACCGGCTGCAGGCGGACGACGGTCACGCCTGCTGAAGATGGCCGGGAGCACAGCGCCCCCGGCCCGGTAGACCTCAGCGCAGCGCGACCTTCGGGAAGTCCACCGGCACGTCGAACGCGACGTTGACGTAGTTGGTGAACAGGTTGAGCGCCACATGCGCGAGGATCTCGACGATCTGCTCATCGTCGAAGCCGGCCGCACGCAGCGCCTGAACATCGCCGTCGGCAATCTGCGCACGCTGCTCGACCACCTTCAGCGCGAATCCCAGTGCAGCGGCGGTCGCCGGGTCGCTGGACTGTCCGGTCTGCGCGGCGGCCATCTGCTCACTGCTGACGCCGGCCTTGCGGCCCAGTGCGGTGTGCGCGGCCAGGCAGTACGCGCAGGCATTGCGGTTGGCGACGGCCACGGCGATCTGCTCGCCCAGCAGCGGCGACAGGCGGCCGCCGCCCAGCGCGCCGAACGAACCCCACATGCTGTGCAGGGCGGCCGGCGAGTTGGCCACGGCGCGGAACATGGCCGGGGTGGCACCGAAGGCGGCGTGGACCTGGCCCAGCAGGGCCTGGCGGTCGGCGGTGGTGGTGGCGGCATCGATCAGGGGGACACGGGACATGGTGGATCTCCTTGGGAACGCGCCCGGAATTGGACGACCCGCTCATCCTAGGTAGACTCGCTGGACGCATCCTGCGCTATTCGCCACTCCTGTTGTCCATTCGTCCATGACTGCGCCCACTGACGTCGCCACGCCCGATCGCCTCTCCTCCCTGCTGGAACGCTTCCGGGTGCAGGCGGCGCTGTTCCACAGTGGCCCGCTGTGCGGGCAGCATGTCTTCGAGCCGCAGCCCGGTCGTGCGTTCCTGCATATCCTGCGCCAGGGTGAAATGGAGGTCCGTCATCCCGACAGCGATATCGCGCTGCCCCGGTTGAAGATCGACACACCCAGCCTGCTGCTGTACCCGCAGCCGCTGCACCATGTGTTCTTCAATGCGCCGCTGGATGGCCCGGATTTCACCTGCGCCACGCTGGATTTCGATGGTGGTGCACGCAATCCGATCGTGCAGTCGCTGCCGCCGGTGATGGTGGTACCGCTGGCGGCGATCGGCGAACTGGAGGACACCCTGCACCTGCTGTTCGCCGAGGCCGATCGCCAGCGCTGCGGTTCCCGGCTGCTGACCAACCGTCTGTTCGAGGTGGCGCTGATCCAGATACTGCGCTGGGTGGTGGACCACCCGGATGCGGCCGGCGTCAGTCATGGGCTGATGCGTGGGTTGTCCGATGCGCGTCTGGCCCGCGCGCTGGTGGCGATGCACCAGGCACCGCAGGATGAATGGACGCTGCCGCGCATGGCCGCGACTGCCGGCATGTCGCGCAGCGCGTTCGCGGCCGTGTTCAAGGAGGTGATGCAGGCGACGCCGGCCGCTTATCTGCTGGACTGGCGGCTGAGCCTGGCCTGCGCGCAACTGCGGGGCGGCGTGGCGGTCAAGCAGGTGGCGGTCGAGGTGGGGTTTGCCGATACCGCGTCGTTGTCGAAGGCGTTCCGCAAGCGGCTGGGGGCGTCGCCCAGGGCGTGGTTGGCCGCGAGCGCAGCACGGGCTGGGTAAATGGATGAGGGGTAGAGTCGACCGCTGGTCGACTATCGCGCGACGCGCGGGATTTTCGTTGTCTGACCGGAGGGCAGCCGACCAGCGGTCGGCTCTACCACGGGCGATGTCGGCGCGCCGGCTGGCCGCTCAACTGGACGTACCATCCGACTTCGCCAGCAGCCCGGCGATGCGCTCGGCAACGCGGGCGCGCACGCCTTCATCGAGCTGCCCTTCGTACATTGCCTCGTAGATCCACAGGCCATCGGCGGCCAGCCGCGCCACGAAATTGTCGAGCGTCGTCGGATCCACATTCCCGGGCTCCGGCGCGGACGGTGCCCAGCGCTGAACCGCCGGGCCCCACGGACGCTCGCCGGCCTCCGGGTCGGCCGATTCGAGCATGAACATCAGTTCGGCACGGGTGGCGCTCTGGGCCGACACGCGCACGAAGGTCTGGTAACGCTCCAGCGCAGTGGCCTGGTCGGCGGTCTTGCCCAGCAACGCTTCCATCGACGCCTCCCAGGCCTGCACCAGGTGCTCGTCGATCCCGCGCAGCAGCGCCTCGCGCGACGGGAAGTGGTACAGCAGGCCGCCGCGGGTCAGCTTGGCCTCGGCCGCCACCGACTCGAAGGTCACCGCGCGCACGCCATCACGATTGATCACGTTGACGGCGGCGTCGAGGATGCGGTCGCGCTTGCTGGTTCTCATCGCGTCATTTTACGCGATCGGCCGCGCCCTCGCGGCTGCCGACGCGCCCACGCAGCAGGCGCGCGATGATCGTCGCGCCCAGCGCCAGTACCGCCGTGATCACCAGCAGCACGATCTGGTAGCCACGGTCATATGCCGCCGCAGCCAGTGCGAACCAATCACCCTGCCCGCTCTCGCGCGCGGCATGCAGCGCCTGGGTGAAACCTTCGCGGGCAAGCGCGGGCATATCGGCCGAGACCGGCAGGAACGCGCTGTACATCGCGGCACTCAGGCTGCCCAGCATCGCCACCGCCAGCAGGCCACCGAACTCGTAGGACACCTCTTCCACCGATGACGCCATGCCCGCACGGTGCGCCGGCACGTTGTTGAGGATGGCGGTGGACGCCACAGAGATGGCCGAGCCCATGCCGAAGCCGGTGATCGCCATGCCCGCGACCACCCAGCCCAGGCCGTGCCGGAAGCCGAACGCCACCACGCCGACACCCAGCGCTCCTGCGGCCAGGCCGCCGCAGATCAGCGGGCGCAGGCCCACCCGGTGCAGGATGCTGCCGCCCAGCAGCGCACTGGGCAGGCTGCCCAGCGCCGCCACTGACACCAGCAGGCCCGCCTGCAGCGGCGTAAAGCCCGCCACCAGCTGGAAGCGCTGGGTGGTGACCAGCTGCAGGCCGGCCATCGCAAACAGGGTGAACACTGCCGACAGCGTGCCGGCCAGGAACGCCGGGTTGCGGAAGATCGCGAGGTCCAGCAGCGGGTACGGCAGCTGATGCTGGCGGCGTGCGAACGCTGCGCCGCTGATGACGGCCAACATCAGCGCGCCTGCGCCCAGCGCATACGACGGCGGCGTAGCGATCAGCGACTTGATCGCCAGCACCAGGCCGGACAGCGCAGCCAATGCCAGCAGCGACGAAACCAGGTCCCACGGCCGCGAGGTATCGCGCTGGCCTTCCGGCGCCAGCAGCAGCGTGGCCACCAGCGCCATCACCACCACCGGCACGTTGATCAGGAATACCGAGCCCCACCAGAAGTGCTGCAGCAGCCAGCCGCCGATGATCGGACCGAGCGCCGCACAGACGATGGCCACCGCCCCCCAGATGGCGATGGCGATGTTGCGTTCGCGCGCTTCGTGGAAGCTCAGGCCGATAAGCGCCAGCGTGGCTGGCATCATCGCGGCCGCGCCGACCGCCAGCAACGCACGTGCGGCAATCAGCTGCGCTGCAGAGTCGGCGAACGCCGCTGCCAGCGAGGCGACGCCGAACACCACCAGGCCGATCAGGAACATGCGACGGTGACCGATGCGGTCGCCCAGCGTGCCCGCGCCCAGCAGCAGGCCGGCCATCACCAGTGGATAGGCATTGATGATCCACAGCGCCTGGCCGGCACTGGCCGAGAGTTCCTCGGTCAGGGTGGGCAGTGCGGTGTAGAGCACGGAGTTGTCGAGCGTAACCAGCAACAGGCCAGCGGCGACGGTGAACAACAGTGCCCAGCGACGGGCAGGCGACAGGGCCGGGGCACCGGCCAAGGGCTGGGACAAAGCCATGGGAGAACCTGATGGGGTGGATTACAGCCATACCTATACCGGATGTCCTGTATAGTTATGACAACAACGCCACTGGTTCAGATTGGGGGCCGGCCAATGTTCATGTTGCCGCGCCCTTCATGCCGGCCCATGGCCGGTGTCACAGATCATCACCGGCAGTCTTCCGGTAACGCGGCAATCGCCGATACCACCGATGCCTGCATGCCCTGCCCGACGGCCGTGTCCAGCTCCCCACCCGTGCTCCCATGCTGGCGGCGTAGCTCGTCCTCGCACAGGCCGCGCACCCGCGCACGGGCATTCGCGCGCAGGCTGCTGCACCGCCAGTCGGTGCCGCCCAGCGGCAGCACCGAATACACCACGCTGTTGCAGGCATTGCCGGCGCGCTGCTGCAGCGACCGTGCGCCGAAATCCCGGGGTTCGCTGCTGCGCTGCGGGTCGAAATAGCTGTCCGGGAACGTGCGCGCGTACTGTTCGATGTCCACCGCCATGCTGCGCCCACCGGCCAGCGGCATCTGCAGCGGCTGGCCGCACGGCGTCGCATCGGCACGATGCTGGATGTACTGGTAAATCGGCCGGTCCAGCGATGGATCCTGCTGGGTCACCGCACTGACCGCCGCCAGCACCGGCAGCGACGCACGATTGGCCATGCGTGCCAGCAGCCCGGCCTGCGCCGGCTGGCAGCGGTCGCGCACTGTGGCCGCGAGCAGGAACAGCACGTCGTTGCGGAACGCGTGGTCATCAGCCAGGCGCTGTTCGATGCGCTGGCGGGCATCGGAAGAAGGCGCCGGAAATGCGACCGACGGCGGCGCGGTGGGGGCGCGCTGCCACCACACCAGCAGCACGAGTGCGCCCAGCAGCATCCCAGCAATGATCCAGCGCCGGCGCATCAATTGTGGATCGCCGTCAGCGTGGCCGCGGCAGCATCGTAGGAGGCGCTGGCGATGTCCGCGTCGAAGCGCTTCACCTGCAGGCGGCCGACAAGCCGGTAGGGATCCCACAGATCGCCCAGCGTGATCGGCGTCGCCAGGGTCACGTGGATGATCTGGTTCGGCGGCGGTGGCGGCACGTGGATGCAGGCACCGTAGAACGGTACGAACAGCAGTTCATCCACCAAGCCGGCATCGTTGGTGCCGAGCGGTACCACGTAGCCATCCAGGTCCACCGCGCGGCCATCGGCAGCATCGACCACCTGCGAAGAACCGAACTGTCTTGCGCGGTCCGGGCTGGAATGATCGATCTGCTGTCCCGGTGGCGTGCCGGAGCCGGTGTCGTCGATCAGCCCGCCCACCCCGTCCATGCCATTGCGTGACAGGCCGATCTGCGGGGGTGGGCGTTGATAGGTCACTTCGTCGGGCCGCAACGCGTCCCAGCGGTCAATGGGGGCT
This sequence comes from Stenotrophomonas sp. Ps181, assembly GCF_025697425.1. Lineage (NCBI taxonomy): Bacteria > Pseudomonadati > Pseudomonadota > Gammaproteobacteria > Lysobacterales > Lysobacteraceae > Stenotrophomonas > Stenotrophomonas sp. Ps181. Next base: position 384,451 of record NZ_JAHWBI010000003.1, read on the forward strand.
TCGGCCGTGGCGGAGGGCGCCGGCTTGTCCTGCGGCACGACCGCCACGGCATCGCCGCCCGGCGACGTACAGCCCGCCAGCCACAGGCATCCCAGCGTGAGCAAAAGGAAGCTACGGTTCATACGGCCTCAGCTCCGCATCGCGCATGGTGTAGGCCGAGCCGGCCAGATCATCATCCAGCCGTTCCGCACGCAGGGTGCCGGCCAGGAAGAACGGCGAGTACATGTCCGGCATCTCGATCGGGCGTGGCAGCACCACGTGCACGATCTGGTTCGGCGGCGGTGGTGGCACGTGGATGCAGGCGCCGTAGTACGGCACGAACAGGAATTCGGTCAGCCGCCCGTCCTGCGCATTGGCCAGCGGTACCACGTAGCCTGGCAGGCGCACCGGCCGCTGCAGGACCGTGTCCACCGTGCGGAAGGTGCCGAACTGCGGCATGCGCCGGTTGCCGTTGTGCTCGACCTCCGGGCCCTCCCCCCGCTCCAGTGCGGCCAGCTCATCCTTCGGCATCATCTGCAACCAGTCCAGCTCCTGCTCCGCCGCGCCCGCTGGGCCATCGCGGTCGACAACCGGCGAGGGTGGCAAGGCCTGTACGCCGGGATCCACCGGCCGCTCACAGGCGGCCAGCGCCAGCACCATCGGCACTACCCGCATCCATCGCATGCTCAGCCTCCCGCTGAAAGGCCATCGGCCAAGGTGCGCCGGTAAGCAAGCAACGCCGGCACCAGCCCCGCTACCGCGCTGATCAGCAGCACACCCGCAACCCATGCCAATTCCCGGCCATCCGGCCAGGCATGGGTGATCGACAGTCCGAAGGTGGCCAGTACCCAGCCGCGCCCGGCAATGCTGGCGACCACCAGCAGCGACAGGGCCAGCACGCACGCCACCGCACTGGTCGCCACCGCTTCCACTACCAGCAGGCTGGCGATGTAACCCGGCCATGCCCCGGCGGCACGCAGGATCGCCATCTCGCGCCGCCGCTCCTGCAGGGTCGAGACCAGCAGCGCCACCAGCGAGACCATGCCCAGTGCCACTACCATCGCGCTGATCAGCCGCAGCGCCCGCTCGGCGGTGCCCAGCGACTGCCATAGCTGCTGCAGCGTGACGCCGGGCAGGATCGCCAGCATCGCCTCGTCCGGATACTCGTTGATCCTGCGCTGTACCGAGAACGTGGCAATGCGCGAATTCAAGCCCAGCATGAAGGCGGTGATGCTGGTCGGGGTCAGGTCCAGATGACGCGCCTGCTCGGCGCTCACACTCTGGCTGCGCAGCTGCACGCCCGAGCGCCAGTCGACATGGATCGCCTCGATGGCCGCCAGCGAGACCAGCAGCGACGAATCCACCGGCGTGCCGGTGCGCTGCAGGATGCCGGCAACACGGAACGGCTTGTCGGCATGCGTGGCCAGCGTGACCGCGCCGGTACCGTGCGCCAGCACGATCTCATCGCCGAGGACGACCTTCTGTGCCTGCGCCACCTCGGCACCGATCACCACGTCATACAGGTCATCGAACGGCCGTCCATTCGCGAACGCAAGCGCATGCCCGGCGCCATAGCGGTAATGCTCGAAATAGCCATCGCTGGTACCGACCACGCGGTAGCCGCGCCAGGAATCGCCCAGCGAAAGCGGCACCGCCCACGTCACCTGCGGCAACGCGGACAGCGCCTGGTAGGACTGCCAGGACACGTTGTTGGTCGGGTCACCGATATGGAACACCGAGTACAGCAGCAGGTTCACCGGCCCCGAACGCGCACCGACGATCAGGTCGGTACCGGACACGGTGCTGGCGAAGCCTTCGTGTGCCTGCGTGCGCACGCGCTCGACACCCAGCAGCAGCACCACGCTGAGGGTGATGACCAGCACGGTCAGACCCACGCTCAACGCACGGCTGCGCAGGCTGGCCCAGGCAAGCTCAAGCATGTCCGGCACCTGCCTGATTGATCTGAGACAGGGCAATCGTGCAGTCGAACAACGGCTGCAGGCTGTCGTCATGGCTGACCACCAGCACGGTGGTGCCGGACGCCTGGCACTGCGCCGACATCAGCTGCAGGAACGCAGTGGCGGCGTCGCGGTCGAGCGCCGAGGTCGGCTCATCGGCCAGCAGCAACGCCGGGCGGCCGATCAGGGCGCGCGCCGCCGCCACGCGTTGCTGCTGACCGACACTGAGCGTACCCGCGCGCCGCGGCATCAGCGCCGGGTCAAGCTGCAGGGCCTGCAGCAGGCGGGCGATCTCGGCATCCAGCGGGCCGCTGATGCGCGCGCTGCGCACGCGGGAGAAGCGCAGGCCCAGCGCGATGTTGTCGCGCACGCTGAGAAACGGCAGCAGGTTGAACTGCTGGAAGATCACACCCAGGTGATCGGCGCGGAAGCGGTCGCGCGCGGCGCCGCGCATCGCCTGCAGCGCGTGGCCGGCGACCTCGACGCTGCCCTTGCCGGGCAGCAACACGCCCGCCAACAGGCCCAGCAGCGTGCTCTTTCCGCCACCGCTGATTCCGCGCAGCAGCACACTGCTGCCCTGCTCGATCCACAGCCGCGGCACGTCCAGCACCAGGCGCCGGCCATAGCCGAACTGCACGCCATCCAGCGCGATCACCGGTGGCCTGCTCACGGTGCCAGCACCACGCGCAGGTTGTCCGTGGTCAGCACGCTGCGGTTCTGGCCACGTGCGGTGGCGCTGTTGACGATCACTTCGTGCAGGCCCGGGAACAGTGCGGGCAGGCGCACGACCATGGCCCGCAGCTCGGCCGGCCTGGCGCAGTGGTACTGCAGCGTTGCGCTGAACCCCGCGTGCCGGTGCTTGCCTGACGGCGGCGCGGCAGCCGGCGCATCGAAGCCCTCGGCCTTGGCATCGTTGCCGGAAAGACGGCAGCCCGCCGCGGTTGGCAGGGTGACCCAGCTGCCGCTCTGCAGCAGCGCAGTCGCACGCGCCAGCGCGGCCTGCTCGGCTGCGTTGGCCGGCGGCCGCTCGAAATCGAGGATGCCGATGCCGGGGGCCTGCAGGACGAATTCCAGCGTCTGCTGGTCAAGCGCAACATCGACGGTGGCCTGGCCGTGCACATGCGCACCCAACTGGCGGACGTCATGGGCCTGCGCGGTGCTGGCCGCCAGCAGCAGGAAAAGAGCAGCAGAACGCTTCATGGGGGAGATTCCTATTGTTACTATGTAACATTATGGACCACATCCCCACGACGCCCGCAAGGGCCCTGGCCCAGCCGCCACGTTCGGCACGCTGGCACCCCCGGTTCGATCTTGCCGGGGCCTGGTTGTCGCTGGCCTGCGCCGCCCACTGCATCGCCCTGCCCCTGCTGCTGGCCTTCGTGCCGGCCGCGATGATGGCGCTGCGCTCGTTCCAGCATCCCGGCCATGGCGCAATGACATTGCTGCTGATGATGTCGCGCTGGGAGTGGCTGTTCGCGTTGCTGGCCTCGTCGCTTGCCTTGGTGAGTACCTCGGCCGGGGCGCATCGGCATCGGTACTGGCGCCCCCTGCGGTTGGCGTGCGTCGGCGCCATCCTGCTGCTGTCGTCCTCGCTGTACCTGCCGTTGAAGGAATCGCTGCTCTGGCACGGCGTGGCGACGGCCAGCGGTGGCGTGCTGCTGGCATGCGCGCACATCGCGAATCGGCGTGCGCTGCACAAGCGATAACGCCGGCCAGCGGCCGGCGCTACCCCTCCATGCATGGGCCACGCAACAGGTGATACGCAGCTTGGTAGTGCCGGCCGCTGGCCGGCAGTTGCGAGGTCCCGGAAGCCGGCCAGCGGCCGGCTCTACCCATCCGTACATGGGCCACGCAACAGATGATGCGCAGTTGGTAGTGCCGGCCGCTGGCCGGCAGCTGCGGGGAACCGGCAGCCGGCCAGCGGCCGGCTCTACCCCTCCATGCATGGGCCACGCAACAGGTGATACGCAGCTGGTAGTGCCGGCCGCTGGCCGGCAGTTGCGAGGTCCCGGAAGCCGGCCAGCGGCCGGCTCTACCCCGCCTTATTCGTCAAACGGACGCTGGCCGAGCGTCTGCGTCACGTGGTCGACGAAACAGGTGATGCGCGCGGCCAGCGCGGTGTTGCGGTAGTACACCGCGTTGATCGGCTGCCGCACCTCCTGCGTCTGCCTGGCGAACAACTGCACCAGGCGGCCGTCACGCCGATCCTGGCGGGTCAGGAAGTCGGACAGGCAGGCGATGCCCAGCCCGGCCACCGCCATCTGGCGCAGTGTCTCGCCACTGGACGAAGCAATCGCCGGCTCAATCACGAAAGGACCGCCATCGGCATCCTGCAGCGGCCATTCGTTCAACGAACTGGGCTGGGTGAAGCCCAGCAGGTCGTGCTCGCGCAGCTGCTCCACCCGCGTGGGCGTGCCGTGCCGTCGCAGGTACTCGGGGCTGGCCACCACGCGGATGCGGCTGTGGCCGATCGGCCGCGCATGCAGGCTCGAATCGCGCAGCACGCCGATGCGGAACGCCACGTCGGTACGCTTCTCGATCAGGTCGGTGATGCCCTCGTTGGAATTCAGCTCCAGCTCCACCTGCGGGTAGCGCTCGCGGAAGCCCTCCAGCAGCGGCACGATCACGTGCAGCATGAACGGCGTGGCGGCGTCCACGCGCAGGCGCCCGACCGGCTGCAGCCGCCGCGCGGCCATCTGTTCCTCGGCCTCGTCGACCGTGGCCAGGATCGTGCGCGCGTACTCCAGGAACGCCGCGCCTTCCTCGGTCAGCTCCAGCCGCCGCGTGGTCCGCCGCAGCAGCGTGGTCTGCAGCTTGTCCTCCAACCGCGCCAAGGTGCGGCTGGTGGCCGAGATGGTCAGCTCCAGCGCCTCGGCCGCCGCCGTGATCGAACCACCATCGACCACCGCCACGAAGGCCTTCAGCTCATCCAGGGTGGTTTTCATTATTTACCTCGCTGCAAAAGCATTTCCCGTATACACGGCTTAATCAACAAATGTAAAGCGCCCACACTTCGCCCTGTCCCGAGCCCGCCGGCTCTCTACGAAGTCCCTGGAGTCCATCATGAGCGTTCCTTCCTTTGGCGTCGGCACCTTCCGCCTGACCGGCCAGACCGTCATCGACTCGGTGCGCAACGCCCTCGACGTCGGCTACCGTGCGGTTGACACGGCGCAGATCTACGGCAACGAAGCCGAGGTCGGCCAGGCCATCGCCGAATCCGGCGTCCCGCGCGACGAGCTGTTCCTGACCACCAAGATCTGGGTCGACAACTACGCCGCCGACAAGTTGATCCCGAGCCTGCGCGACAGCCTGGCCAAGCTGCGCACCGAGTACGTCGACCTGCTGCTGATCCACTGGCCGGCGCCGGGCAATGGCGTTGAAGTGCGCGAGTACATGACCGCACTGGCCGAAGCCAAGACGCTGGGCCTGACCCGCCAGATCGGCGTGTCCAACTTCAACATCGAACTGACCCGGCAGGCCATCGAGGTGGTCGGCGCCGGCGAGATCGCCACCAACCAGATCGAACTGAGCCCCTACCTGCAGAACCCGGCGCTGACCGCCTTCCTGCAGGAACAAGGCATCACTGTCACCTCCTACATGACCCTGGCCTACGGCAAGGTGCTGAAGGATCCGGTGCTGGCCACCATCGCCGGCAAGCACCAGGCTACCGTGGCCCAGGTCGCGCTGGCGTGGGCACTGCAACTGGGTTACTCGGTCATCCCGTCCTCGACCAAGCGCGAGAACCTGGCCAGCAACCTGCTCGCCCAGGACCTGCACCTGGATGCCGATGACATGGCCGCGATCGCCGCGCTTGACCGCAACGGCCGCGAAGTCGATCCGCCGGGCCTGGCCCCGGCCTGGGACTGAGGCGCCTCGCCATGTGCAGTGCGTTGGCGCGGCTGCAGGCCGGGGGTTTCAGCATCGGCATCGAAGCACCGCTGGACAATGACTGGACGCCGCTGGGCGAACAGGCGCGACGCCTGCCCGGCGAACCGGACCTGCAGCGCCATGCGGAGCTGGCACGGCTGGCCGACCGCCTCGGCTTCCGCGCGCTGTGGGTACGCGACGTGCCGGTGTACGACCCGGCCTTCGGCGATGCGGCGCAGGTGTTCGAGGTGTTCAGTTACCTCGGCTATCTCGCCGGCATCACCGAGCACATCCTGCTGGGTACCGGTGCGGTGGTGCTGCCGATCCGCGAGCCGTTGCTGACCCTGAAGTCGGCGCGCAGCGTGCAGCGGCTCAGCGGCGACCGCCTGCTGCTGGGCGTGGCCAGTGGCGATCGCCCGGTGGAGTACCCACTGTTCGGCCGCGACTTCGACAGCCGTGGCAGCCGCTTCCGCGAGCAGATCGCACTGCTGCGCGAAGGCGCCGCCGCCCACCTGCCGCAGGGCTTGGACGTGCTGCCCGCGGATGGCCCGGCCCTGCCGCTGTTCGTGGCCGGCCTGGCCCAGCAGCAACCGGCGTGGATCGGCCAGCACATGGACGGCTGCCTGGCCTACCCGGGCACGCCACAAGACCATGCGCAACGCGTGGCGGCCTGGCGCGCCGTGGCCGGCAACAAGCCCTATGCCAGCTTCATCCACCTGGACCTGGTGGCCGATGCCAATGCCCCCCTGCAGCGCTGGCGCTTCGGCCTGCGCGGCGGCCGCAACGCCCTGCTGTGCGAACTGAATGCCCTGCAGGCCGCCGGCGTTGACCACATCAGCCTACAGTTCCGCCGCAACGAACGGCCGTTGGCCGAGACCTTCCACGAAATCGCCGAGTACGTGCTGCCGCACTTCCCGGCCCATGCCGGCGCCGCCGCGGCGGCCTGACCGTTACCGGAGCTTTGCCATGAAGATGAAGACCCTGGCCGCGCTTGCACTGGCTACCCTACCGCTGTCTCTCCAGGCTACCGCCGAGGACTGGTATCCCTCTGCCTATGGCGCGAACGATGAGATCGGCGCGGCCAACCTGCTGACCGCGGATGTGGTCAAGCGCGCGGTCTCGCTGGTCAGGACCGGCAAGACCTATCCGCTGGCGGTGCCGGTGGACAAGAACCTGCCCGCGTTCCGCCACCGCAGCTTCCGCCTGTACAACGTGCAGGTCGGCCAGCAGGCCGGCAGGTCGCTGGGCCCCAACAGGTTCACCTTCAACGATGAACTGGTGAACGCGTGGACCGGCGTCGGCACCCAGCTCAATGGCATCGGCCATATCGGCATCGACAACGTCTACTACAACGGCAACAAGGCCGCCGACTTCGTCACCGTCGACGGCGTGCGCAAGCTCGGCGTCGAGAAGGTGCCGCCGATGGTCACCCGCGGTGTGGTGCTGGACATGACCGCGCACTACGGCAAGGCGATCGTGCCCGGCGGCACCGAGTTCACCGTGGCCGACATCCAGGCCGTGCTGAAGAAGCAGGGCCTGAGCCTGCGCAAGGGCGACTTGGTGCTGTTCAACACCGGCTGGCTGGAACTGATCGGCAAGGACAACACGCAATTCCTGGAAGTGGAACCGGGTATCGGCATGGAGGCGGCGAAGTGGCTGGCCGACCAGGGCATCGTCGCCTTCGGTGGCGACACCTGGGCCTCGGAGGTCTACCCGAACCCGAACGGTGCCGAGGAATTTCCGGTCAACCAGTACATGCTGGCCAAGCGCGGCATCTACAACCTGGAGCTGATCGACAGCCGTGCCCTGGTCCGAGACAAGGCCTGGGAATTCCTGTTCGTGCTCGGCCAACCGCTGTATGTCGGCTCGACCCAGGTCAACATCAACCCGGTGGCGATCCGATGAACACTGCCCCCGCCTTGCCGCTGTTCGCCGGCCGCCGCTTCCGCGTCCGCTATGACCGCCTGGCCGCTGACAACATCTACAGCGCCGATGGCCGCCACGTGCAGTACGCCATCGTCTCCGGCGCCTATGCCGGTGTGCAGGGCGAAGCCGCCTGCGAGTGGCAGCAGATCAGCGAAGGGGTCTATGCCATTTCGTGGCTGGAAGCCGATGGCGCATCGGTGGTGCATGTCGATGACTTCGTCGGCGGGCGTTCGCTGGCCTGGTTCACCGCCACCGATGGCAGTTTCCATCGCATGCAGGGGTCGTTGGCAGCGCTGTGATGCCGGCCAGCGGCCGGCACTACCCCCTGCAGTCGGACAGCTTCGCGTGCTGCGTCGATAGTGCCGGCCGCTGGCCGGCACCCTCGGACGAGTCGAACACCCCGGCCACCCAGTCAATGAACACCCGCAACCGTGGCGACGGCGTGCGGTTGCGCGGGTAGACCAGGCTCAATGGGCTTGGCGTCGGCGGCGTCTCAGGCAACAGCTCGACCAGCTGCCCGCGCGCGATATACGGGTCCATCCGGTAGCGAGGTGCCTGGATGATGCCCAGGCCTGCCAGCGCGGCCCCGAGGAACGCATCCGCGCCGGACACACGCACCCGCGCCGGCAGCGGCAGGTACCGCACCTGCCCATCCTGCTGGAACTCCAGCGGAATCAGCTGGCCGCTGGCGCTGGAGCGGTAGCCGACCATCTGGTGGCCGTCCTGCAGGGCATCGATGCTGCCCGGGGCGCCCCTGGCCTGCACATAGCTTGGCGAGGCCACCGTCACCTCGCGCAGCATCGTCAACCGGCGCGCCGCCAGATCGCTGTCGGCCAGCGTCCCCACCCGCAACGCTGCATCCACGCCTTCGCGCAGCAGGTCGACATAGCGGTCGCCTTCGCTGACGTCCAGTTCGATCTCCGGGTAGCGCTGCAGGAAGTCCGGCAGCTGCGGAAACAGCAGGTGCCGGCCCAGCGTGCCGTGCACTTCAATGCGCAACGGGCCGCGCGGCGGCGCGTCACGGAACGCGGCCTCGGCATTGTCCATGTCGGCGATCAGGCGCAGGCACCGCCCGTAGAAGGCTTCGCCTTCCAGCGTCGGCACCACCTGCCGCGTGGTCCGGTGCAGCAGGCGCACGCCCAGCCGCAGTTCCAGCGCCTTGATCGCGTCGGTCACCGTGGCGCGCGGCAGCCCGAGGTCCTCGGAGGCCCGGGTGAAGCTGCGGCGCTCGACGATACGGACGAAGGCGCGCATGGCCGTGAAGCGGTCCATTGTTCGGCTATCCGGATGATGTTGGCGGATTATGCAGGATTATCCGAACGTGCGATGGCGCGAAGATGGCCCTGCGCCGCTCCGGCGTGCCCCAGTGGAAGCCACCATGACCCTCTCCCCCGCCCGCTCTGTCGCCCTGGTCACCGGCGGCTCCCGTGGCATCGGCGCCGCCATCTCCCGCCGGCTCGCCGCCGACGGCCACGCGGTCGCGATCAACTATGCGGGCCGCCGCGACGACGCCGAAGCCTTGGCGGCCGAACTCGGCGCAGCCGGCGCGCAGGCCATCGCGCTTCAGGCCGATGTCGCCGATCCGCAGGCGGTGCGGCGGCTGTTCGATGCCATCGAAGTCCGCTTCGGCGGCATCGACGTGGTGGTCAACAGCGCGGGCGTACTGCAGTTGGCACCATTGGCCGACACCGACGATGCCCTGTTCGAGCGGGTGATCGGCATCAACCTCAAGGGCGCCTTCAATGTGCTGCGCGAAAGTGCACGACGGGTGCGCGACGGCGGGCGCATCGTCACGCTGTCCACCAGCGTGGTCGGGACCCGGCTGGAGAATTACAGCGTGTATGCGGCCAGCAAGTCGGCGGTGGAGACGATGGGCGCGATCCTCAGCAAGGAACTGCGCGGGCGCAACATCACAGTGAACGCCGTGGCGCCGGGCCCGACCGCTACCGAGCTGTTCCTGGATGGAAAATCGCCGGAGCTGATCGAGCGGCTGGCGAAGATGCCCCCCCTGGAGCGGCTGGGTACGCCAGAGGACATCGCCGGTGCGGTGGCCTTCCTGGCCGGTGCCGATGGCGGATGGATCAATGGCCAGGTACTGCGCGCCAACGGTGGGATGGTGTAGGTCGCGCGGACGGCATCCACGCATGGCGTGGATCGCATCTGCGCGTGGCGCGGGGATTCGGTAGCGCCGAGCCTACGCTCGGCTGCTCTTCGCGCGAAGGCCAGACGCAGCCGAGCGTGGGCTCGGCTCTACAGTTGGGTCAGGCGCTACGGTCCTCGCGGCGCCGGTGTACCCAGTAGTACAGCGTGGGCAGTACCAGCAGGGTCAGCAGCATCGCCGACAGCAGGCCACCGATCACCACCACCGCCAGCGGCTTCTGGGTCTCGGCACCGATCGCATGCGAGGTCGCCATCGGCAGCAAACCGAACATCGCCAGCAGCGCGGTCATCAGCACCGTGCGCAGGCGCTGCAGCGAGCCCTGCACCACGGATTGCAGCAGGTCCATGCCCTGCTCGCGCAGCTGGGCGAAGCGACTGAGCATCACCACCCCGTTCAGTACCGACTGCCCGAACAACGCGATGAACCCGATCGCCGCCGACACCGACAGAGGGATGCCGGTCAACCACAAGGCCAGGATGCCGCCGATCATCGCCAGCGGCACGTTGGCCAGGATCAGCGCCGCGCTGCTGATGTCCTTGAAGGCATCGAACAGCAGCACGAAGATGATCAGCACCGACAGCGGAATCACCCAGCCCAACCGCTTCATCGCACGCTGCTGGTTCTCGAACTCGCCGGACCACTCCAGCCGGTAGCCTTCCGGCAACTGCACGCTGGCCTCCACGCGCTTGCGCATGTCAGCCACCACGCTACCCATGTCACGCCCGGCGATGAAGATGCTCACTGCCTTCACCCGCTGTGCGTTCTCGCGTGAGATGTTGATCGCGCCGCTGGCCATGCGGAAATCGGCCACGTCGGACAGTGTCACCGTGTGGCCATCGCCGATGCCGACCGGGACCGTGCGCAGCCGCTGCAGGTCACGATCGGCATCGTCCAGGCGCAGGGTGATCGGGAACCTGCGGTCACCCTCCCACAGCTCGCCGACCTGGCGCCCGCCCAGTCCAGTCTCGATCACCGCGTCGATATCGCGCACGTTCAAGCCATAGCGCGCGGCGCGGTCGCGGTCGATGTCGATCTGCAGCTGCGGCAGGGAACCGTCGCGATCGATGAACGCGCTTTCCACGCCGTCCACCGCACGCACCTGGGCCAGGATCGCCTGCGCCTGCTGGTTCAGCACGTCCAGATCCGAGCCACTCACCTTGATCACCACCTGGCCCTTGATCTGCGAGATGCTCTCCAGGATGTTGTCGCGCACCGGCTGCGAGATCGAGAACTCCGGCCCTGGAATGCGCTGCTCCAGCGTGCGCTGCAGATCGCTCACCAGCTGCCGCTTGTCCACGCCCTTAGGCCACTCTTCCTCCGGCTTCAACGCCACCAGCGCCTCGATCTGGTTGGCACCCTTGGCATCGGAGCCATCCTCCGGGCGCCCGAGCTTGGCCACCACCGTCGATACCTGCGGGAAGGTGCCGACCAGCTCGCGGATGCGCCGCGACTGCTGCTGCGCCTCGGCCAGGCTGGTGCTCGGGTCGAGCGTTGCGGTCAGCCAGATCGATCCTTCGTCCAGCTCGGGCAGGAACTCCGAACCCAACCGGGTGCCCAGCGCCAGCGTGCCGACCAGCAGCGCAACCGCAGTCAGCACCACCGCACGCGGGCGGGCCAGTGCGCGTTCCAGGATCGGCTTGTACCAGCTGGTCAGGCGGTCCATCAGTGGATTGCCATCGCGCATGCGGTCGCGCCGCAGCCACCAGTAGCAGAACAGCGGCACTACGGTCAGTGCGAGGATCAACGCACCGATCAATGCCGAGGTCACCGAGTACGCCATCGGCGCGAACATGCGGCCTTCCTGTCGCTGCAGGGTGAAGATCGGGATGTGCGCGGCGATGATGATCAGCATCGAGAAGAACGTCGGCCGCCCCACTTCCGATGCAGCTGAAAGAATGGTCGAGAACCTCGCCTTCCGGTCGGCTGCGGAGGGCAGCTTCGACAGCCGCGAAACGATGTGCTCGGTCACGATCACCGCGCCATCGATGATGATGCCGAAGTCCATCGCCCCCAGCGACAGCAGGTTGGCCGGCACGCCCCACAGATGCAGGCCGAGGAAGGTCGACAGCAGCGCAAGCGGCATCATCGCCGCCACGATCAGTGCGGCGCGGGCGTTGTACAGGAACAGCCACAGCACCAGGAACACCAGCACCGCGCCTTCCAGGAGGTTGCGGAAGACGGTTTTCAGCGTGGTCGAGACCAGCCACGAGCGGTCGTAGAACGGCTCGATGCTGACCCCGTGCGGCAGCTGGTTGGCTTCGATCTCCGCGATGCGCGCATGCAGGGCGTCGAGCACGTCGGACGGATTCTCACCCTTGCGCATCAGCACCATGCCGAACACCGCATCGTCATTGTCGTCCTGGCCGACCAGGCCCTGCCGGGGCAGGCCGGTGTCGGCAATGCCGGCCAGGTCGCGCACCAGGATTGGCGTGCCCCCGCGCTGCGCAACCACCACGTTGCCGATGTCCGCCGGCGAACGCATCAGGCCCACGCCACGGATCAGGAACTGCTGCTGGCCGCGTTCCACGTAGCCGCCGCCGGCATTCGAGCTGCCCTTCTCCAGCGCCTCGGCGAACTCACCCAGGCTGATGCCACGGTCACGCAGCTTGTCCAGGTCCGGCTTGACCTGGAAGGTGCGCGCGAAGCCGCCGAAACTGATCACATCGGCCACGCCCGGCACGGTGCGCAGGCTGCGCTCCATCGTCCATTCCTGCACGGTGCGCAACTGGGTCGGCGTCATGTGCGGGCCTTTCAGCACGTACCGGTAGATCTCACCCACCGCCGAACTCATCGCCTCCAGCTCCGGGGTTACCCCTTCAGGCAGCTCCACGCCCTGCAGGCGCTCCAGCACCTGCTGGCGCGCGAAGTAGTCATCGGCCTTGTCGTCGAAGGTCAGGATGATCATCGACAGGCCGAACTGGGTATGCGAGAACACCCGCACCGAATGCGGAATGCCGGACAGCGCCACTTCCAGCGGCATCGTCACCTCGCGCTCGACCTCTTCGGCGGCGCGGCCCGGGTGCAGCGATACGACCGTCACCTGGGTATCGGATACATCCGGGAAGGCCTCCACCGGCAACATGCGGAACGCAGCAATGCCAGCGCCGATGAACAGCAGCAGCGCCAGCATCACCATCAGTGGCTGGCGCAGGCAATAGGCAATCAGGCGATCGATCATGGGGCGGCGTGCCCCGTGCCGGTGCTGGCGGCTGCCGGCGCGCTGTCCACCAGCTGCTGCAGCAGCAGGCCACCCTCGACCACCACCCTGCTGCCCGCCGCCAGGCCTTCACGCACCCACAGGCGGCCGTCACCCAGTTCCTCGGCGTGCACGGCATGGCGCACGAAGCGGCCCTTTGCTTCCTCTACGAACACCACCTGCTTGCCGTCGATCAGCAGCACCGCAGCGTCGGGCAGCGAGACACCGCCCTCGGCCGGCAACGCGACCTGCGCACGCACGTACTGGCCGGCCTTGAATGCCCGTGCCCGGTTGTCCAGCTCGGCGCGCGCCTGCACCACGCGGCGCTCGCTGTCGACGAAGTCATCCACGTGCTGCAGGGTCACCTGCAGCGGCCGTCCATCGGCACCGGCCAGGCTCACCTGCATGCCCGCCCTCAAGCGCCCTGCCTGGCTCTCGGGAACATCCAGCAGCAACCACAAGCGGTCCGGATCGCCAATCACTGCCAACGGCTGTTCGCTGTCGGGGCTGACCGCCATGCCCGGGCTCATCCGCCGTTCCACCAGCACGCCGTCGATGGGGGCGCGCAGCGGCAGGCGCTGGTCGACGTGCAGGCCATTGCCATACGCCTTGGCGAAGGCGGTCGCACGCGCGTGATCGGCCTGGCTGCCGGCAAAGTTGGCCTCGGCCTCGTCCAGTTCACGGCCCGATGCCACACCCGCCGCATGCAGCTCGCGGATGCGATCCAGTTCCCTGCGGGCCTGTTGCAGTTCGGCGCGGCCGCGCACGCCGTCGGCCTGGGCCTGGCCGAACTCGGGCGAAGTGATCCAGGCGATCACCTGGCCCGCCTTCACTTTCTGCCCCGGCTGCGCATCGATACGCGCCACCTGCCCCGCCAATGGCGTGCGCAGTGCACTGGAGCGGGTCTCGTCCCAGGCCACCCGACCCGGCAGCTGCAGGCTGGCGCTGGCGCCGGCGGTCACCGCCTCGCTGCGCAGCACGTCCAGCTGGCGACTGCCGGCCGGAAACTGGATCTGGCCGCCGCTGATCTGCGGCGCGTCCTCGATGTACGAGGCCGGCTCGCGGCCGCAGCCACCCAGCAGCGCCAGCGCCAGCAAGGCCGGCAGCACGGCGTGTCGCGCCCGCAGGCGATGGGCGACAGTGGACTTCATCAGGACTCTCCTTCAGCAACGGATGTGGCCGCTTCCCAGCGCGCCAACGCAATGGCATGGTCGGCACGCGCCTCGATCAGCGCAGCCTCGAAGTCGCGCCAGCTACGGCGCGCATCCAGCAGATCGGTCAGGCTGGCGGCACCGCGGCGGTAGGCCAGTTCGATGCCCCGCACCGCTTTGCGTGCAGCGTCGGACTGCAGCCCTTCATAGTCGCTGCGACGCTGCGCGGCGGACTGCGCGCTGGCCTGCAACTGGTCCAGTTCGGCGCGCGCTTCGCGCTGCAGCACCTGCAGTTCCAGCGCGGCACTGTCACGGTCGGCCTCGGCACGCTGGATCGCGCCGCGTGCACGCGACGGGCCGCCCAGCGGGATGGTCAATGACACACCCCAGGTGACGCCGCTGATGTCGGTCGGCTCGCGTTCGGCTTCCACGCCCAGCTGGACGTCGCGATGGCGCTCGCTGCGCGCCAGTGCCACACCGGCATCGGCCGCGGCCAGGCGCGAACGCGCCGCACGCAGATCGGCACGCTGCTGCGGATCGAACGCGCGCGTTGCGGCAACGGCTGCGGGGTCGGGCCAGGGATCATCGGCACTCAGGTCACCGCTGTCGTCACGGCCGAGCAGCAGGCCCAGCGCATGCCGCGCATCACGCAGATCCAGCACTGCCTCGCGCGCCGCGTCGGCCACCGCCAGGTCGTCCACCGCCAGCCGCGCGCGGTCGACCGGCGCCATCGCCCCGGTGGCAACCTGCTTGTCGGCTGCCGCCATCTGTTCGGCCGAGCTCTGGCGATTGGCCTCGGCAATCTGCACCCGCTCCTGCGCGCGCTTCAGGCCGAAGTAGGCCTCATGCAGCGCTACCTGCTGCCGGCGCCGGGTATCGAGCATCTCCAGCCCGGCCACTTCCAGCAGTGCATCGGCCTGGCGGATGCGCAATGCGCGCTTGCCACCGCGCTCCCAGGTCCAGCCCAGGCCCAGCGTGCTGTCCACCCGCTTGTCCTGCCAGCGCCCCGGGCCGATGCCGTGCTTCGGGCTGATCTTGCTGCTGCCGATCGACAGCTCGGCCGCTGGCCGCAACGCGGCGGCCTGCGCGTCGCCCTGCACCCCGCGCAGCTCCAGCGCCGCCGCACGCAGGTCCGGGTTATGCGCTTCCATGGCGCGCTGCGCCTCCTGCAGGGACAGTGCCGATGCCGCAGGTGCGCACAGGAGGGCAGCCAACACAGCCGCAAGACAAGGGGAGAAATTCATGCGCGTCACGGTAAGGTGACGCACTTGCGCCAATCTTGCCCCAACCTTGCACGAAGCTTGCAATGCGAATCCTGCTGATCGAAGACGACGCCGCCCTGGCCGATGGACTGATCCGTGCCCTGCAGGGCACGGGTCATCTGTGCGACCACCTCTCGCGCGGACTGCATGCACCCGCTGCACTGGCCAGCGCGCCATATGACGTAATGGTGCTCGATCTTTCATTGCCCGACGTCGATGGCCTCGACCTGCTCTCGCGTCTGCGCAACGACGGTGTGACCCTGCCGGTGCTGATCCTCACTGCGCGCGACGGTGTAGAAGACCGTATCCTCGGCCTCGACCGGGGAGGCGACGACTATCTCGCCAAGCCGTTCGCACTGGGAGAGCTGGAAGCACGCCTGCGTGCGCTGTCACGCCGCCGCAGCGACGCACCTGCGCAGAAGCGGTTGGGTCGCCTGTGCTTCGACAGCATCCGCAATGAAGTGCAGGTGGACGGCCAGCGCATCGAACTGACCGCGCGTGAGCTGTCGCTGGTCGAGGCCCTGATGCAGCATCCCGGCCGCACCGTCACCAAGCAGCGCCTGTTCGACGCGCTGTACAGCTGGGACCACGAGGCCAGCCTGTCGGTGATCGAAGTGCATGTCAGCCGCCTGCGCCGCAAGCTGGAACAGGCACGTGCCGGCGTCGGCATCCGCATGCTGCGTGGGCTTGGATACCGCTTGGAGGCCGTGGGTGACTGAGCGCGTGCACAGCCTGCGTGGCCTGCTGCTGAGACGCCTGTGGCTGCCACTGCTGGTGCTGCTGCTGTGCAGCGCGGTGGGTTCGTTCGCGCTGGCCCGTTACTACGCCGGCCAGGTCTACGACCGCTGGCTGCTGGACTCGGCGATGTCGCTGTCCGAGCTGGTGACAGTGCAGGATGGCCGCGCTTCGATCGAGATCACCCCGGCCGTATCGCGCATGTTCACCTGGGACACCGCCGACGAAGTGCATGGCGAGGTGGTCGACGCTGCAGGCGGGCGCCTGTATGGCGACCTGCCCGAAGCACTGCCGCGCCCGGGGAGCGCTGCCGCCGATGAGGGCGCGGTCTACTACGATGCGCGCCTGCGTGGGCAGCCAGTGCGCATGGTCGAAGTCGTGGTCAGCGCCGGGCCGGGCCATGACATCCGGCTGCGCGTGGCCGAGACGCTGCGCAAGCGCCACCGGCTGGAACGCAAGCTGCTGCTGACCAGCATCCCGTTCCAGGCCGCGATCCTGGCACTGGCGGCGTGGCTGGCGTGGTCGGGCACCGGAGCCGCCGCACGCCACGCCAACCTGGTCGCACGGAAGCTGGCCAGCCCGCGGCCGGATCCATTGGCACCGCTGGACCCGGCGCAGGAAGCTCCACGCGAGCTGTGGCCGGCGGTGCAGGCGTACAACGCACTATTGCAGCGACTGGACGCGATGCAGGCGGCGCAACGGCGCTTCGTCAGCAACGCCGCGCACCAGCTGCGAACGCCGCTTGCGGCGATGCAGGTGGAGCTGGAGAGTTCCTTGCGCCAGCATGATCCGCAGGCGCAGCAGCTGGCGCTGTCGGGCACGCTGGCCGGGTTGGCGCGGCTGCAGCATCTGGTCAACCAGCTGCTGATGCTCAGCCGTTCCGAAGATCCCCATGGCAGCGCGCTGCCGCTGCAGCCGCTCGACCTGGCCGCGCTGGCGCGTGGCGTGGTCGAGCGTTACGCCGATCGTGCGTTGGCTGCAGGCGTGGACCTGGGTTACGACGGACCCGACGACAGCGTGCAGATACAGGGCGATCCACAGCTGCTGCGCGAGGCGCTGGGCAACCTGCTGGACAACGCGCTGCGCTATGGCGCCGCGCCCGGAGTGATCACCCTCGGCGTTCGGCAGGAGACCGACGGCGTGCAGGTGTGGGTGGACGATGACGGCGCCGGCATCGCCGAAGCGGAACGCGCGCGCGTCACGGAACGCTTCTACCGGTCCAGCAGCGAGGGCGACGGCTGCGGGCTGGGCCTGGCGATCGTGGCCGAGATCGCGCAGCGGCATGGCGCGATGTTGAAGATCGAAGCGGCGCCGCTCGGTGGCGCGCGCGTGGGGCTGCGGTTTCGCTGAGCGTTGTTGAATTGCCCTTGTAGAGCCGAGCCCATGCCCGGCTGCTCCTGGCACGATGCCTGAGCCGAGCATGGGCTCGGCTCTACAGGTTCCTGGTCACCCGTGAAGCGTGCCGACCAAGGTCGGCACCTACCGAGTGCGCATCACCGGCTCATCGAATACGGCGCCTGCGCGCCCTGTCCCGGCCAGTCCTTGTTCGGCTCGGCCTGCATGCTGAAGCGCAGTTCGCCACCGGCCAGGATCTCGTCATGGCGCAGGAAGGTGCGCTGCAACGGCGTGCCGTTCAACGTCACGCTGCCCACATACGTGTGCTTGTCATCCAGTCCCTCGGCCACGATGGTGAAGGTCCTACCGTTCGGCAGTCGCATCGCGGTCTTCGGCAGGAACGGACGGCCAAGAATGTATTCGCCCGAGCCCGGCGCGACCGGGTAGAAGCCCAGCGCAGTGAACACATACCACGCCGACATCTGGCCGACGTCATCATTGCCGGCCAGGCCATCGGGGCGGTCGGCATACTGGGTATCCATGATCTGCTTCAGGCGCGCCTGCGTGCGCCACGGCTGTCCGGCGTACGAATACAGGTAGGCCACGTGGTGGCTGGGCTCGTTGCCATGTGCGTACCAGCCGATCAGTCCCGTGATGTCTTCCATGTGCTCGAAGATCGACGGATCCACCTTGGCGTTGAACACTTCGTCCAGGCGCGCGAGCAGTTTGTCGCTGCCGCCGTGCGCGGCGGCCAGCCCGGCCACATCCTGCGGCACGTACCACGAATACTGCCAGGCGTTGCCTTCGGTGTAGTCGGTGCCGTAGCCGCTGGCGCTGGGGTCGAACGGCGTGCGGAAGCTGCCATCGCGCTTGCGCGCGCGCATGAAGCCGGTGTCCTTGTCGAAGGCATTGCGCCAGTTGCCTGCGCGCTTGTCGAAGGTCGCCGCGATATCGGCCTTGCCCATCGCCTGCGCCATGCGTGCAATGGTCCAATCGTCGAAGGCGTATTCCAGCGTCTTGCTGGCCGCTTCGCCCTCCTCATCGATCGGCACGTAGCCCAGCTCGCGGTACTGCGCGATGCCGTCGTAGGGGCCGTAATTGGCGGTCTCGACCATTGCCTTCAATGCCTTGTCGGCATCGAAGCCACGAATGCCCTTCACGTAGGCATCGGCGATCACTGGCACGGCGTGGTAGCCGATCATGCACCAGTCTTCCAGGCCATGGAACGACCACACCGGCAGCATGCCGTACGGGCTGTGCTCATGGTGCGCCAGCATCGAATTGACGAAGTCGCTGTTGCGCTTCTCCGGCTGCACCAGCGTCAGCAGCGGGTGCAGCGCACGGTAGGTGTCCCACAGCGAGAACGTCGAATAGTGCGTGAAGCCGTCGGCCTTGTGCACTGCGTTGTCCGAACCGCGGTACTGGCCATCGGCATCCATGAACAGCGTCGGCCCCAGCATCGTGAGGTACAGCGCGGTATAGGCGCTGCGCCGCGCATGTTCCGGCGCGTCGATGTCCAGCACGGACAGCGCCTGCGTCCACTCCTGCTTCGCCTGCGCACGCACGCGGTCGAAATCGAAGTCAGCCACTTCCGCGTCGAGGTTGGCGATCGCGCCGGCTTCGCTGACCGGCGAAATGGCCACCTTCACCACCAGCGGTGCGTCGAGCTTGCCGAATGCGAACGTGCCGACCAGCTGGCGACCCTCGATCTGTGCGCGCTGCGCCGGGTCCTTCTCGCCCGGCGGCGGGAAGCCCTTGTAGACGATGTCCTGCTCGGTGTTGTGCAGTTCATGGCCAGCCAGCGGGCGCGAAAAGCGCATCGCGAAGAACAGCTGGCGGCCCGGCGCCCAGCCGCGGGTTTCGCGGAAGCCGGTCACGGTGCCGTCGGCGCGCACCCGCACCCGCGACCACAGCACCTTGCCCGGGTAGTCGTACATGCTGGTGCGCATGTCCAGCAGCACCTTGGCGTCGGTGCCCTTGGGGAAGGCGTAGCGATGCACGCCCACGCGCGCACTGGTGGTCAGCTCGGCGCGCACCTTGTAGTCGTCCAGGGTGACCGCGTAGTAGCCCGGCTCGGCCTTCTCGTCAGCGTGGCGGAACCGTGAGGCGTAACCGCTGCGTGGCTTCTCCGGATCGCCGCGCTCCAGGCCGGGGTTGCCGGTGAACGGCATCAGCAGGATGTCGCCCAGATCGGAATGGCCAGTGCCGGAAAAATGCGTGTGCGAGAAGCCGACGATGCTGCTGTCGTCGTAGCGGTAGCCGGCCGCCCAACCGTAGGCCTTTTCGCGCGGCTGGATGCGCGTGTCCGGGCTGAGCTGGACCATGCCGAACGGTACCGTGGCCCCCGGGTAGGTATGGCCTTCTCCGCCTGTGCCGATGAACGGGTCGACCGAGCCATAGGCGCGTTCGGCGGCGGATGTCGCCGGAGCCGCCAGCGCTGCCCAGGAGGCAAGCACGGCGGTCGCGGCGAAAGCGATCAGGAAACGACGGTCCAGCATGGGCATCGGCATTTGGATCGATTCAGGTGGTAGTCCGATCCTAGCACCGGCCCTGCCCTGTCGCATGCTGCAGTGCGGCCGCCGGAACCGGCACGATGATTTGCACGTAATTGCATGGCCGGACGACGAGTCGCCTCATAGCCTTGCGGTCTCCCGCTTCCCGATCGGTGCCAATACGGCAATGGATGTCCACACAAGCACTTCTGAAAGACCGCGCCTTCGGAGCGGGAGAAAGCGAGACGAACCATCAATTGGTGCGCAGCGCCTCGATCTGCCCAGGATGGCGCCGCAGCGGACATCCCGCTGCCGGGATTGGAACCCCGTTTTGAGCTACGAGATCTGCTTGCCGTAACTACGGCGGGCGGTGTGCGGCGGCCGCATGGCCCTCCGGCTTTTCTCGTAGCTCAGCCGAAGTTCCAACCTCGCACCGCCCGCCACCCTTGCGGTGGCCCTCGCTTCCCAAGGAGTTCCCGCATGACCCAACGTCCGCTCAGCCCGGCCATGGAGTCGCTGTTCCAGCGCATCGAACACGCCCTCAACAGTGCCGAAGGGATGGCCATCCTCATCGGCGAACAGTACGGCCCCGAGCCGAAACCTCCCGCGCCGATGGGCTATGACGCCAGGCAGATCGCCAATGCGATGGTCATGCTGAGCCAGCATGGCCGGTCGTTGCTGCAGAAGCTGCGTGCGGAAGCGGAAAAGGTGACCTATCACTAGGTCGCCCTGCAGCCGAGCCTGCTCGGCGCCGTGCGCACCGCACGCAGCGATTGCTGCGCTCAATCTGGCAATGCGCCCTGCAAGGTTGCGAGGTCGGCGCTGTCGACTGGCCTCACCACGCGCGCCACTTCCTGGCCGTCATGCAGCAGCACCACGGTGGGCCACAGTTTTACCTTGAAAGCACGCCCCAGCGGCTTTCCCTTGCCATCCTCGATCTTCCAATGCACCAGATCGTGGGCGTCCACAAACGCCTGGAGTGCGGGCTGCGCGGCCTGGCAGTGACCACACCAGGGTGCACCGAACTCGAGCAGCAGCCAGCCCGCCTGAGCTTCCACGTCCGCGCCGGCGGGCTCCGCCGCCGGGTAGTCACGCATGAACGGCATGGTCGTTACCCCGCCAAGACCTTCTGGATGTCCTCCACCGGCGAATTGGTCAGGTCCTTGGCAATGTCGCCCAGCAGGCGGGCCTGGACCTCCTTGTGCAGCAGCGGGCGGATACGGCCCAGCGTGGTCGGGTCGGCCACCAGTACCAGGTGTGCATAGCGGTTGTTCAAGGCATCTTCGTTGAGCTGCTCGGCCACCTGCTTGGCGAACGTCGCCTCGTTGAGCTGGGAGATGGACATGTCCTTCGGCACCGCACCGGCAGGGCCCTGACCGGAGACGCCCTGCTCGCTGATGTCCTGCAGGCGCAGCTCGCCTTCCTGCTTCAACGCCAGCTGATGTTCGCTGCCGACGTTGGTGAACACGCGAGCCGAACCACCGTCGGCGACGATGATCAGCGTGCCTTCGGGAATGCGACGGGTCATGCGATGCTCCTTCTCGATTGCGTTCGGCACTACCGTAGACAGCGCTGCGTGAGGGCTGCGGCCAGAGTTCGTTCAACGCATGTCATCGCATGCAGTGCGGATGAACAGGCGTAATGGAACACAGCGTGCAGATCAGCCCGCTTCGCTGCATGCTCACGCCGATGCCGTTATGATGAACGGATGATCGACACGACCCACTACGTGACGGGCGCACCTGTTACGTGGGAAGCACTGCCGACCGGCGCTTCGCTTGCCACGATGGCTCCCGCCCTGCCCTTCCATCGCCTCGCGCTGGATCCCGGCGGATGACGCTCGCAGGCGCTCTGCCTGCATTCCCACGCTGATGTGACCGCTGGCCGCTGATCGCGCGGCTGCAGCGGTCTGTTTCCGCATGTCCACCGTTACGGCGGCGCGTTGTCGTGCGCGTGGCGCCGTGCGTGCGCAATTCCTCCTTGCCCCGATACCCGTGCACCACCTGCGCCCGCATCGCCGTTTCCGTTTCCCGGGACACACCACACCGTCTATTCCGCACTGCATTTACCAAACAAGGAGTCCCCATGCAGGACAACTCCGATGCATACGCCCATTTCGGCTGGTTCAAGCGCCGCCGCCACCTGAAGGTCGATGAGATCACGGTGGTCGACAAACCCATGCTCAAGCGCGCCGTTGGCGCCGCTGCACTGGGCAACGCGATGGAATGGTTCGATTTCGGTGTGTACGGCTATCTTGCCGTCACCATCGGCCAAGTCTTCTTCCCCTCCAGCAATCCCACCGCGCAGGTGATCGCCGCCTTCGCCACTTTCACCGTAGCGTTCCTGGTGCGGCCGCTGGGCGGCCTGGTGTTCGGGCCGCTGGGTGATCGCTACGGCCGCCAGAAAGTGCTGGCGTTCACCATGATCCTGATGGCGCTGGGCACGTTCGCCATTGGCCTGATTCCCGCCTACGAGCGCATCGGCATCTGGGCGCCGGTGCTGTTGTTGCTGGCGCGCGTGGTGCAGGGCTTTTCCACGGGTGGCGAGTATGGGGGCGCGGCCACCTTCATCGCCGAGTATTCCACTGACCGCAACCGCGGCCTGATGGGCAGCTGGCTGGAGTTCGGCACGCTGGGCGGCTACATCGCCGGCGCCGGTACGGTCACCGCGCTGCACATGCTGCTGAGTAGCGAGCAGATGCTGGACTGGGGCTGGCGCATTCCGTTCCTGGTGGCCGGCCCGCTGGGCCTGCTCGGCCTGTACATGCGCATGAAGCTGGAGGAAACCCCGGCGTTCCGCGCCTTCGCCGAGGAGGCCGAGAAGCGCGAACACGACCGGCCCGGGCTGGGCGCCCTGTTCCAGGTGCATGGCCGCCAGCTGCTGGTATGCATGGGCCTGGTGCTGGTGTTCAACGTGACCGATTACATGCTGCTGACCTACATGCCCAGCTACCTCAGCGTCACCATGGGCTATGCCGAGAGCAAGGGCCTGCTGCTGATCATCATCGTGATGCTGGTGATGATGCCGCTGAACATCGTGGGCGGAATGTTCAGTGACCGTCTGGGCCGCCGCCCGATGATCATCGGTGCGTGCATCGCGCTGCTGGTGCTGGCCATTCCGTGCCTGCTGCTGGTCGGCAGTGGCCATGACGGGCTGATCTTCCTCGGCCTGATGCTGCTGGGGCTGGCACTGGTGTGCTTCACCAGCTCGATGCCGTCCACGCTGCCAGCGCTGTTCTACACCCCGGTGCGCTACAGCGCGCTGTCGATCGCCTTCAACGTGTCGGTGTCGCTGTTCGGTGGCACCACGCCGCTGGTGACTGCGTGGCTGGTGGAACGTACCGGCGACCCGCTGGTGCCGGCCTATTACCTGATGGGCGCGGCGGTGATCGGGCTGGTGACCATGCTGTTCGTGAAGGAGACCGCCGGCCTGCCGCTGCGCGGTTCACCGCCGGCGGTCGGCAGCGAACGGGAAGCGGCTGCGCTGTTGAAGAGCGATGCGCCGGTGACGGTGGACCCGACCTTGCCGCCGCTGCCGGAGGCTTCAGAGCCCGAGCAGGTGAAGCCGGCGTTGTAGAGCCGGGCCCGCGCTCGGCTGCTCTTCGGGGATCAGCCGGGCATGGGCTCGGCGCTACAACGCACGCGCCCTCAATCGCGCGGGCTGTTCAATTCCATCGCACGCATCACGATGGGCTTGGCCCAGCCGGGCGTGTGCAGCAGGTCGGCTACCGCAATCGGGTATTGCAGTTCGCCTGCAGCCATGGCCAGTACCGGCAGCGGCATCACGCAGCCCTGCGCGTCGGCCGGCGCGCTGTTGTCGTAGACGTGCAGTTCGGCCAGGTGCGGCAGCAGCTCCAGCAGGTTCGCGCGCGCGGAATCGAAACGCGCGTGGATCTTCTCCTCCGGGATATCGTGGCCACCGGCCGCCACACGTGCAGCCACACGGGCGATGTGCAGTTCGACATCGGCCAGCCCACAGAACCAGATCGCCACCTGATGCCGTTCGCAGGCCTCACGCAGCAGGCGCGGAATGGTGTTGCCGCCGAGCGTCGTCTCGAAGGCGAAGTCGGTGCCATCGGCCATGGCCTGGCGCAGGCGGCGGGTGCCTTCCTGCCAGGCCTCGGCGTTGGCCTCCGGCAGCGGCCAGCCGGCGTCGACCAGGCGACGGGTGAACGAGTCCGGGTTGAACCAGCTCAGCCCATCGGCGTCCAGCCAGGTGCCCAGCAGCGAACTCTTGCCGGCGCCATTGACGCCGGCCAGCACCAGGATCCGCCCCATCGGTCAGAGTGGACGGCCGAGAGTGACCTTGCGGCCGCGGCGGATCGGCTGGCCCAGCACCTTGCCCAGCCCCTCCCCGCGCTGCAGCCCGGCCAGCTTCTGGTCGAATTCGCTGCGCAGGCGCAGCAGCTCTTCGTTGCGCTCACCGGCATCGCCACCCGCAGCCTTGGCCAGCAGTTCCTGGTAGGTGCGGATGTCCACGATCACCGCTTCCGGGTGATTGTGGTTGGTGATGACCAGCGCCTGCTTTTCGCGCACGGTGCGCATCAGGCTCGGCCAGCCCCGGGTCTTCACCGACGAGGCCGGGGCTTTTTCAAGGCCAGGCAGATCCAGCGGCAGGGTCATGGCACGGCTCCAGACAGGGTGGATGACAGCCACTATACCCAATTTGGCCAAATTGGGGATAAATCCCTTTTCACCCCGGCGCCCCAGCGTCCGGGGCGTCGGTCTGCAGCAGGCTGTCGCGCTCGCGCAGCGGGAAACGGATCCAGGCATCCAGGCCTTGCGGGGTAAAGCTCAGCTCGCCGCTGCCGGCCAGTTCATAGGGCACCCGCTGCTCGATCAGGACCCGGCCCAGGCCTCGCTGGCGTGGCATCTCCCACCCCTCCACCTCGGCATGGCGCTCGCACCAGTGCAGGCCCAGCCACGGCTGCCCGTCCTGCACCTGCAGGTGCCAGCAGACATCGACCCGCCCGTCCCCGTGGGCCAGCGCGCCGTGCCGGAGCGCATTGGTGGCCAGCTCATGGATGGCCAGCGACAGTACTTCGGCCGCCTTCGGTGGCAACAGCACATCCTCACCCTGCAGGTGATAGGCGGCGGCCGCCGGTGTCTGCGCAGCGATCTCCTCCTCGAGCATGCCGCGCAGGCAGACCCCTACATTGGCGCCACGGGTCAACAGGCTCTGCGTGCGCGCCAGTGACATCAGCCGCGCGCACAGGCGCTCGGCATACTCGTCCACGCTGCCGACCGATACGCGGGTCCGCCAGGCAATGGCATGGATGGTCGACATGATGTTGCGCACGCGATGCTGCAGCTCGGCCAGCAGCACCGACTGGCGCTCGGTGGCACGCTTGAGGTCGTCGATGTCCACGGCGATCGCGAACACGCCACTCACCCCGCCATCGGCATCACGCAGCGGTGCGGCGGCGACGCGTGTCCAGCGCGCGCGCCCGTCGTCATGGATGAACTGGAACTCCAGGCCCGGGACCATCGTCTCCCCCCGCAGGGCGCGGGCGATGGCGAAATCGTGGGGTTCGATGCGCGAGCCATCGGGATGCACCCCCTGCCACCGATAGTGGTTGGGGCGATCCGTGGAGGGCACCTTGCCGGTGGGAAGATAGGTCCGCATCTGGTCGTTGGACAGCTGCAGGTTGCCGTCGGCGTCGACAATGCAGACACCCACCGGCAGCACCTTGAAGGCCAGCGCCAACCGGCGGTCGCTCTCACGGCGCCTCTGTTCCTCGCGTTCGCGGGCCGCCTGCGCGACGTGCGCAGCCGTCGTTTCGAACATGGTCACCAGCACGCCGCTGATGCACCCGTCCTCTCCGCGTATGGGACTGTAGGTGATGGTGAACCAGACATCCTCCAAGCGCCCCCGTCGCGCCAGCGGATAGAGCTTGTCCTCATAGGTGATGGTCTCGCCCTGCCACACACGCTGGTAGATCGGGCCGTTGATGTGCCAGACCTCGGGCCAGCACTCGCGCGTCGGCTGGCCCAGTCCGCCAGGATGCTTGTCAGCCAGGATCTCGGCATAGCCATCGTTGTAGAGCTGCACCAGCTGCTCGCCCCACAGCACGATCATCGGGAAGCCATGCGCCAGCATCAGGTCGATCGTGGCGCGCAGGTGCGGTGGCCATCGTTCGATCGCGCCCAGTGGCGTGG
This sequence comes from Stenotrophomonas sp. Ps181, assembly GCF_025697425.1. Lineage (NCBI taxonomy): Bacteria > Pseudomonadati > Pseudomonadota > Gammaproteobacteria > Lysobacterales > Lysobacteraceae > Stenotrophomonas > Stenotrophomonas sp. Ps181. Next base: position 410,671 of record NZ_JAHWBI010000003.1, read on the forward strand.
ATGACCAATCGTGATGGGCAATCCGGGCGGCCATGCCGTCATGGCGCGCATGCGCCTGCAGCGACGGCGGCATGCCCGCCGGGCGCTCAGCGGCCTGGAGGCCTTCGGTGCGACGCGACATACCGCGCAATCAGGCGATGCCCGCAGGGGCCTGCGGCGTCGCCACCAGTCCCGCCAGCTGCTGGACCAGGGCCTCGATGTGATAGGGCTTGGTGCAGCGGGGCGCATCCGCGAAGCGGCTGGGCAGGTTGTCATCGTAGCCAGAAGTCAGCATGAACGGCGTACCCGCTTCGGCCAGCCGGTCGGCCAGCGGGTACACCTGTTCACCACCGAGGTTGATGTCCAGCAGGGCCACATCGATGGGGTTGTCATCCAGCAGCCGGCCGAGTGCCTGCAGGTCCCCGGCCGGCCCCACCACCTGCGCACCCTTCAGCTCCAGGTAGTCCACCAGGAACATCGCGATGGCGAATTCATCTTCCGCCACCAGTACTCTCAACCCTTTCAGGCCTTCTGGCTTGTTGCCCGCTTCCAGCACGACCGGCGCTCCTCGATACACGCGGCCCACCTCCGCCGCAACGGCCGTAGGATGCGCGAACCGGGCTACAAGGGCGCGTGATGATCGATGAAGATCGCAGCCGCGGCGCATTCACTCCGGCATTGCAGCGGTGCGTTCAGAACGCACGCTCCCATTTCAGGCTGAGCAGGCTGCGCTCATGGCTGTACAGCCAACCAACGTTGCTGTCGATGCGGGCGTAGCGCAGGCTCAGGCTGGGCACCAGCCCGCCCACCGCCAGCTGCTCGCTGCGCACGATGGCGATCAGGTTCTGTTCGTCGTCCTGCCTGCGCGCCTGCAGCAACGGACTCCAGGCATCATAGTCACGGTGACGCAACGACACGAACAGCGTGGCCGTGGTGCCACTCCACTGCCGTGCCGCGCCCAGCCGCAGGCCGCGCTGGCGATAGCCGTTGGCCGGGTCGGCTGCGCTGCTGTCGGTCAGGTCCATGCCCGCAAACAGGGTCCAGCGTGGGTTGAGCGCGCGGAACCAGGTGGCATACAGCGCTGCCAGATCCCCATCGTAGTTGTCAGCCAGGCCCGGCTGCCTATGGCGCTGGCGCTTCCAGTCGGCCTCCAGCTTGAGCAGGCTGCGCCCGTCCACGGCGTACTGCCACTCGCCGTGCACGCCACTGCCGCCCTGCAGGGCGTGGTTGCCCAGCGCCTGGTAGTCATAGCTCGGCGCCAGCTGCAGGGTGTGCCGTGCACTGCGCCAGCTGTAACCGGCCTGCACGCTGGCGTTGAGCTCGTTGTATGCACTGTACCCGCGCCATGCCTGACCGAAAGCGAGACCGCGCACGTAAAGTCCATGATGGCCGGCCAACGCCCATCGCCGTTCCAGGTTGGCGTCGTAGTCCAGGCCGGTGGCGCGCTGCGCTTCGGGCAGCGTGCGTTCGATCAGGCAGGTGTCGCCGACGACGAACAGGCAGGTGCGGCTGGCCGAACTGCGGTTGATGTTGTCGCTCCATGCAGGCCCGGCGGCGACCGCACCCTTCCAGCGCCTGCGTGCCTGCAACGCGTCCAGGTAGCTGTCCACGCGTGCGCGCACACCCGCGGTGGCCGGATCGTTGCTGTCGATACCGGCCTTGATTGCACCGAACAATGCCACCGCCGCGCGGTCGCGCTGGTCTTCGGCATAGACGCGCGCCAGTTCAAGGCGGGCGGGCAGGAAGTCCGGCTGCGCTGCCAGCAGCGCTTCGTACTGCTGTGCAGCGCGCGAATGGTCACCGGCCACGCGGGCCAACGCACCCTGCGCATAGTGGCGCAGCAGCGGATCGTGTCCCGGAAGCTCGATGTATTCGGCCAGGAACGCCGCGGCGGCCGGCCACTGCTGGTGCTGCAACGACAGGTAGAGGGCCTGGCCGAGATCATCGACGGTGCGCTCCACCCGCACGGTCTTGCCATCGATGGTGAGCGTCGGCCGTTGCGATTCGGCCTGTTGCAGGCGCTGCTGGTCCTGCTGCTGGTGGCGCAGTTCGCTGCCCTGTTCGAGCACGCGGCGCAGATCGTCCTGCTGGGCGCGCACGTCGGCGGCAACCAGCAGCAGGAACACAAGGAAAATGGGGTGGCGCATGGGCGATCCGTGGCGGTGCATGCAGCGGGCCGAAGCAGGGACTGGCGGATCGCGGCTTGTCCCTGCCCTGCCCCGTCAGGGGCGTGGCAATCAGTTCTTGCTGCCGCCGAAGGCGGTGTCGTACTGGCTGTTGCCGGCGAACGTAGCGATACCAGCCAGGGTGGCGGCGTTGGCGCCGAAGAACTGGCCCTGGCTGTTGCCGGTGACCGAACCGTTGGCCACGGCGGTGCCGGCGAAGGACGCATCGGCGCTGTTGATGTTGGCGCTGATCGCCAGGGTCTGGCCACCACCGGTCAGGCCGCCGGTCAGCTTGCCGGTACCGAAGTTCGCGGCGAAGGTGCCGCTGAGCAGGTTGCTGCCGTTGAACTTGTTCAGGCCGGCCACCGCGTACGTGGCGGTGCCGCTGGGCAAGGTGGTGCCCGCACGGTCGCCAGCGAAGTACACCTGGCGGTTGTTGAAGCCACCCGCGGCGCCATCCTTGGACCATTCACCGAACCACACATCGCCACTACCCACCTTGACGAAGTTGAAGTGGCCCATGCCGGCATGGTTGCCGGGGGTGCCGGTGATCGGCATGGCCAGCGTACGTACGGTCACGTTGCCCACGGTGGTGGGGGCCGAGTAGGCGGCCAGGCCCTGGAAGTCGACCGGCTTGGCGTTGGAGACGGTGCCGACACCGATACCGGCCTTGCCTGCGCTGTGCGGGCCGCCGTTGACTTCAGAAGCACCGACCTTGACGTACAGCTGCGCATCGGTGGCCGCGCTGGCCGCACCGACGATGTCGGCAGCCTGGGCAGCACCGGCCAGGGCGAAGGTGGCGGCCACGGCCAGTACGGAACGGGAGATCATCTTCATGGAACTACTCCTTGGGTTGAGGGAACTACGGGTACAACAACGGAACAGGTCATCAGAAGCGCGCGGTGACACCGAGCTTCAGCGTGCGCCCTGGCGCCGGCAGCGTGGAGCGCGTGGCCGGGTCGACGTAGTAGCGGTTGCCGAGGTTGGTGCCGACCAGCTCGACGCTGGCATGGTCGTTGATGCGCCAGCGCGCGTAGGCATCGACGGTGGTGATGTTTCCCCAGGTGAACGGCACGTTCTGCCAGATCAGGCCACCACTGCCGGCGTACAGGCGGTCACGGTAGGCCTGCAGGTCCGGGTTCTGGTGGCGCTGGTAATGCACGATGCGGCTGCCCAGCTCCAGGCGCTCATCGAACAGCCGGGTGCCCAGCGACGCGTTCACCGACAACCGGGGAATGGCCTGGGTCAGCAGGTAGCCACTGACGAAGCCGTCCTGCACGCAGTTGGGCACCTTGCCGGCGAGTGCATCGAGCTGCACCGCCATGCTTTCGTCACAGACCTTGTTTTCCAGCGTGCGGCTGATGCCCAGGTCGGTGAAGAAGCGACGGTTGTCGAACCGCGCCTGCAGCTCCACGCCGCGGATGCGCTGCTTGTCCAGGTTGTCGAACAGGAAATTGCCGTCGCGCTCGATCACGTTGCGGGTCTTGTGCACGTAGTAGGCCAGCTTCACGTCGGCATCAGCGGTGTTGCCGAACAGCGCCGACAGGTTGTGCACGTAGCCCACTTCGTAGTTGTAGGCGTGCTCGGGCTTGAGCGGGTACAGCGGGTTCAGGCTGCTGGAGAACGCGATGGTGCTCTCGAACATGCTGGGGAAACGCACCGCCTCGCTGTAACGGACGTAGGCGCGCGCATTGGGCGAGAAATGCGCGGTGGCCGAGAAGGTCGGCAGCCATGCATGGTCGCGCCTGCGCTCATTGCGCCCGGACACCGTCTGCGGCCGCCCGCTCTGGATGCTGCACAGGATCTGCGCACCCTGCACCGGCAACAGCCCGGGAATGGCCGCCACCTCGCCATTCAGGCAGGGGTTGCTGGCACGGCGGTAGTTGCCGTCCGCATCCGGCAGCCACGGAATGGTGTGCTCCACCGCCACCGGCGTCTCGTACCTGCTCAGCAGGCCCTTCAGCAGATCATCAACGATGAAGCCCATGCCGATGCTGTCCCAGAACTCGCGCTGCGACTCGATGGCGTCGATCTCGCCCTGCAGGCTGGCCGGGCGTTCGGGCAGCTCGTTGACGCGGTAGCGGGCCTCCTTGGGGGACACCGAGGTGGTCATCAGCTCCGGGTGTTCCTGCAGGAAATCATCGAAGGCCCAATAGCGCGCGTAGCGCACGCCGGCACTCAGGGAGAGGAAATCCACCGGCCGCCAGTCCAGCACCAGGTAGCCTTCGCCTTCCTGGCGGCGCCCCGCGCGCGGGTACATGCGCCAGCCATCGCTGACGCCGAAGTACGGGTCCGCCGAGCGCAGTTTCTCGAACTGCCAGTTGCCGCCCACGGTCAGGTCCAGGGTGGGATGCAACGCGAAGCGGTTGCTCAGGGTCAGGCCGGTGCGGTCGTTGCGGGCATTGGCCAGCGCGGTATTGCGCAGGATCGGGCTGCTGCCGGGGTTCCAGTCGGGGTTGCTGGCAAAATTGGGGAAGCCGCCAGCGGTGTACGTATCGCTGGTGGTTTCGGTGCGCCACAGGTTGGCACGCAGGTCCAGCCAGCGGCTGCCGGCGGGCTGCCAGTGGTATTCCAGGTTCCAGGCATCGGCATCGACGCGGCTGAGCGGCCACTGGATGCGACCGTAGTCGGGCGCGGACAGGATGCGCGAGGGCATGATCTCGCCGTAGTGCGAGAGCGTGCGCCGCCAGGTCGCGCGCAGCTGCTGGTCGTCGTTGATCTGCCAGGTCGCCTTCAGCAGCCACGATTCCTGCTCGCTGGAGGTATTGGGCACCTCGTCGCCAGGCTCGAAGTAGCGCGCCAGCGTGGTGATGTAGTCCAGGCCCTTGTACTCGAACTGCTCGCGCGGATCCTGGTCGTAGTAAGCCGCGCCCCGGGTGCCGGAAAAGTAGTTGCCGCGCTTGCGCCAGGCATAGGCCGCCATCAGGTCCACGTGTTCGCCACGCAGGCCCAGCGCCAGCCGCCAGGCCTGGTCTTCCCCGGCGAACACATTGGTTTCAGAACCGCGCGACTTCACCGGCACCAGCAGCGTGCTGTCGGCATACGGTGCCGAGGGCGAGCCCTGCGGGAACCCCGGCACCGTGCGGTAATCCTCGCCGGTATGCAGCCGCGGCAGGCGTGGCGCCACCGCATTGCTGCTGCCTTCGATCTTCAGCTCCCCGCCGAAGCGCTCACCGGCTTCCACTATGTCATCGACGTCGATGGTCTTGATCACCAGCGCGCCGCCGATCCCGCTGTGCACATCGCGCACCAGCCCTGGCCCCTTGATGACCTGGATGCCACCGATCAGGTTGGGATCGATGTAGTTGCGGTTGCTGACGCCGTTATAGCCGCGCCAGACCGTGAGCGCCTGCTCGCCACCGTCGATGCTGACCGGCACCCGCCCCGGCCCCTGGATGCCGCGGATGTTGATGTCCAGCGCGCCGCTGTTGCGCGCATCACCGCTGAACACACCGACCAGATCCTTGACCACGTCGGCCGGATTGGCGCCACGGTAGCGCTCCACCCGGTCGCGCCCCGAATACGCGGTGGTCATGTCCAGCGCGAACACATCGTCGTAGCCACGCCGATCGCGGGCCTCGCCCCCTTCCGTCTGCAGGCGACCGGCCACGTCCAGTGTTTCGGTCACCCGCACCCCGTCCCCTCCCCCTTCCCCCGCCTCCGCTGCGGCGCGCAGGCTCCAGGTGCCATCGGTGCCGCGCTGCGCACGCACGCCGCTTCCGCGCAGCAGCTGCTGCAGGGCCTGCATCTGGCTGTACTCGCCGCTCACCGCGCTGGAGCGACGGCCCTCCACCAGGTCACTGCGGAACACCACCTGCACATCGGCCTGGCGGCCAAAGCTGCGCACGGCATCGGCCAACGGTTGTTCCGGAATGGCGTAACTGCGCAGCGATGCGGCCACCGCCGCTTGCGCCTGCACCACGGGCACCCAGGCCAGCGGCAGCAATGCAGTGGAAATGGCCAGGGCCAGGACGGTAACGCGACGGTGACAGGCGGATGCCGTGGACGGCATGGACAGGAACTCCTCAAGCGGGGCGGGACCACGGGCACGTCCGGTGCCGGTGGTGTGTCTGGCTTGAGAAGAAACGCGGTTTCGCTCTGGCTATACCTCTATAGACAGCGGGCTGCGATGACTGCCCACGGTTTTTTCCTGTTTTTTCATGCGGCCGGTTCGCCCATGCTCCGCAGCTGCATCACCACACCAGCAATGCACCACCGGGCAAGCGCTGCACGCGCAGTCCCGCCTGCGCGGCCACGGCATCGATGGCCGCTTCCGGCTGCTGCAGATGGAACAGGCCGCTGACCCGCACGCGTGCGCCCTGCCCGCCCACCACCCAGACCGGGGCACGCCGGTAGCGGCCGAGATCGGCGATGGCCTGCGCGGCAGGCAGACCGTCGATCACCACTTCACCACGACGCCACGGCGCCATCGCCTCCGGCGCGGCCTGTTGCAGCGGCTGCAGCCAGCGCCGGTCACGGAACGCCCGTGCCTGCCCGGCGCGCAGGCGCTGCACGCTGCCATCGCCCGGGCGCACATCGACCACGCCCTCGCTGACTTCGGTGGTAATGGTGGCGCCCTGCATCGACACGCTGAACGCCGTACCGATATCGCGGATCCGGCCACCGCCGGCCTCGACCTGGAACGGTCGCTGCTCATGCGCCACCTGGAACCAGGCCTGCCCGCGCAGCAGGCGCACGCGCCGCTGCTGACCATCGAACGCGAGTGCCAGCGCGGTGCCGGTATCGAGTACCGCCGTGCTGCCGTCGTCCAGCTGCACCACGCGCGGCGCAGTGCTGCTACGCAGGTCGCTGCGCGCGAGCAGCAATGCGTGGGGCGCGGCCGCGACCATCAGCACCATCACCGCTGCGCTGGCCAGCAGCCACGGCAGCCGGCGGCGCGGTGCGATCGGACGCAGCCCCTGGCGATCGGCGGTCAGTTCGGGCAGCGCGGCCAGCACTTCGGGCCCGGCAGCGTCCAGCCGCAGCCAGAAGGCTTGTTGCTGGCGCCACGCCAGTGCGTGGCGGGGGTCAGCCTGCAGCCAGCGCCGCAGACTGCGTTGCTGGCGTTCCGGCAGCGGGCCTGCACTGCACCGTATCACCCAGCGCAACGCCTGCCTGGCCTGCCGCGGCGAGGGTTCGGACGTGGTCATGGTTGTGGCCTGCCGCACCGCGAACGGGTGCGCTTTCCTGTTGTGACAACGGCGGGCATGATCTGCCCACGGCAATCGCCGCTCATCGGCCCATTCCCCGCTGCTGTTGCTGGATCAGCAGCGCTGCGCGCAGCACATGCTTGCCGACCAGGCTCTTGGAGATTCCCAGGCGCGCAGCGATTTCGCGCTCGCTCAGGCCCAGGTAGCGGTTGAGCACAAAGCACTCGCGCACCTGGGCCGGCAGGGCCAGGATGGTCTGGGTGATCTCGCGCAGCTGCGCCTGGTCCAGTACCTGCGCCTCACCATCACGACTGGCCTCGGCCATGTCGACGGCGTACTCGGCCATGGCACGGCGTTCGCGGGCATCGGCCTGGCTGCGATTGAGCGCGTGATGGTAGGCCATCCGGTACAGATAGCCGCGCGGCTCCAGGATGGGCGGGTCGCCGGGCACGCTGCTGGCCTTCAGGTACAGGTTCTGCAGGGTGTCCTCGGTACTGGCCGGGTCGAGATAGCGTGCGATGAAGCGGGACAACGCACGGCGCTCGCGGATCAGCAGCTCGACCAGCGCCAGGGCATTGGGAGACATAGGTGCCAAGGCCGGACCGGGGAATGATGGGCGTGATGGCGACGGTCCGGGCGTGGATTGTGGGCTGCGCAGCCGCAGGCGGCAAGCGGCAAGCGGCAAGCGGCAAGCGGCACCACGAAAGCATCATCCACGCATGGCGTGGATGGAGGATCTACGGCTCCTGCAACGCATCGAACTGCTCGGCGAGGTAATCGATCAACGCGCGCACCGCTGGCAGCAGCCCCCGCCGCGACGGGAACACCGCATGCACAATGCCGTGCTTCGGCACCCACTCCTGCAGCACCGGCACCAGCGCGCCACTGGCCAGCTCATCGGTGATCATCATCCGCGGCAACATCAACAACCCCACCCCTGCCACCGCGGCAGTGCGCAGCGCGATCATGTCATCGCTGACCAGCCGCGGGCGATGGTGCACGCTGGCCAGCACCTCGCCCGGCCCGGTGTATTCCCAGGCGTGTTGCTGGCTGGGTGATGCCAGATCGACGGTCGGCATCATCGCCAGGTCGGCCGGCACCTGCGGCGTGCCCAGCCGCTGCAGCAGCGCCGGGCTGGCACTGGTACACCAGACCCGGCGCGCCAGCACGCGAACCACCAGGTCACTGTCCTCCAGCGGCGGCGGCCGCACCCGGATCGCCACGTCCATGCCTTCGCCCACCACATCCACGCGCCGGTTGGTGGCCTCCAGCTGCACCGTCACCTGCGGGTACAGGGCCAGGAAATCAGCCAGCATCGCGCCGATGCGCGCATGCAGGATCGCGATCGGGCACGCCAGGCGGATGGTGCCGCGCGGCTCGGCGCGTGACATCGCAATCGCTTCTTCGGCCGCTTCGGCCTCGACCAGCATGGCCTTGCAATGGCGGTAGTAGTCCTGGCCGACCTCGGTGACCGAGAAGCGCCGGGTCGAACGCTGGATCAGGCGCACGCCCAACCGTTCCTCCAGCAGCGCGATGCGCCGGCTCAGTTTCGACTTCGGCATGGCCAGCGCCCGACCGGCCTGCGAGAAGCCGCCGTGCTCGACCACCATGGCGAAGTAGAACAGGTCGTTGAGGTCACAACGGCGGATATCTGCGATGAACACGGGGCGATCTCCTGCGGCTCATGGCCTGCGACCATTGTTCACCAGATAGGACTATGACGGCAAATACTGGCATCTACCGGCCATATTGTCGCGGCGATATCGTCTTCGCAACGAAGAACAGCGGCCGGCAACCCCGGCCAGGAGATCGCCATGAAGCGTGTCACCGGTACCTACAGCGCCCCCCGCCCGCACTGGGTGGGCGACGGATTCCCCGCCCGCTCGTTGTTTTCCTACAACACCCACGGCCAGCACCTGAGCCCGTTCCTGCTGCTGGACTATGCCGGCCCCTACACCTTCGCCCCCAGCGATACCCCGCGTGGCGTCGGCCAGCATCCGCACCGCGGATTCGAGACCGTCACCATCGTCTATGAGGGTGAGGTCGCGCACCGCGATTCGACCGGCGCCGGCGGCACCATCGGCCCGGGTGACGTGCAGTGGATGACGGCGGCCTCCGGCATCCTTCATGAGGAATTCCACACACCGGCGTTCAGCAGGCGCGGCGGCACGCTGGACATGGTCCAGCTGTGGGTGAACCTGCCGGCACGCGACAAGATGGGCGCACCGGGCTACCAGACCCTGCTCGACGCAGAGATTCCCTCGGTGGATCTGCCCGATGGCGCCGGCCGCGTGCGGGTCATCGCCGGCCGCTTCGACGGCCACCCCGGCCCGGCGCGCACCCACACGCCGATGGATGTCTGGGACATCCGCCTGCAGCAGGGCCGCCACGCCGAACTGCCGGTCGCCGAGGGCCGCACGCTGGCGCTGGTGGTGCTGAGGGGTACGGTGCGGATCAACGGCGGTCCGCCGGTCGGCGAGGCGCAACTGGTCACCTTCGACCGCAGTGGCGAAGACGTGTTCGTCGATGCCGACAGTGACGCCACTGTGCTGCTGCTCAGCGGCGAACCGATCGACGAACCGGTGGTCGGCTACGGCCCGTTCGTGATGAACAGCCAGGCCGAGATCGCGCAGGCGGTCAACGACTTCAACAGTGGTCGCTTCGGCCGGATCGCGCACTGAACACTTCAACGCGGCGGGCTGCGGCCCGCCACAGCCATCGGGCCATCGCCCAACCTCCCCAGGAGACTGACCATGAGTACCCCCGCCAACTTCAACGGTGCCCGTCCGGTGATCGATCCAGACAACGCCGCGATGCTGCTGATCGATCACCAGAGCGGCCTGTTCCAGACCATTGGTGACATGCCGTTCACTTCGGTGCGCGCGCATGCAACCGCGTTGGCGAAGATGGCCACGCTGGCAAAGATGCCGGTGATCACCACCGCCTCGGTACCGCAGGGCCCGAACGGCCCGCTGATCCCGGAGATCCACGACGCGGCCCCGCATGCCCAGTACGTGGCACGCAAGGGCGAGATCAACGCCTGGGACAACCCGGACTTCGTTGCTGCGGTGAAGGCCACCGGCCGCAGGCAGCTGATCATTGCCGGCACCATCACCAGCGTGTGCATGGCCTTCCCGTCGATTGCCGCCGTTGCCGATGGCTACCAGGTGTTCGCGGTCATCGATGCCTCCGGTACCTACTCGAAGATGGCCGAGGAGATCACCCTGGCCCGCGTGGTGCAGGCCGGCGTGGTGCCGATGGACACCGCTGCGGTCGCCTCGGAGATCCAGCGCAGCTGGAACCGCGACGATGCCGAGCAGTGGGCCGAGGTCTACACCAAGATCTTCCCGAACTACCAGCTGCTGATCGAAAGCTACCTGAAGGCCCGGGACGTGCAGAAGAACCATGAACCGCTGGATTCGCAGCGCAGTTGAGTGGCCCTCGTGCCGGCCAGCCGCCGGCTCCCCCCCTGAACAGGAGATCCATCATGTCCAGTGAACCGATCCGCGACCCGGCCAGCGATCATCTGCTGACCCCGCAGAATTCCGCCTTCATCATCATCGACTACCAGCCGGTGCAGGTGAACTCCATCGCCTCGATGGACCGCCAGTTGCTGGTCAACAACATTGTCGGCACCGCCAAGGCCGCAGTGGCTTACGGTCTGCCGATCGTGCATTCGACGGTCAACGTCAAGACCGGCCTGAACAAGCCGCCGATTCCACAGCTGCGCAAGGTGCTGGGCGACTACCCCACCTACGACCGCACCACCATCAATTCCTGGGAGGACGTCGAGTTCCGCAAGGCGGTGGAAGCCACCGGCCGCCGCAAGCTGATCATGACCGCGCTGTGGACCGAGGCGTGCCTGACTTTCCCGGCCCTGGATGCGTTGAAGGAAGGCTTTGAGGTGTATGTGGTGGTCGACGCCGTCGGCGGCACCTCGCTGGCCGCGCACGATGCCGCACTGCGCCGCATCGAACAGGCCGGTGGCCAGCTGATCAGCGTGCCGCAGCTGTTCTGCGAACTGCAGCGCGACTGGGCCCGCTCGGCAACGGTGCCGGCCTTCATGAATCTCTTCATTGAAACCGGTGGTACCGCGGGCATCCAGTTCTCGTACGATCGTACCGAGTGATTGGGTGGCGGCGCCGGTCCTGGCCAGCGCCGCCTTTTGGCGCAGTCGAGCATGGCTGGCGCCGCAGACAGATGGAGAACGTGATGGCCTACGCACGCATTGTTTCGACCGCTGACAACTATCTGCACCACATCAGCAACGGCAGCTTCGATGTGGATGCGGACGAGCCCGCCTCGCTGGGCGGCCAGGGCAAGGGCTTCGCACCGTTCGATCTGTACCTGGCCTCGCTGGCGGCGTGTACCGCCATCACCCTGCGCATGTATGCGCAGCGCAAGGGCTGGGAGCTGGGCGAGTTCCATGCCGAGCTGCGCTCGGAACGTGACGAGGATGGACGTTTCCACGTGCACCGCGTGCTGCATGCCAGCGCCGAGCTGAGTGATGCGCAGTGGCAGCGGTTGCTGGAGGTGGTGGAGAAGACCCCGGTGACCCTGGTGATGCGCGAAGGTGCACGCATCACCAGTGAGCGCGGGGTCGCGGCGTAACCCCATCCATGCATGGCGTGGATCTACAGACGACGCTCGCCGGGCATGGCCCGGCGCTACCGGAGCGGCGCGGGGCCATCGGGTAGCGCCGGGCCATGCCCGGCGGCCGCTCAGCGCCGTGAATGCAGCACGGTGCGCTGGCGCATCGCGTTGAATTCCTGCTCCACCTGCTGGATATCCTCGGCCTGGAACCCGGCCGCGTCCAGCAGCTGGTCGGCGGCGGCCGCCGCCAGCGGATCGTCGTCACGCTGGCGCCAGCAGCGCGCCGGCAGGAAGTAACCCACTTCGCTGCGCCCGCGCATGATCACCACCGGCCGGCCTGCATACAGCAGGAATTCCGCCAGGTGCTGGCGCAGCCCCTCCACCGAGACATAGGCCGGCCCGATGCCCAGCGATCGACTGGACGGTTCGGAACTTTCGAACAGCTTGCGACGGCTCATCCACTCCTCCTTATGTGCAACGCGTGGTCTCCTTTCCCTAGACGGGCGCATCACTGCGCCCCCGCCACGCACTACGTGATCCAGATCACGCCGTCACTCAGAACCCGGTATTGAACTCCAGCTGGAACACGTCGATCGACAGTGGAGCACCGGACACTTCCTTGGCCGCCATCCACTTGCCGCTGATCCAGCTGCGCGCGTCCAGCGCGTAGGCGCCGCCCACGTAGTAGCCGCGGGCGTTGGTGCCACCGAGGTGGAAGTTCGGGTCGTTGTAGGCATCCGGCAGCGCATCGGCCTCGATGCGCTTGTAGCCCAGCAGCGCCTGCCACTGGCCCTTCTCCTTCAGGTCGGCGGCCCCGAAGGTGGCCTGCACCATCCAGGCGGTGTCGCCGCTGCGGAACGTATCGATGCCGGCGGTGCCACCGGCACCGTAGTTGTTGACGATGCCGTTGTTGGCGCGGATGAACATCTTCTGCTTGTCGTAGGCCAGGTTACGGATGTAGTCGCCATCCAGGCGCAGGCCGATGCCCTGGGCCAGCTGCGTATCCCAGCGCAGGTTCAGCGTGGCCAGGCGGAATGCCGAGGCCAGGCCGACATACTGCGGGGTGGGCGTGTTGGCTGGATCCAGCGGGTTGCGTGCGATGTCGCGGATCAGCATCAGGGTGTTGCCCTTCTGCATGAAGGCCGGGCGCGACCAGTCCGTGTCGCAGCCGACCGCGCCTGCGTACAGCGCGCACGGCGAGGACAGGCGGCCGCTGATGTTCTTGAAGTCGTAGTAGCCCAGCGCCGCGCGCAGCGCGTTGTCGTCGTTGAAGCGCCAGTCCACGCCCACCTGCGCACCGGACAGCCACTTGTTCTCGTTCGGCGTCTTGACCCGGCTCTGGCTGGGCGCGCTGTCGGAGGTGTACTCCAGCGGTACCACCGCCAGATTACCGAACAGGCCAAGGTCACCGTCGTCGAAGTCGTACTGCAGGTTGGCGGCCAGGCCATCGAAGTTCAGGTCGTTGGAGAACAGCGTATCGCTGGTCCAGAACGGATTGCCGAAGCGGCCGCCGCGCACCGTCACCCAATCGGCCGGGCTGTAGGCCAGCCAGGCCTGGTCCAGCCACACGTCCTTCTTGCTCAGGCCACCCCCCAGCTGCTCGGTCGTTGACACCGGGCCATTGCTGCTGCCACTGGCCAGGCGCACGCCGGCCGTGGTGTGCTGGCCGATGGTCGCCTCGATGCCCAGGCGAGCGCGGATGCGCCACAGGTTGCGGCGGTCCTGGCGGGTGTTCAGCAGCGGCGGCAGCTGCAGGTTGGTGTTGGTGTTGGTGTCGAAGCCGTTGCCGGAATTGATCGACGACCAGTTACTGACGATGTCGCTGTTGCGTTCGGAGAAGAAGCGCGACTCGCTGCGCACCCGCATGTCACCGGTGACCTTGATGCGCTTGGTCCACTCAGCCACTTCGTTCGGCGCCGCCCAGCCCTCGGACCTGGCCTGCGTCATCACCTCCTGGCGCACCTCGTCACGAATGCCGTCGCGCACGCTCTGCGGTACGTACGGCACGCGCACGTCACCGGCCTCCAGGGCCACGCCACCACTGGCGGCCGGGGTCCCGGCGGCCGCGGTGTGCTGCAACGCCGCTGCTTCGGCCTGCGCCTGCACCAGCAATGCCTGGCCGTCTTCGGGTTTCAGTGCACCGCTGGCGATCAGCCCCTTGATCAGCTTGACCATGGTGGTTTCGGCGGCCATCGCGCCGGCCGGGGCGGCCAGGCTGAGCAGCACGGCGCAGCACAGCAGCGCCCGTCGGGCCGGCCGCGGGCGGCGGGAATCGGTTCGTGCGCGGACGTGGTCGTTCATCACGGTTCTCATCGAAAGAAGGGAAATCACGGAGGTCGGGGAATCAGGCCCCGGGCCGGCGGCCCTGGATCAGGACGCGGGCGGGGAAATCAAGCGACGGCGGCGGTGCCTGGTCGACCTTGCCGATGCGACGCAGTGCATCGAGCACGGCCGCGTCGGCCTCCTCGTTGCCACTGCCACGCACCAGCTCGACCTTTTCCAGGCGACCATCGCTGGCCAGCCACACATTCACCTGCAGCTGGAACGCCAGGCGCTTGACCTTGTCGTCGCGCGAGATCGCCTGCTGCATCAGGTAGCCGAGGTAGCGCCCATAGGTGGCATTGCCGGCACCGCCACGACCGACGCCGGACGAACCGCCGCCGCTGCCGGACTGGATGCCGAAGTTGTCGCCACCGGCCTGCGCGTCGGCATTCATCGTCACCGGATCGGTGTTGTCCGGGGTCGGCGTCGGCTCTTCGGCCGGCGTCGGCTGATCCAGCGGCTCCGGCTCGGGCATCGTCTCTTCCGGCGGCGTTTCCGGCTCCGGCGGTTTTTCCGGCGGCGGCGGGGGGGGCGGTGGCGGTGGCGGCAACGCCAGCATCGGCGGCTGCACCACCGGCCGACGGGTGCTGGCGGTGTCCCTGAACAGCAGCCACCACAGTGCGACACCGAGCACCAGCAACGCGACCAGCACCAGCGCGACGGTCACCAGCAACGAGCGACCACGCATGCCGGGCTCCGGCCGAGGGGGTTGATGGGCGGTCATGCCTCAGCCCTGCGCCTTGCCGGTGACCAGGCCCACCTGGGCCAGCTCCAGGCGCCGCAGCAGGTCCAGCACCTCGACCACGCGGGCATACTGCACCTGCGCGTCGCCGCGCACGATCACCGGGAAATCCGGCGTGGTCGCGCGTTCGGTACGCAGGCGGTCTTCCAGCTCCGCCATCGTCACCGGGTACGCATCCAGGAACACCTGGCCGCTGGGGTCGATGGTGATCGCCTTGGTCTTCGGTTTCTCCAGCGCCACGGCGTTGCTGGCCTTTGGCAGGTTGACCTCGATGCCGGGGATGGACGCGTTGCTGGTCAGGATGAAGATCACCAGCACCACCAGCAGCACGTCGACGAAGGGCGTCACGTTGATGCCCTTCTCGCGCTTCTTGATGCCGAACTTCGCCTTCTGGCCCATGACGCGCCCTCAGCCCTGGACCGCGGCCGGGCCGCGCCCGTCCTGCTCTTCGGCCAGGCGCGCGGCGAACTCGTCGATGAACACCGCCATGTCCGCACCGATCGCTTCGGCACGCGCGCCCAGGTAGTTGTAGCCGAACAGTGCCGGGATCGCGACGCCAAGACCGGCCGCCGTACACAGCAACGCTGCGGCCATGCCGGGTGCCACCGAGTTGATGTCGACCGCGCCGGCCATCGCCGCCACCACGAACACCAGCATGATGCCGATCACGGTACCGAACAGGCCCACGTACGGCGCGCCTTCGATGGTGGTCGACAGCCAGTTCATGCGCCGTGCCATCGCTTCCTGCTCGCGCACCATCACCGCGTCCATCGACGCGCGGATTGCCGCGATGGTGGCGCCACTGAGGTAACCACTGTTGCCGTCGCGCTGGTGGCGCTGCTGCATTTCATCGATGGCCACCTGGTAGATGCGCCACAACGAACCATCGTGCATCGCGGCCGGTGCCTTGCCCTGGCGGTCCATGTCGGACAGGGTGCGCAGCGGCACGCCGGACAGCTTGCCGAAGCTCTCGGTGAACACCGCATTGGCCTTGCTGGTGCGGCCGAAGTGGCGTCCCTTGGCAATCATGATCGCCCACGACAGCAGCATCATCAGGCCGAGGATGGCCACCACCACCCAGGCATCGAACGGCATCGCCTTGAGAATGAAGGCAAAGTGGCTCTGCCCGGCGGACTGCTCGTCGGCGCCGTAGCTGATCAGCCGCGAATCGGCACCCTGTGCGGTGGCATCGGCCAGCAGCAGTGCCGCCGGTCGTGCCACGCGCGAGATACGCAGCTCATCCAGTGCGCCCTCGAAATTGGCCAGCGGCTGCACCGCGCCAGGAGCATCGGCGCCCACCACCGGCGTGGTGCCCAGCGCCGGCAGCTCGCCGCTCATCTGGGCGACCACGCGGCCATTGAGGTACAGCTGCAGTGAGCCCTTCTCCGCTGTCAGCGCCACGTGCGCCCATTGCCCTTCCGGAATCGGCTGTGCCGGCGTGCTGCGCTGTCCGTTGAGCTGCACGAACGGCACCCGGTTCTCGATGCCCAGCACCAGTTCGGAAGCGCCGTCACGACGGGCGTAGATCGCCTGCGCAGCGGTGTTGCTGCCTGGCTTGATCCAGGCCGAAACGGTGAACGGCGCACCCGCCTCCTGTGCAAGCGATGCGCTGGCCGGCAGCGGCAGCGGGCCTGCACCCAACTGAACGCCGCGGCCGATCACCGAACCTTCCGACGACGGCACCACGGCACCGGCATTGTTGCCATAGGCGGTGGTGTCGCGTGCCGGTGCATTGGCCTCGGCAAAGTGGTAGACCAGCGTGTAGTCCGGATCGAACACCTGCTGGCCGTTGCCGCTGGCCGGGGCCTTTTCATTGCCGTAGTACATCCAGATGGTCTGCGGCGCTGCGGCGCTGACCGCCGGCACATCCACCCAGACCAGGGCCATGCCCATCCTGGAATCGAACTGCTCGATCTGGTGGGCCAGCACGGTACGGCCATCACCCGAGACGAAGCGCAGGTCGTTGCCCGCGTCCTGGGTGCCGTCGAAGCCGAAGTTGCCGGTATGCAGGCGCAGCAGCAGCGGCGTGCGGCCCGGGTCACCGGCCAGGCCCGCGCCCTGCGGGCCGGCGTCGATGGTGATCGGCTTGCGGTACTTCCATTCGGCCTGCCACCAATTGGCATCGGCCGCAGCCGCCGGCAGAGCAACCAGCGCGGCCAGCAGCAACAACACTCGGGAAAGCAAACGGTCCATGCGAGGGGTCTCCGGAGAACGCATGTTCAAGGGAAGGGTCAGTAACTTGTGCTGATGTTGAAATGCAGGCGCGGGTCGTCCTTGCGCGTGACCGGGCCATCGGCATACGGCCAGGCGTAGTCCAGGCGCAGTTGCAGGTGTTCGCCCAGGCGCAGCTGCGCGCCCAGGCCGACCGAGGCCAGGTTGTACTTGTCACGCTGCTCGGGTAGCGGCTGGCGCAGGCGCAGGTAGGCCGCATCGGCAAAGCTGTAGACACGCAGGTCGGTGCCGCGCCACAGCGACCACGCCGGGGTGCGCCATTCCAGGCTGGCCAGGCCGCCGTAATCGCCGATCGCCTCGGCCGACAGGTAGCCGCGCACGGTGTACATGCCACCTGCGGCGAACTGCTCGGCCGACACCAGTGGCGCATCGGTTACCTGCAGCGACCCGCGCGCATACCACTGCCAGTCGCTGCCGAAGGTATGTGTGTTGGCCACGTCGGCCTTGAAGGCCACGAAACTCGGGTCGGCCCAGTAGCGCTTCTGCCCGAACGCAGTGGCGTCGCTGCCGTAACCGAACAGGCGGCGGGTACCGGCCACCAGCTGGGTGTTGATGCTCAGCTGATCGTGCTCGCCCTGGCGCACGCCGACCAAGGCCAGGGTGATCGGCGCGTACTTCAGCGGCGTCTTCAGGCTGTCCTTGCCCATCTGGGTATCTTCCTCGGTGTCCTTGAAATCCACACCGAGGCTGAGCTGGCGCCACCATTGGCTGCTGCCGGACAGGCGATAGTTGAGCTTGAGGCCGATCGAATGGCCGTTGCCGATCACATTGGTGCCGGTGCCGGTGCCGACCTGCCCGCCCGCATTCAACACGCGGCTGTCGGATCTGTAGCCGGAGGCTTCCAGGCTCCACGGCGTGCCTTCGAACGGCATTGTGTACGAGGCGGAAAAGACCTTGGCCTGCTTCGTGTCTTCCGGCGCCAGGTACACGCCGATGTTGGCGCTGTGCCCACGCTTCCACAGGTTGTCGTAGGCCAGCGATGCACTCAGGCGCAGCTTCTCGGTGTCGGCGCTATGGTCGTTGTTGAGTGACGCACTGGCACGCCACGGCGACTTCTCCTCGACCTGCAGGTCCACATCCATCGTGCCCGGCACCTGGCCCTCGCGCACCAATGGCATCACCTGGCGACGTCCGCCTTCATTCAGCGCGGTCAGTTCCTTCTGCGCCTGGTCGAAATCCGGCACCTTGCCCTCGGCCAGCGCCGGCACGCGTTCGCGGATGCGTTCGGGCGATTCGTGGCGGGTGCCGACCACGCGCAGCTGGCCGATCGGCGTCTGCTGCACCTTCAGCAGCACCACGCCGCCACTGACCTGCTGCTCGGGCAGCTCGACGTAGACCGACTGGTAGCCGGCCTGCTGGTAGAGCGCATGGACCGCATCGCGCGCCTTCTCGACATCGGCCAGGGTCTTGCCCGGGCCGAGGAACGGTTCCACCGCCCGTTCAATCTCCCGCGGATCGAGCACCGTGTTGCCTCGCACGATGTATTCGTTGATGTTCACGCTGGGCGCGGGTGCGGCCTCCTGCGCGAGCAGCGGCATCGACAACGGCAGCGCTGCCAGTGCCAGCGTCAACGGATGCAGGCGCAGCGGAAGGCGAACGGCTCGGCACGGGACAAGAGTCATCGAAGGCATCGCGTCGTATCGAAGGGAGGGGCCAGGGAGCGGCGCGTGGATCTACCAACAGGACGTGTACATCGCGTCAAAGCCGCCAACAGTTTTGTGACAGCACTGTCATCTTTTGACAGCGCCGCAACGCACGCAGGCGGACCCTGCCTTGGCCACCCGTCTTCGTTGCAGAACATCGATTGCTGCGGGAGAGTCGAGATGCGTGAATCGTTGATGCCGGTCCTGCGCGCTGCGCTCACCCTCGCCCTGCTGCTGGCGCTGCCATCGGGTCGCGCCGACGAGGCGAAGATGCAGGAAGGAGCTGCGCCCTGCATCGAAGTGCAGGTCAACGGCGAGCGGATTCCGGCCTGGGACTGCCTGCAACGCAAGCTGGCGCCTGCGACAAGGCCGGCGAAGCCGCCAGCGCTCCCCGAAGCCGAACGCCTGATGCAGCAGCCCGGCAACCAGCTGATGCAGTACAACCTGGAAGGCACGCGGCAGCGCATGGGCGATGCGTTCGGGCGCTCGGTGGTGCCGCAGCGACCTGCGCGCTGAGCCTGCACGGCTGTAGAGCCGTACCCACGCTCGGCTCCTCCTGCGTGTCCTTCAACACCCATGCAAAGGCAGCCGAGCGTGGGCTCGGCCCTACGGGAAGCCCCCCTTCGGGGCAGCCGGCACGATGCCATCGCTCGGCACCGGTGGCAGCGTGGGCACCGCTAGGCTGCGCGACTGCCCTGCCTGGTTCAGCTCCACCGTATCGGCACTGATGCTGGCCAGCACCGTGCAGGGCCCCAACCGCTGGCCCGGCGCGTAGGCTTCGGCTGGACGCCCATCCACCGAAAGCAGCGCAAGCGGTGCGTGGTCGCCAGCCATCACACCCAGCACCACCACCTCGGTCTGCACTGCGCCGGGGGACAACAGTCGCACCAGCGGCAGGCTTGCCACCGCATCGGCCAACGGCCGCACCGCCGCCTCGGTCTTCGCCTCGCTGGCCACGGCCGCCGGCGCCACCGCAGACAGGGTGACGCTCCAGTAGGCCACCACGGCCAGCAGCAGCGCCGCCGCCAGCAGGGTCAACATGCGATTGCGATCCCAGCGCCAGCCGTCCATGTTCCGCACCATCGCCACGTTCGTGTCCGCCTACGCTAGCAGGTGCGGCTGACGCTTTTGTTTCATCATGCGGGCCTACGCTGGCAGGCATCGACCCGGACAGGAGGCAACGTCGATGCAGCGCGTGCCGCGTGGTTTCACCCTGCTGGAACTGATGGTGGTGCTGGTTATCATCGGCATCTGCACGGCGGGCATCGGGCTGGGCCTGGGCAGCCTGCTCGACCCGGGCCGGCAGCTGCGACAGGAAGCCGAACGGTTGGCGCAGCGCCTGCAGGTGGCGCGCGACGAGGCGCGTATCGATGGCCGCCCCCTGCGCTGGCAGGCCGACGCCGCCGGCTATCGCTTCAGCCGCCGCGAAGGCAGCCGCTGGGTGGACGTGCAGCGCGATGACCTGCTGCGCCCACAGCAATGGCAACCGGCGGGCATCGCCGTGCAACCGACCACGCCGATTGAACTGAGCCCCGAATGGATTGGCGTGGCGTGGGAAGTGACGCTGTCGTTGCAGGGCCGGCAACTGCGTCTTCGCGATGATGGCAGCGGACAGTTGCAGGTCGTGCAGTGAAGCGGAACGGGCACGGGTTCACCCTGATCGAAGTGCTGATCGCATTGGCGATCGTTTCAATCGCACTGGCGGCGGTGATGCGTTCGGTGGCGGTGGCCACCGACGATCAGTCGCGCCTGCGCGATCGACGGCTGGCACTGATGTGCGCGCAGGACCGCTGGCAGGAGCTGCGCCTGGCCGCGCAGCCGCCCCAGGATGCACGGCAGCGCTGCGTGCAGGGACGCAGCACGTTCCTGGTGCTGCAACATCTCGGCACGGGGAGTGACGGACAGCCGCAACTGGAACTCAGCGTGGTGGCCGAAGATGCACCGCGGCAGTCGCTGGCGCGGATGCAGCTACCGTGGACAGCAGCGCCATGAAGCACGCCGCACGTGGCTTCACCCTGATCGAAGTGATGATCGCGATCACCATCATGGGTGTGCTGGCGCTGATCTGCTGGCGTGCGCTGGACAGCGTGGCCAGCAGCGACCAGCGGCTGCGCCGGGCCGATGCCGAGACCACGACAGCTCTGCGCGTGCTGCAGCAGTTCCAGCGTGATATCGAGATGCGCGCGGACGACGCGTTGATGAATGGTGCAGTGCGTCCGGCCGATCAACCGCAGCGGCTGCTGCCTCCGTCCCTGGTAAGCGAACGGCACCCGGATGGCAGCTTTGCGCTGGAGATCACCCGCAGTGTCGGCAGTGATGGACGGCGCTGGCAGCGGGTGCGCTGGTGGCGGCAGGGCAATACGCTGTGGCGGGCCAGTGGCGCTGCGACGGATCGGTACCCCCTGCCCGCGCCTGAGCCGTCGAAAGGCATCGCGGTGGCCAGGGATGTGCAGCGGTTCGAGGTACGCGCCTGGCAGCCGGGCGCTGGGTGGGCGCTGTTGCCGAGCGAAGGCGAGGTGCTGCCGGCCACCGGGCTGGAACTGCGGTTGGGACTGCGCGATGTGCGTGGGCCGCTGAGCTACCGGCGGGTGCTGGAGCTTTAGGATTCGTTCGCTGCTGCCGACCAGGGTCGGCAACGACCGGGGTACATTCGCGCGCGCCTACTGCCGCCGGGCGCTTTCCTGCGCCCGGCGGCGCCGTGTCGGTGGTCCTCACCGCCGATGGCCGCTCCCTGCCCTCCGTGCCGTCCTGGCTGGGGCCGCCACCGTTCCCTGGCGGCTGGCCCGATGCTGTCCGTTCCTGCAGTTCAGCCGCATCCACGCATGGCGTGGATCAACTACCGGCCACGTTCGCAGCATTGTGTGCCGACCAAGGTCGGCATCTACCGGGATCGCTCGATGCCTAGCGGCGCTGTGTGCCCTCGTCGCGACTCGCCTGCGGGAACTGGAAGGCACTGTTGGCGTCGTAACCACTGTTGGCGGTGTTGCCAGGTGCCGGCGGCTTGATGCTGCTGGTGCCGCTGCCGAAGCCCAGGATCTGCACGCTGATCACCGACGGCTGGTTGCGCCGTGCATCGTCCTGGCTCTTGCGCATCACGTCCTGTGCCGCCTGGCTGGCGCTGTTGGCTGCGGCACTGGCCGCGGCCAGCGCATTGACGTTGACCGATGCCAGCACCGGCAGGCCCTTGCTCTCGCCCTGCACCTGGATGTTGGCCGCGTTGAGCACCTGCAGTGCGGCCAGGTTGATGTTGCCGGAGACGCGGATACCGGCCTCGCCCGCATCGATGGTGCCCAGCGGAGCGATCAGGTCGACGTCGCCCGGCGGCACTTCGGCGATGGGGTTCAAGGTGGCGATGCCAGCACCGCTGGCCGGGGCCTGCGGCGACAGAATCACATTGCCCCAGCCGTCATAGACACGGCGCGGTGGCGTGTACAGCAAGGTCGTGCGCGAACCACGACCGGCATTGATGTCACCCTGCTCCGACCACGCAAGGATGTCGCCGCCGAAGGTGGTCATCACCCGCGACAGGCCCAGCAGCACACTGTCCTGGCTGAACAGCCGGACGTCGCCTTGCCCTTGGGTCACCAGTCCGGCACTGGCCGGGGGCACCACACCCTGCACACCGATCACGATCTGCCCACCCGGTGCCATCAGCTCGATGTTGCCGCCCGCTTCGGTACGCACGCCGGAGCTACCGTACATCACGATATCGCCGGTACGGTCGATCGTCGCACCGGTCGCAGCCTTGTCTGGCATCAGCGTGGCGATGGCCTCGCGCCCACGCAGGTAGGAGCCGAAGCGGGGCCCTTCTGCATCGGTATATTCCCGTCCACCTTCGCGCAGCTCGGCGTAATAGACCTGGCGCAGGAAGATGTGCTGCTGTTCCTGCGGCAGCGCATCGAACGCGGCCAGCGCCCCGTCGCCTTCGGCAATCATGCCGAAGCGTTGCTGCAGCCATTGCTTCAGCTCCTGGTCGTACACCTTGACTGCCTTGCCCGGCTGCGACGCCAGCGATTGCGCCGGATCGGCGAGGTTGGCGGGATCCAGATAGCGTGCACGCAGGGCCGCGAAATCGATCTGCTGGTTGCCGGCAGTCAGCGCGATGCTGGCGCCGGTACGGGTGTCGCCCTGCACGATGCCACCGAGGCTGACGATGCTGCCCGCATCCTCCTGGCGCAGCTGGCGGCCGGCACTGATCTCAGCGTTGCCAGGGCCGGCGACGGTCGCGTTCAGATGCACGATGTCGCGGCCCGCCGCCACCACCGTGATGTCGGTGGGCGCGCTGTTCAACGCGGTCATCGACGCCCCGAGGATGTCCCGGCCTGCCCGCAGTTGCACGGCGCCGGCGGCCTCGAACCAGTTCAGCTGCGTGCGCTGCCCCGCGCTGGCATTCAGCGTGCGCTGCGCGCCGCTGGCCAGACCAATGATGTCGCCCTGCACCGCGTAGAAGCGGCTCGGCGCCAGTGCCGCAGACACAGTGGACAGCGGAGTATTGGGACCGAATGCGAACAGCGGAAGCGACGCTTCTGGCGAGGCGGTATTGCCATCGACCGAAAGGTTGTGCCGCGAGCGGGTCACATTGCCGCCGGAATCCCCCTGCTGGGCCAGGAATGCGGGGTCGAAGGGTCCCGGCAGCCGCGCGTCCGCACCCGAGCGCGCGATCTGGGTCGCGCCACGCTGGGCGAGGATGCTGCCACCGGCCAGGACGTCCAACCGTCCCGTTGCTGAGGGTGCCAGCAGGATCACATCCTGCGTCCCCGGCGTGACGCTGATCCGGTCCAGCTTGATGTCGCCCTGCGCAGCAATGGCGCTGAAGCGCGAAGGATAGAGCCAGTAGTTCAGCAGATCATCACCGCCACGCACAACAAGCTGGACCTGCTCGCGCCACAGATTGCTGCCGGTCACGTTATCCGGCCCGGCGAGGCCTGGCGCGAGGTCACCGCCGGCACTGAACAGATCCACGGCCGTGTTGGCCGTCCACAGGGAGAACCACGTGCTGCCTGCAGCGTGCGCGCCATCGTCCTGCAGCACCGCGCTGTAGTTGGCCAGCGGAACCCGGCCTGCATCGGCGACCCCGCCGAGCACCACATCGCCCCGTGCCTGCAGCTGCGCGCCCGCATCGCCCAGCACCAGCACCGGTCCGCCCATCGCGCGGGCGGCGTCGGGCGCAAACAGGTCTGCGGCGCGCTGCTGACCCAGCGTCGCGTAGCTTTCCAGGGTGACGCCCATTGCACCGATGCGCCCGGCATCGAGCTGCAGGCTGCCACGCAGACTGGTCAGGGTACCGTTGAGGTCGAGATTCTGTCCCGCCCTGGAGGGATTGAGGCTGGAGATCGTCGCCTGCAGGTTCGGATTCAGTGCGCCACCGATGCGCAACCGCAGGTCGCCGCCGCCGGTCAGGTGCAGCTGGCCATCGCTGACCCGGCCGGTCGATCCCACCGCCGCGATGATCGCGCCCGAGCGCGGTGCGCTCAGCGAGCCCAGCGCGTCGCCCATCGGATCGCGGACGCCGGCATTGCGCCCGGCCTCAAGCGTCAGGTCGCCGCCGCCCAAGGTGCCGAAGCCGGTGAAGCCGACCATCCGTGGAGAGCTGCCAGCGGCAGCGGAGACGTTGGTGTAGGTACCGAAATTCACCCACCAGCTGGTCGGCACCGGCTCCACCCCAGCCGTGCCGCCGGTGCCCTGGCGCCACAGCCAGTTGCCGACCGCGGCACTGGAGTACAGCGCCCAGTCGCGCTCACTGCTGCCCGACTCTGCGCGCGCGGTCCAGGCGTCGCCGACGATATCGCGCCCGGCTTCGACGCGCAGATTGCCACCACGATCCGGATACCAGGCCTGGTAGCCTGCCATCGCAGCGTCATAGCTGCCCGGCACCAGGTTCGGCCCCAGCAGTGCGGTGTTCCAAGGGGCCGCTGCACGGGGCGAATTGAAGGCAGCGTCGCGGCCCCCACCCAGCGCGGTGGGAGTGCCGGCGGTGTAGACACCGAAGCCTGACTTCATCACGACGTCACCGGCAGCGAGCAGCTCCATGTCACCCTTGCCGGTGCGCAGTACGCTCCACGCCGGTGTGCCCGCACGCTTGCCGTAAGTGGTCACTTCGGTCTGCGTGCCGCCGCCGGCGCAGTAGGTGGGCGCGGTACTGCAGAACTCGTCTTCGGTCATGCCGAACATCGCGGCGAAGTCCTTCGCAGGGGTGCCCACGTAGGACTCGTCGCCCCAGTAATCCAGCGAGCCCTGCGCGGCCACCTGGCGGGGGGCCGGGCCGCAGTAGTCGGCCGACATCGCGCAGAACTCGTCTTCGGTGAAGCCGAACATGTCGGCCAGCTCTGCGATCGGGCGGCCCGCATAGGAGGTGTCGCCGATCCAGTCCAGCGATGCCCGCTCGGTCAGCGCGCGATCCCCCACCCAGATGATTTCCGTCTTGACCGTGCCGATCGAGCCCTGGTGGGTATCGGCCAGCACCACGCTGCCTTCGCTGCCCCAGCGCCGGCTGCGTGGATCGGCCGCCCCGGCATCGGCACCGGCGACCACGGTCAGGTCCCAGGAGGTGGTGCCCTCGGCCAGCATCGGCGCCAGCGCCCAGTTGCGCCCCTGGTTGCCATCGGCATCGGCCGGCCGCAGATTCACCGGCGCGTCGCCGGACAGCTCCACCTTGGTCAACGAGGGAATGTACGCGCCCACCTTGAGCGCGACTTCGCGTGCCAGGCGCAGCGCAACCGGCAGCACCGCGCCGGCGGGCCACTCCTGTGCCGCTACCTGCACCGCACTGCGCAGGCGGAAGCCCGCCCCCAGCCGCGCACCGGCCGCCAGCATCAGCGGCTCCTGCAGCACGGTGCCCGCGGCCAGCGTCTGCCCGGAGTCGGTGGTCACCGCCGCACCCAGCACCGTACCCGCAGGCAGGCGCAGGGTCTGCGAGATCACCATCGGCGCGGGCAGCACGGTGCCGACCGGAAGCGTTACCGATTCGACCGGCACGTCATAGTTCAGGCGGGTGCCGGCCTGGAACTCGGTGCCGGGCTGCAGCTTCACTCCTTCCACCGGCACCACCAGCCCGCCGCCAAAGGGGGTGTGCCCCGCGCTGCCATTGCGCCCCTCATACAGCTGCCAGCCACCCTCATCCGGCGTGGACGGCGGCGGTGCGAACCCATCGTTGATGCTGCCGTAGACGTTGATGTTGCCTTCGGCCCTCAGCACCAGCGAGGCCGATTCGCCGAAGCCACGCCGCGATGGATCGGCGCGGTCTGCATCGGGGCCGTAACGGTAGCCGGACAGATCGATGTCGCCAGCGATGGTCAGGTCGCCCTCCGGGTTGGCGTCGCTGCGCCGCGCCAGCACCTGCACGCCGGGACGAAGGCGGACATCGCCCAGCGCCCTCGTGCGCTGCTGCAGGTCCGCGTTGCCCAGCGCACCATCGATCCAGGCCACGCTGTGCGGATCGACCACCTGGTCCAGCCACTGCTGGGTGACCAGTTGCGCGCGGTTGCCGCGCACATCGGCGGTGCTGGCCAGGGGCGCATCGTCGTAGCGGCGGACACCATTGAGCTGGATGTCGGCCGCGCCATCGATGCGCAGGCCATTGGCCGCGGCAATCGCCGCGTCGTTGCTGCCCACCCGCGGCACATCGATCTTCAGCGAGCCCCGCGCCATGCCGTCGTTCTGTCCAGGGCCGTCACCGACGGCAACGTCGCTGCCAGCACGCAGGTCCAGGTGCGCCGCGCTGCCCAGACCAACGGCGCCCTCGGCGCTGCCCAGCGTGATGGTGGCCCGGTTCGGACTGTCGATGATCTTGCCATGGCTGTCCACGCGCAGGCCGGTACCGTGCGCGTCCAGCGTGCCGTCCACCTGCAACTGATCGCGGGCGTACAGGCGGATGCTGCCGACCTGCTCGCCGCTGGCATCGATGCGGCCGGCCACGGTCAGGCTGCCCGCGTCGACACTGATGTCGACCCGGCGCGCCTTCACTTCGTCGCCGATCCGCAGATCGCCTTCACCGATCTGGAAGCTGCGGCCGCCGCCGACACCGCCGGCGGTCAATCGCTGGTTGAGGCCGGTGAAGTCCTGCAGCTGGCGTGCCCGCACCAAAAGTTCACCACCATCGTAGGGCACCAGCGTGCCACCGGCGTCGTAGCGGCCACTGGCGGCGCCCTGCAGATCACCGGCCAGATCCGCTCGGCCGGCCATTGCGGTGACCGTCATGCGCCCGCCGCGGTTGTTGCGGGCGGAAACATCGATGCGAGAGGCAACATCGGTGCGGATGTCCCCCGTGTCGCTGGACAGCAGGACATCACCGCCCCAGCTGAACTTGTCCACGTCGTACAGCGAGACCTTGCGCCCGGCCAGATCCAGCGCCGCCCGGCTCCCAAGCGTGATGCCCTCGCGCGCGTTCGCAGACAGCCGTCCTGATGCCAGCGCGATCGTGCTGTCCAGCGCGATCCGGGTGGCGTCGATGCTCAGCTCACTGCCCAGTGCATCGCCACCGGCCTTGCCGGTGCCCCCGCGCAGGCGGAAGTCGCCCCCGGTGCGCACGCGCAGCTGCGCGGCGGGATCGGCGGTCAACAGCGGTGTATCGATACCCAGGCTGCCTCCGCTGTACTGCCAGCCCTTGTCGGCCAGATAGTCGCCGCGCTGCTGGAACACGTCCAGCGTACCCTGCGCGGAGAACGACAGCTGCTCCGAAGCACTCAGGTTCAGCGCACTGAATCCGAGTACCTGCCGGTTCGCAGGGACTTCAGAGCTGGGACGGCTGAACGGCGCACGCCCCAGCTGCAGCTGGCGGGTGACGATGTCCAGCTGCCCGGCGCCGAGCCGGTCCACCATCGGATCGGCCGGCGGCACCGACGCGTCGCTGCCCGGCGCCTGGCTCGCCGCCAGTGAGCCGTCCCAGACCAGCGTGTCCACCAGGATGCGCGCGCGGTCGGTCGCCGCACCGTAGCCGCGGATGGCCTGCGCACCGAGCACAAGCGTCTGCAGGCCACTGCGGCCGGTGGCACTGTCGCGCGCGTCCATGTCGACGCTGCCGAACACGTTGACAGACTCCCGAGCGACCAGGCTCAGCGTGTCCAGCGCCGGCGCGCCGGTCGCATCATTGCCGCGCAGCAGTTGCTGCAGCACGGACTGGTTCATGGTCATGCCACTGGGCAGCGCCCCTGCCGCAGCGGCCTGTGCGATCGCTTCGGCACTGCCGAGGTTCAGCGCCGCCATGCTCAGGCCGAGCTGACGGGTGCCATAGCTGGCCGAGTCGCGCATCTGCAGCGTGCCATCGGTCGCTACCGCGATGCTGCCATCGGAAACCAGCCGGGCCTGGCCGTCGCACGCCACCTGGCACCCCCCGATGTCGATCGCCACCGGACCGGCCTCGACGCCGGTGGTGCCGCTGATCAGGTTCAGGCGCCGGTTGGACACCGCCAGCAGGCCGCCGGCGACCTGGTAAGGCAGCGTCGCGCTGGCGTCCGCATTGGCGGACGCGAACGGCAGCGTATCGAGGGTCGCGCCGGCCTCGACCAGGATGCCGCTGCCACCGGAGGCCGCTGCCACCAGCACTTCCGGTGCGTTCAGGGTGACACCGGAACGCACCGCCACACTGCGCGCCTGGCCGGTCACCGCCACCTGCGAGGCCTCCTGGTTGAACTGCCCGCCGATCATCATCCGCGCCGGCAGGAAGGCATTGAGCGCGTCGTCGCTGAAGGTAGCGCCGCGATCACGCGCCTGCGATTGCGCACTGCCATCGACGATCTCCAGCGAACCGACCGCCGGGCTGGCCAACGTGGCCGTCAGCGTGCCGCCGCGCCCCTTGTCGGTAGCGGCGTCGAACCGCGCGGTGCCGGCGAAGCGGATGGCAGGCGTTGCCGCACGACCTGCACCTTCGCCCAGCGAAAGGGTCAACCCGAGCGCATCGACGGTCTGCCAGCCACGCGACTCGCCGCGGCGGTCGGCCACCGATTGCGCGAAGCTGTTGTAGGAGGTTTCGTTGTAGCCCGAGTGTCGGCGCACCACTGCGGCGGGCGTCAGCAGGATGTCGGTGAGCAACGGCGAGATTGCCGCGCCCAGCGCCGTACGCTGCTGCCCGGACACACGCCAGGTGCCGGTGCCGGTCGCAATCGGTTGCACGATGCCGGAGGTGCCGGTGGCGCCCAGCTCCACCCGGAATGCACCGGGCTGCAGCGCATAGCTTGCCGGCATCAGCGTGTAGGTGCCGGCCGCCAGCCCGGGCACGCCAGCCGGCACGGTGATCTGCTGGCCCACTGCCGGTGCTGCGAACCCTTCTTCGCCGCTGGGGGCGAACGCCCCGGCGCGTCCCGGCACGATCGCATACACCGGGTTGCCCGACGCACTGAATTCATAGCGCGGATTGGCGTCGGCCAACGCCGTGCGCAGCACGTCGACGGAGCCACCGCGTCCTGACACAAAGGCGGCACCGGTCAACTCACCACCGCCGGACATGTCCAGCAGGGCCCCCGGCGCCACCTCGATCTCATTCGCCTTCAGGGTCACCCCCATCGAGGAGATGCCGGCCGGCGTCAGCGAACCCAGGCTGCGCGTACCGACCCGCCAGTCGACACCATCGACGGTGCCACCATAGGGCAGCGACAGGCCGGCGCCACTGGTCGAGGTTACGCTGCCTGGCAGCAGTTCCACCCGGCTGCCGACGGTTCCGTTCTGGATCAGGCCACCCAGCTGCAGCGTGCCCATCGGCGCCTGTACGTTGCCGCCCTGCTGCACCGTGGCGGCCACCAAGCGAAGCGTGCCCAGCGCCGATTCCGGCGCCGGCTTCGTGGCCGCACCGGTGCCGTGGATGCGCAGCACGGCATCCGGGTCGGCCCAGTAATCAGCGGTCTGCACGGTCTGCGCCGACGCGCCGGCCACCAGCGTGCCGACCGCGCCTGTCGTGGGGTACAGGCGCGCAGCGGTCACGTCCATCGAACCAGCCGTCATCAACGCGCTGGTGTTGCCACTGCTGGCAATGCCGTTGGTCAGGCGAACGTCACTGCGGCTTTCCAGCGCCACGTGCTTGAATCCCGGCAGCCAGGTGACGTCGCGGATGTCGATCAGCTCGGCCTGCACGGCCAGCGCGTGATCTTCCGGCCCGGCCGAAGCGACCGCGGCGGTGCCCTGCAGGTTCTCGCCCGCCAGCTGGCCCCAGCGCGCCTGCGCCAGGCGGACGTAGGGCGCACTCAGCCGCAACGCCGACGACGGCCCGTCATCCACGGCCATGCCAAGGCTCGAAGGGCCCTGGCCGTGGATGCGCAGGCTCTGGGCCAGGCGCAGGTCGACATCGCCGACCGCGCGGATGTCACCGAACACGGACAGGTTGTCGAAGCCGCCCGCCTGCAGCTGCTCGACCGACAACGCGGCGTGGCCATATTCCAATGCGGCCGGCAGCGGCTGCGCCGGTGCGCTGTGCTGGCTGAGGCTGATCGCACGCGCCCGCAGCACCTCCTCGCTGGCGCCACGTGCATGGATGCTGCCGCCGAAGGCCAGCCCCAGCGTGCCGCCGCGTGCACCGGCACCACCGGCGGCCGCGTCCATCCCGCCCTCCAGATACAGCGCATTGGCCGAGCGCAGCACGATCTGCCCGCCGTCGCTGTCCACGCGCACACGGCCCTGGCCGTCGACATCCAGCTCGGCCGACGCACCCCGCGCCTGCAGGCGCGCACCGCGTTCGACCACCACGAAGGCTTCCGGTGGTCGGTTGTCGACGAATGCTGTGGTCTCCCAGTCCAGCGCCCCGCCAATCTCGATGCGTCCGCCCGCGCGCACCTGCCCGCGCAGACGGCCGCTGGCATCGGGCAGCGAAATCGCGTCTGCATCGGCATCCAGCAGCGCGCCTTCGGCGAAACGCCAGGTGCGTTCGGTGCGCTGCCCGGCGTACAGCGCATTTTCCGGACGCACATCGTCGATCACGATGCGGCCGCCCTTCGCACGCAGCGTACCTTCAACATCGATGTTGCCTGCACCCAGCAGCGAGATCGTCTGCCCTGGATCGACCGCCACCAGTGCATCCTTGCCGACCCGCAGGTCGCCGCCCACGCTGTTGCGGTCCGAACGCAGGCTGATGCTCGCACCCGCGCGCTGGCTGACGCGCCCGCTCGACGGATCAGCGCTGTACAGCGGCGCATCCCACGCCACCAGTGCGGACGCCCGATCGGTTGCCATCTGCGCGTCCTGGGTCATGCGCAGGCCTGGCAGGGCAGCGATCAGCCGCGCGCCATCGGCCACCTCCACGCCGTGGTGGCCATTGATGTCGTACTGCGCGAAGCCACTGCCGAACAGGCCGGGGTCCAGTCGCAGCGACGCGCCCGCCAGGTCGGCATCGCCCACCCGAACGTGGCCACCGGTTCCCAGCGAGAAGGAACCGCTGCCCTGACCTCGGCCGCTGAACCGGCTCCCCTCACCCAGTTGCACCCGGCCACTGCCGTCGGTCGTAACCGCGCTGCTGTTGGCCTGCAGGCTGACGCTGCCCCCTTTGCCGACGCGGCCCTTGCCGCGCAGGTCCAACGCGGCGCCGGCCTCGACCTCCACCGTTGCCTCGGCGCCCACGACCACGTCGTGACTGTTGCTCAGGCTCAGGCGGCCGCCATCCGTCCAGGCACCGCTGGCATCGAGCGGTATCGCCACTGACGCGTTGCTCCATTCGCCGGAGAGATCGATCCGCGTGCCGTCGGCAATGGCGGTGCGGGCGCGGCCATCGTGCAGCAGCGCCGTCGGCCGGCCCTGGACATCCAGCAGGTTGCCCGCCGACAGCTGGCCGCCGGCAATGCCGATGTCGCCTGCCAGTTCCACCTCGCTGCCGGTCAGGTTGAGCTGTCCGCCTGCCTGAAGCCGAAGGCTGCCATCGATGCGGATGCGATCGGCGGTCGCCAGGTCGATCCGTCCCCACTGCTGGGCACTCAGCGCTGCGATATCCAGCCACACCGTGTCACGCCGCTCCTCGTTGACCGGAGCCGCCAGCGACCACGCCGTCTTCGTCGGAGCCTTGTCACCCAGGCGCACATCCGAGCCGAACACACCACTGCGGCCCTGGCCGTCGTAGCGCCCCAGGTACAGCTGCGCATTGCGCGCGACCGCCGTCTGCGCCTGTGCATAGCCGTCCAGCGCGGCCTCCGGCCTGCGGTTCTGCTGCGCGCCCTGGAAGGTGGCAGTCTCAACCTTTCCATCCAGCACCGCGGTCGGTGCGGAGACGATCAGCCGTCCTGCATCGCGGCCGACCGTGTACCCGTTATCGACCCGCTGCGCTGCGAATACGATCGGATCACGGAAGGTCTCGGTGATGCCCCAGCGTTCCTGCTTCACCTCATGGCCGCTGTACAGGCCATCGAACAGCATCTCCGCCGGCGCCTCATCAAGGCGGTAGACCTGGCCATCAACGCCGCGCACCCAGCTCTGCCGGACCACGCCGCTCTGCACATCCAGGCTGCCGCCGGCAAGGTTGATGCGTGAGCCCCCCTGCGTGATCACTTCCCTGCCGCCCAGCAGGACGGTGCCTCCCTGCGCAGCCCATTCGCCGATCGAGTGCCCCTGGTTGTCGAGGTAGCCCCCCACTTCCAGCAGGCCGCCTGCGGCGTACCAGCGCTCACCCTCGTAGCCCCCGGTACCGGCCGGAACGTGGACCAGCCTGCGGCGGTCGACCCAGACTTCGCTGCTGGTCAGCTTGCCGCTGTCGCGGTTGTCCAGGGCATCGCGCAGTTCGTTGCCCTGCACCTTGATCTGGACATTGTTGCTCTCCATCGACACCTGCACGCCCACTGCGCCGGACACGTCCACGCGCGCGGCATCGTCCACGTAGCTACGGGCCGCCGCATCGGCGATGATCTGGCCGCCCGTGGCGACCGTCAGCGAATCCGCGCTGAAATGGATGTTGCCACCCGAGACGATCTCCACCCGCGACTGGTCCCGGCGATCATTGTGCTGGGACAGATTGTCGAAGGTTGCCGAACGCGCGCCAGCGCGGATCGCGTCCTGCTCGGCCGATTCCTTGATTAGGGCGTCGCGCTGCGTATCCAGCACCGTGGTCTTGCCATCGTCCTCGATCAGCACCGCCGTGGTGGCTCCGTCAGCAAGCGTGACGCTGCTGCCGGCATCACTGGCCGAGGCCAGAAGATGCACGGTGCCGCGCTGTGCAAGCGTGGTGCTGGCCACGGCCACACCGGCCTGCTCGACGCTGCGCCCGGCCAGCGTCACGTCACCCTCGAGCGCCCGCAGCAGGCCGGTGTTGCGCACGCTGCCAGCCGTGCTGCCAGCGATGAAGCGCGGCGCGATTTCATTGCCCCGGGTGGTGGAGCTGGTGTTGGTGACCGTACCCACGCCGCGCCGGATCACGAAACTGTCTCCTGCAGCGAGCTGCACCTGGCCCTTGCGCGCCTCGATATGGCCAGCATTCTCCACGCTGTGCCCGGCCAGCAGCACGTAGCCACCGCCGCGCGTCGCACTGGTCGGCTCATGGGTCGCGATGCGGGCGCCCTGCTCCACCGCCACCTTGCCGAATGCATCGCTGAGCGCGCTGCTGCTGGCGTCGGGGCTGTACAGGCCATTGTCGCGGAACTGCGCATCGCTGATCCGTGCTGCAGCCGCCAGCAGATTGCGGACATTGACCTGGCTGTTGTTGCCGAACACCACCCCGTTGCGGTTGGCCACGAACACCGTGCCGTTGGCCTTCAGCTGGCCCAGGATCTGGCTGGGCCGCGCCCGCGAATCGTTGACGCGGTTCAGTACTGCCCAGTCAGGGCTCTGCAGGAAGTTCAGCGTGGTGTTGCCGCCGATGTTGAAGGTCTCCCAGTTCAGGATCGCCTTGTCCGCGGTCTGCTCGACCGTGACCTGCACCCGCCCGTCGCTGCCCTGCGACTGGATCGCCTCGCGCGCGTTGAGCCAGCCACGGGTCAGCGGGTTCTGGTCGACGCTCAGGCCGTCCTTGCCGAGGCCATCGGCAACGATGAAGCCAGCCTCGCGGCGCGCCTGCCGCGCCTGTTCCTGCAGTCGCTGCTGCAGGGCAATCGCCTGCGCCGCCGTGCCGAGATTGTCGATCGACTGCTGCAACTTCTGCCGTGCTGCATCCTGCTGCTGGGCCGGCAACTGGAACTGGATCGGCACGCCGTTGGGCATCCGGCCACTCTGTGCCGCGCTGCCCTGGGCCGCGCCCCGTTCGGCGAACCAGCCCGGGCTGAACGCCTGCTGCGCCTGGCTGGCCGGGGCCACCATGCTCCCCAGTGCGACCGCGATGGCCCACGCCATCGGATGATTGCGGCGCATCAACGCGGCCGGACGAACAACGGACGGGAGCGGGTGCGACATCGGAACCTCATCAACCTGGTGGGCCGCGGCTGCGGTGGCGATCGGGGAGGCACGCGCAACGCATGCCCTGCCACTGATAGACGGGTGACGCCACACGAAGCCGACAGCGAAACGCTGCAACGGTGGCACCGTCGCGGAAATGGCGACGCCGGCCCAGAGGCCGGCGTCGCGTCAAGCAGGATTCAACCGGTGCTGCGGATTACAGCGGACGACCGATGCCGGCGCAGGTGCTGGGGTTGTTCAGGCCGGCAGTGCTGCTGGCCAGCACGAAGCGGTTGCGGATCGCATCGCGCCAGGCCTTGGTCAGCGGGATGAAGCCGTGGTCGGTGATCGACTTCTCATACGCGACGGTGTAGGTCGCCGGATAGTGGCGGGCCAGGAAGCCGCGCAGGCTGGTGGCGACGCTCGAATCCTTGTAGCACTGGCCGATCACCAGGTTGGTGTAGCCGGCGATCGGATAGCCAGCCGACGGGTTGCCGAACACCGGCACCCAGTTGGCGGGGTTCTCAGCATCGGTGCCGGTCGGCGGAGCGACGGTGTCCAGGGTGGCCTGCACGCTCACCTGGTCCGGCGAGAACCCCTTGACCTTGGCGACCTTGGTCGCATCGGTCAGGCTCGGGATCACGTCCGGCCCGACGTAGCCGATACGGCCTTCAGCAGCGTAGACAGTGTTGTACAGCGAGGTGCCACCGGTGGTCGGGGCGGCCACCAGGAACGCCGGCAGGTTGCCGTTGACGTCGCGCTTGTACAGGTCGGCGAAGGTCGACTTGATGGCGAACTTGCCGCCCACCAGCTTCGAGGTTTCAGCGTTCTCAGCGGCACAGGCCGCGGTCAGGAAGCGGCTGAACATTTCGCTGGTGCCGCTGCTTTCCGGACGGTACACGACCTGGATCGGGCCGCTACGGTTGGCATCGATGGTCGACCAGTCGCTGATCGCACCCGAGAACACGCCGCAGATCTGCGCCACGCTCAGGTCCACCGCCGAACCGGCCTTGTTGAACGGAATGGTGACCGAGGTGGCCACCGACGGCACCTGGATCAGCGCGCCGTAGCGGTTGGCGTTGGTCGGCTGGTTGAAGTTGGTGGTGTAGTTGCTCAGCTCGGTGCTGCTCAGCACCGAATCGCTGCCGGCGAAATGCACGGTGCCGGTGGTCGAGAACAGCGCCGAGTTGTTTTCCAGGAACGCCTTCTTGCCGGTGCCCGAACCGGTCACGGCGTAGGTGAAGTTCGCCGGCAGGATGCTGTCGGCCGAACCCTTGTAGAGGTCGGCCGGCAGCGAGGCACCGCCGCCGGTAACGGTCTGCGCCGAGGCGGCGCCCACGGTAGCGAGCAGCGCGGTGGCAACCAGCGCGGCCAGGGTCTTGTACTTGTTCATGATCTTCTCCTGAAGGGTTTACTGCGAAGGGAAACACCAAGGGAGGAACGGTCACTACACGCCTGCTGCCGCCGAGGGCCTCCCAGCCCACTCTGCGGCGACGTGTCCATGCTGGTCCGCGCCGATGACAGGCCGCTTAAGAAACCTGTGGAAGATCGGAAAAAGGTGTGGAGGATTGTGTGGAGAATCGAAGACGCCGACCGGGCAGAGTCGACTGTTGGTCGACTGGCGCGCGAAGCGCTGGTCCTGTCGAAGTGCGCTTGAGAAGCAGTCGACGGACAGTCGACTCTACCCGTGATGCGCGTTGCGCATCACTGCACCAGCTGGTTCATTTCCATGATCGGCATCAGTACCGCCAGCACGATCGTCAGCACCACGCCGCCCATCACCAGGATCATGGTCGGCTCCAGCAACGCAGTCAGTGCCATCGCGCGACGCTCGATCTCGCGCGAGATGGTCTGTGCGGCGCGATCCAGCAGCGGCGCCAGCGAACCGGTCTTCTCGCCACTGGCCACCAGGTGCACCAGGATCGGCGGATACACCTTCTGCACCTTCAGCGCAGAACCAAGCGCGGCACCTTCGCGCACACGCGCGGACACGTCATGGGCACAGCGCGCCAGCAACGCATTGCCCAGGGTCTGCCGGGCAGCTTCAAGCGCACGCAGCAGCGGCACACCCGCATCCAGCAGGATCGCCAGTGTCGAGGCGAAGCGCGCACTGTTCACACCCAGCACGAAACGCCCGACCATCGGCACCCGCAGCAGCATCGCGTCCCAGCGCAGGCGCAACCCGGGCTTGCGCAGGGCCAACCCCCAGGCCACCACCAGCGCAGCGATGCCGAGCCCCACCCACATGCCCCAGCTGCGTACGAACGCGCTGGCGGCCAGCATCACCTGGGTCAGCATCGGCAGCGTCTGCCGCGCCTGCACGAACGCGGTCACCACCTGCGGCACCACGTAGCTGAGCAGGAAGATCACGATCGCCACCGACACCAGGCTGATCGCCGCCGGGTAGATGAAGGCGGTCAGTACCTTGGCCTGCAGCGCATTGCGTTCCTCGATGTAGTCGGCCAGGCGCTCCATCACCCGCGCCAGATCGCCGGAATCCTCACCTGCACCCACCAGCGCACGATAGATCGGTGGAAAATCGCGTGGCCGCGCTGCCAGCGCCACGGTCAGGCGCTGGCCGGCACGCACGTCGGCGCGTACCGCGGTGAGCGCCTGGGCCACGTGCGGGCGTTCGGCCTGCTCGATCACCACACTCAAGGCGCCTTCCAACGGCAGGCTGGCCGCCAGCAGGCTGGCCAGCTGGCGGGTGGCCCAGGCCAACTCGCTGGCGGACAACCGCCGAGCAGCCCAGCCACTGCCGGCATTGCGCGCCGCGCTCACCTGTACTGGGGTCAGCCCGCGCCCACGCAGCAGCTGGCGCGCACCGCGCGGGCTGTCGGCATCCACCTGGCCCTTCTCGATGCGGCCCTGCGCGTTGGCAGCCTGATAGTCGAACAGTGCCATGCAGGCCTCAATCGTCGCCGGTGACGCGCAGGATCTCTTCCAGCGTGGTCACCCCGCTGTCGACCCAGCGCTGGCCGTCCTGCCGCAGGGTCCGCATGCCGGCCCGCCGGGCCGCCTCGCGTAGCGCAGGCTCACCCTGCCCTTCATGGATCAGTGCGCGCACGCGGTCGTCCACCACAAACAGTTCATGGATGCCGGTGCGTCCCCGATAGCCACTGTTGGCACAGGCCGTGCAACCCACTGCGCGCCATACGGTTCGGCCTTCGCCGTTCACCTCGGCACGCCGGCACTGCGTGCACAGCCGCCGCACCAACCGCTGCGCCAGCACGCCGCGCAACGACGACGCCAGCAGAAAAGGCTCCACGCCCATGTCGGCCAGGCGGGTCACCGCCGAGATCGCATCGTTGGTGTGCAGCGAAGCCAGCACACCGTGTCCGGTCAGCGACGACTGCACGGCGATCTGTGCGGTCTCCAGGTCGCGGATCTCGCCGATCATGATGGTGTCCGGGTCCTGGCGCAGGATCGCGCGAAGGGCGGTGCCAAAGCTCATGCCGATGCGCGCGTTGACCTGGATCTGGCCGATGCCGGCAAAGTCGTACTCCACCGGGTCTTCCACGGTGAGGATGTTGCTGGTGCTGCTGTCGAGCTGGCCCAGCGCGGCGTACAGCGACGTGGTCTTGCCGCTGCCGGTCGGCCCGGTCACCAGCACGATCCCATGCGGCTGCCGGATCAGCCCGGTGAATGTGGCCAGGGTGTCATCGGCCATGCCCAGGCGCTGCAGCTGCAGGCGGCCGGCATCCTTTTCCAGCAATCGCAGCACGGCGCGCTCGCCATGCCCGGTCGGTACAGTGGACACACGGATGTCCAGCGGCCGCCCGCCCACGCGGATCGCAATGCGTCCATCCTGTGGCAACCGCTTCTCGGCGATGTCCAGGTGGGCCATGATCTTGATGCGCGACACCAGCGCTGCGTGCAGTGCCCGCCGAGGCTGCACCATGTCGCGCAGCGTGCCGTCCACCCGGTAGCGCACCACCGAATGGGTCTCGAACGGCTCGATATGCAGATCGCTGGCACCGTCGCGTGCAGCCTGTGCCAGCAACGCATTGATCATGCGGATCACCGGCGCATCGTCCTGCGCATCCAGCAGGTCGGTGACCTCCGGCATGTCCTGCATCAACCGGTCCAGATCGACTTCACTCTCGGCGGCCCCCACCACGGCAGCAGCATCACCGCCGTCACGGTACTGCTCGCCCAAGCGCTGCTGCCAGGCTGCCGCATCCAGCATCCGGAACGGAAGCGGGCCATGCCGCCGGCGCAGCTCGGCCACGGCCCACGCTGCCGTGTCGGCCGTGCCGAGCAGCACCGGCTCGCCACCGGCTTCGGACAGCATCACGCCGTGGCTGCGCACCCACGCGTACGGCAGCGGCATAACGGCGCTCACGGCCCGATTACCAGTTCCGGCGTATAGCCCAGCCCGCGCAGCTGCTGCAATGCCGGATCCAACTTCACCGGATCACGCGGCAGACGCACGCGCAGGCGTTGTCCACTCCCGCCCGGCGTTGCCTCCGCGTAGGCCTGCAGGCCCAGTGCCCGCACCTGCGCCACAGCCTGGCTGGCACGCGCCGGGTCCAGTCCCTGTGCGAACTGCACCAGCTGGGCGTCGCCCTCGCCTGGCGGATACATCGCTGCAAGGCTGGTGTTCTGCGACGGCTGGCCCTGGCCATCGCGCGCATTGCCCTGGCCGAGCACAGCCAGGTCCTGCGGCGGCAGCTGCGGTGCCGACAGTGCCGGCAACGCCCAGCTCTGCACGGGCTGTGCACCGGCCTGCGCATTGCGCATGTAGTCGTAGCGGTCGCGGGTCAAACGCTGGCCAGCGGCGGGGTCGCGCACCACGTGCGGGCGCAGGAACACCATCAGGTTGGTCTTGGAACGCTTGCGCGTATCACTGCGGAACAGCGCCCCCAGCACCGGGATCCTGCCCAGCCCCGGCACGGCGTCACGGCCGTGGCTGACGTTGTCCTCCAGCAGGCCACCGAGCACCATGATCTGGCCATCGTCCAGCAGTACGCTGGTATCCAGCGCACGCTTGTTGGTGATGATGCCGGCAGCACTGTTGGCACTCTGCGCGTCGATGCTGCTGACTTCCTGATAGATGTCCAGCTTCACCGTGCCACCCTCGGAGATCTGCGGGCGCACCCGCAGCTTCAGGCCCACGTCTTCGCGCACGATGGTCTGGAACGGGTTGTTGCTGCCGCCGCCACCGTCGGTCACGTAGCGGCCACTGACGAACGGCACGGTCTGGCCGACCATGATGCTGGCTGCCTCGTTGTCCAGCGTCATCAGGTTCGGCGTCGACAGGATGTTGGCGCCGCCCTTGCTCTGCAGCGCAGTAGCCAGCGCCTTCATGTTGAGGATCTGGCCGACGCCGGGCAGGTTGATGGTGCCATCGATCACGCCGATCTTCAGGCCGTCCTTGGGCAGCACGTCCAGCGTGGTGCGCGCGGCGGTGTTCAGGCCACTGCCGCCGGTGGCGCCACCGAAGTGGGTGCCGCCAAAGGTGCGGCCATTGCCCAGCATCCACTGCACGCCCAGCTCGGCCGCGTCGGTCTGGTTGACCTCCACGATCAGGCTTTCCACCAGCACCTGCGCACGGCGCTGGTCGAGCTGGTCGATCACCCGCCGCAGGTTGCGGTACACCGGCTCAGGCGCAGAGATCAGCAGGGTGTTGGTGGCCACGTCCGCCTGTACCGAAATGCCGTTCTGGCTGAAGCCGGTGCTTCCTGCATCGATCGGGTCACGGCGGCTCGGGTCCAGCCGCTGCGATTCCAGCGCATTGCCTCCGGGCTTGGCCTGCTGCGGCTGCGACGGCTGGGTGGGCGTGGAACGGTTGGCGTCACCCGGCAGCGGGGTGATGCCTTCGTTGCTGCCCATTGCCGGTGCATCGCTCTGTCCGGCCACCACGCCACGCAGCACACCGGCGAGCTGGTTGGCCTGGGCATTGCGCAGGTAGACCACGTGCAGGTTGCCGGACTCATCCTGGGCGCGGTCCAGCTTCTCCACCAGCTGCCGCGCCAGGCGGGTGCGACCGGGGCTGCTCGAGCGCAGCAGCACGCTGTTGCTGCGCGGGTCGGCCATCACCACCACCTTCTGGCTCGGCTCGGCGCCCTGCGCATCCAGCAGCGGCGCGACCATTGCCGCTACATCAACGGCAATGCCCTGCTGCAGCTTCACCACATCGGTGTCCATGCCGGCCGGCGTGTCGACGCTGGCGATCACCCGCGCGATGCGCTCCAGGTTGTCGGCGTAGTCAGTGATCACCAGGGTGTTGTTGCCTGGATTGGCGGTGATCGGATTGTCCGGGCTGATCATTGGCCGCAGCACAGCCACCAGTGCCGCCGCATTCTCATAGCGCAGCGCAAACGTACGCGTGGCGATCTCGCCCCCTGCACCACCGCTACCCACCCGGCCACCGAGCAGCTTGGCATCGGCCTGCGGCACCACCCGGCTGACGCCGCCGTTCTCGACCACGGCGAAGCCACGCATGCGCAGTGCGCCCAGCAGCAGCTGGTAGGCCTGGGTACGGCTGACCGGGCCATCGGAGACCACCGTCATCTTGCCGGTCACGCGTGGGTCGACCAGGAACTGGCGCCCGGTGAAGCGCGCCGCCATGCGCAGCACGCCACCGATATCGGTATCCACCAGGTTCAGCTGCACCGGCTCATCGCCTGTGTCCTGTGCCGCCACCGGCGCCGGCACGTGGGCCACGCCCACGATCAGGGCCAATGCGGCACTGCAGGCAAGGCTGCGCATCGCCCTCATGGATGGTCACCCGCAGGGGCCACCATCACGATGTGTCCTGAAATCCGTGCCGCCGGCATGTTCGCATCCCCTGTGCGTGTCAATTGCAGCTGCTGCAGCTCGATGGCCGGGTCGGCCAGCAGCGGCAGCAGCCAGTTCCATAGCGCATCGGCAGGTACGGCCCGTACCTGCAGGTGCCAGCGCCCGTCGCGCGCTTCGATATGCAGGCCGCCAGCCAGACCGGCGGCCTTGATCTGGTCACGCAGCCCGGCCAGGGTCGGATGCTGGCCCTGCACCAGCTGCTGGCGCTCACGGGCGCGCAGCAGCGGTGCCAGTGCGCGCTGCTGCGCCTGCAGCCGTGGGAGTTCGGCCTGCCAGTGCGTGCGCTGCTTCAGCAAGGGCTCCAGCCATAACGACCACAGGCCCGCCACCAGCAGCGCCACCACCATCACCCACAGCATCAGCCGGTCGCGCGGTGGCAGGCCTTGCCAGCGCTGCTGCAGGCCCGCCAGCCCCTCGCCCAGCCGCAGGGTTCGGGTCGTCACTGTCCCGCTCCGCTCACCCGCAGGCGTCCACCGGCATCGCGCGCCAGCTGCAGCCCCTGCGCCTGCACCGCTTGCTGCCAGTGCTCAAGCCGCTGTGGATCGTCGGCCAATGCCTGGGCATCAGCGTCCAGCTCCAGGTACACCTGCCCGGGTTGGTAGTGCAGGCTGTGCACCTGCCCCGCCAGCTCCGGAACCGCGTGCAGCGTGCTGGCGACCTGACGCTGCAGCGCCGGCAACGGCGGCGCTGGCGGCGGAACCGCAAGCGCTCGCCTTGCCTGCAACACCGGGTCCACCACATCGGTGATCTCCGGAAAGCGTGCGCTGAACTGCCGTGCCATGTCCTGCTGCAGCGCCTCACCCTCGATCCGCCAACGCGAGACCTGCCACTGCAGGCCAAGTGCAGCCAGCAGCACCGCCGCCAGTGC
The DNA here is from genome assembly GCF_025697425.1 of Stenotrophomonas sp. Ps181. Classification (NCBI taxonomy): domain Bacteria; kingdom Pseudomonadati; phylum Pseudomonadota; class Gammaproteobacteria; order Lysobacterales; family Lysobacteraceae; genus Stenotrophomonas; species Stenotrophomonas sp. Ps181. The sequence goes on from NZ_JAHWBI010000003.1 coordinate 452,436, forward strand.
CAGGCCGATCGCCAGTCGCGGCGCTTGACGGCCTGCGCCGGGCAGCGGCAATGACCAACCCGGCAAGGGGCCACAGGCCTGCCGTTCATGCGCGACGGCGGTGGCCGGCAGGCTGTCCGGCCACGTCGGCGGCACACTATCGATCCACTGCACGGCCTGCACGCCGGCCTGTCGCAGGCGGGTGGCCAACGCCTGCATCACCGCAGACGCATCACGTCCGCCATACCATTGGACAAGTCCCCGATCGCGCCCGCTGCGCACCAGCAGATGCTCGCCGCTGACCTGCAGCGTGGCGTGGCCGTCCTGCCAAGGCAGCAGCAGTGGCGTCGGATACAACGCCTGCAGCTGCAGTGCACACGAGGCCAGCAGCTGCTGCGCCTGCGCGATGGCCTGCTGGCCGAGCCAGGCCACCGGAACCGTACCGTCTGCCGCCTGCGCACCGTGGGCCAGCGCCACCTCCTGCAGATCATCCAGCAGCATGGCCTCCACCTCGCCCTGCAACGCCGCCTGCAGGCGGCGCCCGGACAGCGGCGGCAGCTGCAGTTCCAGCAGGATCAGGTCGTTCGGATCAAGGCAGGCATGCACCGTGGCCCGCGGATGCCGCAGGCCCAGCGCCGCCAGCGTGTCGCGGCCGTGGGCGAGCACCTCGCCCTTGTGCAGCTGCGCCCAGTCCACCGCGCTGTCAGCGCGCAGGTGCGCCAGCGCCGGCAGGCACACCCGAAGCTGCACGGTCATGCGCCGATCCTCGTCCACACCCGTTGTACACGCACCCCGTCGTCGCGGTACTCGCGCCAGAGCAGCGCGCGGAAGTCAACCGCGCTGCCGTCGGCCTGCACCCGGCCGACGGCCAGGAACCACTCGCTATGGATACCCAGCGGAAGCACGGCCATCTGTTCGTTGCTCAGTTGGAGTCGGTTGGCGATGTCACCGCGGTTGAGCAGCCAGTGGCCGGCGTCGCGCTCAGCGAGCAGCGCCTGCAACCTTGCCGGTTCCACCGCAGGCGTCACCGCCTGCAGGACGCTCAGGTCGCAGGTGTTGGCGTTGACCAGGGTCTGCGCGGGCAACACCACTGTGCGCCGCGCCAGCGCCTGCAACGCCACCGGGTCGGCGCCGGCGAGCGCCTGTTCGATCAGTGATTCGCGCGGCAGCGGCGCCTGCGCCGGCATATCGCCGTCGCGCAGGCGCGCCTGGATGTGATCCACCGCGGATGCGCAAGTGCCCTGGCCCAGCCCCTGCCCGGCACACAACGCGACGAACGCGCCCCGCGCCTCGGGGTCCGGCCTGCCATGCGCCAGCAGGTTGCGCAGGTTGAACATCGACTGCGCATCGACCAGCTGCACCTGCACCGGCAACGGCGCCTGCAGTTCCAACGGGCGCGCCCAGCGCCCGCTGCGCACCGTGGTCAGCTGTTTCGTGACATCCTCACGCAGCTGCTGCGCCGCACGCTCCAGCGTGGCATCCACCGCCATGCGTACCTGTGCGCGCAACTGGTCGCCGCGCAGCGCACGCAACTGCGCCGACTGCCGGGTCAGCAGCGCAGTGGCAATCACGGCCACCAATGCCACCACCAGCAAGGCGACGATCACGGCCACGCCACGCTGGCGGATGCACGAGACCGAACGGGTCCGGGCTGCCATCAGCACGCCTCACAGCTGCCAGGAGCCGATGTCTGCGTTCCCGGCGTCGCCACCGGGCTTGCTGTCCGCACCCAGCGAGAACACATCGATGTCGCCATGAGTGCCTGGAACCTGGTACTGGTAGGGATGGCCCCACGGGTCATTCGGCAGGCGATCCAGATACGGCGTCACCGGCAACGCACCGCTGCCCTGCGGCGGCTTCACCAGTGCCTGCAGCCCCTGTTCGGCACTGGGATAGCGCCCATTGTCCAGCTTGAACAGCTTCAGCGCCTGCATCAGCGCCGCGATGTCCTGGCGCGCCGCCACCACGCGCGCCTGGTCCGGACGGTCCATCAACCGCGGCACGATCAGCGCGGCAAGGATGCCGATGATCACCACCACCACCATGATCTCGATCAGGCTGAAGCCCTGCTGCCGAGCCCTGCAACCACCTGCCTGCCTTGCCATCGTTCCGCCCTCGTCATCCTGGAAGAGACCGCTGCACCATGGTCAGCGGCGCATGTGTCAGTACGATAAACATCCGCCTGCGATTCGCTGCGCGGTTGCCTGTGCGGGCGCACGTGCAGCCGGCACGCGTGCCGCCTCGAGCAGGTGCGGCGGCACGCTGGCCAGTGTTTGGTCGATGCACTCGCGCAGCAACGGATGCACGCACGCCTGCAGCAGGCGCACGCACTGCGTCGACGACCACGCGGTGCCGTGGTCGAGGCCAATGAACATCCGGTAGGCCTGGTGGTAGCGCAGGTCGTCGTACACGCGCTGCGCAGTGTTGAGATCACGCACGATCACCAGCAGGGCCGCACGTTGCAGCAGTCGCGCATCGGCTGTGCCAAGCGGCAGCGCGCCCATGGCCGCGTCGGGCCAGGGCCACAGCCGCAGGTCGAGGGCCTTTCGAAGTGCCGCCAGTGGATGCGCACTGCTGTCCAGTGCCGCCCAGCGCGCCGCATCCGCCCAGGCGTCACTGGACAGCACCCAGACCCACGAGCGCCCATAGCGCTGTACGTTCAGGGGCGTGTGCCGCGCCTGCTCCAGCGACTGGCTCAGGTGGCGATCCAGCTCCAGCATGCTGATCCTGCGACTGTCTTCCATCTGCGCCGCCCGTGCTCCGCGACGCGTGGTGCGTCGTACTCTGGAGAAGACGTCAGCAAGGCAGGTGAAGCGACACCGCGAATGCAACTCTGTGCACGCGGTGGCGCTTCATCGGCAACGTCATCGCAGCGTCATCCGCCTGCAGGCTTCGCGCTGCAGCCGCGGTGCGTCCCCCCCACAACGGCGGGCCAGTACCGCCACGTCGCTGCGGGCAGCGAATGCGACCAGTGCATCGGTCATGTCCACGTCATCGCACCATGACGCCAGCGCAACGCGCAGTGCGGGCAGCTGCCAGCCGTCCATCACCCCATGGGCGCCCGCCACGAACCAGTGCCAGAGCCGATGATGCAGTACCTGCTCATGCAGCTGCGTGAGATCGTCGATGCCATGCATGCCCGCCAACAGCAGTGCGCGTGCGAGCGCCGCAGGCGGCAGCGCCCCGGATTCGACCAAGGGCATCTCCTGCTGCTGCAGCCGCAGCAGCATCGCCAATGGGTGTGACTGCGGATTGAAGTCCAGCAGCACCGCCTGCTGCTGCCACTGCGCGTCAGACACCACGCACACCCAGGGCGAACCATAGCGATGCACCATCAGGGGCCTTCGCTGGGTGGTTTCCAGCAATGCAGACAGATTGCGGCGCAGATCGAGCACACCGATGGTCTCGTTGCGCATCCTTGGATTCTCCTTGCTTGCAACAGCCCGGCGCGGCGCGCACGGCCAGCGCCTTCATCTATCCAAGGACGGCGATGCCACCCGGAAAGCGACGCAGATCCAGCGACATCGTCAGTCGCAGCTGCTCCAGCGCCGCGTCCGGATCATCGATGCGGAAGCGGCCGCTGACCGGCGCGCGCGCCAATGCCGATTGACCCAGCAGTACCCTGCCCCGCCGGTAGCGGTTGATCTCGTCCACCACCTCGTGCAGCGGTGCGCGGCGGAAGACCAGCATGCCTTCGGTCCAAGCACTCACTTCCGAAGCTACGGCCTCGGCCACCACGCCACTGAGGCGCTCGTCGAACCGGGTCTGCTGGCCGGCCTGCAGCTGCAGGCGGCCCTGCGGATGCTCGATGCGGGCGCTACCCTGCAGGCAGGTCACGCGTACCTGGCCGTGGGTGTTGCGTACGTCCAGGCGCACCGCACCTTCATCGGCAATCACGCAACCCGGGCCCGCGAACAGTGCCAGGCGCAGGCCAGCGCCGGTTTCGATCGCGGCCTGGCCCTGCACCAGCTCGAAGCCTTCGCCTTGCGCGTGCGCGCGGCGGCGCAGGCTGCTCTGCGTATCCAGTTCGATCTTGAGCTGCGGCAAGGGCGCGATCTGTAGTCGTTCACCGGTGCTCGTGTGGAAATCGGCCGTCATCGCCGTCACCGAGGGCCACAATCCCAGCGGCGGGCGGAGCGCCGCCACCACCACAAGACTGGCTGGCGCCGCCACCGCAGCGCCCAGGAAGGCGCGCCGGCTCCAGCGCTGGGCCGGCGTCGGCGCGACCGGTTGGCGCGCGGCGGCGGGCAGTTGCTCGCCGGCCAGCCGCACCTGCTCCCACTGCCGGCGCGCACGGCCAAACGCTTCACGATGACGCGGGTCGGACTCGCACCATGCACGGAACCTGCGCCCGTCGGCGGCGGTCGCCTCGCCCGAGGTCAGCCGCACCACCCACGCGTGGGCCTGACGCTCGACGGCATCCAGCGGGCGTTGCGGGCGGTCGTCAGGATCCATGGGGGCTCATGCCGGACCCGCACGCTGCGGGGTTCTGCTCGGCGTCAAAGTGTAGACGGATGCCGTCGCTCAGAACCGCACCTGGCGCCCCTGCCCGCTGCGTTCGGCCAGGTAGTCCTGGGCTGCCTTCAGCTCCCGCTGCACCAACCGCAGCGACACACCGAGGTGGTCGGCCACGTCGCGCTGCTGCAGGCCATCGACGCGGATTGCCAGCAGGATGCGGCGACGGCGCTCGGGCATGCGCTGCAGCAACCCGACCATGTCTTCCAGCGCGAAGTCCAGCTCGGCCGCCTGCGCCGGCCCCGGCCCCGGGTCGGCCATGTCCATCAGCGTATCCACCTCCTCCAGGCTCAGCAGGCGGTGGTCTGCCCGTTGGCGGTCGATCACGGTGTTCATCGCCATGCGCAGCAGGTAGGCCGCAGGGTTCTGCACGGCGTCCAGGCGGTCACGGCGCGCACTCAGGCGCATCCACGTGTCCTGCAGCGCGTCGCCGGCCAGCTCTTCCGATCCGAGCTTGCGCACCAACCGGCGCTTCAGCTCGTCGTAGGCACCCAGAAGGTGGTCCATCAGGTCAACCGCCCCGGCCGTACCGTTGCTCATGTCCGAATCCTTGAAGTCATGGAAGGGGCGCGCGCCGGCCGCAGTCGTGGTCGGTGCCGGAAGGACGGATCTGCAGCGTCACCGGCTGTGGCAGCGCGGCGGCCTCGGTCGCCAGCACCAGGCCGTGCATCGCCTGCAGCAGGCGTGCGTCGCGGCGATCACTGCCACTGCCGGACAGCAGCTCGGGCTCGCTCACCTGGCCCGCGCCGTCGATGCGGAAGCGCAGCGTTGCGGCATAGCGGCCGGGCGCGATCTCCGGGTCGTCACAGAACGCCGCACGCAGCCGCTGCTGCAGCCCGCCGTAGCGACGCCGGCGTTCGGCCTCGGGCAGCCCCGCGCCAACACCGGGTTCCGCAGGCGAGGGCATGCCCCGGCGCAGCACCACGCGCTGCTCGCCGATCACCTCGGCCTCGATCCCGGTGTCCTGCAGCAGCGATTCCAGCGCCGCCAGCGGTGCCAGGCTCCCGCGCAGCGCATGGCTGCTGCGGCCCGAAGCAAGGTCGCCGGGGTACATCACCGACCACCCACTGATGACGCTGAAGCGCTCGACCGCCTGTTCCAGCGGCTGCGCAGGGATGTCGTAGGCATGAACCGCGTCCTGTGCGGCAGCGGCAAAGGACAGCAGCAGCCATGCGGCGATGGCCACCTTCCAAGTTCTGACCGCATGGTGTCCATTCAGCCCCCTGACGTAGAACACATGACCCTCGGCAGCGACAGCAGCTGCAGTGGACGCGCACCATGACCGGAACCCCGGCCCGCGCGCGACCCGCAAGCGGGCTCAAACCGTACCGGGGGCACATGTCATTGCGATGACCGCCGCCACGGCTGACGCCGGGTCATGACCTGCGAAGCCAGTCACGCGTCAGGAATCAATGAATCGAACAGACCACGCTATCTACGCGCAGGGGTCAGAGCCCGTTGCGAAGCAACGGGATCCGACCCCATGCCGACCCAAACGTGTCGACCAAGATCGACACCTACCAAGAGCAACTCATGCCGTTCCGGCAGATCGTGGAAATCTGTCGAAGGCGGGGTGGGTCCGGTTGCGGGGGTGTCCGCGGCATGGATACCGCGGCCAAGCCCCCATGGGTGAGGGCGCTTCGCTTGCGAAGCATTGCTTCGCAAGCGCTCGAACGCACAGCCGCCAGCGGCTGGGCCGGACTGGGGGTTTACGGCGTCCCCTGCAACCGGACCCACCCCGCCATCCCACGGAATGCACGCTGTTGCTTCGGCTGTTGCTCCCGAGGTTGCCGGCCAGCGGCCGGCACTACCTGCGGGTACCGGGTACAACCCGGCCGCAAACCCCATCCGTCAAAGCGGTAGCTGAGTCGTCTGCTTGATCCGCTGCATCGGAATCTCGGTCTTGGTGTTCTGCACTCCGGCGATCCGGTTCAGGTGCTGCATCTGGAACTGCCGGTAGGCATCAAGGTCGGCCACCGCCACCCGCAACAGGAAATCGCAGTCACCGGCCATCAGATGGCATTCAAGCACTTCCGGGAAAGACTTGATGCTATTGATGAAGTGGTTGGTGGTGTCCTCGTCCTGCCCGCGCAGCCATACCCGCACAAACACCGTGAAGCCCCGCCCCACTTTGGCCTCGTTCAACAAAGCCACGTAGCGGTCGATGTAGCCGCCCTCCTCCAGCAGCCGCACCCGGCGCAGGCACGCCGACGGCGACAGCCCGACCAGACGGGCCAGCTCCAGATTCTGCAGTCGGCCGTCGCGCTGCAGGGCGTCGAGGATGCGGCGATCCAGGTTGTCGAGCTGGTACTGCATGAAATTTCGCCTTGGTCGACTCTGGCCGCATGGAATATCAATCATCCCGAATCCAGTGGCATCAACGCAACCCGATTTCGCGATCGGCCCGCTAGCATGGGCCACCCCCATCTCGTTGTGCCGTTCCATGGACGCCCGTACCACCCTCCCCCTGCCCGACGCCTGCGACACCGCCCCGCGTGCCGAATTCCTGCGCGGCCTGCGTGCCGCCGTGCCGGTGATGATCGGCTTCATTCCGTTCGCCCTGGTGCTCGGCGCGCAGGCGGCCCAGAAGGGCCTGAGCGCACTGGAAGTGCCGCTGATGACCGGCCTCAACTTCGCTGGCGGCTCGGAGTTCGCCGCCGTCGAACTGTGGACCTCGCCACCGCACATCGCACTGATCGTGGCAATCACCGCGCTGGTCAACAGCCGCCACCTGCTGATGGGCGCCAGCCTGGCCCCACTGCTGCAGCACCTGCCGCGCCGTCGTGTGCTGCCGGCGCTGTTCTTCATGTGCGACGAGAGCTGGGCGATGGGCGTGGCCGATGCGCGTCGGCACGCGCTTGGCTTCAGCCTGGCCTACTACCTGGGCGTCTCGGCCGGCCTGTACACGGTCTGGGTGGCCTGCACCGCACTCGGCGCGATCATCGGGCCGCTGCTGGGCGACATCCACGCCTATGGCTTCGACATGGCCTTCCCTGCCGTATTCCTGGTACTGCTGCGCGGCATGTGGCAGGGCATGAAGGCGGCACGGCCGTGGCTGGTCAGCTTGGTCGTGGCCGCCGCCACTTATCTGCTGATCCCGGGCGCGTGGTACGTGGCCAGCGGCGCCCTGGCCGGCCTGGCCGCTGCCTGGCTGCTGGCGGAGGACGCGGCATCATCTTCAACGGCCTGATCCACTGGACCTCGGTGTTGACCATCGCGCTGATGGCCGCCGCCACCTACCTGACCCGCATCGTCGGCTTCCTCGCGCTGCGTAACCGCACGTTGAGCAAACGCGCAGTGACGGTAATGGAAGCCGCGCCGGGCTGCGTGCTGATCTCGGTGATCGCCCCGGACTTCGTCGCCGACAAGCCGGCCGACCTGGCCGCACTGGCCATCACCCTGCTGGCCGCCACGCGGTTGTCGATGCTGCCGACCGTGCTGATCGGCGTGGTCTCGGCGGGTGTGTTGCGTTATCTGATGGGGTAGCTACCGGTACGCCGGGCAACGCCCGGCGCACCGTAGTAGCGCCGCAGAGCAATCAGGCGCTGCTGCTTGCCGCCAGCAGGCACAGGCTGCGCGGCGGCAGCGTCCAGGCGCCTTCCTCATCCGGCTCCAACGGCGTTTCGTCGGTCTGCAGGAGTACGCGCCGGAACGACAGGGCGTCGTCTGACACACAGAACCGCTGCGGCTGCTCCCCGGCGTTCAACAGCAGGGCCAGGCTGACATGCCGCCCGGGCTCGCGCAGGCCACTGTCCGGACTGCGACCGTCCAGCACGATCAGCAGCGCACGCAGCCCTGCGTCATGCCAGTCCGCTTCCTCCATGCTGCGGCCGTCAGGATGCCGCCAGTCTATATCGCGCAGGCCCAGCGCTTCATCGTATTCGCCGCGCAGGAACCGGTTCCTGCGCAGCAGGCCATAGCGTCGGCGCAGCGACAGCGCCCGGCGTACGAACGCCACCTGCGCCTGGGCTGCCGGCTGCGCAGCACGCTCCCAGTCGATCCAGCTCAGCGGGTTGTCCTGGCAGTAGGCATTGTTGTTGCCCTGCTGAGAATGGCCGAACTCATCGCCGGCCAGCAGCATGGGGGTGCCCTGCGCCAGCAGCAGCGTGGCCAGCAGGTTGCGCATCTGCCGCGCACGTACGGAGAGGATCGCCGGATCATCGGTCTCACCCTCCACGCCATGGTTGCTGGAAAGGTTGTGCGAATGGCCATCACGGTTGTCTTCGCCGTTGGCTTCGTTGTGGCGGTCGTTGTAGCTCACCAGATCATGCAGCGTGAACCCATCGTGTGCCGTTACCAGATTGATGCTGGCCGACGGCCGCCGGCCGTGGTGCTCGAACAGGTCGGCCGAGCCGGTGAAGCGCGTGGCGAACTCCGCCAGCTGGCCGCCATCGCCGCGCCACAGCGCGCGCACCGTATCTCGGAAACGGTCATTCCATTCGGCCCAGCCCGGCGGGAACTGGCCCAGCTGGTAGCCGCCCGGGCCGATGTCCCACGGCTCGGCGATCAGCTTCACCTGGCTCAGGATCGGGTCCTGGCGCACTGCGTCGAGGAAGCTGCCCGAGGCGTCGAACCCATGCCGTTCACGGCCGAGAATGGTCGCCAGGTCGAAGCGGAAGCCGTCCACCCGCATCTCGGTCACCCAGTAGCGCAGCGAGTCCATCACCATGCGCAGTGCACCGGCATTGGTCAGGTCGAACGTGTTTCCGGTGCCGGTATCGTTGATGTAGTAGCGGCGATCATCGGCCAGGCGGTAGTAGCTGGCGTTGTCGATGCCCTTGAAGGACAGCGTAGGGCCCAGCTCATTGCCTTCGGCGGTGTGGTTGTAGACCACATCCAGGATCACTTCGATGCCAGCATTGTGCAGCCGCGCGACCATCTGCTTGAACTCGGCCACGGTGCCCAGCGACAGGTAACGCGGCTGCGGCGCGAAGAAGCCGATGGTGTTGTACCCCCAGTAGTTGCGCAGCCCGCGCTCGAGCAGCTGCTGGTCATCGACGTAGGCGTGCACCGGCAGCAGTTCGATGGCGGTCACGCCCAGATGGCTGAGGTGGTCGACCACTGCGTCATGGCGCAGGGCAGACAAGGTGCCACGCTCGGCCTGCGGAACATCGGGGTGTTGCATGGTCAGCCCGCGCACGTGCGCTTCGTAGATCACGGTCCGGTCCCAGGGCGTGGCAGGTGCTCGCTCGGCGCCCCAGCTGAAGGCCGGATCGATCACGGCACAGCGCGGCATGTAGCTGGCGCTGTCGCGGCGGTCGAAGCTCAGGTCGCCATCGGGGTGGCCCAAGGTGTAGCCGAACAGGTGGGGGGCCCACTTCAGTTCGCCCACAATCTGCTTGGCGTAGGGGTCCAGCAGCAGCTTGTTGGGATTGAAGCGATGGCCTTCCTCCGGCGCATAGGGGCCATGCACCCGGTAGCCATAGCGCTGGCCGGGCCGCACGTCCGGCAGGTAGCCATGCCAGATCTCGTTGGTGTACTCGGGCAGCGCGATGCGTTCCACTTCGCGGTTGCGTGCATCGAACAGACAGAGTTCAACCCGGGTGGCATGCCGCGAGTACAGCGCGAAGTTCACACCCAACCCGTCCCAGGTCGCTCCCAGCGGGAAGGGCCGGCCTTCGCGCACGCGCGAGGTCTGCGTCCACTTACGGCTCGCCATCGGTGCCCTCCTCCCCGCGCGCGGCGGCAATCTCGGCCTCCACCAGCCGCTCGGCCATGTGCCAGTGCCGTTGCTGCTGATCATCCGGGCGCCCTTCTGCCTCCCAGATCTGGTGGGCCAGTGCCTCAATCCGCTGCCGTCGTTCCCTGCTGTCCATCCCTACCTGCCTCCTCGTTGATCCATATCGCCAACGGGCTGCCAGCCAGAAGCCTGGCCACGTCCGTGGTTGCGTTGAAATGTTCGATACGCCCATCAAGGACGTTGCGCATGGGGCCTGTCGGCACCCCACGCAGCGTCACATCGCTGCCGACGTCGCGCGGCGCATGCAGGCTTGGGCCAGGCACGGCGGTGGGCGAACCACGCCGCACGACCACCAGCAGCATCTGCGCCTGATGCCTGCGCGTGAACGCCAGCCACGGTGAGCGCGCAGGCGCGGACAGCGGCTGCAGCGCGCCGTGCAGGAACAGCTGCGGGTGCCGGCGTCGGCAATCCAGTAATCGCCGGAGTAGAAATGCCTTGATCCCACCGTCCCGCCAGTCCTCCAGCAGCGCGGGCCACGCGCGCGCATCACGCAGCCACGCCTGCCGCGCTGGATAATCCACGGCGCGCCGGTTGTCCGGGTCCACCAGGCTCAGGTCCCAGCCTTCACCGCCTTGGTAAAGATCGGGCACGCCGGGAAGGCAGTGCTGCAGGCACAGCTGTGCCAAACCGTTGCAGGCGCCCGCCGGCGCGATGCGCGCCACGAAGGTCGCCAGCGCCTCCCGCACCGGCTGCAACGGCGCTCCATCCAGCAGCGCGTGCAGCCACTGCGCGGCGCCTTCCTCCACGGCCACGTTGGGATCGGACCAGCTGCTGACCCGCTTGCCCTCGCGCAACGCCTTGGTCAGCCATTGCACCATCCTCGATGCGAAGCCTGCGCCGGGGGTACCGTGCATCGGCCACGCGGCGACGAGCGCCTGCCATAGCGCATAGGCCTCGGCACCCGGCAATGGCATTGGCGCGCCGGCGCGGGTCGCCATCCGGCTCCAGCGCCGCACCGCGTCCCGCCACTCGACCGTGCAGGTACTGAGAACGGCCAGCCGTGCCCGGCTGTCGGCCCCGCGCTTGTGATCGTGGGTCGCCAGCGCAAGCAGCGCCCTGGGATGGCGCCGCAGGCGCCCGGCTGCATGTTCCAGCAGCTCGCGCCCCTCCATGCCCAGCCGCTGCGGATTACTGCCGACTTCGTTGCGCGACAGCAGCCTGAAATAGCGATAGAACGCGGTATCTTCCACCGACTTGGCATTCAGCGGCGCGGCCAGCTGCCCGAACCGTACGCGCAGCTCGGTTTCAGCCGGCGCCTGGCCGGGAAGTGCCTGCAGCAGCAGATCCAGCGCGGCGCGTGCCGCACCGTCCAGCGCCTCGCGCGCAGCAGCTGCAGCGTCCACCAGCGCCTTTCGTTCACCCGCCCCCTGCAGCGAATAGGGCCGGTAGGTGCGGTAATGCCGCAGCAATGAAGCCAATGCGCGTGCCAGCGCAGCCACTCCGATATCGGCCTCGGCCAGCCGGGGCTGCAGGACCTGCTGCGCACTGCGCAGCAGCCGCTGGAAGTCTGCGTGAAGGCCCTGGCGCAACATCATGCCGCGAGCGTCCTGCTGAATCCGGTCAAAGCTGCGCGAGTCACCGCCCAGCGCCTGCCACGTGCGCGAGAGCGCGGGTGCAGCCGCCGGATCGTGCAACCAGGCACCGGTCTGGTCCATGAAGTCATAGCCGGTGGTGCCGTCGCAGGCCCAGCTGTCGGGCAGCTGCTCGCCCTCGGCCAGTATCTTCTCCACATGCAGGCTCACCGCCTGCGGATCACGACCGCCGGCCGCACAGGCTGCGTCGAGCGATTCACGAAGGCGCCGCAGGTAGGCGCCCGGGGAGGACAGGCCATCCACATGGTCGATACGCAGGCCGTCCACCCATCCCTCGCGTACCAACCGCAGCGGCAGCGCATGCACCGCCTCGAACACGTCGTCGCGCTCCACCCGCAGCGCGGCCAGTTCATTGATATCGAAGAAGCGCCGGTAGTTCACCTGATCGCCCGCCGTGCGCCACCAGGCCAGCCGGTAGTGCTGCCGCTGCAGCAGCGTATGCAGCCGTTCAACGCTGCGGTTGCAGCGCTCGGCCCACGCCGGCCACTGCGCGGGGTCCAGTGGATGGCTGCGCGGCGACAAGGGCAACGCCAGACCATGGTGGCGCAGCACGGGACGCGCGTTGTCCACCACCACGCGCACTACGCCATCGCGCACCGCGTCGTGCAACGGCCGGTCCAGTGCAGGCAGCCAGAGCCGGCCCTCGCAGCCCGGCGCCTCCCAGTCGATGTCAAACCATTCTGCGTGCGGGCTTCGACGCCCGTGCATCAGCACATCGTTCCACCAATGGCTGTGCGGGGACGCCGCCAGATGGTTGGGTACGATGTCGAGGATCAGGCCCATGCCGTGCGCGCGCGTCGCTGTGGCCAGTTGCCGGAAGGCTTCTTCGCCGCCCAGTTCCGGATTGATGCGGGCCGGGTCGATGCCATCGTAGCCATGCGTAGACCCGGGCAGCGCAGCGGCGATCGGCGACAGGTAAAGGTGGCTGACGCCCAGCGCGGCGTAGTAAGGCAGCTGCGTCGCGGCGGCCTCGAGGGCGAAGCCTGGATGCAATTGCAGGCGTACGGTGGCACGCAATGGAGTCATCGCCGCTCCCTCCGCCGCGTGGCGCTGAACCTGGCAATACGCGCGTCAACCGCGTCCTGTTCCCACGCCAGCGGTAGCCGCCGGCGCCAGTTCGGATGGCCGTTGACGGTGCCCGGCAGGTTCACCTGCGCGCGGCTCCCCAGCGCATCTTCCAGCGGGAGCAACGCCAACCGCGAAGGCGCGTGCGCGACCAGCGACAGCGCACGCGCTTCCAGCGTCGCGCCCTCGCCTCGGGCAACTGCGGACAGTCCCTGCACCTCACTGGCGCGCGCGTGCAACGCCGCTGCAAGCCCGGTCAGCTCACCCAGGCGGGCACGCCAGCGCAGGTCGCGCCCGTGCAGCCAGCCGGACAGCGGTGGCAGATCATGGGTGGAGGGCATGGCCACCGCATCGCGGCGCCACCGTTGCGCCGGCAGGAAGTGCTCACCATTGCGGGCGAACGGCAGCACCTCGATGCCCAGGATGCCGCGGGCTGCCAGCCGCTGGCGAATGCCCGGAGGCACCACGCCCAGGTCTTCACCGATCAGCACGCAGCGATGCCGCCACGATTCCAGAACCAGCAGGTTGATCAGATCATCGAACGGATAGCGCAGGTACGCGCCCTGCCCGGCGCCTGAGCCACAGGGAAGCACCCACAGCCGCTGCAGGCCGAGGATATGGTCGATGCGCAGCCCACCACGGCCGGCCATCACGGCGCGCAGCACGCGAATGAACGGCTCAAAGCCCTCGCGCTGCAGCGCGGAGGGTGACCAGCTGGTGATACCCCAGGCCTGGCCCAGCGGATTGAACGCATCCGGCGGCGCGCCCAGCTCAAGGCCCTGCAGCAAATGGTCGCCGCCGGTCCGGGCCTCGACGCCCTGCGGCGCGCAACCCACCGCCAGATCTGCGATCAGCCCGATCGACGCGCCGTCGTCGCGCAATCCCGCCTGCACCTGCGCCCAGCCCTGCTGCGCCAACCACTGCGCAAACGCATGGTCGTCAGCGCTTCCAGTGAACCGGTCGGCGGCGTGCTGGCAATAGCGCAGCAGGGATTCGCCCTGCGCATCGCACCACGTCTGCATCTGTTCGTACTGAGCCGGCACCTGCTGCCGCAGCCACTGGCGCACCTGGCGCAGCCAGCGCCACTTCAACGCCGCCGAGTGCGGCCAGTCGATGCGGCGCGCGGCAGTCGCTGCTGCAACGGCCGTCGCCAGTGCTTCGTCTTCAGCCAGCACGGCGTCGGCTGCTTCCGGCAGTACCTGCGGCAGGGAGGTCTGCAGCGGATCGAGCCAGCGCCGGTCGCTGGGCGAATAGGGGCTGTAGCCTGGCCCTGGTGGCAAGCCGGCATGCAGCGGGCTCAACGCCACTGCATCGCCGCCGTGACGGTGCAGCAGTTCGCTCCATCGCGCACAGCCGGCGCTGTCACCGATGCCGGCGTCGTCGCGAGCGCGCAGGCTGTAGACCTGCGCCGACAGGCCCCAGCCGCGCAGCAAGCCCAGCGGCCACCAGGCACGCTGTGGTGCCACCGCAATCGCCTGTTGCCGTCCGCCCTGGCGCCACCGCCAGTAGCCGGGCTGGTCCGGCACGCGCCAGCGCCCTTGCGCATCGGGGTGTGCCGGCAGCACTGCGCCCTGCTCATCCACCCAGCACGCTGCGCCTGCCGCCTGGGGCATCGCCAGCAGCTGTCCACAGCAGGCCGTGCGCAGGCCACCGTGCTCGGGCGCTGCATCGCCCTGCAGCGCCTCCAGCACCGCGCGCAGCACGTCCGGTGCGACCTCGCGCTCGACACCGGCCACGTCGGTCCAGCGGACCAGCAGGCCCGCGCGCCGTGCCGCCTCCAGAACCGCCGCATCGGTACTCATGCGGCGACCCAACAGGCAAACACGCCGCCGCCTGCGGGCAGCAACGTGGCAGCGTCCGGCCCTACAACGTGCTCCCCGGCCGGCATCGCATGCACCACCGGCGACGGGCCGACATTGACCGCGATCCACCACTGGCCCGACGGCAGCTGCCAGCCCGCCTGCACCGCGCCTTCGCCCAGCACGCGCGCACCCAACGACCGCGCCTGCAGCAACCCGGGCTGCAGATAGCGCCTGCGCAGTGCCAGAAACCCGCTCGTGCAGCGCAGCCAGTGCTGCGACCAGGGATCATCGCCGGGCGGCGACGTGTAGGACGCCTGCAGGGTGGCCGGGTCGTTCGGGTCGGGAATACGCGCGCGCGAGGCGGCGTCGGCAAAGGCGCTGAAACCAGCGAACTCGCGGCGACGCCCTTCGCGCACCGCCTCGTCCAGCGGCGGCGCGTAGTCGGTGAAGAACAGGAACGGCGATTGCGCCTGCCACGGTTCGCCCATGAACAGCAGCGGGATCATCGGCGTCAGCAGGGTCAACGCCAGCGCCGCACGCAGCCGCGCCGGATCCACCAGCATCGACAAGCGCTCGCCGAAAGCACGGTTGCCTACCTGATCGTGGTTCTGCGCGAATGCCACAAAACGCGCGGGAGACAGGTCGGCGCTGGGTTCGCCGCGGGGATCGCCGCGCAGGTCCGGTTCGCCCTGCCAGGCGAATCCCTCGGCCAGGCAGCGCGCCAGCAGCGCTTCGGCGCGACCGGCATAGGCCGCGTAATAGCCTTCCTGCTCGCCGGTCAGCATCACGTGCAGCGCGTTGTGGAAGTCGTCATTCCATTGCCCCTGGTAGGCGCCGCGCAACCATCGCGCCTGGTTGCGTTCGTTCTCCAGCACCAGGTGCGCGTGCGGCACCACCGCGTGTACCTCCTCGGCCAGCTGCTGCAGGAAGCGCTCATCATCGATGGCATGCACCGCATCCAGGCGCAGCCCATCGAAGCGGTAGTCGCGCAACCACATCAGCGCGTTGTCGATGAAGAAGCGCCGCACCCAGGGCTGGCGGAAGTCGATGGCCTCGCCCCAGGGTGTACTGCGGTCATCACGGAAGAACCCCCGCGCGTACTGGCGCAGATGGTTACCCTGCGGTCCGAAGTGGTTGTAGACCACGTCCAGCAACACGGAAAGCCCAGCGGCATGTGCCGCCTCGACGAAGGCATTCAGCGCTGCCGGTCCACCGTAAGCATGGGCCGGCGCATACGGGAACACGCCGTCGTAGCCCCAGTTGCGCTGGCCGGGAAACTGCGCGACCGGCATCAGCTCAATGGCGGTGATGCCAATCGCGGCCAGCATCGGCAGCTGCGCGGTCAGCGCCGCGAAGCCGCCGCCGGCCTCGATGTGTACTTCATAGATCACCAGGTCCTGCCAGGCATGCCCGCGCCACGTGGGTTGCACCATGTCCTTGTCCAGCACCACCGCGCTGTCGCCGTCGATGCCATCCGGCTGCCAGCGCGAGGCCGGGTCGGGCACGTCCAGGCCGGAAGGAAGGCGAAAACGGTAGCGGTCGCCATGCGATGCCGGTGTTCGCAGCCAGTGGCAGCCGTCCGGGTCGCGTTGCATCGGCCGCTGCGTGCCGTTCAGGCACAGCGCCATCGTCCTTGCGTCCGGTGCCCACACGCGGAACTCCACCCCGTCACCGGCCACAGGCCATGCGCCCAGGCGCGGCGTCACTGCCGTCATGCATCAACCTGCAGGTACAGCGTGGACAGCGGCGGCAGCGTGAGCCGCAGCGACTGGGCGTGGCCATGCATCGGCCGGGGCTCGGTGAGCGCCGCTCCGAGGTTGCCGCTATTGCCGCCACCGTAGTACGCGCTGTCGGTGTTGAGTCGTTCGGTCCAACGCCCCGGGTGCGGCACGCCGACCCGGTACGCCTCGCGCCGCACCGGGGTGAAGTTGCTCACCACCAGCAGGGTGCGGCCGCTGCCGGCAGGATCCCGTCGGATGAACGCGTAAACGCTGTTGCGGCTGTCGTCGGCCACGCTCCAATCGAAACCGCGTTCGTCGCGCTCGTCGCGATGCAGCGCGGGTTCGGCGCGGAGCACGCCGTTGAGGTCTCGCACCAGGCGCGACAGGCCCTGGCCCTCACTGCTGGCCGCCTGTGCCCAGTCCAGTGCCGCATCGTGCGACCACTCGTGGCCCTGGCCGAACTCGCCGCCCATGAACAGCAGTTTGCTCCCGGGGTGCGCCCACATGAAGCCGAAGTACGCGCGCAGCTGGGCCAGCCGCTGCGCCGGCTCGCCCGCCATCTTGGCCAGCA
Organism: Stenotrophomonas sp. Ps181; assembly: GCF_025697425.1. NCBI lineage: Bacteria > Pseudomonadati > Pseudomonadota > Gammaproteobacteria > Lysobacterales > Lysobacteraceae > Stenotrophomonas > Stenotrophomonas sp. Ps181. The sequence continues at coordinate 469,421 of NZ_JAHWBI010000003.1, forward strand.
GCGCTCCCTTGCCATGCACCACCTCGTCATGCGACAGCGGCAGCACGAACCGTTCGGAGAAGGCGTAGACCAGGCCGAAGCTGATCTCGCTGTGGTGATGCTGGCGATGGACTGGATCGCGACCCAGGTACTGCAGGGTGTCGTGCATCCAGCCCATGTTCCATTTATGGGTGAAGCCAAGCCCGCCCGCTTCCACCGGCGCGGTCACGCCCGGCCACGCGGTGGATTCCTCGGCGATCACCAGCACGTCCGGGAAGCGCTCGCGCAGCGTCTGGTTCATCCGCCGCAGGAACGCGACCGCCTGCAGGTTCTCGCGCCCGCCCTGCTCGTTGGGTACCCACTCCCCCTCGGCACGGCTGTAATCCCGGTACAGCATCGACGCTACGGCGTCCACGCGCAGACCGTCGATATGGAAGCGCTCCACCCACTCCAAGGCACTGCCGATCAGGTAGGCGGCCACCTCATTGCGGCCATAGTTGTAGATCAGCGTGTCCCAGTCGGCGTGCACTCCTTCGCGCGGATCCGCATGCTCGTACAGCGCAGTCCCATCGAACCCGGCCAGGCCATGCGCATCGTTCGGGAAGTGCGCGCTCACCCAGTCCACGATCACTCCCACGCCGGCCTGGTGGCAGCGGTCCACGAAGCGCGCGAAGGCCTGCGGCGTGCCATGGCGCGCCGTCGGCGCGTAGATGCCCAGCGGCTGATAGCCCCAGGAACCGCCAAAGGGATGCTCGCTGACCGGCAGCAGCTCGATGTGGGTAAAGCCGAGTCCGGCGACGTACGGAATCAACCGGTCGGCCAGGGCATCCCAGTCCAGCGGCGCACCCTCGTCGCTGCGCTGCCAGGAGCCCGCATGTACTTCGTAGATGGACAGCGGTGCGCAGGTTCCGGCCTGGCGTCGGGCCGCCAACCAGGCGTCATCGTGCCACTGCGTCGGCGCCGCCGAAGGCACCCGCGAAGCGGTGGCCGGTGGTAGCTCGGCCCAGCGCGCCATCGGATCGAACTTGTCGGGCATCACCCGGCCGTCGGCGCCGACGATGCGGAATTTGTAGCGGGCACCGGCCTGCACCCCCGGCAGGAACAGTTCCCACACGCCGGCGGTGTGACGCAGCCGCATCGGATGGCGTCGGCCATCCCATCCATTGAAATCGCCAACCACCGCGACCCGCTGGGCATTGGGTGCCCACACCGCGAAGCGCACGCCCGCGATGCCCTGCACCTGCATCGGCACCGCCCCCAGCTGCCGCGCCGCATCGGCATCACCGGAATGGAACCGATGCAGCAGTGCTTCGTCCAACAGTGGACCGAAGGCATAGGCATCGTGCACCTGCTCCACGCCCTGCTCGAAATGCAGGGCAAGCAGCGGTATCGCCGCGTCGCCGGCCACGCCCTCGAACAGGCCGGGCAACGGGCCGGGAGACAGGTCCCAGCGCCGCCCATCGTCTGCAATCACCTCGACGCGCTGCGCATGCGGCACCAGCACGCGCAGCTGGCGTCCGCCTTCTGGCTGGCGATGCGGGCCCAGCCAGGCGAATGCATCGGCCGGGCGCGCGTGGACGAGGTCCTCCAGGGCCGGCGCGATGCGCTGATCCAATCCCGTCTCCGTGATCGCTTCATCCTCCAGGGCGACCAGATGCAGGCTGTCGTGGCTCATGCAGCCACCTGGCAGGTCTGCTGGTACAGGGCCAGATAGGCGCGTCCGGCCGCATCCCAGCCACCCGGCCGCAGCATGGCCGCGCGGCGCATGGCCTGCAGCAGGCCCGGCAGGCGGAAGGTGCGCATCGCCCGTTCCACGCAGCGGCGCAGTCCATCAGCGTTGGCGCCATGGAACAGGAATCCGGTCACGCCATCCTCGACGGTATCCACCAGCCCGCCGGTCGCGTGCGCGATGGGCAGGCAGCCGAAGCGCTGTGCGTACATCTGGCTCAGCCCGCAGGGTTCGAAGCGTGAAGGCATCAGCAGGAAATCGGCGCCGGCAAACATCTGGCGGGCCAGCGCTTCCTCGAACCCGATGAAGGCGCCCACCCGCCCCGGGTAGCGGCGGGCCAGCGCCTGCACCTGGGCTTCCACCTGCGGCTCGCCACCGCCGATGATGACCAGCTGGCCGCCGGCCGCCACGATCTGGGGCGCCACGTCGCAGGTGATGTCCAGGCCCTTCTGGTGCACCAGCCGCGAGACCACCGCGAACAGCGGGCCGGTCGACGGCGCCAGGCCGAACGCCTTGCGCACCGCATGCGCGTTGGTGGCGCGCCCGGTCCACTCACCAATGCCGAAGTGGGCCTTGAGATGGATATCGCGGCGCGGATCCCAGCTGGCATCGATACCGTTGACGATGCCACTCAGATGCCCGCCGGCCGCCCTCCGTGCCAACAGGTCATGCAGCCCGCAGCCGTCATCAGGGGCGGTGATCTGCTGCGCGTAGCGCAGGCTGACCGTGTTCAGCCGCGTGGCATTGGTGATGCCGCCCTGCAGGAACGACATCTGACCGTGGAAGTGCAGCTCATCCAGGTGTTCGGCCGGCACGCCCAGCACAGGTGCCAGCGCGTACGGAAACAGTCCCTGGTAAGCCAGGTTGTGGATCGTCAGCAGGGTCGGCACGGCGGTCCGGTCCCAACGTACGTAGGCGGCCGCCATGGCCACCGGCCAGTCATTCAGGTGCAGCAGCTGCGGCGACCAGTCCAGCCCGGCACGCCCTGCCGCGATCTCCGCAGCCGCATGCGAAAGCGTCGCGAAGCGAACCGCGTTGTCCTTCCACTCCTGCCCCTGCCCGTCCACATAGGGCGAGCCCTCACGCTCGTACAGCTCCGGCGACAGCAGCACGTAGATCGGAAGGCCGTCGGCCTGCACCGCCATGCCGATCGTGCACGCCGGCAAGCCGGCCCGCGCGCTGACCTGCCCCACCCGCTGCAGCTGTGGCAGGCGCTGCAGTACCTCCGGGTAGCCGGGCAGCAGCACACGCGAATCACAGGCACCGCGCACCGCACGCGGCAGCGCCGCGGCCACATCGCCCAGGCCACCAGCCTTGACGAAGTCCGCCATCTCGGTGGCAACGAACAAAACGCGCTGCACCAGTTCCGGCAGATCCAACGGTTGCGAATGGCCGCGGCGGGTGCCGATCGGCACGGGCGTGACGGGAGAGATCGCAACGGGTGAAGCGGACTGGGCGGCGCGGGCCATGGGGATGATCTCGGATGCTTCAGGCAGACAGACGCCAGCGGCGCCCGGACGGGCGCTGATGCTGGGAAGGAAGTCGACGCAGGACGTGGGGGACGCCAGCGAGAGGCTCAGGACGACAATAGCCCTCCATGCGATCAATCAACCGTGAAGCCATGGCGATTTCTTTGTGACAAGGCGTCATGAGCTCAGTACACATGACATGCGCCCGGCTCCTGCCTGTGTGTCTCCCGTAGAGCCGAGCCCGCGCTCGGCTGCTGGCAATCCCGTTTGCCCCGTGAGCCGGGCATGGGCTCGGCTCTACAGAGATTGTCCCTGCGACACCCGGTCGCAGCCCGCCGAACCACCCGCTTGACCAATGTCAAACCGCCCGCCGCCACGCGGGCGTATTCCTATGCAGGCCCCGAACACACCGGCGCTGCCGGCCTCTACAAGGACCCTCCGATGAGCTACTCCCCCGACAACGCCCAGCTCGTGAATGCGCTGCAGAACGTCATGGTGATCTCCACCACCGACCTGCAGGGCAACATCACCTACGCCAATGACCTGTTCTGCACGCTCACCGGCTTCGCCCGCGAAGAGCTGATCGGCCAGCCGCACAGCATCGTGCGCCATCCAGACGTACCCAAGGCCGTCTACAAGGACATGTGGGACACCATCAAGGCCGGCAAGACCTGGACCGGGATCGTGCCCAACCTCGGCAAGGGCGGCGTGCTCTACGTGGTCGATACCACCGTGCAGCCGCTGTTCGACACCGACGGCAACATCACCTCGTACATCAGCATCCGCCGCGTGGTGAACGACCTGATGCAGAACTACGACCTGGTCGAGTTCAGCAAGGAGAAGTTCGACGACTTCTACGAGGCCGCGTGAACGCTCTCCCGACCAGTACGCCCCTCAGCCGCCTGCTGGTGGGTTTTGCGTCCGAGTCGGGCAACGCCCGCGCCCTGGCCCAGCGCCTGGGCGCGGGCCTGCAGCCGCACGGGCCGCAGGTGCTCCCGTTCAACGACATCGACGTGGCCAGTCTCGGCCACGGCGATGTGCTGCTGGCGATTTCCAGCTCGTTCGGCGATGGCGAACCGCCGGCCAATGGCGAGCGGTTCTTCGAAACCCTGCGCCAGACCCCGACGCTGAGCGGCCTGCGCTATGCGGTGTTCGGCCTCGGTGATACCGGCTATCCCAGCTTCTGCGGCTTCACCAAGGCGCTGGATGCCGCGCTGAGCGAGCGCCAGGCGCAGCCGCTGCTGCACCGCGTGGATGCCGACCTGGGCTACGAGCTGTTCTTCCAGCAATGGCAGCCGGTGCTGGGCCAGGTGCTGGGTGGCGACCTCAGCGCTGGCCAGGACCTGCACCTGCAGGTCACCGCCTATGGCGAAGACAATGCCTTTGCCGCCCGCATTCTCGAACGCCGCCGCTTGAACAGCAGCGACCCGGCCGCCTGGCACCTGCAACTGGACATTGCCGGCAGTGGCATGGCCTACCGCGCGGGTGACACCCTGCACGTGGTGCCGGAGAACGATCCTGCCCTGCTGCAGGCATTGGCCACCTGGTACGGCGACACCGCCGCCGTGGCCGCCCTGCATGACCGCGAGCTGCGCCTGCTGAGCAAGGGCGTGCTGCGCGAACTGGCCAGGCTCAGCGGCAGCGAGGGATTGAAGGGCCTGTTGAAGGTCAGCCAGAAGCGCGAGCTGGACGCCTACCTGCATGGCCTGGACCTGCTGGACGTGCTGCAGGACCACGCCACGCCGGACGGCGTGCCGCTGGCCCGGCTGCGCGAGCTGCTGTCACCGCGGCTGCCGCGCGCCTATTCCATCGCCTCGCATCCGTGCGACGACCAGCTGAGCCTGTGCGTGCGCGAAGTGCACTACACCCTGCGCGGCCGCGAGCGCTTCGGCACTGCCACCGGCAGCCTGCTGCATGGCGGCGATCATGCACGCGTGTACTGCCGCTCCAACCCTGGCTTCCACCTGCCCGATACCGGCCAGGCACCGCTGCTGCTGGTCGGCACCGGTACCGGCATTGCACCGTTGATGGGCCTGATGCAGGAACTGCAGGCCAGCGGCTGGGCACGCGAGGTGCACCTGGTGTTTGGCGAGAAGCACAGCAAGCACGACTACCTGTACCGCGACCAGCTGCAGGACTGGCATACCCGGGGCGTTCTGGCTGGCCTGCATACCGCGTTCTCGCGCGATGGCGTCGAAAAGGTCTATGTGCAGCATGTGCTGCAGCAGCGTGCCGCCGAAGTGCGCGACGTATTGGCCCGGGGCGGGCATCTGTACCTGTGCGGCAACAAGCGCCACCTGGAAGGCGCGGTGCGCGAGGCCGTCGATGCCATCGGTGGCGAAGGGCGCTGGGACGCGCTGCGCGGTGAAGGCCGCACCCACTGCGAGTTGTACTGATCCATGACCAACGGACCGCACGGACCTTGAACCGGTAGAGCCGGCCTCTGTAGCCAACCATTGCCTGTGCATCACGGTAGAGCCGGCCGCTGGCCGGCTGCTCAGGATTCCGTGGTTGCCGGCCAGCGGCCGGCACTACCATCAGATGTGACCAACCATCGCCGGTGCGTCCATCACGGGTCAATTGCCGACGATGCGGCCGTCCACCATGCGCGCCACCTGCTGGCCGAACATGGCCACGTCCTGCGGATCATGGCTGATCAACAACAATGGGATGCCGGTCTTGTCCAGCACCGTTTCCAACTCCTGCCGCAGGTGCTGGCGCAGGTCATGATCCAGTGCGGAGAACGGTTCATCCAGCAGCAGCGCCTGCGGTTGCGTCACCAGCGCCCGCGCCAGTGCGGTGCGCTGGCGCTGCCCGCCGGAAATCTGCGAGGGCAGCAGATCGCCCACCGTGTCGATGCGGAAGGCGTGCAGCCACTGCTCCACCGCGTCGAAACGCTGGCCGATCCGAGGATTCAACCATCCCTTCTGCAGCCCGAACGCCACGTTCTGGCGCACGCTCAGGTGCGGGAACAGCGCATAGTCCTGGAACACATACCCCAGCCGACGGTGCTGCGGCGGCACGTCCACGCCAGTGGCCGCATCGAACACGGCCTGGCCTTGCAGGCGTACATGCCCCTGCCCTGGCCGCAGCAACCCGGCCACCGCCTTCAGGGTCAGGCTCTTGCCCGCTCCCGACGGCCCGGCCAGCACCACCTGCCGTTGCGTGCACTGCAGCGCGACGTCCAGCACGAATGCCTGGCCTGCGGCCTGCAGGCGGCGCTGCACGCGCAGGTCAAGCCACATCGCGCAGCTCCCGCCGACGCCCGCCTATCAGCCGCGCGGCCAGCAACAGGATCACGATGCACACCACCGAGGTCAGGATCACCAGCGCATTGGCCTTGCCGTCCTGGCCGGCCTGCACCGCCTCGTAGATGGCGATCGACAACGTCTGCGTCCGGCCCGGAATGCTGCCGGCCACCATCAGCGTCGCGCCGAATTCGCCCATCGCGCGTGCGAACGCCAGCAGCAGGCCGGCAAGAATGCCGCGCCACGCCAGCGGCAGCGTGATGCGGAAAAACACCGCCACTTCGGACACACCCAGCGTGCGTGCGGCCTGCTCCAACTGCCTGTCCACTTCCTCGAACGCCGCGCGTGCCGGCTTGAACACCAGCGGCAGCGAGGCCACCGCCGCGGCGATCACCGCGGCCTGCCAGGTGAACACCAGGTTGATGCCGAACCACGACTGCAGCCACGCGCCGATCGGGCCGTTGCGACCGATCAGCACCAGCAGGTAATAACCCAGCACCGTCGGTGGCAGCACCATCGGCAGGGTCAGCAGCGAATCCAGCAGCTCACGGCCAGGAAAGCGCCGACGCGCCAGCAGCGCGCCCAGTGCCACGCCCAGCAGCAGATTGATGGCGGTGGCCCAACCGGCCACCCTCAGCGACAACCCCAGTGCGCTCCAGTCCAGATCCATGCCTCAGGGCTTGCCGAATCCGTGTTTGGCCAGAATCGCCTGGCCCTGCGCCGAACGCACGAAGGCGGTGAAGCGCCTGGCTTCGGCCGGCTGCACGCTGGCCTTGGTCACCGCCAGCGGATAGGCGATGCGCCCGGAGACCGGCACCGCGAAAGCACGGCGTACCCGGTTCGGCATCGCCTGCGCATCAGTGGCATAGACGAAGCCGGCATCCACTTCACCACGCGCCACGTAGTCCAGCGACTGGCGCACGTTCTGCGTGGTGATGATCCTGCCTTGCACCGACGGCCACAGGCCGGCCGCTTCAAGCGCGCCCTTGGCATAGCGTCCGACCGGCACGCTGTCCGGGTTGCCCAGCGCGATGCGCTGCACGCCGGTGCCGGCCAGATCCTTCAGCGCGCGCGGCGGCGCCTTGGCCTGCGGCGGCACCACCACCCACAGCGCATTCACTGCGAACACCGCGCGGGTGCCGGCCGCCAGCAGGTTCTGCTGCTGGGCCTGGTCCATCGTGGTCTCGTCGGCCGACGCAAACACATCCACCGGTGCACCGCGGCTGATCTGCTGCAGCAACACGCCAGAGGCGGCGAAGTTGAAATCGACCTTGGTTCCCGGGTGTGCCTTCTCATAGGCCGCACCCAGTTCGCGGAAGCTCTCGGTCAGGCTCGAAGCCGCCGACACCGTCAGGTCGGCCGCCCAGGCCGGCACCATGGCCAGCAGTCCCAGCACCAACAGTCCAGCTCGCTTCATCGTCGGCTCCCGGCCAGGTTCAGTTCGGATCGGATTCGTCGGCCACCGCCAGCGCTGCCAGGCGCTCGGGCTGCAGCAACAGGATCTCGCGCTGCTTCACCGCGATGATCCCATCATCGCTCAGGCGGCGCAGCACGCGGCTGGCGGTTTCCGGCGCCATCCGCAGGTAATTGGCGATCTCGGTACGCGCCATCGTCAGGTTGAAGCGCGTGGCGGAAAAGCCGCGCCGCGCGTAGCGCTCGGACATGTCCAGCAGGAACGCGGCCATGCGTTCTTCGGTACGGTGGTTGGCGGCCAGGGTCGCGACCTTGCCGATCTCCGCGCTGAGCAGGCTGAACAGCTTGGCCTGCAGCCCCGGCATGCGGGTGGCCAACAGGCTGAGCTTGGGGAACGAGATGCGGCACAGGTGCACGGTGTCCAGCGCCACCGCATTGCAGGGAAAGCGTGAACCGTGGATCGCGTTGAGGCCGATCACTTCACCCGGCAGGCTGAAGCCCAGCACCTGCTCGTTGCCCTGGCTGTCATCGACGAAGGTCTTGACCATGCCCGCGCGCACCGCAGCAATCGAATCGAACGATTCGCCGGCGCGGAAAATGTAGTCACCCGCATGGAACGGACCGACATGGTCGACCAGCACGTGCAGATCGCCCAGTGCGGTCTTGTCGTAACCCTGCGACATGCATGCGTCGGAGAACGCACAGGTGCTGCAGAAGTGCAGTGCGTCGCCATCATCGGCGGCGGCGGGGTTGGGTGTGGCCCGGCCGAGACGGCCCTGCGAAGGCGGGATTGAAGACATCGGGGCAAGACTCAAGCGATGGCGGCCGCCGGCCGGAAGCATGCGGCCATCATACGCCACAGCAGGCGCCCTTCTTCGGCCAGGCGCAGCACGCGCGCATCCCACTGCGCCCAGCCGCGTGCCAGCAACGGCGACAACGCGGGCAGCTGTTCGGCGAAACATTCCTCGAACGGTTCATCGTTGCGCCACTCGAAGGCAGCCGCATCGAGGGCGTGGTCACAGGCGATGCTCTGCGCCACTTCGGCCACCAACCGCTCGTCCTCGGACAGGATCAGCCCGGCGGAGACTCCCATGTGACCCGCCTGCAGCCGCGCACGCCATTCGCCCAGTTCGTCCTCCAGCCGGTAGAACACCTCGCCGATCTGGCTGCAGGCGGACAGCCCAAGGCCGATGAAATCGCTGCGGTCGCGGCGTGGCACACCGGCAAGATCGCAATGGCGCTGGCCATCGCCCGGACCGTGCGGGTTCGGCAGATCGCCGCGCTGATAGTGATCGCCACCAATCGGTTCGTAACCCGCAGCGCGCAGCAGGCGCCAGGCCTGCAGCCAATGGACGGCCGAGGGGTGTTCCGGCAGCGCACACGGCGCCGGCAGCAGGATGCGCTCCGGCGCCTCGGCCAGCACCTCGTGCAGCCGTTCAATGAAGCCGGCGTCCTCGCTGCCGGGTACCCGCAACTGGTAGTAGCGCGCGGTGAAGCCCACCTGTCGCGCCTGTGCCAGCAGGGTCGGCCCCGGTGCATCGGCACGATCGATCACGTTCAAGCGGGTGCAGCCCACCGCACGCAGCTGCGCCGGCGCCAGCGCGCTGCCTGCGTCCAGCCGCACCTCCACCTGGGGCCGCGCCACGGTGCGCAGGTGCTGCGGCACCGCATCCAGCAGCTGGCCCAGCTGCGGCGGCGGCAACGTCTCGGCCAGCCCCAGCTGCAGCACCATCGCCACCACTTCACGGTCCTCGGCCAGCGCGTCGGCCTGCAGCCGCAGCGCCAGCAGCAAGGTATCCAGATACGCCTGCGGTGGCGCATCGCGTCCGCCACGGCCGGCCTGGAAGCCGAGCGTCAAGCCACGCGGAATCAGGTGCTCGTTGCTGGCGCGCACGGCGGCGCGCCACCCGCTTTCGCCAAAGCCGGTGCTGAACTGGTCAGCCGGCGGAAACAGCACGTGCCGGGGCTGCCGCAGCAATGCCGCCTGCAGCGCAGTGTCCTCGCTCTCGTCAACGTGGAAGCTCATGGCAGACATCTTCGGGCGTTCCTCTTCGCGTGGCCCTGATTGAAATCAAGCGCGGAGCATCTGATGGTTCCTGCCGGCCAGCGGCCGGCACTACCCCTGCACCCACCACTCGGTAGTGCCGGCCGCTGGCCGGCAGCACCCCTCACCCGCCGCGCACCCGATCAACGGACGCACGGCGCACCGTCCTGGTAGTGCCGGCCGCTGGCCGGCAAACACCTTCACCCGCCGCGCACCCGCTCGGCGGCGGCCGCATCGATGGCTTCGGGCAGATCGGTTTCGCGATCGATCTGCGGGAAGTGGCGGCGTTCCATGCGACGGATCGCAAAGTGCATCCACGCCAGTGCAGCCGCCACCAGCACGAACAGCAGCATGAAGCAGCTGCTCCAGATGCCCACCGCGTCATTCAGCGCGCCAAACACGATCGGCAGGATGAAGCCACCCAGGCCACCGATCATGCCGACCACGCCGCCCACCGCACCCACGTGCTTGGGGTAGTACACCGGAATATGCTTGTAGACCGCGGCCTTGCCCAACGACATGAAGAAGCCCAGCACGAACACCAGCACGGTGAACATCACCACCCCGATGGCCAGATGGAAGTGGATCGGGCCATGGATGCCCTTCACCACATACTCGGTATCCGGGTAGGCCAGCAGGAAGGTGCAGATGGCCGACACGCCAAAGGTCCAGTACATCACCCGGCGCGCGCCCATCCGGTCCGACATCCAGCCACCGACCACGCGGAACAGGCTGGCCGGGATCGAATAGCACGCCGCCAGCATGCCGGCGTGGCCCACGTCCATGCCATAGGCGCCCACCAGGTAGTGCGGCAGCCACAGCGCCAGCGCCACGAAGCCACCAAACACGAAGAAGTAATACAGCGAGAACCGCCACACCTGCAGGTTCTTCAGTGGCGCCATCTGCTCGGCGAACGGCACCGGCTTCACGCCTTCGCGACGGCGCTGCTCCAGCGACGGGTCTTCCTTGCTGAAGAGGAAGAACAGCACCGCCGTGACGGCCAGCGCAACGGCCCAGACCTTGGCGACCATGGTCCAGCCGGCCGCCACCATCACCAGCGGCGCCAGCAGCTTGGTCACCGCCGAGCCGATGTTGCCGGCACCGAAGATGCCCAGCGCGGTGCCCTGCTTGCTGGCCGGGAACCACTTGGAGACGTAGGCCACGCCCACCGAGAAGTTGCCGCCGGCGATGCCCACGCACAGCGCGGCAATCAGGAACTGGGTGTAGGTCTGCGCATAGGTCAGCATCCAGGTGGCCACTGCGCCACACAGCATCACCAGCACCATCACCTTGCGGCCACCGAATTGATCGGACCAGATGCCGAGGAAGACCCGGCTGACCGAGCCGGTCAGCACCGGGGTGGCGATCAACAGGCCGAACTGGGTGTCATTCAAGCCGAGCTGTTGACTGATCTGGATGCCGATGATCGAAAAGATCATCCACACCGCAAAGCACACGGTGAAGGCGAACGTGCTCAGCCACAGCGCACGTTGCTGCTGCCCGGCACTGGCGGGGGCAAGAGCCTGGTTCATGAATTCTCCTCGTTCAAGGGGGTTCAGCCGTTATCCGCTTCGGCTTCGATCTCATCCAGCCCGCGCACCGGGTAGCGTTCCTGCAGCTGCAGCAGGTAGGCCTGCACTTCACGCTGGCGCACCTGCAGCTCCAGGTAGTCACGCAGCTGCGGCAGCACCGCCTCGAACGGCTGCGGCTGGCCTTCCTCGCGGGCATCGACGCAGACCACGTGGTAGCCCCAGCGTGATTCCACCGGGAAACCGGCCAGGCCCTCGCGCAGGCGGAACACCTGGCGGTCGAACTCCGGCGTGGTCTGCCCGCGCTGCAGCCAGCCCAGGTCGCCGCCTTCGCTGCTGGATGGGCAACGCGAATGGCGCAAGGCGAGATCGGCGAACAGGTGCGGCGACTCCTTCAGCAGCCCGACCAGCCGCTCGCCCTCGGTACGTGCGGCGAAGCGCCCGGCCACGTCGTCGGCCGGCGCTGCCAGCAGGATATGGCGCAGGCGCACGCGGTCGGGCGAGCGGAAGCGCTCCGGGTTCTGCTCGAAGTAGCGCCGGCAGTCCTCATCGGTCGGCACGCGGTCTTCGATCGCATCTTCCAGCAGTTGCTGGATCAGCACTTCCTCGTCGCTTACCCGGTTGCCCTCCGGCGCCTGCAGCCCAAGCCGCTGCGCTTCCAGGCGCAGCAGCTCACGCACCACCAGTGCACGTGCCGCTTCAGCACGAGACTGCTCCGGGCGCATCGCCCGGTGGTGCTGCATCTCGCGGGCGATGTCAGCCTCGCTGATCGCGGTCTCGTCCACGAACAGCCGGCACGGTGCCGGCTGCCCGAGCGAGCGCGGCCCCTGTGCCGCCGCGTCATGGTGGTGCGAATGCGCCTCGGCGGGAACCGGTGCGGCGGAGTCGATCACGGTGATCGGCAGGAATTTCGGCAGGCTGCCCATGGCTTACTCCCGCGGACCGTAGCGCAGCGTGGCCTGGCGGCGGCGCACCACCTGGTAGGGCCGCCACAGGTAACTGATCGGAATGCTCCACACGTGCACCAGGCGGGTGAACGGCGCGATCAGGAACAGGGTCAGGCCCAGGAAGATATGCATCTTGTAGACCCAGCTGACGCCCTCGATGTAATCAGCGGCACCGGCACGGAAGGTCACGATGTGCTGCGCCCACTCGGCCAGCTGCACCATCACCCCTCCGTCCAGGTGGCCGGACGAGATGCGGATGCTGTACAGGCCCAGGCACAGTTGGGCGAACAGCAACACCAGCACCAGGGTGTCACCGAAGCTGCCGGTAGCCCGAACACGCGCATTGAACAGGCGGCGTACCAGCAGGATGCTGATGCCGATGAAGCACAGTGCGCCGAACACACCACCGACCACCATCGCCAGCATCTGCTTCTGCGACGAGGTGATGAAGTGCTCGTACACCGCGTGCGGGGTCAGCAGGCCGACCAGGTGGCCACCAAGGATGGCCAGGATGCCGATGTGGAAGCAGTTGCTGCCGATCCGCATGCCCTTGTCCGACAACATCTGGCTGGAGCCGGTGCGCCAGGTGTACATGGCCTTGTCATAGCGGGCCCAGCTGCCGATCAGCAGCACCGCCACGGCGATGTACGGGTAGTACTGGAAGGCGAATTGATGCAGGGAATAACTCATGGCTGGACCTCTCGATGCGAAGGACGGGCCGGCGAACGCACGGGCGGCTTGCAGTCTTCGGCGGGGGCTTCGGCACCAAAGCGCACCGCCTCCTCCTCCCACAAGCGGTCCATGGCCTCGGCGGTATCGTCGCGGACTTCCTCGCTGGCACGCTGGCGCAGCGCCTGCAGATCGGCCTTGCCGTCACCGGCTTCGACCAGGATCTCGAAAAGCACCCGGTGCGGCAGCTCACGCTCGGCAGAACGTGCCGCCAGCATCCCGGCGATATGGCCGATGTGGTGCAGCCACTCGCGGGCCTCGCTGCCGGGGCGATGGGCCAGGAACTCCAGCAGCAGCGGCAGGTAATCCGGCAGCTCGCGTGCATCCAGTTCGAACCCGTTGCGGCGGTAGGTTTCGACCAGATCGACCATGGCCTGGCCACGGTCGCGCGACTCGCCATGGATGTGCTCGAACAGCAGCAGGCTCATCGAGCGGCCGCGGTCGAAACTGGCCAGCCACGCCGCCTGCGCATCCAGCGCATCGGTGGCCAGCAGCTGCTGCACGAAGCTGCGCAACTGCTGGCGGCGGGCGGCGTTCAGCGCCGGGTCGTCACAGGCGGCGAGCAGTTCCTCGCCGTGCTCCCACAGTTCTTCGCGGGGGTAGTCCAGCAGCACCCCGACCAGCTTGAGCACGCTCATCACACCACCTCCTTGCGGCGGTGGTTCGGCCCCTTGTCCACCACGAAGGTGGTGCTCTTGCGCTGGCCGAACAGGTCGGCCGGGCTGTCACCATTGCAGCCGTTGCCGAAGGTGAAGCCGCAGCCGCCGCGCTCGCCGAAGGCGTCGTTGGCGTACTCGCGGTGGCCGGTCGGAATCACGAAACGGTCCTCGTAGTTGGCGATGGCCAGGTAGCGGTACATCTCTTCCACCTGGGCGATGCTCAGCCCGGTCTGCTCCAGCACCGCGGTGTCTTCCACGCCGTCCACGTTCTTGGCCCGGCGCCAGGCACGCATCGCCATCAGCCGCTCCAGCGCGCGTACCACCGGTGCCTCGTCACCGGCCGTCAGCAGGTTGGCGAGGTAGCGCATCGGAATGCGCAGCGACGCCACGTCCGGCAGCTCGCCGCTCATGCCCACGCGGCCACGCTCGGCGGCGGACTGGATCGGCGACAGCGGCGGTACGTACCAGACCATCGGAAGCGTGCGGTATTCCGGGTGCAACGGCAGCGCCAGCTTCCAGTCGATCGCCAGCTTGTACACCGGCGACTGCTTGGCCGACTCCAGCCAGCTGTCCGGGATGCCCTCCTTGCGCGCGGCGGCGATCACCGCCGGATCGTTCGGGTCCAGGAAGATGTCCAGGTGGGCCTGGTACAGATCCTTCTCGGCGGCCACCGAAGCGGCCTCGGCGATGCGGTCGGCGTCGTACAGCATCACGCCCAGGTAGCGGATGCGGCCCACGCAGGTTTCCGAGCACACGGTCGGCTCACCCATCTCGATGCGCGGGTAGCAGAAGATGCACTTCTCCGACTTGCCGCTCTTCCAGTTGTAGTAGATCTTCTTGTACGGGCAGGCCGACACGCACATGCGCCAGCCGCGGCACTTGTCCTGGTCGATCAGCACGATGCCGTCTTCCTCGCGCTTGTAGATCGCGCCCGAGGGGCACGCCGACACGCACGCCGGGTTCAGGCAGTGCTCGCACAGGCGCGGCAGGTACATCATGAAGGTCTTCTCGAAGGCGCCGTAGATCTCCTTCTGCACCTGGTCAAAGTTGTAGTCGCGCGAGCGCTTGCTGAACTCCGAACCGAGGATCTCCTCCCAGTTCGGGCCCCACTCGATCTTCTGCATGCGCTCGCCACTGATCAGCGAACGCGGGCGCGCGGTTGGCTGGTGCTGGCTGTCCTTGGCGGTATGCAGGTTCTGGTAATCGAAATCGAACGGCTCGTAGTAGTCGTCGATCTGCGGCAGGTCCGGGTTGGCGAAGATCTTGGCCAGCATGCGCCAGCGGCCACCCGCGCGTGGCACCAGCTTGCCGGCGCGGGTGCGCACCCAGCCGCCGTTCCACTTGTCCTGGTTCTCCCATTCCTTCGGGTAACCGATGCCGGGCTTGGTTTCCACGTTGTTGAACCAGGCGTACTCGACGCCCTCGCGCGAGGTCCAGACGTTCTTGCAGGTGATCGAGCAGGTATGGCAGCCGATGCACTTGTCCAGGTTCAGCACCATCGCGATCTGTGCACGGACCTTCATCACACCACCTCCTTCGCAGCCGCAGGAACAGCCTCACCCGTCGCTCCTGCGCGTCCTGCGCCCGCGACACTCGAACTTCCTTGTTCATCGTCAAGCCAGTCGATCTTGTCCATCTTGCGCACGATCACGAACTCATCGCGGTTGGTTCCGCAGGTGCCGTAGTAGTTGAAGCCATAGGCCAGCTGCGCGTAGCCACCGATCATGTGGGTCGGCTTGAGCATGATGCGGGTCACCGAGTTGTGGATGCCGCCACGGGTGCCGGAAATCTCCGAGCCCGGCACGTTGATGATGCGTTCCTGGGCGTGGTACATCATCGCCATGCCCGGCATCACGCGCTGGCTGACCACCGCACGGGCGGCAATCGCGCCGTTGACGTTGAACAGCTCGATCCAGTCGTTGTCGACGATGCCGGCACTGCGCGCGTCATCCTCGCTGATCCACACGATGGGACCACCGCGCGACAGCGTCTGCATGATCAGGTTGTCGCTGTAGGTGCTGTGGATGCCCCACTTCTGGTGCGGGGTGATCCAGTTCAGCACGATCTCCTTGTTGCCGTTCGGGCGCTGGTTCAGCAGCGGCTCCACCGTGCGCGTGTTGACTGGCGGCCGGTAGCTCATGAAGGCCTCGCCGAAGTCGATCATCCACTCGTGGTCCTGGTAGAACTGCTGGCGACCGGTCACCGTGCGCCACGGAATTAGCTCGTGCACGTTGGTATAGCCGGCGTTGTAGCTGACGTTGTCGTCTTCCAGGCCCGACCAGATCGGCGAAGAGATGATCTTGCGCGGCTGCGCCTGGATGTCACGGAAACGGATTGCTTCGTGTTCCTTGCCCACCGCCAGATGCGTATGCTCGCGACCGGTGAAGGTGCCCAGCGATTCCCAGGCCTTCACCGCCACGTGGCCGTTGGTTTCCGGCGCCAGGTGCAGGATCACTTCGGCCGCGTCGATTGCGGTCGAGATGGCCGGGCGGCCCTGGCTTACGCCTTCTTCGTGCACGGTGTGGTTCAACTTGCCGAGGAACTCGACCTCGTGCTTCGTGTCCCAGCTCATGCCCTTGCCACCGTTGCCCTGCTTGTCCAGCAGTGGGCCGAGCGAGGTGAACTTGCGGTACAGGTTCGGGTAGTCACGCTCCACCACCGTCATCGACGGCATGGTCTGGCCCGGGATGGCCTCGCACTCACCCTTCTTCCAGTCGGCCACGCCGAACGGCATGCCCAGCTCGTTGGGGGTGTCGTGCAGGGTCGGCACCAGCACCAGGTCCTTCTCCACACCCAGCACGCCCGGCGCCATCTCGCTCACGGTGCGGGCCACCTCCTTGAAGATGTCCCAGTCGCTGCGCGATTCCCAGGCAGGATCCACCGCCTTCGACAGCGGGTGGATGAAGGGGTGCATGTCCGAGGTGTTGAGGTCGTCCTTCTCGTACCAGGTCGCGGTCGGCAGCACGATGTCCGAGTACAGCGCGGTGGTGCACATGCGGAAGTCGAGCGTGACCAGCAGGTCCAGCTTGCCTTCCGGCGCCTCGTCGCGCCACTTCACCTCCTGCGGCTTCACTGCGCCCATTTCGCCCAGGTCCTTGCCCTGCAGCCCGTGGCGCGTACCCAGCAGGTGCCGCAGCATGTACTCATGGCCCTTGCCCGAGGAACCGAGCAGGTTCGAGCGCCAGATGAACATCATGCGCGGGTGGTTCTGGCTGGCGTCCGGGTCGGCGAAGGCGAAGTCCAGCGAGCCATCCTTGAACTTGCCCAGCGCG
Source organism: Stenotrophomonas sp. Ps181 (assembly GCF_025697425.1). NCBI lineage: Bacteria > Pseudomonadati > Pseudomonadota > Gammaproteobacteria > Lysobacterales > Lysobacteraceae > Stenotrophomonas > Stenotrophomonas sp. Ps181. The sequence goes on from NZ_JAHWBI010000003.1 coordinate 486,439, forward strand.
TAGTCCGCCGGGGCCACGCCGGCCGCTTCGGCCTCGCGTACCAGCTGCAGCGGGTTACGGTCCAGCTGCGGGGTGCTCGGCAGCCAGCCCATGCGCACCGCGCGCAGGTTCAGGTCAGCCAGGCTGCCGCCGTACTTGCTGGCATCGGCCAGCGGTGACAGCAGTTCATCCACCTGCAGCTTCTCGTAACGCCACTGCCCGGTGTTGAAGTAGAAGAACGAGGTGCCGTTCATGTGGCGCGGCGGCTTGCTCCAGTCCAGCCCGAACGCGAGCGGCTGCCAGCCGGTCTGCGGGCGCAGCTTTTCCTGGCCCACGTAATGCGCCCAGCCGCCACCGGTCTGGCCCACGCAACCGCACATGATCAGCATGTTGATCAGGCCGCGGTAGTTCATGTCGTTGTGGAACCAGTGGTTCATGCCCGCGCCGACGATGATCATCGATCGGCCGTGGGTCTTGTCGGCGGTACGCGCGAACTCGCGGGCGATCTCGATCACCTCGGCGCGCGACACGCCGGTGATGCGCTCCTGCCACGCCGGCGTGCCCGGCACCATGTCATCGAAGCTCGATGCCACGTTGCCGCCGCCAAAGCCACGGTCGACGCCATACTGGGCCAGCAGCAGGTCGTAGACCGTGGCCACCAGCGTCTCGCCGCCATCGGCCGTGGCCAGCCGGCGCACCGGAATGTTGCGGTCCAGTACTTCTTCGGCCGGTGCAGCGGTCCAGCCATCGCTTTCAATGCCACCGAAGTACGGGAAGCTCACTGCCTCGATGCCGTCGTTGGCCTCGGACAAGCTCAGGCGCAGGCGCGTATCGGCGCCATTGCTGGCCTTCTCCTCGATGTTCCAACGACCCTTCTCGCCCCAGCGGAAACCGATCGAGCCGTTGGGCACCACGATCTGGCCGCTGTTCTCGTCGTAGGCCAGGGTCTTCCAGTCCGGGTTGTTGGCTTCACCCAGCCCGCCCAGCTCACTGGCACGCAGGAAGCGGCCCGCCACCAGGCGGCCATCGTCGCGACGTTCCAGACGCACCAGCATCGGCATGTCCGAGTACTGGCGGCAGTAGTCCTGGAAATACTGCGAGGGCGAATCAACATGGAACTCGCGCAGGATCACATGGCCGAAGGCAAAGGCCAGCGCCGCGTCGGTGCCCTGCTTGGGGTGCAGCCAGTGGTCGGTCAGCTTGGCCAGCTCGGAATAGTCCGGGCAGATCGCCACCGTCTTGGTGCCGTTGTAGCGCGCCTCGGTGAAGAAATGTGCATCGGGCGTACGCGTCTGCGGCACGTTCGAGCCCCAGGCGATGATGTAGCGACTGTTGTACCAGTCGGCCGATTCGGGCACGTCGGTCTGCTCGCCCCAGATCTGCGGCGAGGCCGGCGGCAGGTCGCAGTACCAGTCGTAGAAGGACAGGCAGGCGCCACCCAGCAGCGACAAATATCGCGCACCGGCGGCGTAGGACACCATCGACATCGCCGGAATCGGCGAGAACCCGACCACGCGGTCCGGACCGTACTGCTTCACCGTATACAGGTTGGAGGCGGCGATGATCTCGTTGGCCTCCTCCCACTGCAGGCGCACGAAGCCGCCCATGCCGCGGCGGGTCTTGTACGAACGCGCCTTCTCCTTGTCCTCCACGATGCTGGCCCAGGCATCGACCGGAGCCTTGCTCTTGCGCGCTTCGCGCCACAGGCGCAGCAGCGTGCCGCGGATCAGCGGGTACTTCAGACGGTTGGCGCTGTACAGGTACCAGGAATAGCTGGCGCCACGCGGGCAGCCACGCGGTTCATGGTTGGGCAGGTCCGGGCGCGTGCGCGGGTAATCGGTCTGCTGGGTTTCCCAGGTGACCAGGCCGTTCTTGACGTAGATCTTCCAGCTGCAGGAGCCGGTGCAGTTCACGCCGTGGGTGGAACGTACGATCTTGTCGTACTGCCAACGGGCGCGGTAACTGTTTTCCCAGTCACGGCCCTCGCTCTTGGCAAATCCATGGCCATCGGCAAAGGTCTGGGGGTCACGCTTGAAGAACTGCAAGCGATCGAGGAAATAACTCATCGGGGATCTCCCTTTGCGGACATCGGCATCGTGGCTGTGTGTGTCATCTGGCTGCGGTGCGTTTTCATGTCGTCAGCAGGGTGTCTCGGCACCGCGCCGGTAGTACCACCACCAGGTCACGGCCAGGCAGGTGACATAGAAAACAACGAATCCGTACAGCGCCATGTCGGGGCTGCCGGTCAACGTAATGGACGAGCCGTAGCTCTTGGGAATGAAGAAGCCGCCGTAGGCGCCGATCGCACCGGAGAAGCCGACCACCGCGGCCGATTCGATGCTGGCCTGGTGCGCGGCCGTGGCCTTGCCCTCGGCGTTGTCGTTGGCCGACCAGCGCTCATGCAGGGTGCGGAAGATCACCGGGATCATGCGGAAGGTGGTGCCGTTGCCGATGCCACTGAGCACGAACAGCGCCATGAAGCTGAGCAGGAAGCCATGGAAGTTGCCGGCCTGGCCATCGCTGGGCAGGAAATGCAGCACGCCGAACACTGCCGCGATCATCAGCGCGAACACCCAGAAGGTCAGGCGTGCGCCGCCCCAGCGGTCGGCCATGCTGCCACCCACCGAGCGCATCAGTGCGCCCAGCAGCGGGCCGATGAAGGCGTAGGCCAGCGGGTTCACGTCCGGGAACTGGCTCTTCACCAGCATCGGGAAGCCGGCCGAGAAACCGATGTAGGAACCGAAGGTGCCGATGTACAACCAGCACATCAACCAGTTGTGCTTGCGGCGGAAGATCACCGCCTGCTCGGAGAACGACGAGCGGGCACTGGTCAGGTCGTTCATGCCGAACCAGGCCGCGATGGCGCACAGCGCGATGGCCGGCACCCAGATGAAGCCGGCGTTCTGCAGGAACAGCGGCGCGCCCCCCTCCACTGCAGGCTGCGGTGCACCACCCAGCGCACCGAACACGCCCACGGTGATGACCAGCGGAATCACCGCCTGCGCCACCGACACGCCCACATTGCCCAGGCCGGCGTTCAGGCCCAGCGCCAGGCCCTGCTTCTGCTTGGGGTAGAAGAAGGAGATGTTGGACATCGACGACGAGAAGTTCGCGCCACCGAAGCCACACAGGATCGCGATGGCCACGAACACCCAGTACGGGGTGGCCGGGTCCTGCACGGCAAAGCCGAGCCAGAGCGTCGGCGCCAGCAGCGAGGCGGTGGACAGCGCGGTCCAGCGGCGGCCGCCGAAGATCGGGATCACGAACGAATAGAAGATGCGCAGGGTCGCGCCGGACAGGCTGGGCAGCGCCACCAGCCAGAACAGCTGGTCGGTGCTGAAGTTGAAACCGATCTTCGGCAGGCTGATCGACACCGCCGAGAACAGCACCCAGACCGAGAAGGCCAGCAGAAGCGAGGGGATCGAGATGACCAGGTTGCGGGTGGCGACCCGCTTGCCGGTGCGCTCCCAATAGCCGGGGTCCTCCGGCGTCCAGTCGCTGATGACGCGACCGGGACTGGCAGTGCTGCGGACAACAGGATCGCTACCGACGGTCATACATGGCTCCAAGGCTGTGGAATGACGTGGGTACTGCGTTTCAAGTTGTGACCCGTCGTCATGCAGCCATTAGGCCGTGCAGCACGGACGACGGGGTTGATCTGGATCAATCAAGGGCCGGTTTCCACCCTGCCCCTGACAAATGTCAAACCGATGAAGCGGTGCTGCGGCGGGTCACCCCGCGCTGGCGCACGCTGTCGCGCACGTCCACATCGAACTGCAGCTGAAGCTGGCTGCCATCTTCCAGGGCAATCTCGAATGGCAGGCCATCGCGGCACGGCAGCCGTCCCGCCAAGGCCTCGACGGCCGGGCGCGGCAGTACCAGGCGACAGAAGTTGCCACCATCGAGCAGCACCGGCTGCTCGCCGCCATGCAGCGACACCGCCATGCCCCAGCCCTCGATACCGCCGAAGCGGGTCATGTTCTCGACCGATTCACCGGCCAGCAGGCGCGCCAGTTCGGCCTCGTCCAGGCGAAGCCGTACCGATTGGTCCTGCAACTGCACTTTCATGACGCAACATCCTCCCATTGTTCGGGGGTATTGCAGTTGACCAGGCAGGCTTCGTCAACGCTTTCCAACGCCAGCACGTGCATCTGCAGGCGACGCTGGAAAGCCTGTACCGAGCGGGGCCCTTCTGGATCATCCAGCATCGCGGCCAGCACGCTACGAGTGGCATTGTCCACATTCAACAGCATGGGAAAGGGATGCCCGTCAAAGATCGTGCATGCGCCCATACCCACCCCAGCCAGCCGTTGCAGCAGCCGTGGTGCCAGCAACGGCGTGTCCACCGCCACCACCCAGGCCTGGCCATCGGGCATTTGCTGCATCACGCTGTGCAACCCACCCAGTGGGCCGCAGCGCGCAATCTGATCGGGGATGCCACCGAAGGCCGGATAGTCACCGCTTACCCATACCCGTTCGGCACCAGCCTGCATCAACAGGCCCCGCATGTGCTCCAGCAGCGTGCGGCCCTGCCACGGCAGCAGTGCCTTGTCGCGGCCCATCCGGGTGGACAGGCCACCGGCCAGCACGATGCCGTTGATGCTCATTGCAGTAGAGCCACGCAATGCGTGGCTGCGCCGGCCGGATGCATGGGAAAGGCCCCATCCACGCATGGCGTGGATCTACTGAATCCCATGGCCGCCCGAATGCCCCGCAGTAGAGCCACGCCATGCGTGGCTGCGCCGGCCGGATGCGCGGGAAAGCCCTCATCCACGCATGGCGTGGATCTACTGAACCCCGCGCTGCCCTGAAGGGTGGGGTCAATGCCCGTGGTCGTGCGCATGATCATGGGCATGTGCGGGTTCGCTGTCCGCGTGACACAGGCTGCAGCCCTCGCTCCACTCGCTGTCGCCGTCCTCGTAATGCTCCTGCTTCCAGATCGGGCACTGGTGCTTCACCACCTCGATCAACTGCCGGCAGGCGCGGAACGCCTCGTCACGGTGCGGGCTGCCGGCGGCCACCACCACCGCCACATCACCAATGCCCAACCGGCCCTTGGCATGGGCCACATACAGCTTCAGCTTCGGACCGAACGTCGCCTCGACCTCTGCCGCCAGGCGCTTGAACTCGTTCAACACCAGCGGCTCGAACAGGTCGTAGGTGATCCCGGTCACCGGCCGGCCGATGTTGACGTCGCGCACCTTGCCGATGAACACGTCGATGCCGCCGAAGCCCGGATCGGAGACCGCAGCGATGCCCTCGGCCGGATCGATCGCCGCCTGCGCGCGGTCCACCACCTTCGCGATGATCTTCTCGCTCATCGCTCAGCCCCCGCTCACCGGCGGCAGGATCGCCACCCGGCCATCGTCGGGCAGCGGCTCGTGGTCGCGCAGCACGCGTTGCTGATCGGCGAACGCCGAATAATCCAGCAGGCCGGCACGGAAACCCGGCCAACGCACCGGCAGCAACTCGCGCAGCGCCTGGCGCAGATCGGCCACGGTGCCACCGGCCACATCCACGACGATCTCGCGGCTGGCATCCAGATCGGAAAACGCACCGAACAACTGCAGATTCACCTGTTTCATCATGACTCCTGGCTCACCAGCTGCACCGGTTCGTGGTGACCCCAGCCTTGCACGCGCACGAAGGTGCCAGCGCTGGCCAGGTCTCCCTCGGCCTCCAGCACCACCCAGGCGTTGGCCTGCAGCATGGACATCAAACGGAACGACTCCTGCCCGGACAGCACGCGCGCACTCAGGCGCCCCTGCCCATCCATTTCCACCCGCGCACGCGCGTGGAAGCGCAGGCCCGGCGGCTTGCGCACGTCGGCCTGCAGCGGCAGCTGCAACATGACTTCCGGCGCCAGCCCCAACAGACGGCGCAGCACCGGCTCGACGAAGAAGCGCTGGCCCACGGCAGCGGAGACCGGGTTGCCCGGCAGGCCGAAGTACAGCGCACCATTGGGCAGCACCGCGAACAGCAGCGGCTTGCCCGGGCGGATCGCCACCTTGTGGAACACGATGCGCGCACCACGGCCGCGCAGCGCATCGGGAACGAAATCGTAGCGGCCAGCCGACACCGCGCCGGTGCTGATCAGCACCTGCGCGCCAGCGGCCAGCGCTTCATCCAGCACCCCATTGAACGCGGCCACGTCGTCGCCCACCGTGCCCTGCCAGACAACCTCGGCACCGGCGGCCTGCAGGCGACCGACCAGATACGGCCGGTTGCTGTCACGGATCTGCCCGGACTCCAGCGTCTGCGCCGCCTCGGTCACCAGCTCCTTGCCGGTGGCGATCACCGCAGCCTTCGGCCGTGCCACCACCGCCACCTGGCCCACGCCGATGGCATGCAGCAGGGTGCGCGCATTGATATCCAGCACCTGCCCGGCCTGCAGCACGCGCTCGCCTTCGCTCACGTCCTGGCCGCGCAGGCGCACGTGCTGGCCCGGCTTCACCGATGCCTTCAGGGCGATGCGGGTCGGGCGTCCCTCCTCGCTGGCGAGGATGTCCACGTTCTCGACCGGTACCACCGTATCCAGCCCCGACGGCATGCGCGCACCGGTCATGATTTCCCAGGCACCCTCGCCGCCCTCGGCGCCGGCATCGCCGGCTGCCTGCCAGCCCTGCACCGCGAATTCGGTACCGGCCTCGAATGTCGCGCCGTTGGCGCGCAGCGCGAAGCCGTCCATTGCCGAATTGTCGAACGGCGGCAACGACTGCCCGCTGTGGATGTCACTGGCCAGGGTACGGCCGCCGGCCTCATGCAGCGGCAGGCGCTCGGCCGGCAGCGGCGTGGCCGCGTCCAGCAGGTGCTGCAAGGCATCGCTGTAGGCAATCATCAGTGGCCACCACCCTCGACCATCGCCAGGGCGTGGCCCAGTACCGGCGCCAGGATGTCCAGGCACTGCGCCGCCGCCTTCGGGCTGCCGGGCAGCGCGAACACCAGCATGTTGCCCAGCTGCACCACCTCGGCGCGGCTCAGCCAGGCCATCGGCGTGTGCTGTGCACTGAGTGCCCGCACCATCTGCGCCAGGCCATGCACCGGCCGCGCATTCAACGAACGCAGCGCCTCCGGGGTCAGGTCGCGCGGGCCCAGCCCGGTACCGCCGGTACACAGGCACAGGCGCACGCCCTCGGCGGCCAAGGCCTGCAGGCGGCCCGCCAACGGCTCGATGCCATCGGGCAGTACCTCGGCGGCTACCACCTCGCCCCCCAGCTTCTTCAGCCCGATCACCAAGGTCGGGCCGGAGACATCTTCATAAATGCCTTCGCTGGCGCGATCGCTCAGCGTGATCACCGCGCAGGCCGCGCCCTCCAGGCCTTTCGGCGCACGCGGCTTGAAACGCGCGCGCTCAGCATCGTCCATGCCGTCGGGGTGCAGCCAGACACCGCGCTTGCCGCCTTCCTTGAACAGCAGGCGGATGCCTTCGATGCGCAGGGCCGGTTCCACCGGCTTGCTCAGGTCGTACAGGGTCAGCAGCGCCGCGTTGACGCCGGCCAGTGCCTCCATCTCCACGCCGGTGCGCGCCTCGCTGGCGCACTCGCACCACACGCGGATCGCCTGCCGCTCCGGCACCGGCGCGCAGAACACCTGCACCAGTTCCAGCGGCAGCGGGTGGCACAGCGGCATCAGCATCGACGCCATCTTGGCGCCCTGCAGGCCGGCAATCTCGGCCATCACCAGCGCATCGCCCTTGGGCAGGCGGCGCTCGACAATCAGCGGATAGGCCACCGGACCGGCATGCAGCTCGCCCACCGCCACCGCACGACGGCGGCTGATGCGCTTGTTGCGGACATCGGCCATGTGGAAGGCCGCGTTCAATTCCCCACTCATCGTGTTGCTCATCCTCCGATGGAGGCCAGGTGCGGGGTCAGCCCGGTCTGGCCCTGGTGCAGTCCATGCCCGGCCGCTTTCAGGCCAAGCTGGGTGGTGATGCGTGCCAGCAGCGCGTCGTGGTCCTCATCGCGCTGCAGCAGCGGGCGCAGCGGCACGCCAAACTCGCCGAACAGGCACAGCCGCAGGTCGCCCTTGGCGGTCACCCGCAGGCGGTTGCAGCCCTTGCAGAAGTCACGCGAATACGGGGCGATGATGCCGATGCTGCCGCGATGGTCGGGGTGGCCGAACTCGCGTGCGGGGCCGGCATCGGCGGCGCGCGGCCGCTCGTGCCAGCCAGCGGCCAGCAGCTGCTCGATCACCACGTCGGCACGCAGGTGGTGGCGCTGGAAATAGGCTTCGTTGTCGCCGGTGCGCATCAGTTCGATGAAGCGCACGCTGAAGGGCCGGTCACGCAGGTAATCCATCCACTGCGGCAGCTCGTCGTCGTTCAGGCCACGCAGCAGCACCGCGTTGAGCTTGATCGCCGGCAGGCCCAGCGCCTGCGCCAGGGCCAGGCCCTGTTCGATCTCCGGCAGGCGGTCATGCCCGGTGATGGTCTTGAAGCGTTCGCGCTGCAGGCTGTCCATGCTCACGTTCAGCGCGGTCAGGCCGGCCCGGTGCCACCCTGGCAGGCGCCGCGACAGCAGCGTGCCGTTGGTGGTGATGGCCACCTTGCGGATGCCCGGCACCGCTGCCACGGTGGCGATGATCTCGTCCAGATCCTTGCGCAGGCTGGGCTCACCGCCGGTCAGGCGGATCTTACTCATGCCCAGCGCGGCAAATGCACGCACCAGCCTCGCGATTTCATCCACCTGCAGGAAGCGCGGGCGGCCATCGGCCTGGTAACCGTCGGGCAGGCAGTAGCTGCAACGGAAGTTGCAGGCTTCGGTCAACGACAGGCGCAGGTACGGAAAGCTGCGTCCGAAACCGTCGGTGAGTTGGCTCATGGCTGGTCCACCTTGTTGCTCCACCGTCTTGCCTGTGCCCGGAACGGCCCGGATACCCTCGCCTGCTGGAACGATTGCCAGAGTACGCGGCCTTCAGTTCCATGGGCATGACTTAAATCAATCGTCTTCGGCCCCGCGCGGCAGGCGTTGTGGCAGCATGCGGCTTTCCGTGCAGCGGGCGTGTGACAACCCTCATGATGATGAACGATTTCCAGCAAATGCTGCATGCCGCCGGCGAGCAGGCTGAACCGCAACGCCTGCTGTTCGTATTCGTGCGCGCCGAGCTGCCCGAATCGCCCACCGGTGACCAGCGCGACCGGCATGACCGCCGCGAGGGCGGCACCCTGTCGCCGGTGCTGTGCGTGGACAAGCTGCCGGCCGAGGTGCCCAGCTTCCAGGCACTGGCGACCGAGTCGACCACCACCGGCGTCGACTGGGACCTGGTGTTCGTGGCGGCGCTGGACGGCCGTGGCGGTTTCGCGCCCAACAGCGACGAAGCCGCGCGCCCGCTGAAGCTGATGGTCAACGCCATCCATGACGGTCAGATCGGCCGCTTCGCCGCCTTCGACCGTGGCGGCGAGCCCGTTCAGTTCTATTGAGCCACCAGCTGCAGGGTCAGGAAGAAGATCACCAGCACGGTGTTCAACCCCCAGGCGACGGTCAACCCGCGCGCCGCCACGCCCAGGTTGGGGTTGTGCGCGGTGGGCGCCGCCCGCCAGACCGCCGGGATGATCCAGCCGGTATAGAGCAGCAGCACGGCAAATACCCCCAGCAGCAGCGTGGTGCGCTGGTTGGCCAGGGCCCAGAGGGCTACCGCCCACAGAATGTTGCTGGGAATGACGCCCTGCAGCCAGAACACACTCCACAGGCGGGAACGGCCCTGGGTGTCGGGGGTGGGGTGCAGCGAAGCGGTCGCGGTCATAAGTCTCCTTCTGGTTAGGAAACGTGCTGAACAAGCCTGCGCTTGGTGGCTGGGAACGTCAACCCGAGTCGCACGTCACGCTTTGACGCCTGTAGCGGCGGGCCATGCTCGACTCAGGCCCTTCCCTTCAGAGCCTGTCGTCATCGCCCCTCGCCCCTTGCTCCCTAACGTCCCCCAACCTCGACATCTGTCGCAGATTGCACGGTGCGGGCGGATCACCGCGCCAGCCAGCACTGGCGGTGCTTAACAGCGTGGGAGAATGCCGAAAGCGTCTCCAATCGAGTGATGTTTGCAACTCTTCTGATTGGCATTGCACAGCGCCAGGGGCTCAGATGGCGTGCCACCGGAAAAGCGTGGCCGGGTTTCGAATCCCGAGTTGGTCCTGAGTGATTGCGCTTGCCAGTCGGCGTCCACATTCCGTGGCGCCGGCTGGCAATCCGTCTGCCGGCTATGGCGGGCGGTGCGTGGGGGCGTTCGCGCCCACCGGCTTGGGACCAACCCGGATTCGAACCACGTACCGTCCGCCACTTTTATGGGTGGCGGCTACCGATTGCCCTGCACGGAGCCTTGCCATGAACGAATCGGACTTCCCGCATCTGCACGCTTATCGCAACACCGCCGGCGACGACGGTTCGCCACCGGCTGCGCCTGCTGTGGACAGGAACACCTTCATTGCCAATCTCCACCGCATCGGCTCCGGTGCGGCGGCCGACGGACAACCCTGGCCGGAGCGTCACCAGCTGCCCGGCCGCTGCCTCGCCCTGGCCGACGCCGATTGCGCGTTGACCGGGTTGCGGGTAGTGCTGGAAATGCTACTGGCAGCGGAACGCACCCGCCAGAACGGCGAACCGGAAGAGTACGTGGGCGACCGGGTGATGGAGGGGTTGGTCATGGCCTGCCAGTCGTTGTGCGCGCAGGCGGTGGTGCGGTTGCAGCCCGAAGGGTAACGGCCATCTGCCATGCCATTCAGCGAGGATCGCTTCCCGCCCGACACGCCGTCGGCGCAGCGCCCTTGTCCGGGGGAACCACATGTACATTCCAGCGATCTGCCAAAGCGCGTTCGACGCGGACAGAAAATGACCGTGCCTGGGCGCGCATCTTCCCTTCAGAAAAGCCGACAGCTATCTCGAAGCGATCCAATCCGAGATTCCCCGCCTCCAGTCCAGAGCCATCTTCCCGCTTCACTCCGACGTAGATGACGGGGCGCTTCATGTCCACCTTTGCCCTGGCAAGCTGGCGATCCAATTCAGCGCTGCCATCAAAGAACTGCATTCCTTCGTCCTTGGCGATAGAGCTGAGGGTCTGCTTGAACCGATCCACGCCCTCTTGGTCATGCACGCAGAACTGGATCATCTTGAAGGGCCGCTTTCCTAGAGCCCATGCGCCGCAAGAGAATCCAAGTCCGACTCCAATCAGAAGTAGTGCTGTCAGGATCCTCACCTTCATCAAGGCTCCAATATGCAAAGTGTGGCGGCCAACGCCGCCGCAGAGCCCAAAATCATGATCTACAAGTACATCTCCGCTCGGTCTTCTCAGGCAGCTCCACCGCCTGCGCTGCAGCCACAGTAGGCCATGGAGCCGATATCCCATAGGTCCTCCCGCAGAGTCGTCACCGCGGCCCAGCAATCTTCCTGCCGAACGCCAGGGCGCTTGAAGCTTGCCGGACCATCCGATCTTCTTACACGGCCCTCCCATTCGTGAACACGGACCAGTGGCAAGGTCGGTTTGACACATACCCGAACCCACACGACGCTCGGCCGGAAAGTGCCGAACCAGGCACCGGGAAAGGAGATCGCCACGTGCCACTCACGCATTTCGCTTACTAGGTGAGACCGCCCAGCCACCTATAACTTTATTCCGCTGTAAACAAGGCCCAGCTCTTCATCGCGCATGACCCAGCGGCCAGCATTTCCCTCCGGACACAGATAGAACTTGCCGCCATAGCTTGACGCTCGCGACCACGCGTTGCGGGCAAACTGAGGAAATCTCCGCATGACTCGCGCGTCGGACATCTCCGGCCTGCTCACTAGCCTGCAGTCTTCGGGCAAAGCAAGAACCCCACTGGTAAGGCGGAAAACCAGCCACGATTCATTTGTGTCCATGTCGTGCGACTCGCGTATGTTGACTGCGTCCTCAGGCAACCATGAAGGCAACCACTTCGATTCACCGATTGCTTGTCTTGAGACGGCTTGGTTGCGGTCTGCATACTCGGTGCTGGCAACTTCCATGCAACCAGAAAGTGTGATTGACAGCGTCACGATTGGGAGCAGCTTGGCAGCGTGCATTTGAGGCGTCCGAGTCATCAGTAGGGGAAGCTTCCACCCGGACGATAGCTCCCGCACATCTGCGAGCAACTCCCCGTACGGTTCATTTGTCCAGATGATCGTCCGAGGCGATTTGCCAGCTGCCGATGCTCGATCCCACCATATTCCCAGTTCTTTGGGAATGGACTTGCACCTTTGGGCCTACCCACGCAGGCATTAGGAACCCTCTTTTCCAGTAACGCCTTATGGTTTCGCTCATGCATAACGGTGCATATCTTGTCGCAGCCCGAATTGCAGACACTGACCAGGAACCCTCCATTGCCATCACAAGTCACCATTCCCAGTTGTCCGCCACACGTACTTGTGTCGAACACAGGCTCAAGCCCAAGTGGGTCAACCGCGCGAAGCGGAGAGGCACTCGAGTACCCGTAGGCGGAGATGCCGCCGGACAGGCCTATGGGATCCGCTTGCGTATAGCGTCCGGTCGCAGCGTCGTATTCCCGCTGGTAGTTCCCGCCGAGGTGGTCAGCGCGGCCATTACCGGTGGCGCCGCAGGCATAGGATCAATTCAGCGCGGTCGAAATCCAAGGCTCTGCGGCGATTATTCATGGCGTCCCCAGGAACGCTCGCCTTAAGTAAACCGACGCCCCGCAAAATGCGACCGCCCCCACAAGCCAGCTTCCAAGTAATAGCGACGGCCAAAGGTCTGCTACCAACGCCGTTGCTCCGAATCTCTCAAGGCTCTGTAGAAGCAAGCGCCCCCCCCCATCAATTGCCAGATTGGAAGAAGTGACAGCCACGACCCCGAGTACAAGACCAGCGATCACCCCCACCACTAAACTTCGCGGGATGCGGCGCATACTTTCGCATCGAGAGAGCGCATAGAATGTAACCGAAAGAAGTAGTGAGAGAAGCAGTACGTATGGAACTCGCATCGCTCCTATCTTCATGAAAGCGGATATCCATATCCATCCCGCAGAATTCACAGAAACAGATAGAGTGAAGCATATCAATGATGAGATAAGCCTATCCTTCATTTGACTGGACATTCTGCCGCCTTTGCACTCTTGTGAAGAACACCCGGGAAGAGTGTTTGCTTTATCCCACACATTCCATCCAACGCGCCGGACACGTGGCTCGCACACCAGAAGCCACGTGCATCCCCCCACTCCTCCGCGTTCGCAATGAGAGTTAACTCTTGCTCCGGAGTCAAAGGGATTACCGTTAATTCAACTCGGCTACCAGTTCCCACCTGATACTTTTTGTAGCTGGCCAAGCTAGCATCGCGCCCCTCAAATAGCCCACCGGTTCCTCGACGACCACCAGGTGCGTAGGTGCCGGAAGGGTCGTACAGGAAATCAGGCTTGCCAGGTATCGAAACATGAATCGCCGAATGGTTTGCAATACCGAAATCGTATGTCGTTATTAGCGTCGTCGTCAGCCCAAGCGGATCAGTAAATCGGGCGGGGTTCGAGATCACGTAGCCATACGTACTGATGCCGGCGTTCAACCCAACGGGATCGCTCTCCACGTATCTGGCCGACGCCGGGTCATAGTCACGGAAGTAGTTGTAGAACAACCCACTCGCATCCGTCGCCTGCTGCCCCGGGAAGCGCAGCGCCAGTTCAAACGCCACACCATCGCCATCCGGATCGGCACTCGGAATCTGGTTGCCGAACACCTCGCTCTTGTTGCTCCACTCCCAGATCGCCACATCGCGCGCCGCGTCGATCACCACACGCGGCGTACCCAGATGATCCGGCTGGATGTAGGCCAACTCCGGCACACCTGCGCTTGGCACGCTGATCAGCGCCACCGGGTAGTTGTCCAGCCAGATGGCTTGCTGCTGTGCCTGGCCCGTGGCGGAATAGTTGCCCAGCCACTGCCCGGCCTCATCGTACAGGGTGATCTGTGCTGCGCCACCAACCGGGGTACGCAGCACGCGCTCACCGCGGTGGTTGTAGGCGTAGCTTTCCAGTACGGCATTGCCTTGCTTCACCGCGTTCATGCGGTTGGCATCGCTGTAGGTGAACGTCTTGCTGCCGATGCTGGTCGTGTTGCCCGCTGCGTCATGGTTGCGCGCTTCGCCGTCCACCGCAGTCAGGCGGTGGCTGGTTGCGGGATAGGTGTAGCTGGCGGTGCCTGCCGAGGTGGTCAGCGCGGTCCGATTACCAGTGGCGTCATACGCATAGCTTTCAATCGGCGTGCCGGTCGCGCCGTCCTGGGTCTGGGTCAGGCGACCCAGCGCGTCGTAGGCGTACTTGGCCAGCACCGTCGAGCCTGTGCCGTTCTTCAGCTCGGTGATCGAACCGACCGGGTCGTAGCCGTAGCCCAGCGACAGTCCGCCCGCGGCCGGGTCATGCACCGCCTGCGGGCGGTAATCCAGATCCAGCGGACGCTGCAGCTGGCGGCCGTTGCCATAGGTCCAGCCGGTCGCCGGGCCGAAGGCCGCATAGGTCACGTTGTTCACCACGATCTGGCGCGCTTGGCCGGGGCGGGTCAGGCCGATCTGGCTGATGCGGCCCTGGGTATCGCGCACGTAGTCGGCCACGCTGCCGTCGGGGTAGGTCAATGCGGTCAAGCGACCCGACTTGCTGTAGGCATAGCGCAGGGTGGTGGCCACACCATTGACGGTCTGCACCTTGCGGGTGACCTGGCCGAAACGGTCATGGCAGTACTGGGTGCTGCCATTGGCGTGCAGCACCTGCCCCAGGCGGCCCTTGGCGAAGCGCTCGTCGGCGGCACAGGCGGCCGGCGCCACGTCATAGCTGTAGCCCACGTCCAGATTGGGGTCCGGATAGGCGATGCCGATCAGGCGGTTGAGCGCATCGTAGTGATAGGTGGCGGTGACGCCGCGCGCATCGGTGGCGGTCTTGCGGTTGCCGGCGGCGTCCACGGTGAAGCTGCTGGCGCCACTGTCCGGGCTGACCTGGCCGGTCAGATCACCGAAACCGTTGTAGGCGTAGGTGGTATGCAGACCCTTCGGGTCAGTGACCTGCGTGACCTGGTCCAGCGCGTTGTACTGGCTGCGGATCTCGGCGGCCACGCCACCCACGTCCTGCAGGGTCTGGGCCAGGCGGTTCAGCGGATCGTACTGCTGGCTGGTCACGCGCTGCAGGGCGTCGGTCACCGTCTGCGGGTTGCCGTTGGCATCGTAGGCAAAGCCGGTAGCGTGATTGCCTGCGTCATTCAGTGCGGTCAGCTGGCCGAGCGTGTTGAACGTCCGCGCCAAGGTGCGACGTAGCGTGCCGCCTGCATCGAGCGTGTCTTCCTTGAGGCGATTGCCGGCGTTGTCCAGCATGTAGTGAATCGTGTTGCCCGCGTTGTCCTCGATGTCGGTCAAGCGCAGCGCAGCATCGTAGAAGTAGGACACGCTGCTGCCATTCGGCTCGGTGATTTTCTGCACCTGGCCGGTTGGCCAGTAGCTCAGCTGGGTGACCCGATCCTCGGCCGTGGTCGCACCGCGCACGGTGATGGAGGTCGGCCAGCCGCGGGGATGGTAGGTGTAATCAGTCACCACGCCGTTGGCGTCCTTGACCGACAACGGCCTTCCGAGTGCGTCGTAGGCCAGGGTCTCGACCGTCTGGCCCAGCGCATTGGTCACGCTGCGCAGGTCGCCCTTGCGATAGGTGCAGGCACCGCTGGTCGCGCATCCCGCGTCGTCCGCCGGGTAGTAGGTGTAGGTAACGGCATCAACCACATCCGTGCGCGGGCCATCCACGCTCTTCAGCAGCCCTTCCACCGGGCAGCTCCCTGCCGCAGCCACGTCCGCGGCTTCGCAGTAGGTGTAGCTGGTGATGCGGGTCTGACCGGACGCGATATCGGTCACCGTGTTGGTTATCGGCTGGCGCTGGGCATTGAAGGACGTGCGGGTTTCACGATTGCCGATCCGGGTGGTCAGTACCGCATTGGTTTCGACGTCGCGCGCGGTGGTCACCACCCGCTGCTCGGGCAGGCCGAACGCTTCGGTCACGGTATGGATGCTGACGGCACGACCGCTCACCGGATCGGTGCCCTGCGCATAGGTGTGCTTGGTCTGGATGCCGCGACGATCAGTGTAGGTATCCAGGCGCCGGCGGAAGTCGACACTCTGGTCGTAGTAGGTCCGGCTGACAGTTCCCTGCGAATCACTCAGGCCGGTTACCTTGCGCGACGGCGCGGTGTCGCCGCCGGGTGTCAGGGTGTAGTCGGTCTGCCGCCCAAGCGCGTCAGTCACGACTGCACCGCCGTTGGGGCTGTAGGCGAGCGTCACGCCATCGGCACCGCCAGCGTGCTGACTGGAGATAACACGGCCGATGGAATCATAGGTAAAGGTACTGTAGCGACGCCCGTCTTCGGCGGTGATGCCGGTCAGGTGCTGGGGGAAGTCCTGGTTCTCGTAGTGATACGTGCGTACACCGCCACCCGCATAGGTCACCGTGGCGACCTGGTTCTGCGGCGTGTAGGTATAGGTGGCGAGCGCAACGCCCTCGACCAGCACCGAACTGATCAGCGCCTCATAGTCATTGGACTGATAGACGAACTCCAGTGTGCGGCCACTGCTGTGGGTGACCGCCGCAAGGCGGTCGTTGTCGTCGTAGATGTAGGTCAGCGACGTGCCATCCGGGAAGCGCTTGGCGGTCAGACGTCCGTCCGCGCCGAAGGTCGAGATGGAGCCCGCCGAGTACAGTGTCCAGTTGCCGTTCTGGACCAGACGGTCACCACTGTCGTCGTCCGCCTCATAGGCTTGGCCGATCTTCTTGAATGCACGCTGGAAACCGGTGCTTTCAATGATGCCCACACTGTCAACGCCGTCCAGTGCCAGGTGGGCGCCCAGCGAATGGGTCCAGCCATAGCCGAAGCCACCGGAGGACGTGGAGATGCCAGAGTGATAGAACCGCGTCAGCGCGATCCAGCCCAGATCGAAGTCCGGCGCGATCTCGTACTTCTCGCCCGTTTTGACATCACATGGGTTGCCGACATTGCCGTCGCAGGTACCGCCGTTGGAGGCCGGGTCCTTGTCGGGAATCGGACTCATGTTCGCCGCTGTATCGTTGCGGGACATGGGGCAGCTACCGTTGCCGCCGTCCTTGTCGCATTTCTGCGACTTCGAGGTGATGGTCGCAACGAAGTCCTCGTTGACGCAGGCGTTGTGCTTGTTGGACCACTGCGTAAGCGGAACAGGGCAATCAAGGCGGCGCTTGCGGCCGAAGGCCGCCTGACTCACGTGGGGCGTGCAGGGCGATTCGGCTGTGTTCTGCCCAATCATACGCATGATCTGATAGTACCTGGACTCGACCACGCCCTCCATTTCGGGCACACCCGAGAACCAGTCTCCATTTGGAGTTACAGCAGCCCCCGGACAGACAGGATTGGCGGCCTGGACGCCCGCGAGATAGCTCGCGACCATGGCCTCTTCACTGGTAAATTCCGCTGTGCTCAGATAGGTCCAGTCTGGATCCGAGGGTTGCGCTTTTCCCATCCAGTAGGTGATCGACGTATTGCCGTTCAAGTCCACAACTTTCGACTTGATCTTGTCGACAGACTGCCAGCCGAACTGGAACTCCGGCGGGAATGAGCTGGGTGCGGGAAGGCTCTTGATCGCCTGCACCGCCTGCTGCTGGGTCTTGTACTGCGTCGAATTGCCGCCGGGCTGCGAAATGCGCCAGGTAATCTTGCTTTCCTGCGCCTGCGCCACAGCAGGGGCGAAGCAGTCAACGGCGATGATCGCCAGCACGGCACACGAAATGGTCTTCAGTCGTTCCAACATCCCTGTTCTCCTTCCTGGACGAACACAGCGCCGGCAGGAACGAGAACGCGGAGCTGTGCCCCGCGTCATGCATCGGATCGTCCCTGGTCCGGAATGCGAAAGTGCCACATGCCGCCTTTATCGTCGAGGACGCTTGCACATTCAAGTGTGGAGTCGCGTAACCGGTCACAGATTCAAGCATCCGCGGCCATTCAGCGGCCTACGCCCGGCTCCCATGACTTCCTCTACAGTGAGTCCGTGTTCATAGCTCACAAAACTACCAGCACAATCTCCCACACACGCCCTGCTCTTCCCGGGCTTCACGCGCGGCTCGCACCGCTACCTGGCAACCGGCCACACCCTCCAGCGCGAGGACCCTGCTGCGGTGGTGGCCGCGATTCAATCGGTCTCCGACACCTCGAAGTAGCCGTTCCAGGCAACGGCTTCGCCCGTTGTTCCCCGCTACTGCCCGCGCAGGCGCACCGCGAAGTACCGCGCCGGGGAAAGGCCAAGCGCTTTCTTGAACATCGTGATGAAGGCCGTCACCGACTCATAGCCCAGCGTCTCGGAAACGCGTTGTACGGGTGCACCCGCAGCGAGTTCACGAATGGCGATGAGCAGGTGCAGCTGCTGCCGCCAGCGCCCGAAGGACAATCCCGTTTCCCGTTCGATGAGCCGGGTCAACGTCCGCTCGCCCAGGGCCAGGCGCACGGCCCACTGGCCGATGGTGCTGCGGTCTGCCGGATCCGCCGACAGCGCCGCCGCCAACGCCCGCACCTTCGGGTGATGGCTGACCGGCAGCGACAGATGCTCGGCCGGCATCTGTACCAGCTCGTCCAGCAACACCCGCGCCAGCCGGTCGGTGTGGCTGCCATCCGGATAGTCCAGCGGCGCGTCGGCCAGGTGCAGGATCATCTCGCGCAGCATCGGCGAGATGGCCAGCGTCACGCACTGCATGGGCAGATCGACGACGCCGGGCTCGACGAACAGATAGCACAGGCGCGCGTTGGCGGTGGCGCGGTTGCTGTGCGGCATGCCGCCCGGAATCCAGACGCCACACTGGGGCGGCACGATCCACAGCGCATTGGCGACTTCGCAGGTCACCGCCCCATGCAGCGCAAGAATCAGCTGGCCCTTTCGATGCTCATGCACCGGAATTTCCGCGTCGTGCTCGGCCACCTGCAGGCGGCTGGCAACCGCCGGGCGATCGGTCTCGTCCGGGTCCAGGTCAAAGCCGGGGAGCGAAATGCGAGCCATTCTCACATTGACCGGTTTTAGCGATTGATTGTCATTGTAGCGAAATTCGCCAGTGCGGCCGATCACTAGCATGAGCCGCATGCACTCCCCCACTCCTGCCCGTCCCCACGTGTTCCAGGCATTCGCCCGGTTGAAAAGCCCTGCCCTCAGGACCGATCAGGAGGCGGTGCTGTTCTCGCTCAAATGCCTGCTCGCCGCGTCGCTGGGGCTGTATGTCTCTCTAAGGATCGGCCTGAATCGCCCGTTCTGGGTGATCGGCACGGTCTATCTGGTATCGCAGCCTCTGTCCGGGGCGACACTCAGCCGCGGCCTGTTCCGCCTGCTCGGTACCGTCGGCGGGGCCATCGCCACCGTCGCGCTGGTGCCACGTTTCGCCAATGCGCCCTTGGTGCTGAGCGCCACGCTCGCCACGTGGATGGCGCTGTGCCTGTACCTGGCGATGCTCGACCGCACGCCACGTGCGTACGCGTTCCTGCTGGCCGGCTATACCACCAGTCTGATTGGTTTTCCTGCGGTGATGGTGCCCGGAGAGGTGTTCACCATCGCCATCACGCGGGTGCAGGAAATCGCCATCGGCATCCTTGCCGCAACGCTGGTCCATGCGCTGGTGATGCCGCGCAGCGTCTCGTCGCGCGTGCACGCACGGGTCGCTGCCGTGCTGGATGACGCGGAACGATGGACACGCGACATGTGCGCCGGTGCATCGGACACGGTGCTGGCGACGGACCGCTCGAAAGTGGCAGCTGACCTGCTCGAACTGCATGTGCTGTCGATCCACCTGCCCTTCGACGGTGCCCAAGGCGTGGCCCAGGTGCAGATCCTGCGTGCCCTGCATGACCGGATGCTGGACGTCCTGATGCTGTCCAGCGCGGTGGAAGATTCCATCGCCCGGCTGCGTTCACCACAGGCCAGCG
Source organism: Stenotrophomonas sp. Ps181 (assembly GCF_025697425.1). Taxonomy (NCBI): domain Bacteria; kingdom Pseudomonadati; phylum Pseudomonadota; class Gammaproteobacteria; order Lysobacterales; family Lysobacteraceae; genus Stenotrophomonas; species Stenotrophomonas sp. Ps181. The sequence continues at coordinate 506,325 of NZ_JAHWBI010000003.1, forward strand.
CAATGGATGCAAGGGGCTGGCGCGATCTGCTGCGGGCCGGCCTGGTCGCGCAACAGGCCGAGCTCGACCTGGCCCACGCCGACTGCCGCGTGCTGCAGGCGCAACTGCACACCGCCCGCCCCGACTGGCGCCTGCATGTACCTGCTCGCCTTGCGCGACATGCGCAGGGTGCGGTACTTCACCGTGATCATCGGCTTGCCCTGCGCAGCGCGCTGGGCGCGTTCGTCGGCATCCTGCTGAGCTGCGTGTTGTGGATCGTTACCGGCTGGTCGGAGGGCGCCACGGCGGTGTCCATCATCGGCACGGCGTGCGTGCTGTTCGGCACGATCGAAGCGCCTGCGCCGCATGTCATGCGCTATCTGGTCGGCTCCGCCCTCGGTGTCGCCGTCGGTCTTGTGTACGCCCTGGTGATCATTCCTTCGCTGTCGGGTATCGCCGGCCTGGTCGCCGCGCTCGCGCCGGTGCTGCTGCTGTGTGGATCGTTCCTGGCCCGGCCGCCCTACATCATGGCCACGCTGGGCGTAGTGCTGACCTTCCCGCTCATCGCCGGCCTGGGTGCTACCAACGCGCTGAACATCGTCGGCGCACTCAACAACAGCGTTGCGTTGTTCGTCGGTACGACGGTGGCACTGTGCAGCATGCAGCTGTTCCAGACCGCCGATGCGAGCCGCAACCGCGCACGGCTGGAGCGTTCGATCCGTCGGGATATCGCACGACACGCCGCTGGACAGGGGGATGTGACCCGCGCCTGGCTCAGCCGCATGCTGGATCGAATCGGACTGCTCGCTCCCAGGTTGCAGGGCCATGCCAGCGCAGCACACGACCTGCGAACGCTGTTTGCGGACGCTCGTGCGGCACGTGCATCCAGCCAACTCCGCGCGCTGGGCAGGCGCCTGGGCGATCCGCGCACCCAGTCGCTTCACGCCGCGCTGGTCGAGCGCATCGCCGCACATTTCAGGATGCGCACTCGTGCGCCACGCAGTGTCGACATCCATCTCCTTGAACTGCTGGACCGCATGCGCGAGGCCGCGACGGCCAGCAGCGGGGATGATCGTGAGCATCTGTCGCACCTGCTCTGCGGATTGCGCCGCGACCTGCTGGCGCCTGCTCTCACCCATCGGCACTGACCTCATGTTTTCTGATCTTTCCATTGATGGCGTGCTGATCCCCGGCCTGCTCGCCGTGGCCGCCGCCGCGCTGGCGCTGTCGATGCTGACCTCGCGCCTGCTCGCCAGTCTCGGCCTGTACCGCCTGTTCGCCGCGCGACCACTGGTGGGCCTGTCCCTGTTCCTGATCCTGGCGGAGCTGATGATCCGGCTTTCGCCCCTGCTCGAGAAATGAAATGAAACACCTGCTTGCCGTCATCGGGCGCTGGAGCGCTACGCTGGTTGTATTCGCGATTGCTGTCGTTGCCGCACTGTCCATCTGGAAGCGTTACGAAACACGCCCGTGGACGCGCGATGGACGGGTGCGCGCCGATGTGGTGCGCGTTGCGTCGGACATGGGCGGGCTGGTCACCCAGGTGCTGGTGCACGACAACCAGCGGGTCAGCGCCGGACAGCTGCTGCTGGTGCTGGACCAGCCGCGCTTCGCTGCCGCACTTGAGAAGGCCGATGCAGCGGTCAGCAGTGCACGCGCCACGCTGGCGCTGGCCCGCCGCGAATCGACGCGGGACAACGCACTGGGCAACCTTGTCGCCTCGGAAACACGCGAACGCAATGCCGCCAAGGTCGATACCGAGTTGGCCGCCTTGGCGCAGGCACGGGCCGAACAGCGCGTTGCCCGGCTCAACGTGCAACGCACCGAGGTACGCGCGAGTACCGATGGCATCGTCACCAACCTGGACCTGCATGCCGGCGACTACCTGCAGCCAGGGGCGCAGGCGCTGGCGCTGATCGATACCCGCAGCCTGCGCATTGAAGGCTACTTCGAGGAAACCAAACTGGGCTGCATCACCGAGGGCGATGCCGCCGTGGCACGGCTGATGGGCGACGACCACGACGTGCGCGGGCACGTGGACACGATCGCCGCCGGCATTGCCGACGATCAGCGCTCCAGCACGCACAACCTGCTCCCCGCCGTGGCGCCGACGTACACCTGGGTGAGGCTGGCACAGCGGATCCCGGTACGCATCCGCATTGATGATGCGCCGCCGGATACCCGCCTGATCGTCGGTCGCACTGCGAGTGTGACCATCACGCCCTCGGCACAGGGAGCCTGCAAGTGAGCCTGCGAACACTACGCTGTGGGTTGCTTGCCCTGCTGCTGCCCCTGACGGCCTGCGTCTCCGGCCCCGACTATCACCTGCCTGCGAATGCCGTCGCGGCCACGCCACGCGCAGCGCAGCCATTCGTCTCGGGCCAGGACGCATCGTTCAACCACGACGCGCCACCGGATCGGTGGTGGCAGCTGTATGGCGACCCCCAGCTTGACGGCTACGTACGCGAAGCACTGGCGGCCAATACCGATCTGCGCGCCGCCGATGCCAATCTTCGGCACGCCAGCGCTACCGTGCTGGAGTATCGCGCGCGCAGCGCCGTGCAGGCCGACGTGGATGCATCGGGCACGCTCACCCATGCTGGTGGTTACACCCAGGCGTCGGCCGCGCCGCAGTCCTATGCGCTGGGCCTTCACCTCTCCTATCCACTGGATCTTGCAGGCGGCATCCGCCGCGGCATCGAAGCCGCCAACGCCGACGCGGAGGCCGTCGCTGCGGCACGCGACCAGGTCCGCGTGGTCGTCGCTGCTGCTGTCACCCGTGCCTATCTCCAGATCTGCACAAGCAATCACACGCTCACTGCAACCCGGCAGGTGCTGGCGATACAGCGCGCCACGCTGGAGGCAACCCGTCGCCTGGCGGCAGGCGGGCGTGGAACGGACTTCGATGTCAGCCGTGCCAGTGCTGCGGTCAACCGCAGCGCGGCGGCGGTGCCGCACCTGCTGGCGGAGCGCCAGGCCGCACTGTTCGAACTGGCCGCACTGATGGGCAGGGTGCCGGCAAACTATCCGAGGGACGTCGAAGCGTGCCCGCGCGCCCCGGCGCTGGAGCAGTCGCTGCCGGTCGGTGAGGGTTGGCAGCTGCTCCAGCGGCGCCCTGACATACGTGCCGCCGAGCGGAGCCTTGCCGCGGCCACGGCGATGATCGGCGTAGAGACCGCAGAACTCTATCCGCGGGTCACCCTGGGCGCCTCCCTGGGCACAGCGGGCATGCGAGGGCAGCTGCTTTCCGCCGACAGTTTCGGGGCGAGCGTCGGGCCGCTGCTGTCATGGCACTGGCCCAACCGCCGCGCGGCCAAAGCCCGCATCGCAGCGGCCGGTGCCAATGCAGATACCGCTCTGGCATCCTTTGACGGCGTCGTGCTGCAGGCACTGCGCCAGACCGAGACCGCGCTTTCTGCCTGCACGCAGGAGCTTGAACGCGAGCGCAGCCTGGCACAGGCGCGTGGGGACGCAGCGCGGGCCGCCGGGCAGGCGCAGCAGCTCTACCGTTTCGGCAGGATCGATTTTCTCGACCTGCTTTCGGCGCAGGCCGCGCTGGCAGATGCGGAGTCGGCACTGGCCGTCTCGCGCGCGGAGCGGGTCGACCGCGAGCTGGACGTTTTCCTTTCGCTGGGCGGAGGCTGGGCCGCGACGGACTCGGCCCAGGGCGGGGCCCCGTGACCCCGTACCCTGGCAGCAACTGCAGGCCGCGCCGTCTGTTCAGAAAAGTGCCTCCCAAACCCGTATTCATTCACACTGATTGCCCTATATTCCCGCCACAGCGCCGCATGCCGCGGCCATGACGGAGGCATCTCCATGAAGACCACACGTTTGCTTGCCATCGCCTTGACCACCGCCACCGCGTTGGCTGCGGCCCCCGCCTTCGCCGATCCGCCGCACCACGCCCGCGGCAACGGCCCGCCGCCGCATGCAGGCGGCCCGCACAACCGCGATGCGCCGCCGCCGGGCTGGCAGAAGAAGGCCTGGCGTCGTGGCGACCGCCTGCCCTGGGCCGAAGTGGACCGCCGCTACTGGGTAGACGATTACGCGCGCTATGACCTGCGCAATCCGGGTCGCGGCCAGCGCTGGGTGCGCCAGTCCGACACCGAGTACCTGTTGGTGGAGATCGCGACCGGCTTGATCATCGACGCGCTGCATCGCTGAATGTGGAGGGCGGCGGGGTCCTGCTGTGGGCCCCTCCGCGCTCCCTCCATGCCGCGGCCGACGTGAATGATGCGAACCACTGGGTTCCAGAGCGCGCTGCTCGCTGCTTGGCTCATCGCAGGCCTCTTTTCGGTAATCCATTCAATACGCGATTCACGCAGCCCCGCTGATTGAACGGAATCGGGTGCGGACCAGTCGCACCCACGATTCATTCAGCCAAGGCATTGGCATCCGGCAAGGGATCGGGCAGAGTTCGGCCACGCGCAAGGACGCATGCCATGACCCGCCTGCTGATCATCGAAGACAACCCCGAGCTGGTTGCCAACCTGTATGCCTTCTTTGAACCGCTGGGCTACGTCCTGGACGACGCCCGCGACGGGGCCAGCGGACTGCGCCGGGCCACGCAACACGACTACGATGCCATCCTGCTGGACCTGATGCTGCCGCGCCTGGACGGCATGACGCTGTGCCAGAAGCTGCGCCAGGAGTTCCAGAACCCGGTGCCGATCCTGATGCTGACCGCGCGTGACCCAGTCGAAGACCGCGTGCAGGGCCTGGCCCTGGGCGCGGATGACTATCTGGTCAAACCCTTCTCGCTGAAGGAGCTGGATGCGCGGATCAAGGCCCTGGTGCGACGCGCGCAGGGCCGCCAGGTCGACAGCGTACTGGCGTGGAAGGACCTGCAGGTAGATACGCGCTCGCCGCAGGCGTGGCGGCAGGGACGCTGCATCGCGCTGACGCCCACCTCGCACAAGCTCCTGGTGTGTCTGGTACGCGCGGCACCCGCCGTGGTCCGCAAGCAGGAGATGGAATACCTGGTCTGGGGCGACGAGCCACCGGACAGCGGCGCGCTGCGTACCCACATCCATGAGCTGCGCCTGCAGGTGGAACGCAGTTTCGACACCACGCTGATCGCCACGGTGCACAGCGTCGGCTGGCGCATGCCGGCGTGACCCCTGCCGCTCTCTACCGCCGCCTGACCCTGCGTACCCGCATCACGATCTCGTTCGTGCTGCTGATGGCCGGCGCCATGGGCTTCATCGTCCTGGCCGAACAGGTGGACTACGACCAGGTCAGGGCCGCGGTCATCGCGCAGACCCAAGACAGTGCCGTGCACAAGCTGCAGGCAGCACTAGCCCGTGGCGAACGCCCCGCCCTGCCCTCGGGCAGCCAGCTGTACGACCACGATAGCGTGCCGATGGTCCTGCGCCAGTACGGCCTGGGCTACCACGGCGAAGCAGCACCCAACGAGTGGCACCTGCGTGTGTTCGACAGTGGCGGCCAACGCTACTACCTGCTGCAGGACGCTGCACCCTATGGCTACCTGGAATACCTGATCAACGCCTTTGCAGCGCTGGTCATTTCGATCTGCGTGCTCGGCGCCTTCCTGATCGGTCGCAAGGTGGCGTCGCACGTCATCGCGCCCATCACGCAGTTGGCCGATGCTGTGCAGAGCGGGCGGAAACCCTTTCCCTGCCAGGACGCACGCGACGAGATCGGCGTTCTGGCCCGCGCCTTTGCCCGGCATAGTGATGAACTGGAGCGTTTCCTGCACCGCGAGCAATGCTTCAGCGGCGATGCCAGCCATGAGCTGCGTACGCCGCTGGCCATCATCGGCGGTGCTGCGGAAACCCTTGCCTGCCAGCTTCCTCCTGACAGCCACCTGGTTCCCAGCGCGGAGCGCATCCTGCGTACCACCCAGGAGATGCAGCGCCAGTTGTCCTGCCTGCTGTTGCTCTCACGTTCCCCCGGCTCAGTCCCGCGCAGCGAGGTGGCTTTGCGTCCGTTGATCGAGTCCTGCGTGGAGCGCTGCCAGGCCTGGCTGGCCGGCAAGCCGGTCGGCATCATCGTTGATCCCGGTCGAGAGGTGACAATGCACGCCAATCCGGACCTGGTACACAGCGTGATCTGGAACCTGACGCGCAACGCCTGCCAATACACCGAACAGGGAAAGGTCCGGATCACCCTGGACACCACTGCACTGATCATCGCAGACACCGGCCCCGGCCTGCCCTCCAGCATCGACCCGCAGCAGTTCCAACGATTCGTGCCCGGGGCACCGCTCAGCGGTGAAGGATTGGGACTGTCCATCGTGCAGCGCATCGTCGAACACCTTGGCTGGACGATGACAGTACAGTCCTCGGAGCACGGCTGCCGGTTCGCCCTGCACTGGCCTGCGGCCCGCATCTGACGTATTCCTGACAGCGGCGTGCACATGCTCGGGGTTGCCCCCGACTTTGAAAACGCCATGCAGCATCCCAAACACAGCGGCAAGTATCCGCACGGCAAGACCGGCCTGAGCCGCATCTTCCACACCCTGATCCATTCGCGCGATGGCTTCATCGCGACCTTCCGCGGCGAGGCCGCCTTTCGCCAGCTCCTGCTCCTGCACGCGCTGTTGATCACTGCAGCTTTCGTGCTGGACATCAGCACGACCGAGCGCGCGCTGTTGCTGGCGGTCTGCCTCATCAGCCTGCTGGTGGAACTGCTCAACTCGGCAATCGAGGCCGTGGTTGATCGCATCTCGCTGCAGCAGCATCCGCTGTCCAAGAACGCCAAGGACATGGGCAGCGCCGCGCAGACCACCGCATTGTTGATGGTCGGCGCGGTGTGGGGCGTGATCCTGCTGGGCTAGCCCGGCCAGGCTGACAACTTCCTGATAAAGCCGTTTCGATACTGCGCGCACTCCTGTTCCGCGGAACCTGCTCGTGCGCCAATGCCTCCGTTTTCCACGGTCCCATCCAATCGTTCTGGTCTGGGCCGCCGCACTGTTCTTCGCCACGATTGGAAACATCGCCCTCTGGAAGACGCTGTGGGGGCTGATTGATCTCAACGGTGTGCGCAGCATCCTGTTCCTGGCCACCCTGCCGCTGCTGCTGTTCTGCCTGTTCAATCTGATGCTGACGCCACTGCTGGCGCTACCCTTCGTGCGCAAGCCGTTGCTGGTGGTGCTCCTCGTCGTCAGCGCCGCCTGCAGCTACTTCATGCTGCACTACAACGTGCTGATCGACCGCAGCATGGTGCAGAACGTGTTCGAGACCAACCAGGCCGAACTGAACGCCTATCTGTCGCTGCCGCTGCTGCTCACGCTGCTGGCGCTGGGCGTGCTGCCCGCTGCCGGGCTGGCCCTGGTGCGCACCACCAGCGGGGCCGGTTCGATACGTTCCCTGCTGGTGTGGCCGGCCAACGTCCTGGCGTCGCTGGTGATGCTGCTGGTGATCGGCTTTGCGTTCTACAAGGACTACTCCTCACTGCTGCGCAATAACCGCTACATCCGCGACCAGGCGCTGCCGTTGAACGTGATGCGCCATACCCACGGTTACCTGAAAAGCCTCTACAGCACCCGCCAGCAACCGTTGCGCCCGATCGGCACGGACGCGCGGCGCATTCCGGGCCCGCGCCCGAAGCTGGTGGTCATGGTCGTCGGCGAGACCGCGCGGTCACAGAACTTCCAGCTCAACGGCTACCCACGCGCGACCAATCCCCGGCTCTCGCGCAAGGAAGGCGTCATCAGCTTCAGTGATGTTTCCTCATGCGGCACCGCAACGGCGATCTCGGTGCCCTGCATGTTCTCGCAGATGACCCGCCAGCAATACGACGACGTCCGCGCGGCGACCGAGGAGAACGTGCTCGACATCCTGCAGCGTAGCGGCGTCGGCGTGCTCTGGCGCAACAACAACAATGGCGGCTGCAAGGGCGTGTGCGAGCGCGTGCCGACCGAGGACATGCCTGCGCTGAAGGTGGCCGGCCAGTGCGTCAACGCCGACGGCACCTGCTACGACGACGTGCTGCTGCATCAGCTCGGCGCACGCATCGACGCCATCCACGGCGATGCCCTGGTCGTGCTGCATCAACTCGGCAGCCATGGGCCGACCTACTTTGAACGGTATCCCGCAGCGTCGCGGGCCTTCAGCCCGACCTGCGACAGCAACCAGATCCAGCACTGCAGCAACGAGGCACTGGTCAACACCTATGACAACACCCTGGTGCATACCGACCGGGTGCTGGCGGAGACCATCGACCTGCTGCAGGGTTATTCGGACCAGCGCGATGTCGCGCTGATCTATGTGTCCGACCATGGCGAGTCGCTCGGCGAACGCGGCATGTACCTTCACGGTACGCCTTACTTCATCGCACCGCGCGAGCAGACCCAGGTGCCGCTGGTGATGTGGTTCTCAGCGGGCTTCGGCCGCAACGCGGGCCTGGACACGGCCTGCCTGCGTGGGAATGCCCTGCACCGGGCGCACAGCCACGACAACGTCTTCCACTCGCTGCTGGGCCTGTTTGGCGTCAGCAGCGTCGTGTACGAACGCGATCTGGATGTGTTTGCCGGATGCCGCGCGTCGGGTTCGCCGGCTGTGGCCGCCACGCCGGTGAAGAAGCAGCGCCGGCTGATGCCGATCGCTGCCCGCAACGTGGCGCGCTACTGCGCCGCCAGGGCGAAATCCAGGCCGGCGCACACCGCCGCCACCTGGGCGTCGTTGCATTCCTGCGGGTTGGTGCGCGGGCTGTCCGGGTAGACCTCGGTGGTGGTGGCAAAACGCGCGTCGGTGAAGCCGGCGCAGGCGCCGATCGAACGCGACTCGCCCCAGACCACGCCCGGCGACTGCAGCGGCAGGCCGACCAGGTTGCCTTCGGCATCGGCCGGGGCGATGTGGGTGACGGGCGCCACTGCGGCGATCAGGGCCTTCTGGAACTCGGCCTGCGGGTCTTCGCTGTTGCCGATCACATAGAAGCCATCGGGAATCGTGTCGCGCTCGAACGGCTTGCCATCGCGGGCGCAACGCGCCGGGTCGAACTCGTGCAGGTCGCTGTCGGTGGTTTCGTGCAGGTCCAGGTGCACCAGCAGGTTCGGCTTGCGCTCAGCCACCCAGCGCATAAGCGCAGCGGCCTCTTCGATCTGGCCGCCGTCACGGAAGCTGCGGTTGGGGTCGATGGCATCCGGGTTCCAGCGCTGGATGCGCTCGTAGCCCCACGGACTGACGCACGGCGCCACGATCAGGTTCAGCCGGCCCAGGTAACGCTCGGCCTGCTGTTCCAGGAACTGCAGGGCGCCATGCACGCCGCTGGTCTCGTAGCCATGCACGCCGCCGGTGATCAGCGCGGTCGGCAGCGCCGGGTTCCAGTCGTGGTTGACCACCGCGAACAGCGGGTAATGGTCCGGCGCATAGTCCAGCTGGCCGTACTGGATCACATCGAAGCTATCGTCCAGGCGCTCGAGCGCGGCCACCACGTCATCGTGGTAGCTGCGCTGGCGCTGCTGGCGGGCCCGCCACTGTGCGCGTTCCGCGTCGCCCCAGGGCTGTCCGGGGGTGCCGATCGGGTAGAACTGCGCAACAGTCATGGGGTACTCCAGGGGTCGAACGGATGGATGCAGCCGGACATTCTAAGCCTTGTCGCGCCTGCGGGTACCGCCACCCAGGCCCCGCCTTCATCCAGCCGGGGTCATCTGGTTGTAAAATCAACGGTTTTTGGCCCCTCACCCCTTGATGGCGAACGCAGCGCAGCCGGTCCTGGGTGGACCGGAGTTCCTCCGCCTGCTCGCCCGTCTCAGCGACGGCGCGATGCCGGCCAGCAGTCCCGCCCTGACCGATCGCCTCGGCCAGTGGGTGGACTGGAGCCGTGCCGTGGCCCTGTCCGGCGCGTTGGGCGGACGCCTGCCCGACCCCGGCGAGGCTGCCGAGGGGGTCGAGGATGTACTGGCCGACTGCGCCCAGGCCCATGCCAGCCTGCTGGCCTCCATCCGCGAGGACGCCGAGGCCGAGCGCCTGCTGGACCTGGCCGAGGCCGCTGCCGCACCCAACTTCGCTTCGCTGCGCCAGCGCTACCGGGTGCTGCAGCAGGCCATCCAGACCGCCACCGGGCGCCTGCGCGGCCGACTGCGCGACCAGCTGGTGCAGGCGTCGCCCGACCTGGCTCGGCTGGCCGAAGTAGATGCGGTGATGGAACAGACCCTCACCCCGCGCGAGCACAGCCTGCTGGCAATCGCGCCGACGGTGCTCGGCGCCCGCTTTGAACGCGTGCACGGCCAGCCCGGCTGGCGCGCGGCCTTCCGCCACGACATGCGCACGCTGCTGCTGGCTGAGCTGCAGCTGCGCTTCCACCCGATCCAAGGGCTGCAAGACGCCCTGCGCTCCCACTGACCGGAACACCATGTCCAGAACTGCTTTCCATGTCATTGTTTTCCTTGTCGGCCTGTTGGCCGTGTGCTGGATCGGCATTGGCTATGTGTCGGTGCATCCGCTGGGTGCAGCGGTGGCGGCGATCATCGCGGCCTGCTACATCGCCGGCGGCGTCGAGCTGTACCGCTACCGCCAGGCCAGCAACGGCCTGCGCGCCGCACTGAACGACCTGTCCAGCGCGAAGGAAAGCCTTGCCCCCTGGCTGGAGCGCGTGCCGGTGGGCCTGCGCAACGCCGTGCGCCTGCGCGTGGAAGGCGAGCGCACTGCCCTGCCCGCGCCGGTGCTGACCCCGTACCTGGTCGGCCTGCTGGTGTTGCTGGGCATGCTCGGCACCCTGCTGGGCATGATGGATACCCTGCGCGGCACCGGCCTGGCCCTGCAGAGCGCCACCGACATGGCTGCCATCCGCGGCTCGCTGGCCTCGCCGGTGCAGGGCCTTGCGGTGGCCTTCGGTACCTCGATCGCCGGTGTGGCCAGCTCGGCCATGCTCGGCCTGCTGGCGGCGCTGCTGCGCCGCGATCGCCTGCAGGCCGTGCAGCAGCTGGACCGCGCCATTGCCGGCGACCTGCACCCGCATTCGCAGGCCTGGCAGCGCGCCGAATCGCTGCGCCTGCTGCAGGCACAGTCCGCCGCGCTGCCGGCGCTGGTCGACCGCCTGCAGGCGATGACGCAGACCTTTGAAAGGCACAGCACGGCTGCAAACGAGCGCCTGCTGTCCGGCCAGGCCGAGTTCCTGACCCAGAGCCAGGCCCTGCAGGAACGGCTGGCCCTGTCGCTGCAGCAGTCGCTGCGCGAAGGGGCCGAAGCCAGCGCCGCAGCCATCGGTGGCGCGCTGCGGCCGATGGCGGAAACCACGCTGGCGGGCCTGGCCCAGCACGGCGAGGCGCTGCATGCCCGTGTCGAGCGGGCCGTGCAACAGCAGTTGGCGGGGCTGAGCGACGGTTTCGAACGCAGCCGGGTCGCCACCGAAGCCAGCTGGGCCAAGGTGGTGAGTGAACAGACCCAGGCGCAGCAGGCGCTGGTGAGCGAACTGCGCCAGCACCTGCAGGCCTTCAGCGATGGTCAGGGCACGCACGCCGAAGCACTGGTCACGCGTATCGGCGAGCGCCTGCAGGCCGATGCACAGAGCAATGCAGACGCCTTGCGTGCCGCCGCCGAGCAGCAGCAGGCCCTCAACAGCGCGCTGGTCGAGCGCCAGCAGCAGGCGTTGATCGCCGCCAGCGAACATCTGGATGCGCGTGCGCAGGCGCTGCTGCAGGCACTGGAGCAGCAGCACAGCGCCAGCCAGTCACTGCTGCAGGATCATGAAGCGCAGCGCTCGCAGCAGTGGCAGGCCGCGCAGACCGCCGCCGCGACCGCGCATGCCGAGCTGCAGGCCAGCCTGGACAGCCGCGAGCAGCAGCGCCAGGCGCGCTGGGACGCGGTCAGCGCCGAGTTGCAGCAGGCCCACGCCGCGCTGCAGGCGCAGCTGCAGGCCGGCGACGAACAGCGCCTGCAGCGCTGGAGCGATGCCTTGCAGCACCTTTCCAGCGACCTGGCCGAGCGCCTGCAGGCCAACGGCGAACGCCTGGCCGCGCAGCAGCAGCAGGTCTGCGACACGCTGGCGGCCACCGCACAGCAGATCGGCGAGAACGGTCGCGCGCAGGCCAGCGCCACGCTGGCTGAAGTTTCCGCCCTGCTGCAGACCGCGGCGGCGGCACCGAAAGCTGCTGCCGACGTCATCAACGAGCTGCGCAGCACGCTGTCCGAGAGTCTGGTGCGCGACAACGCGATGCTGGAAGAGCGCGGCCGCCTGCTGGCCACCGTGCAGACCCTGCTCGATGCGATCAACCATGCCTCGCACGAACAGCGCACCGCCGTGGACGCGCTGGTCGGTGGCTCGGCCGAGCTGCTGGAGCGCGTTGGCAATCGCTTTACCGACCATATCGCCGCAGAGACCGGCAAGCTGGATGGCATTGCCGCAGCGCTCAACGGCAGCGCAGGTGAAGTCAGCCAGCTGGCCGCCTCCTTCGGCGAGGCCGTCGCGCAGTTCGGCAACGCCTCCACCGAGTTGTCCGGCCGCCTGGAACAGATCGGTGGCGCGCTGGATGCCTCGCTGGCCCGCAGCGATGAGCAGCTGGCTTACTACGTGGCGCAGGCGCGCGAGGTGGTCGACCTCAGCCTGCTGTCGCAGAAGCAGGTGATGGAAGAACTGCAGCAGCTGGCCGCACGCCGCGGCAAGGCCGGCAGCGCATGAGCGACGAGCTGGAGGTTGACGGCGGCTCGCACGCCCCGATCTGGGCCGCCTTCGGCGACCTGATGTCGGTGCTGCTGGGTGCGTTCGTGCTGATACTGGTAGGTGTTGTCGCGGTGCAGCTGGAGCTGTCGCAGCGGTTGGACCAGGAAGTGAAGCAGCGCCAGGCCGAAGCCAAGCGCCTGCAGACGCTCGAACAGGCACTGGCTGGCCCGCTGGCTGCCGGTCGCGTGACGCTGGTCGACGGCCGCATTGGCATCAGCGGCAGCGTGCTGTTCGCGCTCAACTCCGACCAGCTGCAGCCGGAAGGCCAGGAGCTGCTGCGCAGCCTGGCCGCGCCGCTGGCCGCCTACCTGGGCAGCCGCGAGGAGATCCTGATGGTCAGCGGCTTCACCGACGATGCGCCGGTGCGCGAAGGCAACCGCCGCTTCGCCGACAACTGGGAGCTGTCCGCGCAGCGTTCGCTGACCGTGACCCGCACCCTGATTGCCGACGGCGTACCCGCTGATGCCGTGTTCGCCGCCGCGTTCGGCAGCGAGCAGCCGGTCAGTTCCAACGCCAATGAGGAAGGCCGCGCACGCAACCGCCGCGTGGAGATCGCGCCGATTCCCAAGCCCAAGGCGGCGGATGGCAAGTAAGCCGCCCGCCCTGGAAGGCCTGCGCGCATTGGTGCGTGACCTCGATGCGGGGTCGCGCTCGCTGCCGCATTACCCGCAGGTGCCGATGCTGCAGCAGGTGCAGCGCGAGTGGTCGGAGCTGCGCAGCGAACTGCAGGTGCGCCGCTCGCTGCGCGCCGAGGCCCCGGCCGATGGCGGCCCGCTGAACTCGGCGGTGCTGGTGCAACGCATGCTCGACACGATGCAGGCCACCAGCCCCGGCTACCTGCGGCATTTCATCGACTATGTGGACACCTTGTCCTGGCTGCAGGCGCTGCAGGACAGCGCCGCCAGCGGCGGTGAGACCGCAAAGCCGAAACGGACACGCAAGCCGCGCAGCGCGGGTTGAACACATTACGCCGACCTCGTTCGGCGCCCCTTGGACACGACAATCCTGATCCACGCTGCTGGTTACGCCAACATTGCTTGGCGCTTATCGACTCCCAGCAGCGCTGCTGTCCAATCGCTACCGCGAGCCAACCACGTCAATGGTTGACCAACTTGAACAGCTTGGGGCGACTACCATTGACGTCGAATGAAGAATTCCACAGTGTCTGACTGCCCTCATTGCACACGAATTCAATCTCAACAAATGCAGCCTTCAGTAGAAGCCAGACTTCTCAAGCTCCGCGCGAATCTCAACGAAGCCGAGATGTACCTTGGCCCTCCACTTGGACGTTCTCACGTCGACGCGCTCCAGAGCTTGGTGCTTTCTACGCTAGGTATCACCCTGCCGGAGTCCTATCTGGGCTTTCTTTCACGCCACGATGGCTTGGCGGCAGCAGGAGTCTTCCTCTACTCGAGCACTTCACGCTCATACCGCGATGGCGGGTCAGCGCTTGCTTTGGTGGAAATGAACCTTCTCGCTTGCGACCAGGGATCCATGGGCGGCTATGTAGAACTCGGAGAGAGCGATATGGATTGCTACGTCTTTGAATTCGCAACAGGGCGGTACCAGGTCCGTGACAAAGTAGCGTTCGATAATGTCTACGAAGAATTCACTTCATTAGATGGCCTACTCGGTCACATCATCGGTCTGATCGAACAGCATTGCTGAACAAACAGATTCAAGAATGCCCATGCCACGCCGGGTTGGCATTCACAGCTACACCGGCTGCCTTCTGAATCAGCCGAGTCATGGGTTCGGCTCTGAGGACCTCAGCCGCGCAGGGTGGCGCCACCGTCCACGTACAGGTCGCTCATCGCTACGTGCCCGGCCTGCTCGGAGAGCAGGAACATCACCGAGTGCGCGATGTCTTCCGGCGTGGCGAGTTTGCGCAGTGGAATGCCGGCCTTGTAGGTCTCAAGGCTGCCGACGATCACCCGTTCGGCGCCGTGCTCGTCCTGCCACATGCCGGTCTGCATCGGGGTCAGCGTGGACCCCGGGGCGACGATGTTGCAGCGGATGCCCAACGGCGCCAGCTCCAGCCCGAGGCAGCGGGTGAACATCGTGGCGGCGGCCTTGGACGCGGCATACGCCGCCATGCCGTGCCGCGGCACGCCAGCCGCATTCGAGCTGACGGTAACGATTGCGCCCTGCCGGCGCGGCGACATCACCCGCGCCAGCGCACGGCCGACATGGAACACGCCATCGGCATTGACCGCGAATACACGGCGCCAGTCGTCGTCGCCGGTCTCGGTGACACCGCCCACATGCAGTACGCCGGCCACGCTGGCGGCCAACAGGATCGGCCCGATGCTGGACTCGACCTGGTCCACCAGGGCGTCCACCGCGGCGCTGTCGGTTACGTCGAGTGCAAACGACGTCACCCGGGTATCTGACACGCGCGGTGCCTCGCGATCGGTCGCCACCACGGTGCAACCGGCCGCGGCCAGCAACCGTACCAGTGCCTCGCCGATGCCGCCGGCGGCGCCGGTCACCAGTGCCACGCGACCTTCAAAGCCGGTCAACTGCATGCTGCGATCTCCTGTTGCTCGTCCCATTGGCGCAACCGCGCCGACAACCACGGCGCCAGCTGCGCCACCGCATCGCGGCCAGTCAGTTCTGCATGCAGGAACGGCAGTTCCAACGACTGCACCCTGCGCGCGTGTGTCCGCCACAACGCCGACTGCAACTGTGGCCGCGCCTGGTGATCCCGGCCCGCACGCACATGCACCAGCGTGCCATCGAACGGCCGGTGGATATGTTCACGGATCAGTCGATTGGTGCCGGTCACGGCGCGCACCACGCCATCGAGCACCACATCCGGCAGACTCCCCAGTGCACTGCCACCACGACGCAGGAACGCGAGAATGCGTTCCCGGCTGTCCAGTTCCGGATGCGCATCCGGGTCATGACCGGCAATCGCCAGCAGTGCCCGCAATGCAGCGATGGGATCGGGTTCCGGCTCGGCCCGCCAGCACTCGCTGGGATAGGCGTCCAGCAGCACCAGCTCGCCGACGTCGCGGCCGATCTCATGCAGCCGCACCGCCATCGCCTGGGCCAGGATGCCGCCCACCGACCAGCCCAGCAAATGCACCGGCCCCTTCGGCTGTAGTGCGACCACGCGCTGTACGTAATCGTTGGCCATCGCCTCGATACTGCGCGGCAGTGGCAGCCGCGCGTCCAGTGCCGGCGACTGCAGGCCATACACCGGGCGGGCGGGTTGCAGTGCCCGGGCCAGGGTGCGGTAGTTCCAGGCGATGCCACCGGCCGGGTGCAGCACGAACAGCGGCGTGGACCCGCCCGCTTCGGTCGCGGCCAGCGCGATTACCGGCCCCAGTGCGTGATCGGCCAGCGCGGGCGGCTCGGCAAGGCGAACCGCCAGCGCAGCCACGGTGGGCTGCGCGAACAAGGCACCCAGACCCAGATCGCAGCGCCAGCGCTGCTCGATGGCCAGCAGCAGGTGCACCGCCGACAGCGAGTCACCGCCGAGACTGAAGAAATCCGCATCCACCGCCACCGGCGCTTCACGCCCGAGTGCCTGGGCAAACAGCAACGCCAGCTCCTGTTCCAACGGCGTGCGCGGCGCCAAGCCGGCAACTTCACGTTGGGGTGGCTTCGGCAATGCGTTGCGGTCGAGCTTGCCGTTGGCGGTCACCGGCCAGTGGTCCACGCCGACAAACGCCGAGGGCACCATGTAATCCGGCACGCGCGTGGCCAAGTGGCTGCGCAGCATGACGGGGTCGGCAAGCGCGGTTGGCACATAGGCCACCAGCCGGGCATCGCCGGGCGCGTCCTGGCGCAGCAGTACTTCCACGCGCTCCATGCCAGGCAGCTCGCGCAGTGCCGCCTCGATCTCGCCCAGCTCGATGCGCAGGCCGCGCAGTTTCACCTGATGGTCGCTGCGGCCCAGGTACTCGACCGCGCCATCGGCGCGCCAGCGCGCCACGTCGCCGGTGCGATAGATGCGTTCGCCAGGCAGGAACGGATCGGCGAGGAAGCGCTCGGCGGTCAGGTCGTCGCGACCGAGATAGCCACGTGCCAGTTGCATGCCGCCCAGGTACAGGTCACCGGCCACGCCTATCGGCACCGGCTGCATCCGGGCGTCCAGCACGTACAGGCGGGTGTTCCAGACCGGGAACCCGATCGGCACCGGCCGCGAGCGATCCTGCGCCGACGCCGGCCAATAGCTGACGTCCACGGCCGCTTCGGTCGGGCCATACAGGTTGTGCAGCTCGGCCTGCACGCGCGCGTGGAAGCGGTCGCGCAACGCGGCGTCCAGCGCCTCGCCACTGGTGAATACCCGTCGCAGCTGCAGGCCTTCGGAGGCCGGTGCAGCGAGGAAGGCATCGAGCATCGACGGCACGAAATGCACCGTGGTGATGCCATGGCCACGGATCAGGCGCGCCAGTTCAGTGGGGTCGCGATGCGCATCGGGCCCGGCAACCACCAGCGTGGCCCCGCACAGCAACGGCAGGAAGAACTCCCAGACCGAGACATCAAAGGTGGCCGGGGTCTTCTGCAGCACGCGTTCATCGGCGCGGATGCCGTACTGCTCGCGCATCCATAGCAGGCGGTTGACGATGGCGCGGTGTTCGATGACCACGCCCTTCGGTTCCCCGGTCGAGCCGGAGGTATAGATCACATACGCTGCGTCGCTGGGCGCAGGATCGGCCCACGGCGCGGCGAAGCTCAGCGCGGTCCACTGCTCCGGCGCGAGCACCGGCACGCCGGCCGTGCGCGCCGAAACCTCCGCCGCAGCCAGAACGCACACCGGTTGCGCCGAGGCGAAGATGCGCGCCAGCCGCTCGTCGGGATGGGCAAGATCCAGCGGCAGGTAGGCGGCGCCTGCGCGCAGCACCGCGACCAGCGCGACCACCAGCGCCAGCGAACGCGGCAATGCCACCGCCACCACGCTGCCCGGGCCGACACCCATCGCCCGCAACTGTGCCGCCAGCGCGAAACTGCGCGCTTCCAGCGTTGCGTAGTCCAGCGTCGTGTCGCCGAACACCAGCGCTGGCGCGTGCGGGTCCCGATCCATGCCCTGCTGCAGCAACGCGACCAGGGTCGTTTCCGGGAACGCGTGCGCGGTGGCGTTGAAACCGTGCAGCATCTGCTGCGCCTCCATGGGCGTCGCCAGGGGTACGGCGGCGATATCGTCAGCCTGCAGCGCCGACGACACGAAATGCAGCAACCGCGCCGCGTGTGCCTCGACATCCTCGCGACTGTACAGCGCGGGATTGGCCTCGATCTCCAGATCCAGCAGATGCTGGCCATCGCCACGGAAGCCCAGCGCCAGGTCATCCACCGGCCCGGTGCACAGCACCTCCAGCGCCGCCTGCACGCCAGTCAGCGCCAGCGGCCTGTAGAACGGCTGCACATTCACCAGCGGGCCGTGCAGGCGCTGCTGCGCGCCGACCAGGCCCAGGTCCCGGCGCAGCTGCTCGCCCCGGTAGCGGCCGTGCCTGCGGCCCTGGCTGAGCTGGCGACCCAGGCCCCGGGCAAAGGCCTCGACGCTGCCCTCGCCGGCCGCCACGCGCAGCGGCAACACATTCATCACCATCGCCGGCACCCGCGCCGACGCGCTGCCCAGCCGCCCCATGTAGGGCACGCCCAGCACCACTTCATCGGCAGCGCTCATCCGCCGCAGGTACTCGGCCGACAACGCGGCCAGCACATCCGGCCAGGGCTGCAGCCAACGTACCGAGGCCTGCAGCAACTGCTCACGGAAGGCCGTATCGAGCGACTGCACCCGGCGCAGCGCGTCGTCACTGGCCGCGAGCGTGCCGGCCAGGCCTGCGCCTGCCGGTGCGCCCTGCATCTGCTCACGCCACCACTGCCCGGCCTGCACGCGGCGCGGATCGGCACGGTAGGCGGCATCATCGGCCAGCACACCGGCCAGTCCTGGCAGTGGCTCACCCCTGCGGCCGGCGTACAACGCGCACACGCGATCGGTGAACAGCGCCATGCCGTAGCCATCGGCGGCCAGATGATGCACCCGCAGGTACCACACCCAGCGTTGCCCGCCCAGTTCAAGCAGCACCTGCTGGCTGATCCGGTCGCGGGTGGGATCAACCGGGCTCAACCGGTCGGTGTGCATCAGGCTGCGCGCCGCAGCGGCGGGATCCGGCTCGGCGGAAACATCGCGTACCGAAAGCAGCGGCACGTGTACCGGGTCATGCCACTGTAGTGGCTGGCCATCGGCCCCTTCGGCAAAGCGCAATGCGAAGGCCTCGGCCTCGCGCGCAGCCTGGTCTGCCGCTGCGACGAATGCGGCCACGTCCAGCGGGCCGTCGATCCATACCGCGTGCGCGGTATTGAATGACGGATTGTCCGGTGCCAGCCGCTGTGCAAACCACAGCCCGGCCTGGGCCTCGGTCAACGCCACCGGCGTGGCCAGCGCTGCGGTGTTCATGCGTTCTGCGCGGCCTGCAGTTGCTGCACCACACCCCACCACTGGCGCAGCGTGGTGTGCTCGGCCAGCTGCGAGAACTCCAGCGGAAGGCCAGTGTTGCCCCAGGCCAGGACCAGGCCGAGCATGCGCATTGAATCCAGGTCCAGGTCGATCAGGTTGTCGTCGTCACCGATCTCGGCCGGCGTGCACTCCAGGACGCGCGCCACGTCGGCACGCATCCGCTCAAGATCCAGCACCTCACCGGTCGCGGCCATCACAGCACCTCCAGCAGGTGGTCGGTGGTCATCGGCACGCCACAGGTACGCGCGATCCAATGCAGCGCCTGATCGTGATCGGCGCGCGAGAAGTCCGCCACCGCATCAGCGGCGATGAAGGCCTCGATATCACGCTGGAAGGCATCGACCACGGTCGCGGTGCAGCCGATATGGGCGTACACGCCGGTCACCAGCAACTGGTCGCGTCCACGCACACGCATCAGCGTCTCCAGGTTGCTGCGCTGGAATGCGCTGTAGCGGTGCTTCACCAGCACGTGCTCGCCCGGTTGCGGTGCCAGCGCCTCGATGATCGGTTCATGGTCGGCGCTGCGACGCATGCCCGGCCCCCACAGGTCGGCCTGAAGGCCACGGTCTCGACGGTCCTGGTCACCATGCTGCGCGGTGTAGAACACCGGAATGCCGTGCGCGCGGCAATGCGCCAGCAGGCGTGCGATGTTGTCCACGGCCGGCCGCAGCGGTGCATTGCCGGCGTCGAATGCGGCCAGGAAATAACGCTGCATGTCGTGCACCAGCAGCGCGACACGATCGCGCCGGGGACGCCACGGTCCGCGCGCCTGCGGTAGCTCAGCGGCGGTCGGCAAGGGGTAGTCGGTGATACGGGGCAGCGCCATCAGCGCGTTCCTCCTGTCTGTTGCAGATGACGCGCACGCAGCTGCGCGCGCAGTTCGCGGCGGCTGACCTTGCCGACCGCGGTGGTATCGAAGCTGTCGACGAACACGACCTGGTCGGGCACCTTGAACGCAGCCAGGCCGCGCCCGCGCATCCAGGCCTTCAGTGCGGGCGCCTTGAACGGTTCGCCTTGCGGGATCACAAAGGCACAGCTGCGCTCGCCCAGGTACTCGTCGGGAATCGAGACCACGGCCGCATCGAACACGCCCGGATATGCCAGCAAGTGGTCCTCGATCTCTTCGGCAGAGATCTTCTCGCCCGCCCGGTTGATGTGGTCACCCGCACGCCCCTGTACCACCAGGTAGCCCCCGGGCAGCTGCTGCACGCGGTCACCGGTACGGTAGAAACCGTCGTCGGTGAACGAGCGCGCATTGGCCACTGCATCGTTATGGTAGCCACGGATGGTGTACGGGCCACGGGTGAGCAGATGCCCCACCTCGCCTTCGGCCACCGGCTGGTCATGGTCATCGACCACGCGCACTTCGTCGTCCGGACTGATCGGCCGGCCCTGGCAGGCCACGATCAGGTCCTCCGGATCATCCAGCCGTGTGTAGTTGACCAGGCCTTCGGCCATGCCGAACACCTGCTGCAGCGTGCAGCCAAGGCCGTCGATCACCCGCCGTGCGGCTTCCGGCACCAGTTTGGCACCGCCCACCTGCAGTACCTGCAGGCTCGACAGGTCATGCTTGCTGGTGGCGGCGGCCTGCGCCCACAGCAGCGCCAGCGGCGGCACCAGGCCGCAGCAGGTCACCCTTTCGCGGGCGATCAGCGGGAAGGCCGCATCCGGCCCGGGGCCGGGACTGAACACCACGCGGGCGCCGGCGTACAACGCGCCGAAGAAGCCGGGCGAGCTCATCGGGAAATTGTGCGCGGCCGGCAGCGCTACCAGATAGACGCTGTCGCGGTCGATGCCGCAGATTTGATTGCTGGCACGGAACGAATAGATGTAGTCGTCGTGCGTGCGTGGAATCAGCTTGGACAGCCCGGTGCTCCCACCGGAAATCTGCAGGAACGCCACCGACTGCGGGTCCGGATCGGCCGGCAGCCGGCTGCGATCGCCCTGCAGCGCCTCCAGCGCGATGAACTCCGCCGCCTCGCCGTCGATCACCACATGGCGCACCGCCGGCATTTCGACCTGCAGCGCTCGCGCCAGCCCGCGATGATCGAAGCCATCGTGCAGTGCGGTGGTGATGTAGGCACTGGCTTCGGCCTTGCTGGCGAAGTGCACCAGCTCGGTCATGCGGTGCGCCGGCAACACGTACACCGGCACCAGCCCGGCGCGGAACAGGCCGCAGACCGTGGTGATGAAGCCTGCCGTGTTGCCCAGCTGCACCAGCACCCGCTCCCCTGGCTGCAGGCCGAGCGCCAGCAGGCCGGCACCGATCCGCCCGGCCTCGTGCCACAGCTGCGCGTAGCTCAGGCGTACGTCGCCGGCGACCACCGCGATGTCATCGGCGAAACGCTCTGCCCGCTCGCGCAGGAACGCCGGGAAGGTCTCGCCACGCCAATGACCGGCCTCGCGATAGCGCGCCATCAGGTCATCCGGCCACACCTGCTGCAGCGGCAGGCGGGAAGAGTCAGTGGAGGTACTCATGCGGCAGGCTCGATGGCGGGCGCGGATTCATGGACACCCAGCGCGTTCAACAGGGCAGCGAACTTCGCTGCGGTCTCGGCCACCTCGGCCTCGGGCTGCGAGTCGGCAACGATGCCGGCGCCGGCGAACAGGCGCAGCTGCATTCCCTGCAGGCGTGCGCAGCGGATTGCCACATACCAGTCGCCGTCACCCTGCGCATCCAACCAGCCCACAGCGCCGGCATAGAAGCCGCGCGGCACCGGCTCCAGCTCGCGGATGCACTGCAGCGCCGCCAACCGCGGCGTACCGCAGACCGCCGGCGTAGGGTGCAGCTGCGCCAGCAGCTCGGCGGCCGACGTGTGCGGATCCTTCAGCGTGGCATGGATGCGTGTACCCAGATGCCACATGCTGGCGGTGGCATGCAGCACCGGCCGCGGCTGCGCATCGATGTGGCTGCAATACGGCGCCAGACCCTCGACGATCGCCTCGACCACATGACGGTGCTCGTCATGGTCCTTGGTCGAGGCCAGCAGGTCCTGCGCCGCACGCTCGTCCTCGGCGGCATCGGCGCTGCGCCGCGCGGAACCGGCCAGCGGATGCGACAACAGCTCGGCGCCACGCTTGCGCAGCAGCAGTTCCGGCGTCGCGCCCACCAGCCAGGCCGGCGCCTGGCCCAGCTCCACCGGCAGCGGAACCGCATAGGTCGCCACCGACGGATCTGCGCCCAGGCGTGCCAGCAGCACGTCCGGAGACAGCGCCTGGCGGGTGCGTGCCAGCAGGCTGCGCGCCAGCACCACCTTCTGGAGGTTCAGTTCGGGCGCGCGCAGTACCTGCACCGCCGCGGCAACCGCTGACGCATAGTCCTGCGGCGCAGGCTCGGCGCGCAGGGCACCGTCCAGCGGCGGTGCGGCCTGCGGCTGCAGTGCCAGCGCCGGCAGCAGGCGCTCGGGCTGGTACAACGCATCGTCGGCACGCGGCTCGAACGGCACTGCGCCAACCAGCAGGCCCGGGCCGCCGCGCTGCTGGGCAAAGAACACCGAAACGCGTTCTGCCAATGTCGCCAGCGCACCGGCCGGCAGCGTGGCGCGGCAACCGCGTGCGTGCACGTGCTGGCCAGCGTGCTGCAGCAGGAACAGCGACGCGTCGTCGCTGCTCTCCTGCGGCGCTGGCGCGGCCTCCGGCCACGCGCCCTGCATCAGGGAATCGTTCATGGGGTCTCCTTCATCCGATGCACTGCGGCCAGCGCGAACAGCAACAGCAGCAACGCGCCGACCAGCAGGTATGGCAGGCTGGGCCCGCCGCGATACAACAGCGTGCCGAGCATCGGCCCGGCGACCATGCCCAGGCCCTGCGCTGCCGCGACGGTGCCGGCGGCGGCGCCCTGCTCGTGTGCTTCCACCGCGTCGGCGGCCAGCGCCTGGAACGAGGGGAATACGAAGCCCATGCCGAACGCTGCCAGCGCATATGCCGCCGGCAGCTGCCAGCCCTGCTGCACGCCCGCCACCGAGGCGAAGCCGATGCCGGAGATCACGGCGCCGAGGACGATCCAGCGCCGCGGATGGACCTCCAGCTTCATCACCAGCGCCTGCGCCAGGATCAGGCCAACGCCGACCGCCGTCAGCGCGATGCTGGCCATGCGCGCGCCGGCCGCCGCATCCAGGCCCAGGCGATCAATCGCGAAGAAGCCAACCGTGACCTGCGCGATGGTCACCGAAACCATGGCGATGAACGCCGCCAGCTGCGGCAGGCGCAGGCGCGGGTCGAGGCGGCTCATTGGCGCGCGGTGCCGGGCGGAGACGCCCATCACAGGCGGTGTGGCCGGCAGTCGCCAAGCCAGCAGCGCCAACGCCAGCAGTGGCAACAGTGCGGCTACATACAGCGCCAGCGACAGGTTCGTATAGGCCAGCCAACCCGCGGCAGCCGGGCCCAGCACCATGCCCAATGCGTTGGCGCTGCCCAGGCGGGCGAGGAACTTCGCACGTTGCCCGGTCGGCGCCTTGTCGGCGATCAGCGCGGCCGCGGTAGGAGGCACCGCTGCGTAGAACAGGCCGATCAGGCCGCGCGCAGCGACCAGCACCAGCACTGACACCAGCACCGGCGGCACCGCCTGCAGGGCCACGTCGATGAACACCGCCAGCGCGATGTAGACCACGGTGTAGGCACTCATCGCCAGCATCAGCACACGCTTGCGGCCGATGCGGTCGCTGAGCTGGCCCCAGGGGCGCGCGGCCAGCATCCACAACACGCCTGCGGCGGTGACTGACAGCCCGGCATGCCACTCGGACAAACCGAGCATGCGGACCACCGGGCCGATCACGGCGACGAAGGACATCATCGCCATGGTGCCGATCAGGGCAGCCAACACCAGCGCCGGCAAGCCGGGAACGACGGGACGTGCGTGCATGAAACACCAGCCGTAACAGGGAAGGATTGGCCGGACGCGCCTGCGCGTCCCACCCCGCACCGACCCTGCTCAGGGCCAGATGCCGCCCTTAAATGATAACGGCTCGTATTTGCATTTGATACCCATTCTCTTGAATGGGTGCGCAACAGTGGATTCAGCGCATTGCACGCAGGCCGAGCAGGCCACGGCGCTTGAACCACCACTCCAGCGGCAGCGTCACCAGCGGCGGGATCGCTGCCAGCAGCGCCAGGGCACTGGCCCACCACGGCCAGCGCAGGCGCACCGCCGCAAACAGCGTCACCGCCACATAGACGAGGAAGGCCACGCCGTGCAGCGGCCCGAACACCTTCACCAGCGCCACGTTGGCCATCGGGCCGTACTTCATCCACATGCCGAGGAGCAGGCCGGCCCAGGTCACGGCCTCGATGAAAGCGACCGCGGCGAACAGGCGTCCGCTCGGGTGCATGGGGGAACGTTGGGTCACACGGGGCTCCGGCAGCGGGGTATCAAATGCGAATGATACGCAGATGCGGACCTCCAGCACACCGGCCAGCGCAGCGTTGGCAACGATGGAGCGTCTCCACCAAGGTGGACACCTACCGGAGCATATGCGGCAGCACCTGCCCCCCGATCTCGCGCAGCACCGCGTCCATCGGCCGCCCGTTGTCGACCAGATTGAACATCACATGCGCCACGCCCTGCGCATGCACGCGCAGCAGATAGTCACGCAGGCCATCGCGGCCGACCTTCAGGCCCAGCGGCAGCGGCTCGGCTGGCGCCTGCGGATCCGCCTGCAGATCCAGCAGCATCGACTGCACGAATGGCTTGCCTGGTCCGCCGCGCTGCGCCAGCGCCTGCTGCCACAGGCCGATGCGCCCCTCCTGCGCGGCCTCCTCACGATGATAGGTGGCCCAGCCTTCGGCCTCGCGCGCGATCCACTGCAGGCTCTGCCGTGCGGTACCCACCACCAGCATCGGAACGCGGGTTGCCGGCGCCGGAAGTACGTCGAAGCCACCGGTCGCCTGCAGTACAGCGGTCCGCTCATCGGTCTCCGGTGACAGCGCCGCGCGCAGCAGCGACCAGCGCTCACGGAACGTCGCTGCCCTGCTCTCCAGATCCTCGCCGAACGCAGCGAATTCTTCCGGGCGATCACCCGAACCCAGCCCCAGCACGAACCGCCCGCCGCTGATCCGGTCCAGGCTCAACGCCGACTTCGCCACCTGCAGCGGCTGCCGCAATGGCAGCACGATGGCCGCGCTGCCGACCACGATGCGCTCGGTCGCAGCGGCCAGCATGCCCAGCCACAGGAACGGATCGTCGAGCGCACTTGCTGTCGCGTCCGGCCCCTGCGGGACCATCAGCGGCACATCGCGCGCCCATAACGCGGCGAAACCAAGATCGTCGGCCAACCGCGCGATGCGCCGCGCCTCATGCGGATCGGCCAGCCCCTGCGACGCCACCGGCGTCATCAGGCCCAGGCTCAATCCCTGTTGCGGAAACAACGAAGCGTAGGCGGGATTGAATTCACTCATGCGACCAGCTTAGCGTGCAGGCACCGGGCGACGATGACACGCCACGCACCACAGGAAGAACGCTGCATGCCGAGGATCCGCCCCGCCCACATTGATGACCTGCCCGCGATCAGCGCGGTATGCCTGGCCGCATTCACTGCGGCGGTCGCGCCCTCGCTCAGCGCGGCCGGCATCGCCACCTTCGGCAGTGTCGCCGCCGCCGACGCGTTCGCTGCACGCCTGCAGGGCGACAACCACATCCTGGTGGCCGAGCAGGACGACCGCATCGTCGGCGTGGTCGAGCTGAAGGAAGGCCGCCACCTGGCGATGCTGTTCGTTGATCCCGCCTGCCAGGGAAAGGGCATCGGCCATGCACTGTTCGAGGCGGTGCTGCCGCAGGTACGCGAGCCGGTCCTGACCGTACGCGCATCGCTCAATGCTGTGCCGACCTATCTGCGCTATGGCTTCGTGGTTGACGGTGAGGCCGGCGAGTTCAACGGACTGGTCTACCAGCAGATGATGCGGGCAGCCGCCTGAAGGCACGGAACCCGGCCAATGCCCGGGGGCGTCATACCCCGCCGCATGCCCGTCATAAGCAAACTGAATCAGCGGCTTCCCTGCGCGTTCCTACAATGCCCTGTCACCTTGCCCTTCGAGATGCCGCCGATGCGCGTCGCGCTTTCCGTGTTGCTGCTGGCTTCGGCGCTGAGCGCCTGCACCCCGGCCCCGGTGTCCACCGCCAGCTCCGCTGAGGCGCCCGCGCCCGCGCCGGCGTCCGCCATCGCCTGGCGCCAGGGCGATGTGGACGATGCCTTCGCCGAGGCCGCCGACAGCGGAAAGCCGGTGCTGCTGTACTGGGGCGCGGTCTGGTGCCCGCCGTGCAACCAGCTCAAGGCCGGGCTGTTCAAGGACCCGGCGTTCATCGCGTTGACCGGCAAGTTCGTGCCGGTCTACCTGGATGGCGACGAGGAAGGGGCACAGGCCTGGGGCGAGCGCTTCGGGGTGCGCGGCTACCCGACCCTGATCGTGCTGGACCCACAGCGCAATGAACTTACCCGCGTGGCCGGTGGCAACGACGCCGCCGAACTGACCCGGGCATTGACCGTCGCGGCCGGGCGCCGCAGCGCCATCGCCGCCACCCTGGCGACGGCACTGCCCACGCCGGAAAAGTTGGCCGCCGAAGACTGGCAGGTGCTGGGCGACTACGGCTGGGAAGTCGACGCCAACCGCCTGGCTGGCGAGCGCAGGAGCCAGGATGTACTGCGCCAGCTGTCCAAGGCGGCACCGGATGCCGCCCTGCAGCGCCGCTTTGCCCTGCTGGCCCTGGCCACCGCCGACACACCCGCCAGCTCGCCTACCGAGGTGCGTGAGCTGCTGCAGGCAGTGCTGGCGCAACCTGCCGAAGTCCGTCGTAACCGCGAACTGCTGGGCTACGCGGGCGCGACGTTGGTCAAGCAGGCCAGCGCCGGCCCGGCCACCCGCAACACGCTGGGGCAGCAGCTGCTGGTCGCGCTGGAGCGCGCAGATGCCGAGCGCGGCGACCGCGCCGACGACGCATTGTCGCGCGCACTGACGGAAGTATCGCTGGCCCGCCAGCAGCAGCCGAAGGGCGCACTGCCCGCCGCCCTGGTCGACCGGGTCAAGCAGCGCGTGGCCGCTGCCGATGCGGCCGCCACCGATGCGCACGCACGCCAGGCGACGATCAGCAGCGCGGCGTACGCATTGCGCCAGGTCGGCGACGACGCGGGCGCCGAGGCGCTGTTGCTGGCCGAGCTGAAGCGCAGCGAACAGCCGTACTACTACATGCCCGAATTGGCCGAACTGGCCGAGCAGCGCGGCGACACCGCCGGAGCGCTGGCGTGGCTGAAGCGCGCCTACGATGGCGCGCAGGGCCCGGCAACCCGCGTGCAGTGGGGCGTGCTGTACGTGGAGGGCCTGCTGAAGCTGGCACCGGACGATGCACCAGGCATCGAGCAGGCCACTGCCTCGCTGATCGCGGAACTGGAAGCGCAGCCTTCGGGCTACCACCAGCGCACCCGCCAGCGCTTCGAACGCCTGGCCGGGCAGTTGAAGGCGTGGAGCGGCAAGCACCAGGGCGCCGAAACACTGGCGCGGCTGCAGCAGCGGATGCAGCAGGCGTGCGGGAACCAGGTGGATGGTGCGTGCAAGGATTGGTTGAGTTGAGTTGAGTTGATGAAGGCGCTGGCGGCTGGTTCGCCTGCCGGCGCTTTTGTTGATATCGGCTGTGACGGGGGAAGGGGCTGGCCGGGACACGCCGTAAACCCATCCTTGGTGGCTCGATGGCGCCATCCATGGCGCCAACGGTCCCAGCCAGCCCCTTCCCCCGCCACTGGACGGTTTCCTGCGATCGCGACCGACGCACGACCACGCCGGTGAGGTTCGGAAAGCGGGTTCTGGTAGTGCCGGCCGCTGGCCGGCAACCCGACCTTCGCTGATTGCCGGCCAGCGGCCGGCACTACCATGCCGCTCCTGCTCTTGCCTTTGACTACATCTCCGCGCCGCCGCAGGGAGCAGTCCTGCAGAGATTGATGGAAGGAACCAAAGCGACGAACGCGCACGCGTTTCAATCCCGCCCCTTGACCTCAACCATTGTTGAGGTGCGATAACAGTCTCCCCACGGCCAGCCCTCTGGCCTTCCCCACGGAGATTGCTTCGATGTCGTACTCGCTTCCCCCGCTCCCCTACGCCTACGACGCCCTTGAGCCGCACTTCGATGCGCGCACGATGGAGATCCACCACAGCAAGCACCACCAGACCTACGTCAACAACCTCAACGCCGCCATCGAGCAGGCCGGCATCGCCGAACAGCCCGTCGAGGCGCTGATCGCCCACCTCGATACCGTACCCGAGGCGCAGCGTGGCGCGATGCGCAACAACGGCGGTGGCCACGCCAACCACAGCCTGTTCTGGACCGTGCTCAGCCCCAACGGTGGTGCACCCGATGATGAACTGGCCGCCGCCATCGACCATGACCTTGGCGGCTTCGATGCCTTCAAGGACGCCTTCACCAAGGCCGCGCAGACCCGCTTCGGCAGCGGCTGGGCCTGGCTGACCAGCGATCGCGATGGCCGCCTGCAGGTGGAAAGCAGCGCCAACCAGGACAGCCCGCTGATGGGTGCAGGCGTCGGCCTGTCCGGCAACACCCCGATTCTCGCACTCGATGTCTGGGAACACGCCTACTACCTGCACTACCAGAACCGCCGCCCGGACTACATCGGTGCCTTCTTCAACATCATCGACTGGGCCGAGGTCGGCCGGCGCTACCGCCAGGCCCGGGCCTCATGAGCGGCGAGACACTGCCGTACGCCGGGCCGTGGGCGGGGGTCTTCCCCGCCCCGGCCCCGGTGCCGTCGGTCGAGATGCCGCCGCGTGCCCTGCGGCGGCTGCTCGGCCATTTCCCGACCGGCGTGGCCATCGTCTGCGCGCGCGATGCACAGGGCAAGCCGGTCGGCCTGACCATCAACTCGTTCGTACCGGTCTCACTGCAGCCGCCGTTGGTGCTGTGGAACCTGGCGTTGCACGCACAGAGCCTGTCCACCTTCCAGCGCGCCACCCGCTTTGCGATCAGCGTGCTGGCGGCCGACCAGGAAGCGCTGGCCCGGCGCTTCGCCGATCCGCAGGTCCGCAACCGCTTCGACGGCCTGGCATTGCTGGATGACGACGAGGACGCCCCACCGCGCATCGCCGGTGCGGTCGCCCATCTCACCTGTACGCGCCACGCGCAGTGGCCGGTAGGCGATCACCTGCTGCTGGCTGGCCGCATCATCGAAGTGCACGAGAACGGCGGTGCGCCGCTGCTGTTCCATCGCGGCCGGTTCCAGCCTGGGCCGGCCGAACTGCTGGTGGAGGTGCGCGGATGAACGTCGAAGCTCTGGAATGCATGCTTGCCGCCGGCAAGGACGGCGCGCTGCTGCGCTTCGGCCTGGGCAAGGGCTGGCTGGATGCCGGCAACCCGGTGCGCGCGGCAACCCACCTGGGCCGCTGCGTGGTGCTTGATCCGCAGTACTCGGCGGCCTGGAAGCTGCTGGGCAAAGCCTGGCTGGCCAGTGGCCAGCCACAGGCGGCCCGTGAGGCATGGCAGCGCGGCTTGAGCGTGGCCGGCAGCAAGGGCGACCAGCAGGCACGCAAGGAAATGCAGGTGTTCCTGCGCCGCCTGGACCGCGAGCAGGCGGCCCTGGCGAAGGCGGGCTGAGTCGATCAGCCCGCGTTGGCCGATGCCGGTGCGGACATGATGTCCGGCATCGGCAGGCGGCGCGGCTTGCTCGGGAATGCGTGGCGCAGGATGCGCCAGACCACCTGGCCGAACTGGCGCGGCAGCGAGCCGTTGTTGTAGTGCTGGCCGTAGCGGCGGCAGATGTCCTTCACTTCCTTGGCGATGGCCGCATAGCGGTTGGCCGGCAGATCCGGGTAGAAATGGTGCTCGATCTGGTGGCTGAGGTTGCCCGACAGCACGTTGATCAGGAAGCCACCGCTGATGTTGGACGAACCGCGCAGCTGGCGCAGGTACCAGTGGCCGCGCGACTCATTGCGCAGGCACTCCTTGGGGAAGGTTTCCGATTCTGCGGTGAAGTGCCCGCAGAAGATGATCACGTAGGTCCAGATGTTGCGCAGGCCGTTGGCGACCAGGTTGCCCAGCATCACGGTGAGGAAGAACGGACCAGCCAGCAGCGGGAAGAACACGTAGTCCTTCAGCACCTGGCGCAGCATCTTGCGCGCCACCGGGCGGGTCTGCAGCCACATCGCACGGGCACTCATGCGGCCCTTCAGCCAGCGGCCAAGGCGAAGGTCCTGGGCGGCCACACCCCACTGGAACAGCAGTGCGAAGATCGGCGCGATGATCGGCTGCAGCAGGTAGAACGGCTTCCAGCGCTGTTCCGGGAAGATGCGCAGCAGGCCATAGCCGATGTCATCGTCCATGCCACGCACATTGGTGTAGGTGTGGTGGCGGAAATTGTGGGTCTTGCGCCAGTTGTCGGCGGTGGCAACGATGTCCCACTCGTAGGTATTGCCATTGAGCTTGGGATCACCGGTCCAGTCGAACTGGCCGTGCATCACGTTGTGGCCCAGCTCCATGTTCTCCAGGATCTTCGACAGCGCCAGCAGCAGCGTGCCGGTGATCGCGGCCGGCCACAGCAGCGGCATCCAGAACAGCGGCGAAAACGCCGCCAGGAACAGCAGGCCACGGCCACCCACGCCGAACCAGCGCACGGCGGCGGCCACGCGGCGGATGTAGCGGGTGTCGGAGGCGCCGAGGCTGCCGATCACACGGTCGCGGATCGCGTCGAGTTCCTCACCGAAGGCATGCATCTCGGCAGTACTCAGGGCACGGTCGGTAGCGCGGGTCATGGCAGGCGTCCTCAGAGATCCAGGGTCAGGTCGGTGGTCGGTGCGCTCACGCAGATCCGTACCGGCTGTGCCGATTCGGACTGCAGGTCGCCAGTGCGCAGGTGGCGGGTGGCGCCACTGACGCGGTCGCAGCTGCAGGTGTTGCAGATGCCCATGCGGCAACCGTGCTTGGGCTTGATGCCATGGGCTTCCAGGCTTTCCAG
Organism: Stenotrophomonas sp. Ps181; assembly: GCF_025697425.1. Lineage (NCBI taxonomy): Bacteria > Pseudomonadati > Pseudomonadota > Gammaproteobacteria > Lysobacterales > Lysobacteraceae > Stenotrophomonas > Stenotrophomonas sp. Ps181. The sequence continues at coordinate 537,339 of NZ_JAHWBI010000003.1, forward strand.
CAGCGAACGGCCACGCGGCACGCTCAGCTGGCGGCCACTGCGCGCCAGCGTCAGCGACACCTCGCCCTCGCTGCTGGCGTCACGCAGCGGCGCCGGCGGAGTGAACGCTTCCGCCTGGAAACCCGCGACCTGGTGCGCCAGGCGTTGGCGCGCAGCGGCAACGAATCCATCCGGGCCACAGGCCAGCACGTGGCGCTGCGCCAACGGGGTGTCATCGCCTGCCACCTGCAGATCGTGGGTATCGATGCGTGCGGCAGGCGCATCACCTTCGCGGGTGGTCAGCAGGTGCACGCGCAGGTTCGGCTGGCTGGCGGCCAACGCCTGCAGCTCATCACGGAACTGCAGGTGGGCGGCGCTGCGCTCCCAGTAGAACAGGTCCACCGGCGCGGCCAGCGGGCGCTGGCAGGCTTCGCGCAGCAGGCTGCGCATCGGCGTGATGCCACTGCCGGCCGCCAGCAGCAATACCGGCGCTGCGGCCGGCAACTGGAATTCACCGAACGCCGCCTCCAGGCGGAACAGCTCGCCCGGCTGCGCATGGTTCACCAGATGCTGGCTGACCCGGCCGCCGTCGACCGCCTTGACGGTGATCGCCAGTTCGCGCGGTCCCAGCACGGTGGGGCTGTAGCTGCGCTGCCACAGGCGTCCTTCAATCTCCACGCCCAGGGTGACGTGCTGGCCCGCGCGCATGCCGGCCCAGTGCCGGTTGGTGCGCAGGACCAGGGTCGCCGCGCCCTCGCCGGCCGGCTCGCGCCGGACCAGGCGGGCCACCGGCTCGCGCAGGGTCCACAGGGGATTGAGCTGGCCCGCCCAGAAATCGAACAGCGACGGCGAGACCCAGCGGTACGGAGAGAACAGGGACGGACGGACGACAGCGCTCATGGGCGCACTATACGGGCGCACATACACCTGTGTATACATGTGTATATTGAACCGGATTGGGTATGATTCAGCCTCGCCGCACCGGAACCCCCATGGCCGCCGCCACCGCCTTGTCGCCGCCCGAAGATGCCAACAGCCCGGCCCGCCGTACGGTGAGCCGCGAAGATCTGCTGGCCGCCGCCCTGAAGCTGATCGGGCCGCACCGCAGCCTGTCCACGCTCAGCCTGCGCGAAGTGGCACGCGAGGCCGGCATCGCGCCGAACAGCTTCTACCGGCAGTTCCGCGACATGGACGAACTGGCCGTAGCGCTGATCGACGCGGCCGGCCGCTCGCTGCGCACCATCATCGGCGAGGCGCGCCAGCGCGCCACCTCCACCGCCACCAGCGTGGTGCGGGTCTCGGTGGAGACCTTCATGGAACAGCTGCGCGCCGACGACAAGCTGCTGCACGTGCTGCTGCGCGAGGGCGCGGTGGGTTCGGACGACTTCAAGCACGCGGTCGAACGCGAGCTGCACTATTTCGAGGAAGAGCTGCAGCACGACCTGGTGCGCCTGGCCGCACTGGATGGCGCGGTGCTGCACGCTCCGGAACTGGTGGCCAAGGCCATCACCCGGCTGGTGTTCGCGATGGGCGCCACCGCCATGGATCTGCCGCCGGAGAAGGATCCGGAGCTGGTCGAACAGATCTCCACGATGATCCGCATGATCATTGTCGGCGCCCGCACGCCCGCCGCATTCCGCCGCGGCTGACGATCCGACCCCGCCTCCCCGCCTGTACGGCAACTCCATCCTGCGGACATGACCACCGGCAGGGTTGCGGTCGTTTTATGTAATGTTATAACACAACCATAATCTGACTCGACCAGCGCCCAGTCGTAATTGCTGCGGCTTCCTTATATAGCACTTGCTATCTTCATGAGCCGCTGCTTTCATATGCGTCAGCCAGGTCGCCCTCGCCGCCTTTCTTCCCCAAGGACGACGCCCTCATGCGCTCCATCCCCCACCGCTTCCGACGGTTGCCGCTGGCCGCCGCCATTGCCCTGGCCCTGCCGCTGCCCGCACTGGCCGACACTCCGAAGCCGACCGAACTGGACCGTGTGCAGGTCAAGGTCAGCACTGCCACGCGCAGCGAACGCCTGCTGTCGGACGTGCCGATCCGCACCGAAGTGCTGCGCAAGGAAGACATCGCGCTGCGCGCGGCCACCGACTTCTCGCGCGCCGCCGAGCTGATCAACGGCCTGCGCGTGGAAAGCAACTGCCAGAACTGCAACACCAGCGAAGTACAGCTGCTGGGCCTGCCCGGCGCCTACAACCAGCTCCTGTTCGATGGCATTCCGCTGCTGTCCACGCTGGGCAGCGTGTACGGCCTGGAACAGATCCCGGCCGGGTTCGTCGACCGCATCGAAGTGGTCAAGGGCGGCGGCTCGGCGCTGTACGGCCCGGGCGCGGTTGCCGGTGTGATCAACCTGATTCCGCCGCTGCCGGCGCGCAGCGGTGGCCATGTGCAGGCCGGCGTGGATGTGCTGAAGGGTACGCCGCAGAAGAACGCCGACGTGCGGCTGGACCTGGTTGCCAAGGACGCAGACGCCGGCCTGTCGGTGATTGCCCAGCGCAACTGGAACAGTGGCATCGACTACAACGGCGACGGCTACACCGAAATCACCCGCAAGAACCTCAAGGTCGGCGGGCTGCAGGCCTGGTACGCGCCCACGCCGGGCACGCGGCTGCGCCTGGACCTGCAGGTGACCGATGAAACCCGCCGCGGCGGCAACCGCCTGGACCAGCCCGAATACCTGGCCAACATCGCCGAATCGCTGGGTACGAAATACCGGCGCGGCAGCGTGTCGTGGGACCAGGAGATCACTGCCGACGTCGATTTCCGCCTGGCCTATGCCTTCGCCGACATCGACCGCGACAGCTTCTATGGCGGCCTGGGCGACGTGGTCACCGATCCCTCGGCGCCCGGCTATGACCCGTTGCAGCTGGACCCCGACGTGGCCGGCAGTGCGGCCTCGCGTTCGTGGCGCCAGTACGGCCGCACCCACAACCCGCTGCACTACATCGACAGCCAGTTGAACTGGCGGCGGGGCGCGCATGCGCTGGCCTTCGGTGTGCAGTACAAGCACGAGGCGCTGCGCGACGACAACCGTACCGGTGACGGGCAGCGTCTCGCGGTGCTGGAGGATGCGACCTTCCACAACCTGGGCGCCTTCATCCAGGACGAGTGGAGCCTGCGCGACAACGTCGACCTGGTGCTGGGCGCACGCGTGGACAAGAGCTCGGAACTGGACAACGCGGTGTTCTCACCACGCATCGCGCTGGCCTGGCAGGCCACGCCGAACCTGAAGTGGCGCGCCGGCATCGCCACCGGCTTCCGTGCGCCGGAAATCTTCGTCGAGGATGTGCATGTCGATACGCTGGGCGGCGAACAGGTGCGCGTGCGCAACGCGGACGGTCTGAAAGAAGAGCGCGCGTTGACCACCCTGTTCGGCTTCGACTGGCGTTCGGACCCGGCCGATCCGGTGTGGAGCTGGGATGCCACCGCCTCCTATGCACGCATCCGCGACACCTTCGCGCTGGGCGAGATCCAGCGCGGCGATGACGGCCAGCTGAGCCAGCTGCGCTACAACGCCTCCGGCTCGAACGTGCTGGGTGCGGAAACCAACCTCGGCTGGCAACCCTCGCCGCAGTGGCGCCTGACCGCCGGTGCCTCGTGGTACCGCTCGCGCTTCCGCGAGCCGCAACGCATCTTCGACGACAGCGGCGACGGTGGCGACACCGTGATCGAAAGCCGCGATTACCTGAAGACACCGCGCTGGACCGGCCTGGCCCAGCTCAGCTGGATGCCGGCCGAACCGTGGGAAACCTTCGTCGCGCTGCGCCATACCGGGCCGATGTCGGTGCTGAACAACCGGCTGGGCGAGCTGCACCGCACGCGGTCATTCCTGGTCACCGACCTCGGTGCGCGCTGGCACCGGCATCTGGGCGCACAGGCGCAGCAGGAAGTGTCGGTGGCCGCGGGCGTCAAGAACGTATTCGACCAGCGCCAGAAGGACCTCGAAGTGGGGGCGCTGCGGGACAGCGACTATGTCTACGGGCCGCGCTTCGCGCGCTCGTGGTACCTCAACCTGCGCTATGCGTTCTGAAGCACTGCGGACGCTGCTGCTGACCGGCGCGCTGCTGCTGGCCGTACCGGCGATGGCGGCAGACCTGCACACGCAGGTCGCCGCCTCGTTGATGCGTCCCGAGCAGCGATCGCTGCGGCCGATGCAGTGGTCGCCGCCGCCGAAGCTGGTCGCGCTGTACTTCGGTGCCGACTGGTGCGCACCGTGCCATGCCTTCGTACCCACGCTGCGCAGCGTACGCGACATGTTGCGGGAGGCCGGGGCCGATACCGAAGTGGTCTACATCAGCCTGGATGAGAGCGAGGCCGCGCTTCGCCGCTACATGCACGCGCAGGACATGCCGTGGCCGGTACTGGACCCACGCCGTGCCGCGCGCATGCCGGCACTGCAGGCCTTAGCCGGGCTGGCCCCGCCGAATCTGGTATTGATCGATGCCGACGGCACGGTGCTGGCCAATGGCTGGCAAGGCCGGCGCTATGAAGGCCTGCAAGCGGTGTTGAAGGAATGGACGAAACGGGCCTGCGCGCAGGAACAGGCGCGCTGCCCCAACGGCGCCATCCAACCACGGTAGCGCCGGGCCATGCCCGGCGAAAGGCATGAACACGGCGACGCGCCCGCCGGGCATGGCCCGGCGCTACCGTTACGGCGCCCCGCCCTCGGCCTTCCGTACGAACGCCTCGAACAACGCCAGCGTCTGCTCGCTGACATGGTGCTCGATGCCCTCCGCATCACGCCGTGCGGTGTCTGCGTCCACGCCCAGCGCCAGCAGGAAACGCTCCACGGTCTGGTGGCGCTGGCGGCTGGCATGGGCCAGCGCCTCACCTTCCGGGGTCAGGAACACGCCACGGTACGGCCGCTGCACCACCCAGCCATCGCGGGCCAGGCGCCGCAGCATCTTCGCCACCGTAGGCTGGGCCACGCCCAGGCGCGTCGCGATGTCGACCTGGCGGGCCTCGCCGCCGTCGGCCAGCAGGTCCGAGATCAGCTCGACATAGTCCTCCACCAGCTCCATCCGGTGCGCCTCACGCACTTGCCGGAAGCTCTCGACCTGGCGCTCGGCCTCGATCAAGGGGGTGCTCTTCAGCGATGTCGAATCGTCGGTCTTGCCCACGCCTGCGCCTGTCCTTCCGGGGTGATCCGGTGTTGAACCTGAATTCTGGACCAGTCACACGATAAAGACGATTGTTTCACGTTGCTAATGACTATAGCAATAGCTATATTCGGACCCATGAACACCCTGGTGCCCCGCGACCCTTCGGCCTCCACTCCGGCCAGCCTGGGTGCGCTCAACGCCTCGGTGGCGGTACCCGACAAGGGCCATTGGTGGTTCCGCCTGCTGGCCTTCCTCGGCCCGGGCTACATGATCTCGGTCGGCTACATGGACCCGGGCAACTGGGCCACCGACCTCGCCGGTGGTTCGCGCTTCGGCTACCTGCTGCTGTCGGTCATCCTCATTTCCAACCTGATGGCGGTGATCCTGCAGGCACTGTCGGCACGGCTCGGCATCGCCACCGGCATGGACCTCGCGCAGGCCTGCCGCGCCCGCTACCCGAAGCCGGTGAACCTGGCACTTTGGGCGCTGTGCGAGGCGGCGATCATCGCCTGCGACCTGGCCGAGGTGATCGGCACCGCGATCGCGCTGAAGCTGCTGTTCGATCTGCCACTGCTGTGGGGTGCGGTGATCACTGCGCTGGATACGCTGCTGGTTCTGCTGCTGATGAACCGCGGCTTCCGCGCGCTGGAAGCGTTCGTGATCGCGCTGCTGATGGTGATCTTCGCCTGCTTCGTGGTGCAGATCGCGATGGCTGCCCCGCCAGTGATGGCGGTGCTGGGCGGGTTCATTCCGCGCGCTCAGGTGGTGACCGATCCGCACGCGCTGTACATTGCGATCGGCATCATCGGTGCCACGGTGATGCCGCATAACCTGTACCTGCATTCGTCCATCGTGCAGACCCGCGCCTACCCGCGCACGGATGAAGGCCGCCGCAGCGCACTGCGCTGGGCGGTCACCGACAGCACCCTTGCGTTGACGCTCGCATTGTTCATCAACGCCAGCATCCTGATCCTGGCGGCGGCCGTGTTCCATGCCAATGGCCGTTTCGACGTGGAAGACATCGAGCAGGCCCACCAGCTGCTGGCGCCGATGCTGGGCGTGGGTGCGGCGGCGACGCTGTTCGCCGTGGCCTTGTTGGCCTCGGGCCTGAACTCGACGGTGACCGCGACGCTGGCCGGCCAGATCGTGATGGAAGGTTTCCTGCACCTGCGGATGCCGCCGTGGCTGCGACGGCTGATCACACGAGCGCTGGCGATCATTCCGGTGGTGGTGGTGATCCTGCTGTTCGGCGACCAGGGCGCGGTGAAGCTGCTGGTGCTGAGCCAGGTGGTGCTGTCGATGCAGCTGCCATTCGCGATCATCCCGCTGGTACGGATCGTGACCGACAAGGTGACGATGGGCGCGCTGGTGGCCCCGCGCTGGCTGGGCGCAATCGCCTGGGTGATCGCGCTGGTGATCGTGGTGTTGAACGTGAAGCTGCTGGTGGACACCTTCAGCGGCGCATAGCGCGAAATGACAATGACGCCTTTGTAGAGTCGAGCCATGCTCGACTCATCGCACACCGCACGAACAGCAGCCGAGCATGGCTCGGCTCTACAAATGCAACGCGATCGCGGCCTCGATCTGCTGCGGCGACTGGAACCCGGCCAGGCGCGCGCGTTCGTCGCCATCACGGAACAGAGACAGCGTCGGCGTCTGCCGCAGCCCCAGTTCCCTGAAGAACGCCTCACCCAGCACCTCCAGCTGCACGCGCAGCAACGTGGTGCCCTGCCCCGCGATGCTGTTGGCCACCCGGTGCAGCGACATCTCCAGCATCCGGCACCCCGGGCACTGGTCCTTGTGGAAATCCACCAGCACCCGCGGGTGCTCGGCCAGCAGCTGCTGGAACTGCTCAGGCGTGGTGGCGTCGATGATCTGCATCGTGGTTGCTCCAGTAGTGGGCCAGGATCGCATCGGTCCAGGCGTCGATGGCTGCGGCGTGACGCTCGCCATGCGGCATCTGCTCGATCTCGAGCGGCGGATAGTCGCTGCGGAAATAGCGGATCAGCCGGTGCACGGCGCCGCAGTAGTACTCCTGTCCCCACTGCGTTTCGCCGGTACCGAACACCGCCAGCTGGCGTGGCTGCTGACCGCGCTCGGCAATGCCGGCCACCCACGCCTTCATCTCCGCTGGCGTGCGCCCAGCGTTGTCGGTCCAGCAGCCCAGCAGCACCAGGTCGGCCTCGTTGGCCGCCAATGAGGGGGCCTGACGCAGGTCGTCGGCCTCCTGCCAGTGCACCGCATGACCTGCCGCGCGGCAGCGCTCGGCGATCTGCCGGCCGAGCTCGCGGGTATTGCCGCTCAAGGAGGCGACCACCATCAGGATGCTCAGCGCGGCGCTGGGCTCAGAGATCGTCGAAGCCGTTGTCGACGTTGGTCTTCTTGTAACTTGCATTGCGCATCTCGAAGAAGTCGGTCTTGGTCTCGGTGAAGTTGTCGGCGTAGGCCCGGATCCATGGCATCACGTTGTCGGTGGTGTCGCTGTACAGGCGCTCGATGCCGAGCATGCCGGCCATCTTGTTGGCCCGGTACTTCACGTAGCGCGTCATCTCGTCCACGTCGATGCCATCGATGCCATCCAGCACCTCCGACGACCACTGCGTCTCAAGCTCGATGGCATGTTCGAATGACTGGTGCACATAGGCGGTCAATTCATTGGTCTGCAGCTCGGGGTTTTCGCCGATGATGGCGCGGATCAGCTCGCTGATGAACTTGGTATGGGCCAGCTCGTCGCGATTGATGAAGCTGATGATCTTGCCGGTGCCGTTCATGCGGTTCTGCCGCACCATGTTGTAGAAGTACGCGAACCCGGAATAGAAATTGATGCCCTCCAGGATCGAGGACTGGATCAGCGACTTGAGCAGGGTCTCGGCGGTCTTCTCGCGCATGAAGTCGTCATACGCGCTCATGATCGGGGCATTGCGCTTGATGATGGTCGGGTGGGTGCGGGCGATCTCGAAGATGCGGTTCTGGTTCGGCAGGTCGGTGATCGAGGCCAGCACGTAACTGTAGCTCTCGTTGTGGATCACTTCCTGCTGGCCGATGATCGCCGCGTTGGCATGTGCAGCCGGGTCGGTGATGTACTCGGCCACGTTGTAGATGAAACGCGTCTGTGGCGAATCCAGCGTGGCCAGCAGGCCGATGATCGAGTCGTAGGCGTTCTTCTCGCGCCCTGACAGCTCGCCGTACTGGCGCGCGTCCAGCTTCATGTCCACCTCGTCGGGAATCCAGAAGTTGGTCGACAGCTCCTTGTAGGCCCGATAGAACGACGGGTACGGGATGTCGTTCCAGTTGAGGATGCCGCTGGTCTGGCCGTTGATGATGCCGGTGCTGCGGTTGGGATGGCGCGGTTCGAGGATCTTGATGCGCTCGAGGGGGGTTGCCATGGGCTTCTGCCTTCGTTCTCTTTCTATCGTGTTGCCGGCCAGCGGCCGGCACTACCGTGGGTCGCCGGTGGTCAGCTGGCGCACCACTCGCATTCGCTGATGTCGATGTCGTTGGAGCGCACGTAATAGGTGGTCTTCAGGCCTTCGCGCCAGGCGCTCAGGTGCAGCTCCAGCAGCGTGCTCGCACGGATGGTGCTGGGCACGTACAGGTTGAAACTGATCGACTGGTCGACATGGCGCTGGCGGCGCGCGTTCTGGCGCACGCTGGCGAACTGGTCGACCTTGTAGGCGCCCTTCTCGTAGTACGGCCAGGTCTCCAGCGACAGTCCCGGTGCTGCCACCGGCCGCCGGAAGTCCTTCTTCTCCTCGTAGTAGAACGCGCTGTAGATCGGGTCGATCGAAGCGGTGGAACCGGCAATCTGCGCGGTGCTCATGTTCGGCGCCACCGCCAGCAGCCATCCGTTGCGCAGGCCGTGCGTGGCGACCTCGCGGGCCAGGCTGTCCCAGGCCGCGCCGCTGTAGCCCCGGTCACTGAAGTAGCGTCCGTTGTGCCAGTCGCTGCCGGCGAATATCGGGTAGCTGCCCTTCTCCTTCGCCAGTTGCGCGCTGGCCTGGATGGTCAGGAAGTTGATGCGTTCGTAGAGACGGTCGGCCAATTCTTCGGCATCCGGAGATTCCCACTGGATCGCCTGCTGCGCCAGCAGGTGGTGCCAACCGAACGTGCCCAGGCCGATGGCGCGGTACTTGCGGTTGGTGATCGTGGCCTGCGGCACCGGCAACGCGTTGAGGTCGATCACGTTGTCGAGCATGCGCACCTGGATCGGGATCAGGCGCTCCAGCACATCGGTGGCCAGCAGGTCATCAGGTGCACTGATCGCCCGGCCGAGGTTGATCGAGGAGAGGTTGCAGACCACGAAGTCACCGGCACGGCGCGTGGTGACGATCTGGTCGCCGCTGACGATCTCCTGGATCATCCGCGTCGGGCTCATGTTCTGCAGGATCTCGGTGCACAGGTTGCTGGAATAGATCATGCCCGCGTGCTTGTTCGGATTCCTGCGATTGACCTCGTCGCGGTAGAACAGGAACGGGTTGCCGGTCTCCAGCTGGCTAAGCATGATCCGCTTGAACAGATCGATGGCCTTCACCGTTCGGCGGCTGATACGCTCATCGGCCACCAGCTCGGCATAGCGGTCGCGGAAGCTGCCCGAACCGCGCTTCTCATCGTAGAAGTCCTGCAGGTACCAGCCCTTGGCCTGCTTCACCTCGTGCGGGTCGAACAGGTACCAGTCGGCGCGGCGCTCGACCGCTTCCATGAACAGGTCGGGTACGCACACCGAGGTGAACACATCGTGCGCGCGCAGGCGCTGGTCGCCGTTGTTGAGGCGCAGGTCCATGAAGGCTTCGATGTCGCGGTGCCAGATGTCCAGGTACACCGCCACCGCGCCCTTGCGCTGGCCAAGCTGATCAACCGACACCGCCGTGTTGTTGAGCTGCTTGATCCACGGCACCACGCCGCCGGAGGAATTGGCCACGCCACGGATCGGTGCGCCGCTGCTGCGCACGTAGCCCAGGTAGGCGCCAACGCCGCCGCCGTGCTTGGACACGCGCGCGATATCGGTGTTGGAGTCATAGATGCCCTGCAGGCTGTCGTCCACCGTGTCGATGAAGCAGCTGGACAGCTGGCCGCCCACCTTGCCGGCGTTGGCCAGGGTCGGCGTAGCCACCGTCATGTACAGGTTGGACAGCGCCCAGTACGCCTCGCCGACCAGCTGCATGCGGCGTTCGCGCGGCTTTTCCTCCTGCATCAGGTACAGCGCGATGGTCAGCCAGCGCTCCTGCGGCAGTTCATAGACCTCGCGGCTGCGGTCGCTGGCCAGATAGCGCGTGGCCAGCAGGTACAAGCCGTTGTAGGCGAACAGGCGGTCGCGTTCCGGATCGATCATCTCACCGGCCTGCTGCAGCTCTTCCTTCGAATAGCAGCGCAGGATGTCGTTGCTGTAGATGCCGCGGTCAGCCAGGCTTTCCTGCAGGCCCACGTAAGAGCCGTACTTCAGGCTGACATCGTAGAAGCGGTTGCGGCTGGCACGCTTGTACAGGCGGCGCAGGTAGATGCGCGCGGCGAACTGTTCCCACTCGGGCGCGACCAGGTCCACGCGCGATTCGGCCTCGCGGATCAACAGATCGACCAGGTCATCGGCGCTGAGGCTGGGCTTGCGCTCGACCATTGCCTGCACCACGCGGCGATAGTCGGTCACATCCAGCTGCGGGAACTCGGCATGCACGGCATCGATGCTGCGCTGCAGGCGCTCGGCGTCGAACGGCAGGCGGCGGTTGCCGGCCTCCTTGGTGATCCAGGTCGGTATGCGCTCGCCACCGGCGCGCAAGGCGTCGCCAGCGCCGGCCGGATCGGCCACGCGGAAGGTACTGTCGGTCATGGTGGTGAAACTCCAGGCTCGCACGCGCATTGGCGGTCGATGCCATGGCGGCCCTGGACGCGATACCGGCGCACGGGGCGAACGGGTGGATTGCCAGGGTACGGGAACGTAGGTCGTCGGCATCTGCCTGCGCCTGCGGCCGGTATCCGGGCCGTGGGGGCGACCTGCGTCCGCACGGTGGCGGCCGCGTCGACACGGCAAGCCTTCAGGGGCGGGCCGCGGGACGTTTGCTGCATGTCCGGCGGCGGCGGCTGACCGGGAGTGACGGGCACAACATAGTGGGGATACTCCAAGCCGTCAACACAAGATGCGGTAATCACGACATGCCGCGACGATCCGTCGCAGGATGCCGTGTTGCAGCGGCGACACCTTGTCGACATCCCCTGCGTCCCCAGTTCGCTACAACATCACTTTCTTCGGAACATCGCTCATGCGCGCTGCCCAGTACCCCTCCTTCGGCGATCCGGCCGACGTCCTTGCCATTGCCGATGCGCCGCTGCCTGAGCCCGGCCCCGGCGAGGTGCGCATCCGCACCGTGCTGGCCTCGATCCACAACCACGACCTGCTGACCGTGCGTGGCCTGTACGGCTACAAGCCGACCCTGCCGGCCATCGCTGGCAGTGAGGCACTGGGCGTGGTCGATGCACTGGGCGAAGGGGTCCAGGGCCTGCAGATCGGCCAGCGCGTGGCCGCCGCCTCGGTGCACGGCACCTGGGCCGAAGCATTCATCGCACCGGCACGCATGGTGATTCCGATGCCGGACGCCATCCCCGACGAAATGGCCGCACAGCTGATCGCGATGCCGCTGAGCGCGCTGATGCTGCTGGAATTCCTGCACGTCGAAGCAGGCCAGTGGATCGTGCAGAACACCGCCAACGGCGCGGTCGGCAAGTCGCTGGCGATGTTGGCGAAGGCGCGTGGCGTGCATGTGGCCAACCTGGTGCGCAATGCCGATGCGGTCGCGCAGTTGCAGGCGCTGGGCGTCGATCATGTGTTCGACACCTCGGTGGACGGATGGAAGGAACGCGTGCGCGCAGCCACTGGCGAAGCACAGGCCGCGGCCGCAGTGGATTCCATCGGCGGCGACGCCAGTGGCGATCTGGTCGACCTGCTCGGCCACCACGGCACGCTGGTGTCGTTCGGTGTGATGAGTGGCGAGCCGATGCACATTCCTGCCGGCGGCCTGATCTACAAGGAGGCCACCGTGAAGGGCTTCTGGGGCAGCAAGGTCAGCCAGGCGATGGCGGTGGAAGACAAGCGTCGGCTGGTCGGCGAACTGCTGAAGCGCGCCGCTGGCGGCGAGCTGACGCTGCCGGTGGAGCAGATCTTCGCGCTGGACGACATCGCCGAGGCAGTGAAGGTCGCAGGAGGCTCGGGTCGCAACGGCAAGGTGCTGCTGCAGCCTTGATGGGCTGGCATTGCCTTCTGTAGAGCCGAGCCACGCTCGGCTGCCTTCCGGTCAGTGCGCGGAGCCGAGCGTAGGCTCGGCTCTACAGGAGCGTGCGCACCAATGCTCCGCACTCCTCGCACCGTTCGTTAAGAACCTGTGATGTATAACTGAATGCGCTTTCGTCATTGGAAGGCGCATGTACCTGCGTGCGGTACTGACGGCTCCTCCCCCGTTCGGCGTCGTCGCTTCCATGTACCGCACCACCCTGAACCTGCTTGCCGGCGCGATCGCGCTGGTCCTCACCGCCGGCGCTGCCGGCGCCGCTGAAACCGCCGATGCCGGCAAGGACAGCACCACCCTCGGCACCGTGCTGGTGACCGGCTCCAACATCAAACGCAGTGATACCGCCGGGCCGAACCCGGTGCAGATCGTCAGCCGCGAACAGATCGAGCAGACCGGCCGCTCCACCCTCACCGACGTGCTGCGCAACCTGTCGGCCAATGCCGGCAACAGTTTCGACGAGCAGTACACCGGCAGCTTCGCCGCCGGCTCGGCTTCGATCGGCCTGCGTGGCCTGTCGCCGAAGAACACGCTGGTGCTGGTCAACGGCTATCGCGTGTCCAACTTCGGCTTCGCGCTCAACACGCAGGACACCTTCGTCGACCTCAACGCGCTGCCGATCAGCGCGGTCGAACGCATCGAAGTGCTGAAGGATGGCGCCTCGGCGGTATACGGTTCCGATGCCATCGCCGGCGTCATCAACATCATCCTGCGAAAGAACTTCCAGGGCGTGGAAGTCGGCGGCGGCTTCGGCACCGCGACACAGGGCGGCCTGGACGAACGCAAGGCCAACCTGCTGGCCGGCTTCGGTGACCTCGAACAGCAGGGCTGGAACGTGTTGTTCGGGCTGGACCTGCTCAAGCGCGATCGGCTGGATGCCGACCAGCGCGCCTACACCCGCAGCGGCGATTTCCGCGACAGGCCCGGTGGCCGTCTGGCCGGCTGGTCCACCGCCGGTGGCAACTGGCTGTCCAACCCGCGCGCACCCCAGCCGTTCTCCAGCTGCCCCGACGGCAGCCAACTGCGCCCTTACAGCGATTTCGGCAGTACCCTGCCCGGCCAGGCCTGCGCCTTCAATGCACAGCCATTCAAGACCCTGCAACCCGGCGCCGAGCGCCTGCAGGCCTCGTTGAGCGCGACCTACCGCTTCAATGACAGCGTCGAGGCCTTCGCCGACGTACTGTACAGCCACAACAAGGCCGACCAGATCTTCAGCGCGCCGCTGACCGTCGGCCCCGGCCTGCGCGCGTACAACCCGGCCACCGGCACCCTGATCGACGTGCCGGCGGTGCTGCCGGTCGGCCACCCGAACAACCCGGGCAGCACGCCGCTGCCGTTCGAGTACACCTTCTTCGATCTGGGCCCGCGCCTGAAGGACAACACCCAGGTGTTCTACCGCGCCCTGGCCGGCGTGCGTGGCAGCGGCGAGCGCTGGGACTGGGAAGTGGCGGCACTGACCTCGCAGAGCGCGCAGCGCGAGTACGTCGACAACTTCGTCAACCGCTACGCGTTCGAGCAGATCCTGCGCGATGGCAGCTACAACTTCCTCAACCCGTCCAGCACGCCGGGCGCGCTGGATGCGCTGCGCCTGCAGACCAAGCGCCCGGGCTGGTACAAGCTGCACGCGTTGAACGTAAAGGCCTCGACCTCGCTGTGGGAACTGCCGGCCGGTACGGTCGGCTTCGCCTGGGGTGCCGAGTTCCGCAAGGAGTCGCTGGATGCGCGTACCAGTGCACAGGTGCTGTCGGGCACCGAACTGCGCCCGGCCATCAACGTGGTCAACGGCGAGCGCCAGGTCAGCGCCGCCTACGCCGAACTGAGCGTGCCGCTGCACCGCACGCTGGAACTGCAGGTGGCCGGTCGCGGTGACCACTACGATGACTTCGGCAAGGCGTTCTCGCCGAAGCTGGCGTTGCGCTGGCAGCCGCTGGACAGCCTGCTGCTGCGTGGTTCGTTCTCGCGTGGCTTCCGCGCCCCCTCGCTGCCGGAAATCGCACCGGGCCAGACCGTCAGCTACGGCTCGGTGATCGATCCGCTGGATCCGCTGCAGCCCGGCGGCAGCCGTGGCGTCACCAACATCCGCACCGGCAACCCGGACCTGAAGGCCGAGCGCTCGCGCAACTTCAACGTGGGTGCGGTGTGGTCACCGGATGGCGATACCAGCATCGGCCTGGACTGGTACCGCATCGAACAGGACAACCTGGTCAAGCCGGACAGCGCGCAGTTCATCGTCGACAACCCGACGCTGTTCCCCGGCCGCGTGCAGCGTGATGCACAGGGACGCATCCAGTTCATCACCAACCAGTACGCGAACCAGGGCGAGCTGACCACCTCGGGCTTGGATCTGGAAGCCAACCGCACCTTCCGCACCGAAGGCTGGGGCAACTTCACCGTCGCCGGCAGCTGGACCCACCTGCTCAGCTTCAAGCAGCCGCTGGTGGCCGGCCAGGCACCCTATGACGGGGCCGGCAACAACCGCCACGGCGCGCTACCGCGCACCCGCGGCACCACCTCGCTGAACTGGGCGGTGGGCGACTGGAGCAGCACGCTGAGCCTGCAGTACGTGAGCGGCTACGACCAGCGCGTGGCGACGGCGACCAGCAATCCGGGGCTGCGCGACCGCATCAAGCCGTATCACCAGCTGGACCTGTACGTGGCGTACGAGGGCATTCCGAAGACCACGCTGTCGCTGTCGGTGCTGAACCTGACCGACAAGGATCCGCCGTTCGACCCGGCCGGTGGCGCCAACGGTTTCGACATCAGCCAGTACAATCTGCGCGGGCAGTTCGTCTCGCTGGGTGCGCGCTACCGGTTCTGATTCGGCAACGGGGCGGCGGTGATGCGCCGCCCCGTTCGCGTTGCCGGCCAGCGGCCGGCACTACCATCACCGGCTCAGGTGCAGGAACTGCAGGTGCCGTTCGTACTGGCTGATGATGTCGTTGATGATCTGCTTGCGGCTGTAGCCCACCAGGTCGTAGTCCTGGCTGCCTTCGAACAGATGCACTTCAGCGCGGTAGTAGCGCTGGTTGCGCAGCTGCTGGGCGGCGAACGACGGGGTCAGGTAGCCACTCAGGATCACCCGGTACAGGAAGTCCTGCTGCTCGCCGTGATTGACCGTCAGCTCCATGTCGCCGGCCTCGAAGCGCGTGGCCACATCCCAGCCCTGCCCGCGCAGCTGTTCGGCCACCGCTTCCATCGCTGGCTTCACCGTATCGTCCATGAAGCGGTAGACCTGGTCGCGCACCGGGAAGTGCATGGCCTGGCTCAGGCGCTGGCGCCAGCCCTGGTGATGGCGATCGTCGCCGATCAGCGGCGAGGGCCGGTACTGCAGCGCGCGCTTGCGGTGCGACTCGTCACTGAAGGCGCGGGTCAGCCCCCACATCATCAGCAGCAGGATCGCCGAGAACGGCAGCGAGGCCAGCACCACCGCCGATTTCAATGCATCGATGCTGCCGGCCAGCAACAACCCGGCGGTCAGCACCGCGATCACCGTGCCCCAGAACACGCGCAGCCAGCGCGGACCATCGTCCTCGGGCGATCCACCATGCGACGACAGCGTGGACAACACCACCGCCCCCGAATCAGCAGAGGTCACGAAGAAGACGAAGCTCACCAGCACCGTCACGGCGATCACCGTGCGGCTCCACGGGTAGCCATCCAGCAGTGCATACAGCACCGTCGGTGGATCATCCACCGCCAGCTGCGCCAGTTGTTGCTGGCCGTGGTGCAGCACCTGGTCCAGCGCGCTGTTGCCGAAGATCGACAGCCAGGCCAGGGTGAAGCCGAGCGGGATCAGCAGCACCCCGAATACGAATTCGCGGATGGTGCGGCCCCGTGAGATGCGCGCGATGAACAGGCCGACGAACGGCGCCCAGCCGATCCACCAGGCCCAGTAGAACACCGTCCAGCCGCCCAGCCATTCCGGGCGACCGCCGTAGGCGTAGACGTCGAAACTCTTGCCGACCACGCTGCCCAGGTAATCGCCCAGGTTCTGCATCAAGGTACTGAACAGGTACTGCGTCGGGCCGGCAAACAGCATGAACAGCACCAGCGCGATCGCCAGCAGCATGTTGATGTTGGCCATCCAGCGCACACCCTTCTCCACGCCTGAAACCGCCACGGCCACCGCCGCGCCCATCATGCTGACCACCAGGGTGATCTGCACCAGGTTGGAATGCGGAATGTCGAACAGGTGCGACAGGCCGGCATTGAGGTGCAGCACGCCGAAGCCCATGTCGGCGCCGATGCCGAATACGGTCGCGACGATGCCCAGCGCATCCACGGTGTAGCCGATCGGGCCGTTGATGCGCTTGCCGATCAGCGGGTACAGCGCCGAGCGCAGGGCCAGTGGCAGGTTGTGGCGATAGGCGAAGTAGGCCATCGCCATCGCCGCCAGTGCGAACACGCCCCAGCCGTGCAGGCCCCAGTGCAGGAACAGCAGCTGCATGGCCTGGCGCGCGCCAGCCTCGCCTGCGGCCGGATCGCCCTGCGGCGGCTGCAGGTAGTGGGTCAGCGGCTCGGAGACGCAGAAGAAGAACAGGGTGATGCTGATGCCGGCGGCGAACAGCATGCCGGCCCACGAGAGGTAACTGAACTCCGGCTCGTCATGGTCGGCACCCAGCTTGATGCCACCGTACTTGGACAGCGCCACGCCCACCACGAACACCAGGTACAGGGTCATGGCCAGCAGGTAGTACCAGCCGACGTTGAGGGCGGCCCAGTCCTGTGCCTTGAGCAGAAGGCGGCCCGCGCCGAGCGGGAACAGGCTGACGAACAGCGCGAACGCCACGACAACGATCGCCGCGAAGGCGAACACAGGCCGAAGGGTGCGCACCGGGGATTGTTGCGGCTCCAGTACGTCCATGGGGCGGCGTTCTCCGGTAGATCAAAGGGTTAGCCGACCGATTCTGGCTGAACCGCAGTGGACAGAGCATGAAGTTGCGGCCTGAGGTCGCAGGCCCGTCCGCTCATTCCGTGGTATCACGCGCGCGCCGGAGCGCAACCTTGCCCGCGCGGGCCGCAGTGCGGCCACGCGCATCCTGTCCGATCACGACATTACATGCACCGCACACAGCTTGTTGCCATCCGGGTCACGCAGATAGGCCAGGAACACCTGCCGACCGGACATGTTGCGGACGCCGGGCGGATCTTCGATTGCGCTGCCACCGTGAGCCACGCCAGCTTCCTGCCAGGCACGCACGGCCTCTGCACTGCCCAGACTGAAACCGATGGTGCCGCCGTTGGCATGGCACGCTGGTTGCCCATCGATCGGCGCGGTTACACCGAACATCCGCCCATCCTTGAAGTACAGCAGCCGTCCCTTCTCGTCGAACACGCCCGGACGCGCGTCCATCGCGGCGAACAGGGCGTCGTAGAAGCGACGTGCGGCATCCATGTCGTTCGTTCCTACGGTGATGTGGCTGAACATGCGGACACTCCATGTGGAAAACCGCAGTGTCGATGAGCAAGGGCGACTTCGCAAATCGCTGCATCATCGCCGCCCCGCTCGCGACCGGGCGTGCTGCTACTTGGCGGTGCTGAGCAGCAGTACCGCCGCCGTGACCAGGGCGATGCCAACCCAGCCGATCGGCCGCAGGCGGTTGCCGAACAACAGGCGGCCGCAGCTGGCGGTGCCGATCACGCCGATCGCCCCCCACATCGCATAGGCCGTGGCCAGATCCATGTAGCGCACGGCCTGGCCCAGCAGGGCGAAGGCGATCCAGACCAGGACGATCGCACCGACGCCCCAGCGCCAACGACGGAAACCCTGCGACTTGGCCACCATCATGTTGGCGGCGACGTCGATCAGCGCCGAGCAGATCACGAAAAACAGGGCCAGGGTGTTCATCAGTGCGCCTCCCCGAGGGTGACGCAGACGATGCCGGCCACCGCCAGCATCAGGCCGGCCAGCTGCTGCAGCGACAGGCTCTCGCCGAACACGGTGAGGCCGACCACGGTCAGCAGGGTCAGGCCGAGGCCTTCCCACACCGCGTAGGCCACGCCCACAGCAATGCGGCGCACCGACTGCGCGAGGAAGAAGTAGGACAGCGCCAGCGCGCCGGCCATGATCAGGTAGCCGCTCCAGCCGCCGTCGCGGGCGGCATGGGCCATGAACGAGGTGCCGACCACCTCGGCGATGATCGCCACGGTCAGGCAGGCCCAGGCGGCCAGCGCGCCACGGGCGGGAACAGTACGGGACATGTGAAGCTCCTTGCAGGGCGGGGACCGCGCCGCCTCTTCAATGGGTCCACGGCATGCGTGGAGGGTCCGGAACGCCCGCAGACAGGGGCGACGGCGGCCAGTATCATCGCCTTTTACGGTGGTACCAAAATGGATCCCATCGACAGGAGCGATGGATCAATGCCCTATTCCCCCGAATCCCTGCAGGCCTTCGTGGAAGCGGCCGCGCTGGGCTCGTTCTCGGCGGCGGCGCGCCGCCTGCGCAAGACGCAGTCAACGGTCAGTACCGCCATTGCCCATCTGGAGGCCGACCTGGGCGTGAGCCTGTTCGACCGCAGCGGGCGTTACCCCCAGTTGACCGAGGCCGGGCGCCAGGTGCTCGGCCATGCCCAGGAAATCCTCGCCGCCGATGCCCGCCTGCAGCAGTTGAGCGTGCGCCTGGCCGCGCCGGTCGAAGCGCGGCTGACGGTGGTGTTTTCCGATGTGTACCAGCTCGATCCGGAGCAGCGCGTGCTGCAGCGCTTTGCCGAAGCATTCCCGGAGATCGAACTGGAATGGCTGGATGCCGAAGGCGATGACGTGCTGGAGCTGGTCGGCAGCGGCCGCGCCGCGCTGGGCCTGCTGCCGCAACAGGAAAGCTATCCGGATGGCCTGATGGCCCGGCCGTTGGCCCATCACAGCGAACTGTCGGTGTACGTGGCGCGCGAGCACCCACTGGCCAACGCCGGCCGTCGCAGCGCCGCACAGCTGGCGCGGCACCGGCAGGTGCGATTGAGTGCGGAGGTCGATCAATCCCACATCGTCACCGGCCTGGCCTGGACCGCCACCGACTATCTGATGGTGATGGAGATGGCCGAGGACGGCATCGGCTGGGCCGAGCTGCCGCGGGCACTGGTGCAGCGTTACGACCGCGGGCGACTGGTGGAACTGACGCTGCCCGGCTGGCCGCGGCGCATCCACAGCGACCTGCTCTGGCGCCGCGACGCTCCGCCGGGACCGGCCGCACTGTGGTGGGCCGACGCGTTGGGATGACACGAAAAAGGGGACGGAGGGGATTAAGTCGTTTGTGCCACAAACGACTTAATCCCCTCCGTCCCCTTTTCAGTTGCCGGCCAGCGGCCGGCACTACCGGTCAACGATGGGCGAGCGCGTAATCCAGCGCCGCGCACACCGCGGCCACCTGCGCGTCGTTGCACTGCTGCGGGGTCGCCCGTGGGCTGTCCGGGTAGACCTCGGTGGTCGTGGTGAACTTCGCACCGGTGATGCCCGCGCACAATCCGAGCTTTACCAGCGGATACTCGATCACGCCGTGGGCGATCACCGGCGAACCGATGATCTCGCCTTTGTCATCGGCGGGGGCGATATGGGTGACCTTCTCCACGGCAGCGATGACCGCCTGCTGGAAGGCCGGCTGCGGGTTCTCGCTGTCATCCACCAGGTAGAAGCCATCGGGGATCAGGCCCGGCTCGAACGGCTTGCCGTCACGCGCGGCCAGCGCCGGGCGGAATTCGCTCTCGTCGCTGTCGGTGGTCTCGTGCAGGTCGATGTGCAGCACGAACTGGCCCTTGTCAGGCGCGATCAGCTCGATCAACGCGGTCGACTCACGGGCCGGACCATCCGTGCGGAAGTTGCGGTTCGGGTCGATCGCATCGAAGTTCCAGCGGTTGATGCGCTCGAAGCCCCACGGATTCACGCACGGCGCAACCAGCAGGTTGGCCTTGCCGGCATAGTCAGCGGCGTGCTCCTCGAGGAATTCCAGCGCGCCCATCACGCCGCTGGTCTCATAACCGTGCACGCCGCCGGTGACCAGCGCGGCGGGCAGCGCCGGGTTCCAGTCGCGGCTGCGCAGGGCGAACAGGGTGTAGCTCTCGCCGGCGTAGTCGAGCTGACCATAGGCCACCTTGTCGAAGCGCGAGGCCAGCGACTCGATCCGCGGCAGCACCTCCTTGTCGTACCGACGCAGGCGCTGCTGGCGGCCACGCCACAGCTCCCGTTCCGCCGCTCCCCACGGTTGACCAGGGGTTCCGACGGGGTAGAAGGCGGCTTGGGACATGGCGGATTCTCAGCGAGTCAGGAAACAATCGCCCACTCTATCACCGGGGCACAGGCATGAACCGGGGGCGCATTCCAATAGCGAATGGAATCAGCAATAATTCTCATTTGCGACCTTCCACACCCTCTACCGATGGCCATCCACGCCCTGCAACCGGCCCGCCTGCCCCTGGCCGCCACCCTCGCCCTGTGCCTGCTTCCGGCCACCCGCGCCTTTGCCCAGGACAGCGCCACTACGCTGGACAGCATCCAGGTCTCGGGCAGCTGGCTGGGCACCGGCCTGCATGACAGCGTCAAGCGCTTTGCCGGCGCGCGCACGGTGGTCGACCGCCAGCGCATCGAGGCCAGCGGCGCGGCCAGCATCGGTGATGCCATGCGCCGCATCCCCGGCGTGCAGGTCACCGACAACTCCGGCACCGCCGGCAGTTCCGTGTCGCTGAACATCGGCGTGCGTGGCCTGACCGGCCGCTACTCGCCGCGTTCGACCGTGCTGCTCGATGGCGTGCCGCTGGCGGTGGCACCGTATGGGCAGCCGCAGCTTTCGTTCGCGCCGGCCAGCCTGTCAAACATCGAATCGATCGACGTGGTGCGTGGCGGCGGCGCGGTACGCTACGGCCCGCAGAACGTGGGCGGCATCATCAACTTCAGTACCCGTGCCATTCCCACCGGCACCGGCCTGCATGGCGAAGCCGGTGTGCGCTACACCGCCTACGACCACGGCGGCGGCGACAGCACCCAGTACAACGCCTTCCTCGGCGGCACCGGCGACAATGGCCTGGGCGCGGCCCTGCTGTACTCCGGCCAGGACGGCCGCGGCTGGCGCCAGGGCAGCGATGACCGCTTCAACGATCTCGCACTGAAGTTCGCTTACGCGATCGACGAACAGCAGGAGCTGCGCGCCAAGCTCTCCTACTACGACGTGCGTTCACTGACCCCGGGCGGCCTGACCCGCGCCCAGTACGAGGCCGACCCGTTCCAGAACACCCGCCCCACTGATTTCTGGAAGGGCCACCGCACCGGCATCGACCTGGGCTACACCAACACGCTGTCGGCCGACAGCGAGTTCGAGGTGCTGGCCTATTACAACGAAAGCAGCCGTGCCAGCTCGCTGATCAACGCCGCCAACACCCAGCTGACCGTGCAGCCGCGTGACTACCGCGTGCTCGGCATCGAGCCACGCTACACCCAGCGCCTGCACTGGGGCGCCAGCGTGCACGACATCACTGCCGGCTACCGCTTCCTGCGCGAGCGTGGCAACGACCGCAGCTACACCGTCACCCGCCGCACCGGCGTGGCCAGCGCCACCAACCGCTTCGACAACGCCACCGACGCCCACGCGTTCTACATCGACGACCGCATTGCGATCGGCCAGTGGCGGATCACCCCGGGCGTGCGCATGGAATGGATCGACATGGACCGCCGCCAGGCCGCGGGCGCGGCGACCTTCACCAGCCGCAACGACAAGGCCCTGCCCTCGCTCAACATCGCCTACCTGCTGACGCCGCAGCTGACCGTGTTCGGCAACTACACCACCTCGTTCGGGCCCGTGCAGAACATCCAGCTCAATTCGCAGACGGCCAACAACCCGCTGAATCCGGAAGTGGCCAGGACCACCGAGCTGGGTGCGCGCTGGCAGGACGGCGCACTGCGCGCGGAAGTGACCGTGTTCAAGATGCGCTTCGACAACCAGATCCTGCAGGTGCCGGGCATCACCCCGCCAACCTTCCAGAACATCGGCGCCACCGACCACAAGGGCGTGGAGAGCGCGCTGGAGTACCACTTCGCCGAGGACAGTGCGCTGGCCGGGCTGGAGCTGTACGCCAACTACACCTGGACCAAGGCGATCCAGCAGTCCGGTGACAACCGTGGCCTGGACGTGCCGTTCTACTCCCGCGACACCGACAGCGTCGGCGCCCGCTACACGCTCGCCGGGTGGACCTTCAATGTCTCCAGCACCCACCAGAGCGGCCAGTTCTCCGATGCCGCCAACACCTGGGAAGAAACCGCCGATGCGCGCGTGGGCCGCGTGCCGGGCGTGCGCCTGTGGAACGCGCAGGTGGCCTGGCAGGTGCCGGGCCTGGGTGACAGCGAGATCGCGATGGGCGTGAACAACCTGGCCGACAAGCGCTGGTACACCCGCAACGTCGATGGCAACGCCGGCCGCATGGTGGCCGCACCGCGCACCTTCTACGTGCAGGGCCGCTACCGCTTCTGAAGCGGTAACCGCCCGATGCAGTGACGGTGACGATCACGGTGGCGGCGTATCATGCCGCCACCATGTCACTGCCTGTTTCGCCATCGCGCCTGCATTCGGCCTTCCAGGGCCTGCGCCTGCGGCTGCGCGGCAGCGACCTGTGGTTCATCGCGCTTGCCCTGCTGGTCGGCCTGCTTGCCGGCTACCTGACCTTGCTGCAGTCCGGCATCGCACGCTGGCTGCAGGGCACGCTGTATGGGCTGGACGACGGCATGCGCCTGAGCTCCCTGCCCTCGCTGACATGGACCGCGCTGCTGGTGCTGCCGCTGGGTGGCCTGCTGGTCGGCCTGGTCAGCCTGGCCGCGACCCGGCTCAAACGCCCCCTGCTCGATGCGGTGGAAGCCAATGCCCTGCACGGCGGCCGCATGTCGATGCGCGACAACCTGATCGTGCTGACCCAGACCCTGCTGTCCAATGGTTGCGGCGCCTCGGTCGGGCTGGAAGCTTCGTATACGCAGATGGGGGCCGGCACTGGCTCGCAGCTGGGCCGGGTGATGCGCCTGCGCCGCAACGACGTGCGCATCCTGGTCGGTGCCGGCGCCGCCGGTGCCATTGCCGCCGCCTTCGGTGCGCCATTGGCCGGTGCGTTCTACGCCTTCGAGATCGTCATCGGCGCCTACACGCCGGCCGCACTGGCGCCGGTGGCAGTGGCCGCCCTGGCCGGCGCCTTCGTGGCCGACCAGGCCGGCATCGAGGCCTACCTGCTGCCGGCCGCTTCGACCATCGACGTGCGCGCCGCCGACTACGCCATCTACGGCCTGCTCGGCTGCTGCTGCGCGATGGTCGGTATTGTCATCATGCGGCTGATCGCCTCGATCGAGGGCACGGTCAAGCGCAGCCCGCTGCCTGCCTGGGGTCGGCCGGTGGTGGGCGGCCTGCTGCTGATTCCGCTGGCCCTGGCCAGCCCGCAGGTGCTGTCGTCCGGCCATGGCGCCCTGCACCTGGACCTGACCACGCATCTGCCGCTGATCTGGATCGGCGGCCTGCTGACCCTGAAGTGCCTGGCCTCGGGCATCTCGCTGGGGTTCGGCTTCCGCGGCGGCCTGTTCTTCGCCTCGCTGTTCATGGGTACCCTGGTCGGCGCGCTGTTCGCTGGCCTGCTGGGCATGGCCACCGGCGTGCCGGTAATCGACGCCACCTCCGCCGCGCTGGCCGGCATGGCCGCGCTGGCCGCCGCCGTGGTGGGCGCGCCGATGACCATGGCCATGCTGGTGCTGGAAGGCACCCACGACTTCCTGCTGACCAGCGTGGTGATGAGTGCGGTGCTGGTCTCCAGCACGCTGGTACGGCAGTGGTTCGGCTACTCGTTCTCGACCTGGCGCATGCACCTGCGCGGGGAGACCATCAAGAGTGCCCGCGACGTGGGCTGGGTACAGAACCTCAGCGCCGGCCGGCTGATGCGCAAGGGCGTGGCCACCGCGCCGGGCGATATCGATGCCGCCGCGTTCCGCCAGCGCTTCCCACTGGGCTCGGGCAGCCGGGTGATCCTGATCGACAGCGAGGGGCACTACGCCGGCATCGTACAGATCCCGCGCGTCTACGGCGACGGCGTGAAGCTGGAGACCGTGATCGGCGAGCTGGCCGAGAACCGGGACGTATCGCTGTCGCCGTCTGCGGACGTGGTCAGCGTGATGCAGCGCTTCGACCAGACCCAGGCCGACGAACTGGCGGTGGTCGCCGCTGACGGCCAGGTCCTGGGCGTGGTGTCCGAAGCCTTCGTACGCAAGCGCTATGCCGAGGAACTGGACAAGCGCCAGCGCGAACTGATGGGCGAGCGCGTCGACGACACCGACTGACCCGACAAAAAGGGGACGGAGGGGATTAAGTCGCTTCTGGCACTTCCGGGTATCCACGCATGGCGTGGATCTACTGTCACCTCGACCGGGTAGACTCCGGCCATGCGCTTCCTTGAGACCTTCCAGGCCGGTCCTTTCGCCGACACCGTGGTCAGCCTGCTGGCCGCCTTCGTGCTGGGTACGTTGATCGGTGCCGAGCGCCAGTACCGGCAACGCACCGCCGGCCTGCGCACCAACGTGCTGGTGGCAGTCGGCGCCGCCGCCTTCGTCGACCTGGGCATGCGTATCGCCGGCAGTGCCGAGGCGGTGCGGGTGATCTCCTACGTGGTCTCCGGTGTCGGCTTCCTCGGCGCCGGCGTGATCATGAAGGAAGGCATGAACGTGCGTGGCCTGAACACCGCCGCCACCCTGTGGTGCTCGGCAGCGGTCGGCAGCTGCACCGGCGCGGACATGCTGGCCGAGGGCGTGCTGCTGACCGTGCTGATCATCGCCGGCAACACCCTGCTGCGGCCGTTGGTGAATGCCATCAACCGCATTCCGATCAACGAGGCAGCGACTGAAGCCACCTACGAGGTGCGCCTGAGCGTGGATGCCGACGCCGTACCGCGGGTGCGCGAGCGCCTGGTCGATGCGCTGGAAGCGGCGCAGTACCCGGTGGGTGATGTGCAGGTGGTCGAGCATGCCGACGCGCCTACCGATGTGATCGCGGTGCTGGTCAGTACGGCCGTAAGTGCCGATGAACTGGACGTGGTGCTGGCACGGATGGAACAGGTGCCGGGCGTGCTGCATGCCACCTGGGAAGTCAGCACCCGCGATTGATTGATCCACGCGGGGCGTGGAGGCTCTTCTCTCATCCCCTCATCCGCTGCTGCGCGCGCAACAGTTTCCGGAACGAACCGCACGACCGGGCATCCTCCGCCCGCGGGCATGCCGCCGCGCGTTGCAGCTGACGGCGCACCCGCTGCAACCGGGTGATCTGCCGCTGCAGCACGTCGGCCTGCGCCAGCAGTGCCTCGCGGTCCAGCGAGATGCGTCCATGCTGCGACGGCAGTGATGCACCAATCTGCTGCAGCGAAAGGCCGGCCGCCTGGCCAAGGCCGATCAAGGCCAGCCGTTCCAGCACCCGCTCGTCGTACTGCCGGCGCAGGCCGCGGCGCCCCAGCGCCTGCAACAACCCCAGCTGTTCGTAGTAACGCAGGGTGGAGGCCGGCACGCCACTGCGCTTGACCACCTCGCCGATATCCAGTTCACGCACGGGCTTGACCTCAAGTGACCTTCAAACACCAAGCTATGGGCAACTACCCGACGAAGCAAGGCCATGGCAAGCACATCTCCCATCGATCAGAACGCCCTGTGGAACGGCCCTGGCGGCCAAGCGTGGGTTGCGCAGCAGGCTGTTCTTGACGGCCTGTTCCACCCGATGGCCGACCTGCTGGTCACCGAACTTCCTGAGACCGTGACAAAACTGCTCGACATCGGCTGCGGCACCGGCGCCAGCCTGCTGGCCGCGGCCGCAGCGCGCCCAGCGGCACATTGCACTGGCCTGGACATCTCCGCGCCGATGCTGGCGCTGGCCCGCCAGCGCGCCGAGGCTGCGGGACTGGACGCGGACTTCATCGTGGCAGACGCGCAGCGCCATCCGCTGCCGCCGGCGCACTTCGACTGGATCCAGTCGCGGCTGGGCGTCATGTTCTTCGAGGACAACCAGGCCGCGTTCGCCAACCTGCATCGTGCCACGACACCCGGCGCTGGGCTGCGCTTCATCGCCTGGCGCAGTGCCGATGAAAATCCATTCATGACCACGGCCGAGCGCGCCATCGGCGATGCACTGGATCTCCCACCCCGCGTACCCGGCGCACCGGGCCAGTTCGCCTTTGCCGATGGCGAGCGCGTGCAGCACCTGCTGCAGAATGCCGGCTGGAATGACGTGGAGGTTGTTGCGGTGGACCTGCCCTGCTCGCTCACCCGCGAAGACCTGCCGACCTATGTCGGCCACCTGGGACCGTTGGGACTGGCCCTGCGATCGATGCCGGAAGCCCGCGCCGCAGTGCTTCGCGAAAAAGCATTGGCAGCATTCGCGCCGTTCATCGAAGGTGACCGCGTTCGTGTGGATGCCGCCTGTTGGCTGATCCGCGCCCGCGCTTGAGAAAAGGGGACGGAGGGGATTAAGTCGCATATGCCCCGGTTGTGCCGGAAACGACTTAATCCCCTCCGTCCCTTTTTTTGCTAGAGCGTCTCGCCGGCGTCGGCCAGGCGCGATTCGATCAGGGCGTACCACTGCTGCAGCACGTCGATCAGCATGTCCAGCTCGGCATCGGTGCGCTGCGCGCGGCCACTGCGCAGGCAGGCCTGGGCTTCCTGCAGCTGGGCCAGGAACCCCGCCACGGTGTCGGCCTGCAGGATCAGGCCTGGCAGTCGCCGACCGGGGATGCGCACCACGGCATGGTTGCCGAGCTGGCCGTACACGCTGAGCGTAGCTTCCGTCTTCATGGAGAGGGGCAGGAATTGGGCATTCATCGCGTGCACCGTTTGAAAACCTGAGCCGCAGGCAGGCGTGGACGACGGGGGAGACGTTGCCACGCCTGCCGGCGGTCAGGGGGGACTCGGGATGCCGGGACACCGCCCCGGCGCAGGAAGGTCAATGTGGCTGGGCCATCCCGGCGATCTGCACGCGCCGGTTCGGCGCCAGGCAGGCAATCAGCTCGCGCCGGTTGCGCTGTTCACACTGCACGATCGGCTCGGCCGCGCCGCGTCCTTCGGCACTGATGCTGGCTGCAGGCACGCCCCCCTGCACCAGCGCGTTGCGCACGGCATCGGCGCGGCGCTGCGACAGTGCCTGGTTGTAGCTGGCGCTGCCGATGCGGTCGGTGTAGCCGGTTACCCTGATCGACTGCACCTGCGCGGCCTCGCGTACCTGCGCCAGGATGCCCTGCACCGCCTGCTGGCCTTCGGCGCTGAGCACCGCGCTGTCGAAGCCGAACAGCGCGTCGGCCGACAGCCGCAGCGGCTGTTCCGGCAGCGGTGCCGGTGCCAGCGGCGCCGGTAGCCGCGGCGGTTCGAGCACGGCCGCGCACGATTCCGGCTTCCAATACCCGCCCTGCGCGATGCCCTTGCTGTCGAAGCGCACCTGGAACTGGCAGGTGAAGTACTCCGCGCCCTGCGCGGTGCGGAAGTTGAACAGGTAGTTCCACTCGCGCACGCCCCACATGCCTTCATTGAAGTGCGGCGTGCCCAGCAGCGTGTACAGCTGCCGCTTGCTCATGCCCGGCGCGAACCGGCGCAGGTCGGCGACGTCGGGATAGATGCCTTCCTTCAGCGAGGCCTTGGAGGCCTCCGGGAAGTGCACAGCGGTGGCTCCGGCAGGACCATCGGCGGCCGGCGCATGGCTGCGGCAGGCGGCCAGCAGGCCCATCCCCAGGATCAGGCCCAGCGTAGCGGCACATTGGCCGGCGCGGGCGATGCGATGCTGTTTCATGTCATTCCCCCTGTAGACGTTTCCGCGATACCGGGCCGCGGGTGCGGCCCGGCGGCGGGGATCACCACTGGATGCCGGCACCGACGGCCACACCGGCCTCGCCACGGCTGTTGGTCGAACCGCTGAACTTGTAGATCCAGCGGCCGCCTTCGGAGACACCGGAGATGCCGAGCGCCACGCCCGATTCGCCGTTGTAGCTGCCAGCCGCGATCGAGGCCATGCTGCGGCCCGCCTCGCTGGGCTGCGGCAGCGCCGCGGTGGCCATCGCCGAGGCGATACCGGCCGAGGCACGGTTGTCGGTCTTGCGCAGGTCGCGCTCGAAGCCGCCCATGCGCTCGTCGGTGTAGGCCTTGGACCAGTCCAGGGTCTGCGCCATGCCCGACTTCAGCTGGTCGACATTGACGGCATCGGTGCCAGCAGTACCGGCGGCGACGTTGCGCACCGTGGTCGGGCCGCTGCTGGTGGATCCCAGCGTGACGCTGTTGTAGTTGGTCGCACCGTTGACCGTGGTGTCGTAGCGGATGGTGCCCTGCTGCGAGGCCTGCAGCTGGCGCACGTTGACCGCATCGGTGGCCTGCGAGCCGTCGGCCACGTTGACCACCTGGCGCTCGGCACCGCTGGCGCCCACCGAGACCGTATTGGCCCGGTTCGCCACCGAACCCGCACCCAATGCCACCGAGTTGTCGGCCTGCGCCTGCGAACCATTGCCCAGCGCGGTCGAGTTGGCACCGGCGGCAGTGGAGCCTGCACCACCGGCGGCCGAGTTGGCGCCGCTGGCGGACGGATCGGCCAGGTTGTTGGTGTTGTTGGCGCGGAAGCTGCCGGCCACGTTGGTGATGTTCTGGATCTTCTGGTCGGTGTATTTCTTCGACTCGTCGATGGCGTAGTTCACGCCGTTCTTCAGCTGGCCGACATTGGTCGCGTCGTAGGTGTCCGAGCCGTCGGCAACGTGGGTGATCTTGCGCTCGCTGCCGGTGCTGCCGACCGAGATCTCACCGGCCGAGTTGCTGGCACCGGTCTGCCCGTAGGCGCCGGTGTAGCCGCTCTGTGCACCGACGCTGGCGACCGAACCGGCGCCCAGCGCCACGCTGTTGCCGGCGCTGCTGCTGGCGCCGTTGCCGACCGCCACGCTGTTGGCACCGGCTGCACTGGCCTGCGGACCGACCGCCACCGCTTCCGCACCGGCTGCAGTGGCTGCGGCCGCCGTTGAGTTGACCGCCAGGTATGCGCTGCCACCACCGCCATTGGTGATGCGCTGATTGAGGACCTTCAGCGAGCCGTCGACAGCGGTGAAGGCGGCCGTGACGTTGTTGTAGTCGCCGCTGGTGAACGTGCCATCGGTGGCGATGCTGGAGATGCTGAACGTCGGCGCGGTCCACGCGTTGGTGGTGCCGTTGTAGGCAGTGGTGCCGCCGAAGTAGTTGGCGATGGTGCTGTGGGTGCTGAACAGCTGGTCGCCGGTGATGGCATCGCTGCTGCCGGCCAGGATGCTGCCGGCGGCCACATTGGTGATCTTCACCGCGCCGCTGCCGGTGCCCGTCAGCGTCACGCTGTTGAGCACGTTGCCGCTGCCGTCGACGTCGTACTTCACTGCCAGCTTGTCGATCTCGCCGGTCTGGTCGGCCACATTGGCCAGTGAATTGCTGACCGCGTCGAAGGCGGTACCGACGTCGTTGTAGTTGCCCTTGGTGATCGTGCCGTTGGCGGCAACGTTGTTGATCGAATAGGTCGGCGCGGTCAGTACGCCGCTGGCGTTGACCGCCGCGCCACCGCCGAGGTGGGTGGCAACGGCCTGGTTGGCGGCAAACAGCTGGGCACCGTTGATGGCCTCACCGCTGGTGGCACTGACCTGGCCCGGTCCGAGATTGCGCAGCGTGGTGGCGGTGCCGCTCTGGCCCAGCGTGGCACTTGCGTAGTTGACGCTGCCGTCGCCGTTGAGGTCATAGCGCAGGGCGCCCTGCTCCGAGGCCTGCAGCTGGCCCAGGTTGACCGCATCGGTGGCCGCGGTACCGGCCGCCACGTTGATGACCTGACGCTCTGCGCCAGCGGCACCGATCGACACCGAGTTGGCTCGATCGGCCAGGCTGCCGGCACCGACCGCGATGCTGTTGGCCGCCGTCGCCCGCGCATTGGTGCCCACCGCGATCGAATCGGTGCCACTGGCCACCGCCTCAGTACCGGTCGAGTTCACCCGCAGGTACTTGGTGCCACCGTTGCGGATGTCGGTGATCTGCGTGTTGAGGTTGACCAGCGAGCCATCGACCGCGGCGAAGGCATCGGTGGCATTCTCATACAGGCCCTTGGCAATGGCACCGCCAGTGGAGATCGTGCTGATCTCGAACAACGGTGCAGTAAAGATGCCGCTGGCCGGATCAAAAGCCGCACGACCACCGAAGAAGCTGGCGATGGCACTGTTGGTCGCCGCCAACTGGCCGCCGTTGACCGCCTCCAGGCTGCCGGCGGTGACCGCGCCGGCGGCAAGATTGCCGATGGTGGTGGTGCCGGTGCCTGCGCCGAGCGTGACCCGGCGATAGTTCGGGTTGCCCGAGCCGTCCAGGTCATAGGTGACCGCTGCGGAGGCCACATCGTCGATCAGACTGATGGCGCCCTTCAGCTGGGCCACGTTGACAGCATCGGTATTGGCGCTGCCCGCGGCAAGGTTGGTGATCTGGCGCTCGCCACCACCGGCCGTGCCCACCGACACTTCGCCGGCCGAGACCTGCGGTGCGGTGAGGCCGTAGGCGCTGTAGCTGGCCTGCGCGCCGCGCAGTGCAGCGGAGCGGTAACCCAGCGCGACCGAGTTGGCCTGATTGGAAGTGGATTCGGCACCCAGCAGGGTCTGTCCGTTGGCGGTGCCCACGGCACTGTCACCGACGACGACCGAGTGGCCCATGCGGGCGGCATAGTCGGCCGTCGGCACGCCGGTCGGATTGCTGGGATCGTTCACGCCATCGCCGGGGAAGGCGACATTGGCATCGACCTTCGGCAGTTCATGGCGTGCATTGGCACCGATCACCACTTCCTTGGACCCGTTGGCGAAGGCGCCATCGCCCATCAACACCTGGTAGTCCTGTGCCGCGTTGACCGCCCAGCAGGAAATATCGGCCAGCGCGATGTCCAGGCACTTGGCCGCCCACGCCGGCGAGTCGGTTGGCAGAAGGAGGCCCAGCAGGCCACCGGGATTGCCGTTGTTGATGTTGTAGATGTAACTGTCGGACGTCACGCCACCGATCAGGGTCAGGTGCGAGCTGCCGCCCGTGACTGCGCCTCCCAGGCCGTTGAGCGTGCTGCCGACCGGCGACAGGTTGACCACCGGCAGGCCCAGCACATTGACCGTCGAATAGGTCTGCATGACGTTGGCGTTGCTGAGCTTGAGATTGCCGTTGCTCAGATAACCGTTGCCGCCGAACAGGCTGGTGGTGGTCGGCCCGATCAGCTGGCCGACATTGCCGACCAGGCCACCGGTGCCGATGATCAGCCCAGCATTCGGGTCGGCCGGCGCCGGCGCCTTCGGACTGGTTGGCGGAATCGCCGAAGGTTGGGTCAGGCCGAGGCTGCCCAGCGTGCCTCCCACCAGGCCACCCACGGCGCTGCCCAGGTTGCCGATGGTGCCATTGAGATTGCCGTTGAGCAGGTTGCCCACCGCGCTTCCGACACTGCCCAGCGTGCTGCCCAGCACGCCGCCCAGGTCGCCGGTGGGGCTGCCGGCGGTGCCGTTGAGAACGCCGCCCACGGCGCCGCCGACCGTGGCGACGGTGTTGTTGAGCGTGCCGCCCACTGCGCTGCCGACCTGGCCAACGGTGCCGTTCAGTGCGCCACCCACTGCACTTCCAACGGTACCGACAGTGCCGTTCAGAGCACCGTCCACTGCGCCGCCAACCTGGCCAACTGTGGCGTCGAGCGCGCCGCCCACCGCACTGCCGACGGTACCAGCAGTACCGTTCAGAGCACCGCCGACTGCGCCACCGACTGCGCCGACCGTGTTGTTGAGCGTGCCGCCCACTGCACTGCCGACCTGGCCAACGGTGCCGTTGAGTGCACCGCCAACGGTACCGACAGTACCGTTCAGCGCGCCACCGACTGCGCCGCCAACCGTGCCGACTGTGCCGTTCAGAGCACCGCCAACTGCACCACCGACTGCGCCTACCGTGTTGTTGAGCGTGCCGCCCACTGCACCGCCAACCGTGCCAACAGTGCCGTTCAGCGCGCCACCCACCGCGCTACCAACCGCACCCGCAGCACCGTGAAGCGTCCCGCCGACAGCACCCACCGCACCGCCGACCAGGTTGCCGACGCCCAGTGCGCTGTGCTGCGCCGCTACGGTCGCCTGTCCGGCCAGCTTCAGGTTGCGATCGGCCACTACCTCCTGGCCGTCTGGCGCCTGCACGCGCACCTTGCCGGCGATGCCGGCATCGAACGCGGCACTGATGGCACGATCATGGGTTTCACCCGGCAGTTCTTCCTTGGCCGGCAGCGTGACTGCCGCCGTCGCCCTGGCCTGGCCTTGCCCTTCGATGGGATGGCCAGCGACCGCCAGATGCGTGTCGGCCTTGCCATCGACGGTGGCTTTCAGCCCAGGCAGTGATCCCACGGCTGCACCGCTGAGGCCGGCGGCCGCCTGGGCACCCGTATCGATCGAAGCGACCTGGCGGCCAGCGATGCCGACCTTTGCCCTGGCGCGCGCATCGGCAGCGACGCCCAGCGGCGCATCCGCGCCGGGCGCAACATGCGCAGCCAGCGATGCATCCACCTGTGCCGCCCTGGCCGCGGTGCTGCCCACGCCAACATTGGCGCGGACATCAGCCGCCAGCGCCGGCACGGCCACCTGCTTCGGCACGGTGTTCGCTGCCAGCTTCACCTGCACGGTGGCCGGCAACACGTCAGGTACCACCGGCAGCGACGTGGTGTTCAACTGCAGGCCCAGACGAGCATCCGCACTGATTGCGGGGCTGTTCTGCGCCTGTCGCGCGGCGGCAGCCAGGGCCACTTCCGCGTCAACCTTGACCGGCATCGGCTGCGCATACTTTGCCGCGAGTGCCTGCAGGTCACGCAGCGATTGATTGGTTTCCGAGGCCCCTGCGTGGCCGCTGGCCAGCGCGCACAGCAGTGCCAGGGCCAGGGCGGTGGGCATCAGCAGGAAGGCGCGCGGATCGCGTGCAGCGCTGCCGCCGCTGTCGCCGGTGGCCAGTTCCGAGGCCACAACCAGAGCATTGAGCTGGCGGTTCCATACACGCCGGTAGATGCGGTTCATGAGCATTTCCCCCGTAGGCGAACAACTGGAATGTCAGTGGACTTGCCGCTAGGCAGGTGACTGACATTTCAGCGGTTGCAACGAGGGCGGTGCACTTCAATCCGGCACGGCAATCACGCATTCCGGCAAATCCACGGCCGGAATCGGCAGCCGGCTATGCATAAGCGGCAACACGATCGGCAAGCGGATACGCAATTCCGGCATAAACACCGCAAAAACCCTTGCCCGGCCTGGATCAGGCCGGTTGGCCGATCTGCGCGGGTGCGCGCATCAGGGTGTCGCGCGGCAGTTCGCCGAATACCTTGCGGTAATTGTCGGCGAACCGCGAAAGATCCCACAGCCCGCAGCTCAGGGCGATCGCCTTCACCGAGCGACGGCTGGAGTCTGCCATCGACAGGCTGCGGCAGGCCGCGCACAGGCGCAGCATCGAGAGGTAGCGGTTCGGCGAGGTTCCAAACAGGTCCTCGAACGCATAGCGCAGGCCGCGCTCGCTGACGCCGGCGGCATCGCAGATCTCGTTCATGTAGATATTGCGACGCAGGTTGAGCCGCATGAAGTTCTCTGCACGCTGCGCGATCAGATAATGCGTGCGCCGCGCACGGGTGCAGCCCGGTCGATCCGCCGCACCGGCGCCCAGCAGGGCCTGCACATGCTCATGCAGCAGGTTCTCGGTCTCGTCCGGCTGCAGGCCTGCGCCCTGTCCCAGCTGCAGGTGCAGCTGCTGGTAATGGCGTGCCAGCGGCGTGGCATCGCTGGCCAGGTTGAACAGCGAAAGTGCCTGGCCAGCAGGTGGCGTGCTGCGCAGGCTCAGTTCGGTCAGCTTGCGCTGGACGCGGGCCACCGGCACCAGCATCAGGGTCATGTGCGTGCCCGGGCTCAGGGTGAACTCACTGATGCCCTCCGGCATGATCGTCAGCGCCATGCCCGGCGTGAGCGGCACGCCGTGGCACCAGCTCATCGTTTCATCGGTGGCCTGCAGGTACCCCAGCATCGCCCAGTCCGGCGGGAGCATGAAACGGCCACGGCAATGGAAGCCGCAGCTGATGCTGCAGAACAGGGCTTCCTCGTGCACGCGCGAAGCGAACGCTGCCCGTGGCCCGTTGCCATCCAGCAGCAGCAGTTCGACATCACAGACGCGAAGCACGCCGCTCAGCGTGGCCAGGTCTATCGACCGAAGGCCGCTGTCGTCGCTGTCCTCTACCCCACCATCGACCATGACAGTGTTGTCCCCCCGTTGATCCGCCATCCGCTGCGGCCCCCACTGCCTGACAGGGCACGCAACGATCCAGAATCCATTTCCGTTGCCACGCCGGCGGCGCCGGCGGCGCCGGCGTCGATGCGATCGTACAAATCAATGCAAGAGCTTGAATGCGAGTATGCCCAATAATCGGCAAAGGTAAACCCGCGGCCCGGAATGATGAAAAGGGATACACAAGTGAAGAAAATGTCTGAGCAGGTGGCACGGTTTTCGCATGGACCTGGAAAGCGAATCACATTATCTGCACGACAATGAATCGTTTTGCCTGCGAACGGATTTTCGTCACAGAAACCATCTGGAATTTTCAGGCTTCCGGGGTTTCTGCCGAATTTGCATATAGGTTCCGGTTGCAGCCAACCGCCATTCAGGCAAAGTCGACATTACGGTGATCGGGCCATCTGATCTGGCCGCACCCAGGGGGACAGCATGACCACGCACGCATCATTGGATGCCTCGACCACCGGCCCCGGGCCGTCCGGTCGCGACCATGCGGCCAATGTCCCGCCTGGAAACGATCACCCTGCTTGAGCACAGCGGGCCTATCCCGCCGTGCCTCCTCCGCCAGGACGCGCGGAGGCCCACGGACGATCCCGGCGGAGCCGGGCCACCGCCCAACGCAGGTGTACTGCATCCGCAGACAGGTAGAGGGAGACATTGGTCATGAACGCATCGATCCGCAAATTCCTGAAGGAAGAAGACGGCGTCACCGCGCTCGAGTACGGGCTGCTGGCTGCCGTCATCGCAGGCGTCCTGATTGCGGTCGGCAACGACCAGATCAAGGGGTTCTTCGAAACGCTGTTCAAGAACCTCTCCGCACTGGCCACCAAGGCGTCGGGCTCGACGACCTGAGCGGCGACCGCGCGCGGCCGGCAGGGCCGCGACGGCGGGGCGCATGGAACCAGGCGAAGACCGTCCGGTGACGGACGATGGAGTGTGCGATGACAGTGCTGGGATTGTTGGCCATCGGCGTGTGCCTGCGGATCGCGATCAGTGATCTGTATGCCCGACGGGTGCCCAACACCTGGCTGGTCGCCGCATGCGTGATCGCCACTGCGGTGATCGCCGTCGGCCAGTTCAGTGCGCCGCGCCAGCCGTGGCTGCCCCACCTTGCCGGCGCGGTGATCGGCCTGTTGGCGCTGCTGCCGTTCCATGCCCTGCGCTGGATGGGCGCCGGGGACGTGAAGTTCTTCGCCGTGGTGGGCCTGATGCTGGGCTGGCAGGCACTGCTGCCGGTCTGGCTGTTCGCGAGCCTCGCGGCCGGGTTGCATGCCGTACTGGTGCTGGCCGGTCGCCACCTGGGCGTGCTGCTGCCCGGTCACCTGCAGATGCAGGTCAATCGCACCAGCACGCAGTGGCAGGCGCATCCGGTGCTGCGTGACATGCAGGCCGCCCGCCAGGGACGACGTGGCATTCCCTATGCAGCCTACCTGGCACTGGCCGCCATCGGCTGGGTGCTGGCCAGCATCTACGGAGGTGCACCATGAACATCCGCAGCCCACGCCTGCAACGCGGTGTCGCCAGCATCGAGTTCGCCCTGATGCTGATGCTCGGCCTGTTGCCGCTGCTGCTGTTCACCTTCTCCGGGGTGATGATCATGGCGGCGCAGCAGACCCTGGCCACCGCCTCGGCCGAAGGCGCGCGCGCCTCGCTGCGCTACGGCACCGCCAGCGAACGACGCACCGCCGCCTGCGTCGCCGCACGCACCTCGATGCAATGGTTGCTGCAGTTTTCCAAGCAGAACGTGGATTGCAGCGCGGGGGGCAGCAACGCCATCGTGGTGTCGGCACAGGCGCCCTGCGCCGGTCTGCCCACGGCCCAGTGCATGACCGTGACGGTCAGCTACGACTATGCCAGCCATCCCTTCCTGCCCGGCACCGCCACCCTCTACAAGTGGGTGATGCAGGCCCCCATCCGCAGCGTCGCGGTCGCGCAGCTCGATCTCGGCAGCGGCAATTGATGATCGGTACTTTGGAGACGGTTCCATGCTCAAGTTGACCCGCATCGCTGCCGTCGCCCTGATCGGCCTGGCCGTGCTGCTGGCGGTGATCGCCTTCATGATCGGGCGCAAACCCGCCGCACCTGCAACCGTCGCGCCAGTCGCTCACAACGAGACGCAGGCGATCACCGTGGTCGAAGCCGTGGCACGCCTGCCTGCGGGCGAGCCGATCAGCGCCAACGGCCTGCGCCTGGCCCAGCGCACCTCACCCGTCCCCGGTGCCGCTGCCAGCATTGCCGCCGTGACCGGCAAGGTGCCGGTGCAGGACATTGCCGAAGGCAGTGTGATCAACAGCAGCGCACTGGCTCAGGGCTTCTCGCTGCAGCTGCGGCCGGGCGAGCGTGCACTGGCCGTGCCCGTGGACGAACTGGTCGGTGCCGGCAACCGCATCCTTCCCGGTGATTTCGTCGACGTCTTCCTCAACCTGCGCAACGCCCAGCCCAACATCAACGGCCCTGGCGAAGCCGCGCAGACGCGCCTGCTGCTGTCGCGCCTGCGCGTCCTGAGCTATGGCCAGCAGGACATTGTGCCGGTGGCCACAGAGACTGCTTCCGACAGCGGGGCCGACACCCGCAACGACCCGCGCGCAGCCGACATCACCGGAAGTGGCAGCACGCACAGCAGCAGCAATGAAGCGCCGCAACCCGCACGCAGCGCGGTACTTGCGGTACCGGTGGCCGACGCCAACCGGCTGCTGCTGGGTGCGCAGCAGGGCAAACTTTTCCTGGCCCTGCGCAATCCCGCCGATACCGGCCTGCCCGACCTGGCGTTGTTCCCGCAATCGCGCGGAGTGATCGACCCGCTGCGTGGGCTCGACGCCGAACAGCAGCTCGCCCTGCAGCGGCCGGAGAACCACGCTTTTGCTGGTCTCGACGGCGACGCGCTGGCCGGACGTGGCAGTGCACCGCCACGCAGCACCCCGGACGCACCGGCGCGCGCGTCGGCGCCACGTCGCAGTGCACCGCGCGCGTCGGGGATCGAGATCATCCGCGGCGACAGTCCCACATCCCGTGCCTCCCTTTGACCTGCATCGAGTGCATCCATGACCGAACGTCGCCGCCGTCCACGCCTCTCCCTCCGCCAGCGCTGGCTGGCCCTGCTGCTGGTGCTGCTGGCGCCGGCAACGAGCGTGGCCGCCGATGACCTGGTGCTGCAGGCGCGCGAGCAGCGTCCCTGGAACCTGCCGGCCGACCTGGAGCGTGTGGCCATTGCCGACCCGGGTGTGGCCGACATCGTGATGCTGCGCGGGCAGCGCCAGGCGCTGCTGGTCGGCAAGATGCCCGGCACCACCACCCTGCTGCTGTGGCACCGCAGACAGGCCGAGCCCCAGCGGTTGACGGTACGGGTGCAGAGCGCCGTACAGGGCGCCGCCAGCACCGGCAGCACCGGTCTGGTGTTCACCCAGCAGGACCAGCAGGGCCTCCTGCAGGGAAGCACCGACAGCATGCTCACTCACATGCAGGAACAGCGCACTGCGGCGATGGCGCTGGGCAAGGATGGCATGCTTGCCGATGCGTCCACCATCAACAGTGGTGGCGTGGTCCAGGTCGAGGTCAAGGTGGTCGAGTTCAACAAGACCGCGATGAAGCAGATCGGCATCAACTTCCAGAACCGCAACGGCGGCTTCGCCTATGGCTTCGCGCGGCCCGGCACTGGCCTGCCCGGCAATACCGGCCTGCTGCCCGGCATGAAGGAAGGCAACAGCAGCAACGAAGCCGTGTCGCCGATTTCCTCGGCGTTCCGGCTGGTGTTCGGCTCGACCAAGGGACTGTGGAACGCCGATGTCGAACTGCTGCAGAGCAATGGCATGGCCCGCGTGCTGGCCGAGCCGACGCTGGTGGCACTGTCCGGCCAAAGCGCCAGCTTCCTGGCCGGTGGCGAGCTGCCGATCCTGGAGCCGCAGGGGCTTGGCACCACCACCATCACCTACAAGCCCTTCGGCATCGGCCTGACCGTGACCCCAACGGTGCTGGCGCCGAACCGGATCGCGCTGAAGGTGGCGCCGGAGGCGAGCGACCTGGACTACAGCAACGCGATCGTGCTCAACAACGTGCAGATTCCCTCGATCACCACCCGTCGCGCCGATACCACGGTCGAGCTGGGCGATGGCGAGAGCTTCGTCATCGGTGGCCTGGTCAGCTCCAACATCGTTTCCAACGTCAACAAGATTCCACTGCTGGGCGACCTGCCGATCATTGGTTCGTTCTTCCGCAACTTCGACTACAAGCGCCAGGACAAGGAGCTGGTGATCATCGTCACCCCGCGTCTGGTGCAGCCGCTGGCACGCAACACCGAACTGCAGCTGCCTGGCGAGCGCGAAGCCAAGCCGCATCTTCCCGAATGGGGGGCGTGGTTGCTGGGGCCGGTCAGCCAGGACCCGGTACCCGGCTTCTCGCGCTGACTTCCATGACGCCTGCGGAACCACGCCCATGCCCTACGCCACCGCCCAGCCGCTGCATCCGCAAGGACCGCCGATGAACCTGGTCCTGTACGGCATCGACCGCGAACTGCTGCCCCGGCTGGCCGCCAAGCTGCCGCCGACCACCACCCTGCACTGGCAGGACAGCAGTGCGCCGACGTCGGCGCAGGACCTGCAACGCGGCCCGCAGAGCCTGGTGCTGCTTGACTTCCGGCCCGAGCACGCGGCTGCCTCGAGCGTACTGGCACAGCAGCTGCAGCAGACCCAGCCGGACCTGGCCCTGGTCGCGGTCGGCGCCACCAGCGCCGGCCAGGTCGAAGGCGTGGTGATTGCCCTGCGCGCCGGCCTGCGCGATGTGCTGGACCTGGACAGTGACAACGCCGGCATCGAGGCGGCCCTGCGGCGTGCGCTGTCACCGCGCCCGGCCGCGGTGGCGCAGCACGCGCACAAGGCGCGCCTGATCGTGCTGCTGGGCGTGCGCGCAGGGGTCGGCACCAGTACCCTGGCCGCACATCTTTCGGTGCTGGCGCAACAGACGCGAGCCCTTGCCCAGGGCGATGCAATGCAGCAGGACGGCCTGTTGATGGAACTGGCACAGCCGTCCGGTGACCTCGCGCTGTACCTCAATCTCGACAGCCGCTTCCACTACGAGGATGCGCTGCGCAATGCCAGCCGCATCGACGCCACCCTCGCACGCACCGCGATGGCGCGCCATGACTCCGGGCTGGTGCTGCTGGACCGTGCCGGCGGCAGTGATGCCGTGCCCCCGTCCGACCCTGGCGCGCTGCTGCAGCGCCTGCGCGGGGTGTTCGCCAGCGTGCTGTGTGATGCCGGCGGCTGCCCGCTGCGGCAGCTGCCGCCGCTGTTGCTGGACCAGGCAGACGAGATCTGGCTGGTCACCGATGCGTCAATCGCCACGCTGGTCTCGCTGGACCAGGCGCTGAAGCATCTTGCAGGCCAGCGCGAGCGCGAGAAGCGCCTGCAGCTGGTGATCAACCGCCACGACGACAGCAGCGGCATGAGCCCGGAACAGATCGCACGCCGCTTCGAAGTGCCGTTGCTGGCGACATTGCCTGAACGACCGCGTGTGCGCCTTGCCGCCAGCCAGGGCCGCCTGCTGCTGCAGGATGCGCCGCGCGATCCCTACCTGCGTGCCCTCGCCCCGCTCGTGTCGCGGCTGGACCCGGCTGCCTGCCCGGTCCAGCCGCATGGCCTGCGGGAAAGACTCTCCCTTGCCCTGGGTGGATCGCAATGGAAGACAAGGTAACCCCGTTCCCGCATGCCGTTGCCCGCCCGCTGCTGCACGAGAGCCCGGGCCACCTGCCGTTCGCACAGACCGAGCAGTACCAGAAGGTGCTGTCGGCCGCACATGAGCACCTGCTCAACAGCATCGAGGACGAGCGCATCGACATCGATTCCTGGGCCCCGGATACCATCGCCCGCTGGGTGCAGGTGCAGACCGTGGGCTTCATCCAGGAATGGCGCATCCCGATCAACGAAGAAGAGATGCAGGTGGTTGCCGAGGGCCTGGTCAAGGAGCTGACCGGTTTCGGCCCGCTGGACGACCTGCTCCACGACCCCACCATTGAAGACATCCTGATCAACGGTTTCAAGGACGTGCACGTTTCGCAGGGTGGCCAGCTCCGGCGTGCCACCCAGCGCTTCACCGATGACACCCACCTGCTGCGCATCCTGCGCCGCATCCTCGCGCCGCTTGGCCGTCGGCTGGATGATTCCAATCCGATGGTCGATGCGCGCCTGCCCAACGGCGGCCGCCTCAACGCGATCATTTCGCCACTGGCGGTGGACGGGCCGATGGTGTCCATCCGCAAGTTCCGCAAAGACCCGTTCACCCCCGACGAACTGCTCGCCAAGGGCACCTTCGACGCACCGATGCAGGCCCTGCTGAAGGCGATGGTGCTGGGCCGCTGCAACATCCTGGTCTCCGGCGGCACCAGTTCCGGCAAGACCTCGCTGCTGAACGCGCTGGCCAGCTACGTGCCACCCAGCGAGCGCGTCATCACCGTGGAGGACACCGCCGAGCTTTCGCTGAACCATCCGCACGTAGTGCGCCTGGAAAGCCGCATTGGCGGCGCCGAGGGCCAGGGCGCGGTCAGCATCCGCGACCTGGTGCGCAACAGTCTGCGCATGCGCCCGGACCGCATCGTGGTCGGCGAAGTGCGTGGCGCGGAAGTGCTGGAAATGCTGCAGGCGATGAACACCGGCCATGACGGATCGATGGCCACCATCCACGCCAACACGCCGCGCGACTGCCTGTACCGCATCGAGATGCTGGCAGGCTTTGCCGGCTTCCAGGGCAGCGAGGACAGCCTGCGCCGGCAGATTGCCAGCGCCATCGACTTCATCGTGCAGATCTCGCGGCTGGGCAGCGGACGCCGGGTGCTGGTCTCGATCACCGAGATCACGGGGGTCAGTGACAACCTGATCACCACCCAGGAAATGTTCCGCCACGAGGTGCAGATCGACGCCGCCGGCCGCGAGATCGACCGCTGGATCGGCCTGGGCTTCCATCCGCACTCGCACAAGCTGGAGCCGTTCCGCCAGCAACTGCGTGAATCGCTCTACGGGGACTTCTGAGCATGGGCACCGGCCTGCTGCTGGGCGTGTTGAGCATCATCTCGGTGCTGCTAGCGCTGGCGGTCTGGCTGTGGGGCGCTGCCAGCAACCGCGAGCAGCGCCAGGCCTCGCTGCAGCATGCCGAGCAACAACTGGCGCGTGGCAGCGCGGCCGGCGCGGTACCGGCCGGGCCTGCCGTTGCGGCGGCCAGTGATTCGACCCGCCCGGCCAGCTCCGGAACCCGCGTACTGCCGTGGGACGGTGTCCTGCAGCGCGCAGGCCTTGCGCCGGGCTGGAAGCTGCCACTGATGCTGCTGGTGCCGGGACTGGCGCTTGCGGTCGTCGCGGCGATGCGGCTGGGCACGGCCTGGATGTTTCCGCTGACCCTGCTGCTGTACCTGCTGGGCTGCTGGCTGTGGGTGATGCGCCGGATCACCAAGCTGCGCGCGCAGCTGCTGCGCCAAATGCCGGACTTTCTCGACAACCTGGTCCGCCTCACCGCGCTGGGCAACAGCCTGCAGGCCGCGTTCCAGGTGTCTTCGATGCAGACCAGCGCGCCACTGCGCGGCCTGCTCGACACCACGGTGCGCTATGCGCGCAGCGGCATGGACCTGGATCGTGCATTGAGCCTGGCCGCGCAGCCGTACCGGATGGACGTACTGAAGGTGCTGGCAGTGGTGATCGGAGTGAGCGTGCGCATCGGTGGCCGCGCCGACCAGATCCTGCAACGCATGGGCGATTTCATGCGCGACCTGGAACAGGCCCAGCAGGAACTGGCGGCCACCACCTCGGAAACACGGATGTCGGCCTGGGTGCTGGGGCTGCTGCCACCCTCCAGTGCGGTGCTGATGGCGATCTCCAGCCCGGCGTTCTTCCAGCCGGTGCTGCACGACCCGCTCGGTCACAGGATCCTGCTGATCGCACTGGGCCTGGAACTGCTCGGGGCGTTCCTGCTGTACCGCCTGGCCAAATCGCTATGACCGTCCGCAGCCGCCCCGGAGGTGCCCGATGAGCGCCAGCGCCTGGTTCGCCCTTTCGCTGCTGGTGCTGGCAGCCGGCGTCGCCCTGCTCGGTATCGCCGGCTGGGTGCGCAGCCATCGCGAGCACCGCAGCTCGGCCACGCTGAAAACCGCCCTGCAGCCTCGTGAAGAAGGCCGCGACACCGAGGCCACGCGCCGCGACTCGCTGGGCTGGATCGAGCGCTTCGGGCGCTCGCTCAGTGGCGGCCGCCTGGAGGCTGC
This sequence comes from Stenotrophomonas sp. Ps181, assembly GCF_025697425.1. Classification (NCBI taxonomy): domain Bacteria; kingdom Pseudomonadati; phylum Pseudomonadota; class Gammaproteobacteria; order Lysobacterales; family Lysobacteraceae; genus Stenotrophomonas; species Stenotrophomonas sp. Ps181. Next base: position 580,205 of record NZ_JAHWBI010000003.1, read on the forward strand.
GCTGCTTGCCAACGAAGACAAGCTGCTGTTGGACCTGGCTGGCTGGAACACGCGCCGTGGCACCGCCATCTATCTCGGCCTGCGCCTGCTGCTTGCCCTGTTGGTGCTGGCGCTGGCGCTGGCGTTCAGCAGCGCGCACGGGCTTGCCAAGGTGATGGTGGTGATCGGTGCGCTGGCGGCCGGGCTGCTGCTGCCCAAGTTCGTGCTGTCGTCGTGGGTCAAGCGCCGCCGCCGCGCGGTCGAGAACGAGCTGCCCCTGCTGATCGACCTGCTGCGCCTGCTGCAGGGCGTGGGCTTCAGCATGGACCAGAGCCTGCAGACGCTGGGTGACAAGCTGCGCGATGCATTGCCGGTACTCGGCGGCGAACTGCAGGAAGCCAATGTGGCCTATACCCATGGCCGCACGCGCGCGCAGTCATTGCGGCGGCTGAGCGAGGTCTACGCCGATGATGACCTGGCCAGCCTGATGCAGCTGATCCTGCAGGTGCATGCGCACGGCGGCGCAGTGCAGGAGCCGCTGCGCCAGTTCAGCATCCGCCTGCGCGAACAGCGCCGCAACGCGTTGAAGGAAAAGGTCGGCAAGCTCTCGGTGAAGATGACCGTGGTGATGATGCTGACCCTGTTGCCGGCACTGATGCTGGTGCTCGCCGGCCCGGCGCTGGTCGCGCTGGCCACCACCCTGTCCAAGATGGGATCTCCCTGATGCCTGCCCTGCGCACCTCCCGCCTGCTGCTTGCCGTCGCCCTCGCCGCCCTGGCCAGTGGCTGCGCCTCGACCACACCGAAGTATGTTCGGGCGCCCAGCCTTGCGCCGCCGGAACCCGCTCCGCAGGACAGCCGCAACGCCTATCTGGAGCTGATCGAACGCATGCAGCAGCAGGGCGCCTGGTATGCCTCGCTGGCCCATGTGGAAGCCTTCCGCCAACGCTATGGTGATCGCCCTGCCCTGCGCCTGCTGCAGGCCGACGCACTGCGTGAGACCGGCCAGACCGACGCGGCAGTCATGCTGTATCGCGAGCTGTCCAGCGGGCCGCAGGCCGCGGCGGCCGCCCATGGCCTGGGCCTGATCGCTGCACGCCGCGACGACGACGCCGGCAGCGAACAGGCGCTGGCGCGCGCCACGCAGCTGCAGCCCTTGAACACCGACTACCTGGGCGACCTGGGCTATGCACGGCTGCGTGCCGGCCAGTTCGATCAGGCCCGCGAGCCGCTGGCCAAGGCCCTGGAACTTTCACCGGGCAACGCCAAGGCAACGGCCAACCTTGCACTCTGGGCGGTACTGCGCGGCGACCAGGCCACGGCGGAGCGGCTATCGGAACAGGCCAGCCTCAACGAAGAAACGCGCCGAAGCATCCAGCAGCAGGCCCAGCAGATCCGCACGCGCCTGCAGCAACGACAGGCCGCTGCCGCCGCCAAAGCAGCCACACCTGCACATACGGCCAGCGTCGAGAGTGGCGCTCGTGCATCGGGCGGCGCACGGCTGGCGGGCGAACCCCGCCGCGACCCGCGCGACCAACGCGATCCGCAGCGCCTGCCACCATCGATGCTGGAACGCTTCAGCGCCACCGACCACCCGACCGGAAGCACACCATGACCGCGATGCGCCAGACCCGACACCTGTTGCCCGTGCTGTGCTGCCTGCTTGTGGCCGGTGCCGTGCAGGCACAGCAACAGCCATTGACCGGACGGATGCTTGGTGGCCCCTCGGCGTCGCCAGCGGCCACGGTGCCGATGCAGGCCGAACCGCTTCCCACCGTGGAGTTGGCCGCACCGGCCGCATCCGCCGAGGTGACTGGGGCGCAACCGGCAACCGTCGCAACCGACGTTGCACCACCGGCCACACCGCGCACACGCATGCAGAGCGGCGAGGCCACCCGCAACCTGTTCCGCCTGCAGGCCTCCGGGCAGCAGGCCGGCCAGCGCCTGCCGATCCTGGGTGACCAGGCCACGCTGAGCTATGCGCGTTACCTGAAGAGCTTCGAACACGAGATCCCGGACTTCTTTGAGACCGATGTTGCCCGGTCCGGGGACGCCTCTTCCTCCGGACGCTGAGGTCGGCCATGAAACGCCCACGCCAGTTCAGTTTCAGCCGCGCACGCGGCGGCATGTCGGTCACGATGATGCTGGTCATGCTGGCGCTGTTGGCCATGCTGGGCCTGATCGAGATCGGCTATCTGTTCTGGGCCAAGCGTGATGCGCAGAAGGTGGCCGACCTTGCCGCACTGGCCGGCGCACAGCGGTTGGAGCTGTGCAGCCCGGACAACAGCGACAACAGCGCTGCCCGGCAGAATGCGCTGGCCCAGAACAGGTTCGCAGGCACCCTGCAGATCCGCTGCGGCAACTGGAGCGCCAGCCGTGGCACCGGCACCCGCTTCGTCACCAGCGTCGATGCCAGCAATCCACGCAATGCGGTTCAGGTGATCGCCGAGCGCAGCGTGCTGCCCTTCTTCGGGCAGAGTTCCAGCCTGCCCACCGTGAGCGTGCAGGCCGTGGCGCGCCGCGCCGAACCCACCGCGGTGTTTGCCGTCGGCTCGCAGCTGCTGCGGACCAATGGCGATTCAGTACTGCTGTCGACCCTGCGCCTGGTTGGCCTGGACGTCACCAATGCCACGGTGCTGTCCTATGACGGCCTGGCGCAGGCCAACGTGACTCCGTCCGGCCTGCTGAAAGCGCTCAACATACCGGTAAGCGCCAACCTCAGCGTGGCCGACTTCAATCGCCTGTTGTCGGTCAACAAGATCTCGCTGGCGCAACTGGTCGATGCCACCGCCACCGTGGTCGGCCGTGACTCGACGGTGGGCGTGCAGCTGCGCGCCCTGTCCGATCTGGTTGCCACCCAGCTGGACATCAACAAGCTCAACATCGTGCTTGGCAGCCAGTCCGGCGGCGGTGGCCTGTTTGCCGAAGTTGTCTCGCCCGACGGCACGGTCGGCAGCGCACTGGAGTCACAGATCAACGTGCTCAACCTGATCAACACCGCGATCTCCATCGCCAACGATGGCAATGGCGTGGCGGTCAAGGGACTGGACCTGCTGGGCATCAGGATCCAGGCCGGCGTGGTCGAGCCGCCATCGATCGCCATCGGCGGTGTCGGCAGCCGTGCCTACAACGCGCAGGTCCGGCTGATGGCGGACGTGGACAGCAACAACCTGTTCGCGCTGGGGCCGCTGCTGAGCCTGCTCGGCACGCGCCTGCACCTGCCGCTGCACGTCGACGTGGCCAACGGCATGGGCACACTGACCGGCATCCAGTGCGGCGGCAGTCCACCCAAGGCCACGATCCAGGTGGACTCGTCGGTGCTGCGCGCCTGCGTCGGCAATGTCGACCCCGCACAGCGCTTCTCCAGGGCCAATGTCTGCGATGCCACGCTGCAGGACGAACAGCTGCTGAAGCTGCTGGGCCAACCATTGATCAACGACAGGATTACCCTGCCCGCCCTGACCAGCACACAGGCCCTGACCCTGGCCGCCGGCGAGACCGGCTCGACCCGGATCAACCCGCTCGCGGTTGGTGACGCCGTATCGGGGCTGGTGAACGAGTTGCTGCGCGTGCTGTCAGGCATGCTCAGCTCGCCCAAGCAGGGCATGAGCGCCAACGACACGGCCAAGGCGCTGGCCGATCGCTACCTGCAGGCGGCCTTTCCGACTGGCGGACGCTACAACGTCGACCAGGTCATCCCGCTGCTGCGCGATGGCGATCCGGCACGCAATCTCGCCCCGCTGGGCAACTGGACGGTGAAGAATGGCGTCCCCAAGCCTTGCCTGCTGGGCCTGACCACCTGCTGGGAAGACGGTTCGGTGTGGGCCGGTTACAGGACGACCGTCACCGGCCAGGGCCTGGGCCTGCTCGATGGCCTGCTTGGCTCGCTGGTCGGCGGCCTGCTGATCAACCGCTGCGACAGCCTGCTCGGCAACCTGATCGATTACAACGGCTGCGTGCGCAACAATCTGGCGTCCTACATCCAGACTGCACCGGCGGGCTTTCTCGATGGTGCCGGGGGAACGGGTGTCACCAACCCCGATGGCAGCGTCAGCTGCAGCGGACTGCTGTGCACCCTGCTGAAGCCGATCCTGGCCGCACTGCGACCGGTGCTCAACAGCGTCGGCACCCTGCTGACCAACCTGCTGGCCAGCGTGCTTGGCCTGGAACTGGGCCGGACCGACGTCAACGTGCATTCGATCCAGTGCAGCGCCGCACAGCTGGTCTACTGAAATCGAGCCGTGACGGGCGCCCTTGGCGGCGCCCACACCCATGCTAGACTCCCGGCGGGGAACCACCTTCAACTCAACCCACACTCATCCGTGGATGGTCTAGACATGCGAGAAACTTCAGGGGGCGCGGTCTTTGCCCGGCACGCGCGCAGCGCGGCAGTGCTGGCCGTGGCGATGATGCTGGTGGCACCGGCAGCGATGGCCGCACGTGGCGACCGTGAGGCGGCCGCCGAACCGGCGCGCAGCGCGCCGGTGGTGCGCAATACCGTGGACGAACTCAAGCAGTTGATGGATTCGCGCCAGCTGACCGAGCTGCGCACCACCTACAACGGCAACTACGGCGCCAGCCTGCTGTTCAACGCCAACACCCTGACCTACTACGTGGCCCTGTTCCAGGAGAAGAACTTCTGGCGGGTGATCAAGACCGATGCGGTGGACAACGCCGAGCGTGTCTACCGCACCTTCGCGCAGCAGTCCGAACAGCTGGCCCAGGTCTACATCGACACCACCCGCCTTGAAGCCGGCAAGCGCTACACCGAGCGCCTGGTGGCCTACAACGAGGAACGCCTGCGCACCCTGCAGCAGGAAATGGAACAGCAGCAGGCGCAGTCGGCCCAGGTCAGCGCAGCCCTGCAGCAGGCCCAGCAACAGGCCGTGAGCCTGAGCACCGATGTGCAGAGCACCAACAGCCAGCTGGACGCCCTGCAGCGCCGCATCCAGATCCTGCAGGCCGAACAGGGCAACCCGGAGTTGAGCCTGCCCAAGCCGGACAGCATGCCCGCGCCGGCCGCCGCCAGCGACGGTCGCTGAGAGCTGCACCCACGGTACTCCACGCGACGGCGCCCTATGGCGCCGTTGTCGTTTTCGGCACTTCACGGTCACCGCATCACTGGCAGGCGTCGTAGACCGCGTCATCCAGCTGCCGGCGCTGCACGAAATCCAGGCGCCGACGCTTGAGCAGCGCCTGCCCGCGTTGGCGGCGGGCACGCTCGCAGGCCGCCGCATCCGTGCTGATCGTGATCAGCGCACCGTGCGCCCGCGCCGCACGCCGTGGCCGGGGCGATGGCTTCGGTGCCGAGGCCGCTGGCGCCACAGCGCCGCGGGACAATGACTGCTCCGCGGGCACGTCCCAGCGCCATGCGGCACGCCCCTGGCAGGGTGTCTGCTGGTAGACCGGGTGCGGTCCATCCACGCATTTGTAGACATGGGTCTGTGCCGGCGCTGCCATGGGCAGCAGCAGGCACAGCATCAGCGACCATCGCATGGCGGGCATCCGTGCGTTCCTGTGGCGGGCTGCGCTCATCCTCGGCATACGGCTCCCGTCCTGCCAGAGCGATACGCGTCACATCCGATGCAATCCAGCACAGCCGTGCAAGTCGGTCGCCTGCGCCTGCGCTGTACTGCCGAAGGCACCGGCATCCTGCCGAAGCCTTCCCTCCCTTCCGCCAAGGAACCTGCAATGAGCAACTTCGTCACCGTCGCCGATGGCGCCCGCATCTTCTACAAGGATTGGGGCACCGGCCAGCCGATCGTGTTCGCCCACGGTTGGCCGCTGTCTTCCGATGCCTGGGATCCGCAGATGCTGTTCATGGGCCAGAACGGCTTCCGCGTGGTCGCCCACGATCGCCGCAGCCACGGACGCTCCAGCCAGACCTGGAACGGCAACAACATGGACACCTATGCCGATGACCTGGCCGCGGTGATCGAAGCGCTGGACCTGAAGGACGCGATCCTGGTCGGCCATTCCACCGGCGGCGGTGAAGTGGCGCACTACATCGGCCGCCATGGCAGCAAGCGCGTAGCCAAGGTGGTGCTGGTCGGCGCCGTGCCGCCGCTGATGCTCAAGACCGCCAGCAATCCGGCCGGCACCCCGCTGGAAGTATTCGACGGCATCCGAAAGGGCACCGGCGGCGACCGTTCGCAGTTCTTCAAGGACCTGACCACACCGTTCTTTGGTGCCAACCGCGATGGCAACAGCGTCACCCAGGGCATGCGCGATGCGTTCTGGCTGCAGGGCATGCTTGGCGGCGTCAAGGGCCAGTACGACTGCGTGCACGAATTCTCGGAAGTGGACTACACCGAGGACCTGAAGAAGATCGACGTGCCGGCGCTGGTCGTGCACGGCGACGACGACCAGATCGTGCCGTTCGATGCTTCGGCCAAGCTGTCCTCGCAGATCATCAAGGATGCCGAACTGAAGGTGTACGCTGGTGCGCCGCATGGCCTGACCATCACCCACGCCGACCAGTTCAACGCCGACCTGCTGGCGTTCGCACGCAAGTGAGGTATCGCGGCGGCGCCGCAACGGTGCCGCCGCCCCTTCGGTAGTGCCGGCCGCTGGCCGGCAACCCGATCAACGCGTCGCGATCCTGCACAGCCGGCCAGCGGCCGGCTCTACCCCTGGCAGGTCAACCGCCTCCGCTTCGGTACTGCCGGCCGCTGGCCGGCAACCCGATCAACCCATCGCGATCCTGCACAGCCGGCCAGCGCCCGGCTCTACCCCTGGCAGGTCAACCGCCTCCGCTTCGGTACTGCCGGCCGCTGGCCGGCAACCCGATCAATCCATCGCGATCCTGCACAGCCGGCCAGCGGCCGGCTCTACCACCGGCAGGTCAACCGCCTCCGCTTTGGTAGTGCCGGCCGCTGGCCGGCAACCCGATCAACGCGTCGCGATCCTGCACAGCCGGCCAGCGGCCGGCTCTACCCCTGGCAGGTCAACCGCCTCCGCTTCGGTACTGCCGGCCGCTGGCCGGCAAC
>NZ_JAHWBI010000003.1:587270-675447 GCF_025697425.1 Stenotrophomonas sp. Ps181
CCCGATCAATCCATCGCGATCCTGCACAGCCGTCCAGCGGCCGGCTCTACCACGGGCAGGTCAACCGCCTCCGCTTTGGTAGTGCCGGCCGCTGGCCGGCAACCCGATCAATCCATCGCGATCCTGCACAGCCGGCCAGCGGCCGGCTCTACCCCTGGCAGGTCAACCGCCTCCGCTTCGGTAGTGCCGGCCGCTGGCCGGCAACCCGATCAATCCATCGCGATCCTGCACAGCCGGCCAGCGCCCGGCTCTACCACGGGCAGGTCAACCGCCTCCGCTTTGGTAGTGCCGGCCGCTGGCCGGCAACCCGATCAACGCGTCGCGATCCTGCACAGCCGGCCAGCGGCCGGCTCTACCACGGGCAGGTCAACCGCCTCCGCTTTGGTAGTGCCGGCCGCTGGCCGGCAACCCGATCAATCCATCGCGATCCTGCACAGCCGGCCAGCGGCCGGCTCTACCAGCGACGGCTCAGATGTCTGCATGGTGATGTGGCACGGAGGCGGGCAGCGGATCATGGCCACCCACGAAGTGACGCACCACCGGCGCGCGCTCTCCCCGATGCAATCCGCGTAGTTCTTCCTGGATCGCCTTGTCGTCGGCGGTGATGCGCTCGTGCTGGCGAAGGTGCTCCAGCCATGACGGGGTCACGAAATACTCCAGGTGGATCCCCGGTGTTGCCACGTCTTCGACTACGCCCCAGACCACTGCACCATCGCGACGACGGATGGATCCCATCGCGCGCATCTGCGCCTGGAACGCGGCACGATCAGCATCATCGATGCGGTACTCGATGGTGACCAGCACCGGGCCTCGATCGTTCGACACCGGCACCGACAGCTCGGGTGCCGGCCAGTGCCCGGCCGGGCTCAGGTTCAGGTCTTCGGTACCGGCGATGCGCACGCGCCATACCAGCAACCCACCGATCACCGCACCGGCCGCTGCCACCAGCAACGCCAGTTCGGGCGAGGTGCGCTGAGCGAGCGCGCCCCAGCTCAGGCCGCCGGCGGCCATGCCGGCAGAGAACACCATGATGTACAGCGCCAGCGCACGCGCACGTACCCATGCCGGAACCGCAGTCTGCGCAGCGATCTGCAGTGACGACAGCACGGTGATCCACGCAAATCCATTGACCAGCATCACCGCCGGAAGCACGTACCAGCTGCGGGTCAGCGCCAGCCCGACCAGGCTCAGGGCCAGCGACAACGTCGCCAGCAGCACCAGCAGGTCGCGATCCATCTGTGCGCGCAGCTTCGGCAGCAGCAACGCACCGCCCACTGCGCCGATCCCGATGCAGCCCAGCAGCATGCCGTACTGCCCCGCCCCACCCTGCATCTGCCCACGCACCACCACCGGCAACAGCGCGTTCATTGCCGCGGCGAAGAAGAAGAAGCCGACCGACTTGATCAGCACCGCCTGCAGCCGTCCGGCACGGCTGGCGTAGCGCAGGCCCGCTTTCAATCCGGCACCGAAGCCTTCCGGCGGCAAGCTCGACTGCTTTGGGTCGCGCTTCCAACCCCACACCACGAACAACATCGCGGCGAAGGTGATGGCATTGAAGCCGAACGCCCAGACCGCACCCAGCTGGGCGACGATCACGCCGCCGATGGCCGGGCCGATCGAACGGGCGATATTGATGCCGATCGAGTTCAGCGCCACCGCCGAGGCCAGCATCGGCTGCGGTACCAGTTCGGAGACGATGGCGGCCTGCGCGGGCATTGCCATCGCCGCACCGCAGCCCATGCAGAAGGTCAGCAGCACCAGCAACTGCGGGGTCAGCAGGTCCATCGCGGTCAACGCAGCCATCGCTGCGGCCACCAGCAGCATCCAGCCTTGGGTCGCCAACAGGTACTTCCGACGATCGACAATGTCGGCCAGGGTGCCGGCAGCGAGCGCCAGCAGCACGATCGGCACCGTGGTGGCCGACTGCACCAGGGCCACCATCAGCGGCGAACCGGTGCGCTCGGCCATCACCCAGGCGGCGGCCACATCGTTGACCCAGGTGCCGATGTTGCTGGCCAGGATTGCCAGCCAGATCGAACGGAACATCTGGATCTTCAGCGGGGACCAGGCCCCTGCGGCCTGTGCGGGGTGTTGCGACGCGGTTGCGTTCACCATTGCCATGCTCCAACGATCGAGGCGAACAGCGTGTCCTGGCCTCCAGCCTGCTTCAGTGCAGGACCGGCATCGACCCAGGCCAGCTGCAGCTGCCATTGCCAGTGTTCGCTGGCCTGCCAGCGGGTTTCGGATTTGTACTGGGTGCCGATGCGGCGCGCGCCACCGGCGCTGCCCGGCAACGCCACCAGCGGCGCCGGCGTGGTGTAGACCGCATCGGCACGACGATGCTTCCAGGCCATCTGTACGCCCAGCTCCGTCGCCACCGCGTCGTGCAGGCGCAGGGCCAGTGTCGGCTGCAGGTCCATCAGATTGGCCGGGGCCAGCAGGCTGGCCTCGCTGAAGTACGCCGATTTCGGGAACAGTGCATTGAAGGTTCCCAATCGCCGATCGTGCAGCTTGCCATCGCCACTGGCGATGTCGGCCTTCAGCCCCAGCCGCGGTTGCAGCGGCCGCTCCGTCCAGCGCCAGCCGGTGTCGGTGGCCAGCGTCCAGGCACGGATGTCGAGGGGGCCGGTGGCGGCATGCAGTTCACCGCCCTGCGCCACCAGCTCACTGTTCCAGTCCAGCAGTCCTGACTGGCCGAACCAGCGCGCACCGAGTGTCTGCCGGCGCTCGGTTCCCGAGCCTGCCGCAAAGCGCGCACCGTCGCGACGATAGTCCAGCAGGTACAGATCCCATTGTCCCTCGCCCTGCCCGCGTGCCGCGGTGGCGTAGGCACCCCACAGGTGCGCACCGTGTTCGCCCCGATCATCAAAGGCACCCGGCCGGTTCTCGACCGGCCGCAAGGCCATCAGGTCAAGCGTGCCGAGCCGCCCCTTCCAGCCCAGGCGCGCACCGTCGAAGGCCAGGCGGATGTTCGGCCCATCGCGCACCGACAACAGCCGCGAGCTGCCATAGCCGGCTTCCTGCCGGCCGAGCAGCGAGCTGCCATAGCCGGCTTCCTGCCGGCCGAGCTGCACATGGATGCCACCGCGCTGCCAGCGCCAGTACGCCTGCTGCACGTCCAAGGCACCACGGTCGGTGCGGCCCGGGCCGCCTGCCTTGCCATTCTCGGCATGCACGCCCAGCTGCAGCTTTGCCTGCCAGCTGTCCTCCACATAGGTGGCCGAGGCCAGTGCCCGCAGCAGGCCATAGCCATCTTCGCCGCCGCCGATGCCGAACCGGGTCGGGTCGTAGTACAGGCCGCGCAGGCGCAGCGATGCGTCCAGCTGCAGCCGGCCATCGCCCGCGTCGCTGCAGCGGCCCCCCTCGCAGGCCAGCGCCAGCGATGGCGCGGCCAGCAGCGCCAGGCTCAGAACGCGAAGCACGAGCATCCCATCGCGCCCCAGAAGGCGGTCAGGTCACCGGTAGGCGCCGCATGCTGCGCGGCATGACCGTGAGCACCATGCGTACTGCAGGCCACACCGTGATGGTGGCGATGGGCGGCGGCCAATCCGGTGGCGGCACCGCCAACGTGGTAACCACCGAAGCGGTTGACCGGCGACCAGTCCGGCATCGCCGGCGGCAGCTGCGGCGCCAGGCCGGCGTAATCGCCGTCGGCGTGCACGATGCGGCCGCCGACCACGGTCAGCAGGCTGGTGATGTCGGCGATCTGCGCGTCGTCGACGCGGAAGAAATCGGCCGAAAGCAGAATGAAGTCGGCCAGCTGACCAACCTTCAATGTCCCCTTCACTGCTTCGTCGCCGGAGAACCAGGCGCTGCCCTGGGTCCACAGGCGCAGCGCCTGCTCGCGTTCGAGCAGGTTTTCCTCGCCATACAGGGCCAACCCGCCCACGGTGCGCCCGGTTACAAGCCAGGACAACGCCACCCACGGATTGTAGCTGGCCACGCGGGTGGCGTCGGTGCCTGCGCCCACCGGCACGCCCTCGGCCAACATGCGCTTGACCGGCGGCGTATGCCGCGCGGCCTGCACGCCGTAGCGCTCGACGAAGGCCTCGCCCTGGTAGGCCATGCGGTGCTGCACGGCGATGCCGCCGCCCAGCGCGCGGATGCGTTCGATGTTGCGCGGGGTGATGGTCTCGGCGTGGTCGATGAACCAGTGCAGGCCATCGAACGGCACCTCGCGGTTGACCTGTTCGTACACATCGAGGATGCGGGTGATGCTCTCGTCGTAGGTGGCATGGATGCGGAACGGCCAGCGCTTCTCGACCAGCAGCTTCACCACGTCGTGCAGTTCCGGTTCCAGCTCCGGCGGCAGTTCCGGGCGCGGCTCGTTGAACAGTTCGAAGTCGGCGGCGGAGAACACCAGCATCTCGCCCGCGCCGTTGTGGCGCAGCAGGTCATCGCCCTGGCGCGGCTGCAGGATCTCGCTCCAGCCACGGAAGTCATCCACTTCCCTGCCCTTGTTCTGGGTGAACAGGTTGTAGGCGATGCGCACCGTCAGCTGATCATCGCGATGCAGCTGCTCGATGACCTGGTAGTCCTCGGGGTAGTTCTGGAAGCCACCGCCGGCGTCGATCACCGAGGTGATGCCAAGGCGGTTCAGTTCGCGCATGAAATGGCGCGTCGAGTTGGCCTGGTATTCGATCGGCAGGCGCGGGCCCTTGGCCAGCGTGGCGTACAGAATCAGCGCATTGGGCTTGGCCAGCAGCAGTCCGGTCGGGTTGCCCAGCGAATCGCGCACGATCTGGCCACCCGGCGGATCCGGCGTGTCCTTGGTGTAGCCGCAGGCGCGCAGCGCGGCGCGGTTGAGCAGTGCGCGGTCATACAGGTGCAGCAGGAACACCGGCGTATCCGGTGCGATGTCGTTGAGCTCCTGCAGCGTCGGCAGGCGCTTCTCGTTGAACTGCGCGGCGGTGAAGCCACCGACCACGCGAACCCACTGCGGCGCGGGAGTGCGGTCTACCTGGGCCTTCAGCATGTCCAGGGCATCGCCCAGCGAACGCAGGCCGTCCCAGCGCAGTTCCAGGTTGTAGTTCAGGCCACCACGGATGAGGTGGGTATGGCTGTCGTTGAGGCCGGGCAGCAGGCGCCGGCCCTGCGCGTCGATCAGCGTCGCTTCATTGCCCCAGCCGCGCATGATCTCCTCGTCGCTGCCGACGGCGACGATGCGGCCTTCCTGTACAGCCAGCGCCTGCGCATGCGGCTGCCGCGGGTCGAGGGTGGTAATGCGGGCATTGCGGATGACCAGCGTGCTCATGCGACGCTCCTTGGAAGTGGAATCGAGTGCGGCACCGGCGCGACCTGCCAGGCCGAGCGCAACAGCGGCGCCGCTGGCCAGCACCACGTTGCGGCGGCCGTGATCGAGGGGATCGTGACTCATGCGAATTCTCCCGGAAAGCGTTGGCCGTCCAGCGCCCAGGCGCCGGGGCCGGCCAGCGCGAGGGCCAGCAGCACCGTGGTCCACATCAACGGATACTCACTGCCGCCGCGCATCCAGAACCAGCCCTTGGGCAGGGCCAACAGCACGGTGAAGCCGATGAAGGCAGCCGCCGCAAGCGCGGCGATGCGGGTCTGCCACCCGAGCAGCACGGCCAGCCCGGACAACACCTGCAGCACGGCCAACAGCAATGGCAACGGTGCCACTGCCGGCAGCCCGAAACCGCGCAGCTCGGTGGCGAAGCCGGAAAGCCCCGGCCCCCCGAACCAGCCGAACAGCTTGCCCAGCGCGTGCGGCAGCAGGAAGCCTCCTGCCGCCACGCGCAGCATCAGCAGGGCCAGGTCGAGGCCATGGCCGGCAACCATGCTCAGTGCCCGCCTTCCTGCGCACCGAACATCCGCTTGGCGTACTGGATGCCGATGCCGTAGCCGCCGGCGTGGTCGCGCGCAATGCCGGTGGTCAGGTCGTAGGTTTCACCCCGTGCCCAGTCGCGCTGCAGTTCGAGCAGGTACTGCACGCTGGTCATCGGCACCGCGCCGGCCTGCACCATGCGGGTGATCGCACGCTCGTGCGCTTCCTCGCTGACATCGCCACAGGCATCGGTGATCACATACACCTCGAAGCCCTGCGCCAGCGCCGACAGCGCCGGGCCGACGATGCAGACGCTGGTCCACAGGCCGGCGATGACCAGACGGCGCTTGCCGATGCGGTTGATCTCATCGATCACAGGCTGGTCTTCCCAGGTGTTCATCGAGGTGCGATCGAACACCGTCTGGCCAGGGAAGATCTGCGGCAGTTCCGGGAACATCGGCCCGGAGAACGATGCTTCGGCGACTGTGGTCAGCACGACCGGTACATTGAAGCCCTTGGCGCCCTTGCCGATCAGCGACACGTTGTTGCGCAGCGCGGAGATGTCGATGGTGTGGGTGGCGAACGCCATCTGCGACTGGAAGTCGATCAGCACCAGGGCGTGGTCGGTCGGCGACAGCAGCGCCGGGGCGGGAGTGGCGGTGGCAAGGCTCATGGGTGGACTCCGTTGGAAACACGATCAAGGGGATGCAACAGGGCGGCATCGCCGGCGACGTACTGGCCGGGGCTGCAGCCGGTCTCCGCGCGGAAGCTGCGGACGAAATGGCTCTGGTCGAAGAAGCCCAGCTGCTGGGCCAGGCAGGCCATCGGCAGCTGCGCGCCCGGCAGCAGCTGGCGCGCACGCTCGATACGACGGCGGCGGACATAGCGCAGCGGGCTGGCGCCGGTACCGGCGCGGAACAGGCGTACCAGATGGAAGCGGCTGACGCAGGCGGCCGCCGCCAGCTCGGTCACCCGCAGCGGCTGCGACAGATGCTCATCGACATAGCGCAGGGCGCGCTGCAACGCGGCAGCCTGCTGCGGTGCCAGTGAAGCGGCGGGCGGATCAGGCGGGGAGATGGTGGCCATGCGGGACGCCGCGAAGGGGTGCCCCATGGTGCGTGACCCCTGCGCGACGCCCTACCCCCGTCGGTCGAGGCCAGCACCTACCCGAATGGGGGAGGCCGACGGCGGAGCAGGCGGCGCCCGAACAACCGCGCATCCAGTGAATAGGCGCCAGGGCCCAGCATCAACAGCGCCACTGGCAGCACCACCTGTGGCCACGGCGCCTGCTGCGCGAACATGCCCACGGCCGCCATCAGCGCCGCCAGCGGCGTCAACGCACCCAGCACGAGCATCGGCACTGCCAGCAGGCACAACGCCGACCACCCGCCCGCCTGCATGCCGGGCGTGACCAGTGCAGCGGACAGGCACAACCGCAACCACAGCAGGCCGATGCCCGGACCGCGGTCGGGGAACATCAGGAACAGGCGCTGCATGGCGGGGCTCCGGAGGGCATGCCGGCGTGATAGCCGACCCCGGCGCACGCCGCCTACCCCGTTCGGGTCACCCTGGACTGCCCCACACCTGCCAGAATGCGCGCCATGCGTGGCCGCCCCTTCCCGTTCCTGCGTCGCCTGCCGGCGCTGCTGACGTGCCTGCTGCTGTTGACCTCCCTGCCCGCCTTTGCCGTGCAGCGCCCGCCGGTGAGCGGCGGGCTGCCTGATTACGAACACACCGCCTGGCGTGTCGGCCAGGGCGCACCAGGCGATATCTGGGACATTGCCCAGGACCGCGAGGGCCTGTTGTGGCTGGCTACCGGCTCGGGCCTGTACCGCTTCGATGGCCGTCGCTTCGAACGGCAGGCAGCACCCGCCGGCAGCCAGTTCCCGTCCACCAACATGGTCACGCTGGCGCATGCCGCCGGCGGTGCGCTGTGGATCGGCTACTTCCAGGCCGGCATCAGCCAGTTCGCGCATGGGCAGCTGCGCAGCTACGGCCGCCAGCAGGGGGTGCCGGTCGGCGTCGTCCCACGCTTCAGCCAGGATCGCCAGGGCCAGCTCTGGGCGGCGATCAATGGCGGGCTGCGCCGCTTCGACGGACAACGCTGGCAGCCACTGCCGGCCGCTGCCGGCCTGCCCGAGCGCCGTGTGCAGTGGGTGCTGCACGACAGCCGGGGCAGGTTCTGGGTGCTGGCCGACCTGAAGATCTGGATGCGTGCGGCCGGCCAGACTGCGTTCGAGGACACCGGCATCGCGGTCTCGCAGATGGCGACGCTGGCCGAAAGCCCGCAGGGTGAAGTGTGGCTGGCCGACCGGGTGCGCGGCACCTCGCCGCTGGCCAACGCGCAGGGTCTGCTGGCAGACAGCGAACGCGAGGCGCGGCGGCTGCCGGAACTGGTTGCTGCGCGCCTGCAGTTCACTGCCGATGGCGCGCTGTGGGCCACGATGAGCCCGCACGGCGGCGTCGCCCGCATCACCTTCGACGGCACCCGGGCCGTGCGCATGGAACGCTTCGATTCGCCGCAAGGACTGACCGCCACATCAGCAGTGCCGATCATCGTCGATCGCGAAGGCAATCTCTGGATTGGCACCAATCTCGGCCTCAACCGCTTCCGCGCACGCAGCGTGCACACCCTGGCGGTGGGCCCAAGCGATCCGTACCGCGCGCTGGTGCGGGCCAGCGATGGCCACGTGTATGGCTATGGCGAAGACCTCAAGCCCTACGACCTGCGGCGCACCCTGCTGGATGGCAGCGCCACGCAGCTGCAGGCCGCCGCGCGCCAGGCACCCACGCCGATCTGGCAGTTCGACTGGGTCAACCTCGCGCGCACGGTCGCCGGCCACACCACGTTGATCCCGCTGCCGGCGCCGTTCACCGGGCAGCCGCTGCATGCCCTGTTGTTCCCCGATGACGGACAGGCCTGGGTCTGCACCGGCGAACGCGGGGTGCTGCACTACCAGCATGACCAGTGGCAACGTGAACTCCGCCTGCCCGAGCAGGCCTGCTCATCGCTGGCGCTGGATGCCGATGGCCAGCTGCTGCTCGGCTATGCCGATGGCCGCCTGCGCCGCCTCGGTGCGAATGGCACCGAGACCTTCGACGCCGGGGACGGCCTGTCGGTAGGGCCGGTGACCGCGATGCTGCACCACCGGGACCTTCTGCTGGTCGCCGGCGAAGCGGGGCTGGCGGCACGGCTGGGCAACGGCCGGTTCGTCCCGGTGCGCACCGACATGGCCGGTGTCCTGGAGGGCATCACCGGCATGGTCGCCGATGCCAATGGACACCTGTGGCTCAACGGCAGCCGTGGCCTGGTACGGATGGAAAGCGGGTTGCTGCGCCGTGCCCTGCGCACCGGCCTGCCGGTGACGCCACGCCTGTTCGACGCCATCGACGGCATGCCCGGCATCGCCCTGCAGAGCGGACCGATCTCCACCGCCGCCCTGGCCGACGACGGCCTGCTGTGGCTGGCCACCAACCAGGGCCTGGCCTGGCTGGACACCACCCGCTCGCACGTCAATACGATGGCTCCCAGCGTGCGCATCGGCGAGGTGCTGTATGGCAGCGAGCACGCGCCGCTACGCGATGGCCTGCGCCTCCCGGCCGGCACCAGCCAGCTGCAGATCGATTACGTGGCGCTGTCCTTGGCACGTCCGGAGCGCAACCGCTACCGCTACCGCCTGTCGGGCGTGGATGACGGCTGGCAGGACGCTGGCAGCAGCACGCGTGCGTATTACACCAACCTCGCGCCCGGCAACTACCGGTTCGAGGTGGAAGCCGCCAACGAGGACGGCATCTGGAGCTCCGCGCCGGCCAGCCGCAGCTTCCGCATCGCTCCCACCTTCATGCAGACCGTGTGGTTCAAGCTGCTGTGCACCGTCGCCGTGGTTGCACTGCTGGTGCTGGCGGTACGCATCCGCAGCGGGCAGCTGGCCGCACTGTTCCGCGCGCGCCTGCAGGAACGCAACGGCGAGCGCGAACGCATCGCGCGCGACCTGCACGACACCCTGCTGCAGGGTAGCCAGGGCCTGATCCTGCGCCTGCACGCGATCAGCCAGTCAGCGCAGACACCCGAGCCGGTGCGCAGCCAGCTTGAGTCAGCGATGCAGCTGGCCGAGCGCAACCTGGCCGAGGGTCGCGAACGGGTCAATGCGCTGCGCGAGGCGCCGTTCGCGGGCCGCGACCTCGCTTCGGCGCTGGCCGACGTGCACGCCGAATACGCCGGGCATGGCATCAATCCCCTGCGCCTGACCGTGGAAGGCGCGACGCCACCGCTGCAGGCCGACGCGGCCGAAGAGGTGTTCCTGATCGGGCGCGAGGCCATCCGCAATGCGTTGCGCCATGCCAATGCCAGTGCCATTGAAGTGGAACTGTCCTATGGCACGCGGTGTTTCCTGCTGCACGTGCGCGACGACGGCGCCGGCATTGCCGACGAGAACGCCGGCCATGGCCATTGGGGCCTGCAGGGCATGCGTGAGCGCGCCCAGCGCCTCGGCGCGGAACTGCAGCTGTGGACCCGCCCTGGGCTGGGTACCGAAGTCGCGCTGGCAGTTCCGGCCCGGCGGCTGTATCACCGCCGCCGATCACGTTGGCATTGGCCCTGGAGTAGAGAAAGCCATGACTGAGTCCCCTGCCCCGATCGGCGTACTGGTGGTCGACGACCACCCGCTGCTGCGTGATGGCCTGGCGGCACTGCTGGGCGCTCACGCCGACCTGCGCCTGCTCGGCGAGGCCGCCGATGGCGAGGAAGCCATCGCGCGCTACCAGCAGCTGCAACCTGACGTCGTGCTGATGGACCTGCAGATGCCCCGCCTGGATGGCGTGGAAGCCATCGTGCGGATCCGCGCGCTGGACCCACGCGCGCGCATCATCGTGCTGACCACTTACCGCGGTGACGTACGTGCGGTGCGGGCGCTGCAGGCCGGCGCCAGCGCTTACCTGCTGAAGGACATGCTGCGCCATGAACTGATCGACACCATCCGCATGGTCGCCGGCGGCCGGCGCGCACCGATTCCCCCGGCCGTGGCGGCCAGCATCGCCGCGCATGTAGTGGAAGATCGCTTGTCGCCCCGCGAGACCGAGGTACTGCGGCACGTGGCCGGAGGGCTGTCGAACAAGCGCATCGGCGAGCGCATGCAGATTTCCGAGCAGACGGTGAAGGCGCACATGAAAAGCCTGATGGACAAGCTCGGCGTGGGTGATCGCACGCATGCGGTAACCCAGGCGCTGCGGCGCGGCATCATCAGCCTGGACGACAGCGGTCACGATTAGGGGGTTGTTCGGCAGGGCCTGCAGCCCTGCACCCGCGGTAGTGCCGGCCGCTGGCCGGCAACCTCGGCAGCAACGGCAACAACAACAGCAACAGCCTGGATTCCGTGGAATGGCGGGGCGGTGTCGGAGTGCGGGGACGCTGCAAGTACGTCCCTGTAAGCTTGGCAGCCGCATCCATGCCGCGGACACCCCGCACTCCGACACCGCCCCACCTCTGACAGATTCCGATGGCGGTTGGTAGGTGTCGACCTTGTTCGACACTTCTGTCAGATATCGAAATCAATCAGGGGTCAGATCCGTTTTCCTTCGGAAAACGGATCTGACCCCAAGAGCCATTCCAACAGACCGCAGGAACCTGTCGAAGGCGGGGTGGGTCCGGTTGCGGGGGCGTGAGCCGCATGGGCCCGAGGCATGCCTCGGGCGGGTTGGGCAGGACGCCCAACCCCGGTCTTGCCGTGTGCGCAGGACAGCGCACACGAGCAAGGCGCGACCGAGCCTCCAAGGACGGATTCACGGCGTCCCCCGCAACCGGAACCACCCCGCCTGCCCACGGGAACCCCGCGGTTTGTGCTGTTGCCGGCCAGCGGCCGGCACTACCGCAGGTGCTGGCCCTGCAAGTCCTGCCGAACGCCCACCCTTACTTCAGACGCAGCAGCAGGCTGCCACCCGCACACACCACCGCCAGCCAGGCCACGCCGTGCCACCCCCACTGCGCCAGCGCCAGGCTGCCCAGCGCACCACCGGCGGCCATGCCGATGAACATGCCGGTGAACAACAACGCATTGAGCCGGCTGCGTGCCGGTGGCACCAGGCCGTAGACCAGCGTCTGGTGCGCCACCAGCGCCGACTGGAAGCCGAAGTCGAACAGCAGCGCACTCACCACCAGCAGCGGCAGCAGCGCGGCGGCCGGCAACCAGGCTTCGGCCAGCAGCAGGCCGAAGCCCAGCAGCGCCACCGCGATCGCCAACCGCGCCACGGCATGGCAACCCAGGCGATCAGCGAAACGGCCGGCAAACGGCGCGGCCAACGCACCGGCCGCACCCGCAATACCGAACGCACCCGCCGCCGCACTGCCCAGCCCCAGGCGGGCATGCAGCATCAGCGCCAACGTCGACCAGAACGCACTGAAGCCGACCGCCAGCAGCGACTGGCTGGCCACCGCACGGCGCAGCTGCGGCTGCTCACGCCACAACGCCAGCAATGAGCCCAGCAACGCCGGATAGCGCAGCGTGCTGGTCGGTGCAAAACGCGGCAGCGCACGCGCCATCACCGCGCCCATCGCCGCCACCGATACCGCCGCCAGCACGAACTGCGTGCGCCAACCCCACGCTTCAGCCACCACGCCACTGACCACACGCGACAACAGGATGCCGAGCAGCAGGCCGGTCATCACCCGGCCGACGATCTGGCCGCGCTGCGCATCCGGTGCCAGCACCGCAGCGGCGGGAACGATGTCCTGCGCCAGCGTTGCCATCAGCCCGACCAGCAGGCTGGCCATCAGCAGGCCCGGCAGGTGCCCAGCCATCGCGGCGGCGCCCAGTGCCAGCGCCAGCAGCGCGGACTTCAACAGGATCAGATGGCGGCGGTCGAAGCGATCGCCCAGCGGTGCCAGCAGCAGGATGCCCAGTGCGTAGCCGAGCTGGGTCAAGGTTGGCACCAGGCCGGCGGCGCGCTCACCGGCGCCAAGGTCCTGGGCGATCAGGCCCAGCATGGGCTGGCTGTAATACAGCGATGCGACCGAGAAGCCGGCACCGGCCGCCATCGCCAGCACCAATGGGGTGGAAGGTACGGTCGCCGGTGCGGCCGCAACAGACAGCGAGGGGGTAGACATGGGGGAGCCCGGTAGAGGAAGTGGGCGTATCCTGCCTGTATTCGCCAAACGTCTGTAGTAGGCTCTGGCACATATATTTCATACGCCACACGCATGAATGACCTCGCCACCGGCGCTGATCGCCTGGATCTGCTGCGCACCTTCCTGCGCATTGTCGATGCCGGCAGCCTGTCTGCTGCGGCCCTGCAGCTGGGCACCACCCAGCCGACGGTCAGCCGACGCCTGCAGGCACTGGAGCGGCAGCTCGGCCTGCGCCTGCTGCAGCGCTCCACCCATGGCCTGCAACTGACCGAGGACGGCCTGCGCTGCCAGCGTCATGCGCAGCGCGTGGTCGACGAATGGGAGTCGCTGCAGGCCGAACTGAACGGCGAACCGGAAACGCTGCGCGGACGCCTGCGGGTGATGGTGCCGCACGCCTTTGGCCAGGCGCAGCTGCTGCCGACCATGCTCGGGTTCCTGGCCCAGCACCCACAGCTGAGCCTGGAGTGGATCCTGGAAGATCGGCGCCCGGATTTCATCGCCGAAGGTATCGACTGCGCGGTGCGGGTGGGTCCGGTCGACGAACCGCGCATGGTTGCACTGCCGCTCGCAGAAGTGCCGCGCATCGTCGTGGCAGCGCCCTCGCTGGTGGACGCCACGGCGGTCAGTACGCCGGAACAGGCACAGTCACTGCCGTGGATCTCGCTGGTCACCTACTACCGCGAACGCCTGCTGCTGCATGATGCGCAGGGCCGGGCGCATACGCTGTCAATCAGCCCACGCCTGCTCAGCGACAACCTGTTCGTGGTACAGCAGGCTGCACGCGCCGGACTGGGCGCAGCGGTGGTCTCGGCCTGGCTGGTGGCCGACGACCTCGCACAAGGGCGGCTGGTGCAGCTGCTGCCGGACTGGCAGGCACCGGCACTGCCGGTACACGTGGTGTTCCCGGCCGCGCGCCAGCAACCGCCACGGTTGCGTGCCTTCATCGATGCGATGAAGGCCGCGTTGCCGCAACTGCACGGAATGCGGCCGGCGCCGCGCTAGGTCACCGGCCGCATCATCCACGCATGGCGTGGATTTCGTTCAAGACCACAGGGTCAGGGTGCTTCCCGTCGGGAAGGGATCCGACCCTGTCGATCATTGCCCCTTCGCAGCCTCGGCGTTCCACGCTGCGACCTTGGCCTTGGTCTCGGCCAGCATCTTGTCCAGCGCAGCGCGGTCATACACGTTGCCGCGCAGGATCACGCTGTCGATCTTCTCGGTGGCGGCGATGTCCTGCAGCGGGTTGGCGGTCAGCAGCACCAGGTCGGCGGCCTTGCCCTGCGCGACACCACCGTAACGGTCCATCTGGCCGAACCAGGCCGGGCCGGAACGGGTTGCGGCCGACAGCGCCTGCGGCGCGCTCAGGCCCTCCTTCACGAACAGCTGCAGTTCCTGGTGCAGGGCGATGCCCGGGAAGTTGAACGAGTTGAGGAAGCCCGCATCGGTGCCGGCAATGATCGTCACGCCCGCCTCCTGCAGCAACGGCAGCACGGCCGCCACCTGATGGTACTGCGCGTGGCGCGCCTCGATCTGTGCCGGCGTCGCCTTCGCGGCGCGGTCCACGCGCCACTGGTAGGTCGCGCGCAGGCCCGGGCCGATGTAGGCCAGGTACGGATCGTTGGCGTGGTCATCCTGGTCAAGGAAATCGAGGATACGGCCACCGTTGAGGGTCGGGGTCACGAATACGCCGCGCTTGGCGAAATCGCGGTAGGCGCGCATCGCGGTGTCACGGTCGAAGCTGGCGTCGAGGCGGCGATTGGCTTCGGCGCGGTCGATGCGGCCGGCGCCGAAGTCGGCGGCGATCTTCGCTTCGTCCTTGCTGCCGGCCTTGAATGCGTAGTCCAGGTGCTCGATCGAGGCCAGGCCGGCATCGACCGCCTGCTCCACGGTCAGCGCCATCGGAATGTGGCCCGAGGCCTTGAATCCGGCCTTGCGCGCGGCGCTGGCCGAATACAGGAACAGATCCGGCTTCAGCGTGCTGTCGGTGATCTTCACGAAATCGACCTTGTCGTGCTGCAGGCGGGTGATCGCTTTGTCGACGTCGGCCTCGCTGCCCACTTCGATCGTGCCCTTCCACACCGGCTTGATGCCTTCGATCTTCGCGCCGGAACTGAGCAGGCGCGGGCCGAACAGCGTGCCCCTGGCGATCTCGCCACGCCACTGCAGCACCTGCTCGGGCAGATCGCCGGAGCAGTCACGCACGGTGGTGATGCCGTGCGCGATATACAGCGGCAGCAGTGCCTTGTTCTCTTCGATCAGCGCCGGGCCCCCCCCGAAGTGCACGTGCATGTCCCACAGCCCCGGGATCAGGTATTTGCCCTTGGCATCGATCTGGCGGGCCGCGCTCCACTGGCTGCGCAGCTGCGCGTCCGGGCCCACCGCAACGATGTCCTCGCCGCGGATCACCACGCTCTGCCCGGCCAGCGTGCTGGCGTGCTCGACATTGACCACGGTGGCGTTACGGATCAGCAGGTCGGCGCGCTCGGCAGCAGATGCCGACAGCGGCGCCACCGCAAGGAGGATGGCAAGGGACAACGGACGGGAACGGAACATGATGGACAGCATCCTGATGGGCACGGCCAGCGTGCGGGTGGAAGGAGTAGCGGTTCAGCGCGCCGCGCCGTGCTGGCGCAGCAGGGTTTCAATGCCGGCATAGCCACGCTGGCGCGCGTGCGCCAGTGGCGTTACGCCATCGCCGTCGGCCAGCTCCGGGTCGGCACCGGCCTCCAGCAGCAGCTGCACGATCTGCACATGGCGTGTACCGCCATCGCCGAGCAGGATCGCTTCCAGCAGCGCGGTCCAGTGCAGGCGGTTGACATGGTCCACCGCCACACCTGCGCGCAGCAGCGTGCGCACGGTGGCGACATGGCCGCGCTCGGCGGCCGGAATCAACGCGGTGCCGCCATAGCGGTTGGTGCTGCGCAGATCGGCGCCGTGCGCCAGGGTCATCGCCAGGATCTCGTCCAGGCCGCGCGCGCCGGCATACAGGTAAGCACTGTCCTGCAGCGCATCCTTGGCATTGACGTCCGCCCCGGCCTCGATCAGTTCGCGCGCGGCATCCACGTTGTTGCCCTGCGTGGCCAGCAGCAGCGCCGTGCGGCCCTGGCCGTCACGCGCCTCCAGATCAGCACCATCGGCCAGTGCTCCGCGCACCGCCCCGGCGTCGCCGCGACTGGCGGCATCACGCAGGCGCGCGTCTGCGTCGGCCCTGGACGTAGCAGTGCAGGCAGGGGCGACCATGGCCAGCAGACACCACAGCAGCACGCGCGTGAACGGTGCAGGCCAGCCAGCGGGGCAATGGAAGCGCATCACGGTGTCTCCTTTTCTCCATCGCCGCAGGGCGATGGTCGCAGGGGTCGCGCATTGCCGGCCCCTGTCCCGCATGGTAGAAGTCGGCCTGGGTATCCAGAAGTGAAATGTTCAAATGCAAGACAGTGCCAAATCGAATAGAACCCTGTTCGAACTGGACCTGCTGCGGGCGCTGGTGATGGTGGCCGACTGCGGCAGCTTCACCACGGCGGCCACGCGCCTGCATTCGACCCAGTCCACGGTCAGCCAGAAGGTGCGGCGGCTGGAGGAACTGGCCGGGCATCGCCTGCTCGAGCGCGGCCACCGCGATGTGCACCCCACCGACGCCGGCCACACCCTGCTCGGCTACGCGCGGCGCATGCTCGACCTGAACGAGGAAATGGCCCAGGCGCTGGCCGGCGCGATGGTGGAGACCGCGGTCCGCATCGGCGTACCCGAAGACTTCGTCAACCCGCAGACCACCCGCATGCTGGCCGCCTTCAGCCGCCGCCACCCGCAGGTGAAGCTGGAGATCAGCAGCGGCCTGAGCCGTGACCTGGCGCAGGGCTTCGACCACGGCGAGCTGGACCTGGTGCTGGTCAAGCAACGCCGCAACAGCCGCCAGGCGGTGCATTGCCGGCGCGAGCCGATGCACTGGATCGACAGCCTGCGCAGCAGCTGCCTGCAGCAGGACCCGCTGCCGCTGGTCACCTTCCCGCCACGCGGGCTGTACCGCGACGAGATGATCCACGCCGTGGAAGCGCTGGGCCTGCGCTGGCGCATCGCCTTCACCAGTTCGTCGCTGAGCGGCATCCAGGGCGCGGTGGCCGATGGCATCGGCATCAGCCTGCTGCCGCGCCGCGCGGTCACGCGCGAGCACCGCATCATCGATGGCGAGCGTGGGCTGCCGGTGATCGACAACTACGAAATCGGCCTGCTGCATCGTGCCGATGCCGATGATGCGGTGCGGGCACTGGCCAGCGAGCTGTGGCGGCAGGTGCAGCGCGAACCGGACTGACCACGGTAGGTCCACGCCATGCGTGGATGCCTTTCGCGCATTGATCATCGATATCTGATCAATCTTGCCGCACGGCGGGCATCATCGCCTCGTAAAGTGCCCCTTGTTTCCGTGCTCCACGGCGCCTCGCCATGTCCGACGAAACCCCGACCCGCTTCGATCCCCTGCCCGCCGCCCTGCAGACGCACCTTCAGCACCAACGCTCGCTGATCGCGGCACGCGTGGCCGCCAGCTTCCCGACGTTGCCGGTGCAATGGCCGCTGGCCGCCAGCACATTGCAGCGCGTGGTCGATGCCGAACTGATCGATCGTGACGACTGCGGCGGCTGGGAAGCCCTGGGCGTCGCGTTCGGTGACACCCTGGCCCAGCGCGTGCCTGGCCTGGCCTGGATGCAGGTCACCGATGCCTGGGGCATCGATGCAGTGCTGCGCTATGCCGACAGCAGCCTGCAGATCGGCGCCGGCACCCTGCTGCTCAAGCGCGTGGAGCAGGGCGAGGTCATCGACATCGCCCATCTGCTGGCGTGGCTGGAAGAGTTCGTCGCCACCCGCGCAGACGATTACGCCTGAAAGGTCGCCGAGCATGGCTCGGCGCTACAGGGGGTCGCGCGGCCTGGATCTACAGCCAGCGGCCATCAACGACCACCTTGCGCTCCACCGGCACCCCGGCCACCGCCGCCGGGCCGTGGTCGGCGCGAACCGCCACGAACGTCGCCGGCAGGCCTTCGGCAATGCCATGCTGCGGCAGGCCGATCACCTGCGCGGCATGGGTGGTGACCATGTCCAGCGCCAGCATCAGGTCGGCGTCGGTGTAGAACCCGGAACGGTAGCCCAGCAGCATCGCCCGCTGCAGCAGGTCGCCGTTGCCGTACGGCCACCAGCAGTCGCGGATGTTGTCATTGCCGGCGAACACGCGCACGCTCGCATCATGCAGTGCGCGCAAAGGCGGAAATGGATGATCACCCGGGGCATTGCTCATGATCGCCACGCCCGCCGTCGCCAGCGCCTCGCCCACCTGCAACGCGCGCGCCAGCGGCACGTCGCCCAGCGAGTAGGCATGACTGACCGCCACCCGCCCCTGCAGGCCAGCGGCCCGGGTCCGCGCGGCAATGCGCAGCAGCTGCGCCAGTCCGGTCTCGCCGGGCTCGTGCAGGTGGATGTCCAGGCCCACGCCATAGCGCTCGGCCAGGCCGAACAGCAGTGCCAGCTGGCCTTCAGCATCGCCATCCAGCGTGGTCGGGTCGATGCCGCCGAGCACCTCCACGCCCGCGGAAAGCGCCTGTTCCAGTACGGCGGCGGTACCCGGACAGGACATCACCCCGGCCTGCGGGAACGCCACCAGCTGGATGCGCATGAGGTCGGCACAGCGCCGCGCCGCTTCGCGGACCGCCTCGAGATGGCGCAGGCCGGTGCTGCCATCCACATCCACGTGGCAGCGCATCGCCACGGTGCCGAAGCGGCTGCACTGGCGGATCAATGCCTCGGCACGGTCCACCATCGGCGCGGCACCCGCTACCGCGGCCTTCTCCACCGCCAGCCGCTCACGCAGGCTGTTCACCGGCTGATGCGGGTGCCAGCGGTCGCCGACAAAACTCTTGTCCAGATGGATGTGGCCGTCGACCAGCCCGGGCAGGACCGCGAAGCCCTGCAGGTCGACGCATTCTGCCCCGTCGGCCGGCGAGGCCTCGCCATTGAGGCCACTGATGCGGCCGCCACGGATATGGAAATGCAGTGGCGCGCCGTAGCGGTCTACACCGCCATGGACGAACTGGAGGGTCATTGGGGACTCCGGGAAAGCCAAGAATGGCGCCAGCGTGCGCCTCCGCAAAACCATCGGCCAACGAAATATCTGGATGCCAGATATTCATCAGACCGATGATCGCCCTGCCACGATCGCTCGCAGCCACGCCGTGCACACGCCTGAACGGGTACCATAGGCGCCTGTTTCCGTTGTGATGCCGCATGGGCCCGTCCGACCGCCACGATCGCCTCCGCCGCTGGCAGGCCGCGTCCCTGCTCGCTGCTGCCCCGATCGCCAGCCTGTCCGCCACCGATGCGGCCGCTACCGCGCCGCCGCAGGCACCGCCTGGCCAACAGCGCATCGCATCGGCTGCCCTGGTCGAGCGGTTGCACCAGCGCGTGCTGTCCGGGCAGAGCGCCACCGCCACCCTGGAACACTGGTGCGCCGAACACGGCCTGGCCGAACAGGCGCGGGTGCGCGCGGTGCGTGTGCACGGCCAGGACAAGCCTGCCCCCGCCGACGTGCTGCAGGCGCTGGGCGCAACGCAACCGGGCACCGCCCTGCGCTACCGCCGGGTACAGCTGGTCTGTGGCAGCCGCGTCCTCTCCGAGGCCGACAACTGGTACCTGCCGGACCATCTCAGCCCGGCCATGAACCAGGTGCTGGACAGCACCGACGAACCCTTTGGCCGCGTGGTCGGCCCGCTCGGCTTCCAGCGCCAGACACTGGCCGACCAGACGTTCTGGCCACCGCGTGGCCAAGGCGACCACGGCGTGGTCCTGGAAGTGCGCGCGCTGCTACGCGATCGCCAGCAGCAGCCCTTCAGCTACGTCATCGAGTCGTACCTGCAACAGGCGCTGCCCTAGGCGACCGGCGCGCGCCATCACCGCGGTGTCTCGACAGCAGAAGGCCCGGCATTGCCAGGCCTTCTGTCTGCCTGCCGGATCAGCGGAACCGATAGTCCAGCTGTACCCAGTATTGGCGGCCATAGGGGTCGTAGTTGCCGACCGGGTAGAACGGCCAGCCGCCACCGTTCCTGTCCGCCGGCGGGCGGCTGTCACGCAGGTTGTTGACGATCACGCCCACCGACAGGTTCTCGCCGAACTGGCGGAACACGCTGGCGTTGTAGGTCATGTACGGCGCGATGCGGCCACTGCCATCGGTCTTCGGCAGTGAACCGAAACGATTGCCGTACAGCGTGGTGGTCCAGTCTCCCTGGTTCCAGGTGATGCTGCCATTGGCCTTGCTGCGCCACTGGTAATCATCCAGCGAATTGCGGATGTCACGCTCCGGATCATCGGCGAACTGCCGGTACGTGTGCTCCAGCACCACGGTGTAGGCCAGGCGCGTGGTGAAGCGGCCATAGCGGCCGGCATCGAAACGCCAGTTGCCCTTCAGGTCCAGGCCGCGCACCGATTCGGAGGCCGCGTTGATCGGGTTGATCAGCACGCGGGTTACCTGGTCCGGCTGCACCGTGGCATTTGACGGGTTGCGGATCACCCGCGACAGCGCGTCCTGGCACAGCGGTGAACCGATATCGCGCGCTTCGCCACCCAGCGTGCGGCCCAGGCGGCAATCGGCTTCATCACGCAGGATGCGGCTGGTGTCGAGGCTGGTGACCTCGTTGTCGATGCGGATGTCGTAGTAGTCAGCACTGAAGTCCAGCCCGGACAGCGGCGACCAGACCACGCCGAAACCATAGGACTTGGCGGTTTCCGGCTGCAGCTGTGCGTTGGCACGGTTGCTGTAGTCGATCGACAGGCCGTTGTAGTCGCAGTTGTCGTACGACTGGCCTGCGGTGCGGCAGCGCCAGTAGTCGGTCATGCCCGGGTTGTAGCCGCGGGTCTCGGTCGCGAACACATAGTTCATGTCCGGCGCACGGAAGCTGGTCGCGGCAGAGCCGCGGATCAACAGGCTCTCGATCGGGCGGAACTCGACGCCGAAGCTCCAGGTCGCCTTGCCGATGTGCTCGCCGCCTGCGCGGTACTGGTCGTAGCGGCCGGCCAGCGTGGTGGTCAGCGATTGCAGCAACGGCAACTGCAGTTCAACGCCGGCCGCATAGCGGTCACGATCACCGCCGGCACCGATACCGGCGCTGGTGTTCCAGAACTCGCCGGTGCCCAGCCGCGGGTCCGGGCGGTTGCGGTAGCCCTGGCTGCCGGCCTCGACCACTGCCGCCAGCGCAGCATCGCCGCCCGGCAGTGCGAACAGGCGGCCATTGACACTGGCGCTGAAGGTCTGCAGCCACGCCGCGTTGCGGCTTTCCTGGTAGCCGGACAGGCCCTCGTACTCGTTCGGAGTCAAAGGCTTGAACAGGCGCACCGGGTCCGGCGCATAGACCTCCACGCCATTGCGCACGCCCAGCTTCGGGCCCAGCAGGTACTCGTTGATGCCGGCCAGCAGCACCGGGCGACGGGTGCGGTTCTCGTAGCGCGAACGGCTGTAGACCGCCTCGTAGTCCCAGCCGCTGTCGCCGATCTGGCCGCGTGCGCCCACGTTGAACGACCACGAGTTTTCCAGGAACCGGTTGGCATTGCGCGGCAGGCCACCGATTTCTTCCGGCGCGAAGCGGCGGTACCAGCTCTCCAGGTTCCCGCTGTTCTGGTTGTAGAAGTAGTTGCGTGACGACGTCCAGGTCGGCGCGCGCGTGTTGTTGTAGATGCGCGCGCTGCCCACGGCGACATCGGCGAACAGGTCGGTGGTCTCGTTGAGGTGGAAGGTCGCCAGGCCATAGCCGTTGAGGTTGCGCTTCTCGGTCTGCACCGTCCAGTAGCTGGCCGCGGCCTCGTTGCTGCCGCAGTACCAGCCCAGGCGCGGGTTGCTGGCACGGAACACGCTGCCGCCATAAATATCCGACGCTGCGTCGCAGCCGCTCACGCCCGGATCGATGTTGCGGCCGGTGGCGGCGTTGCGACGGTAGGCGATCGCCGTTGCCTGCGGCGCCTTGCCGGCCGGATCATCGTCCAGCGAATCCATGAAGTCGCGTTGGCGCGCGTGGATCGCCTTGCGCACATCGAACTCGAAGCCGAACAGCGCATCCCAACGCTCGCCGGAACTGCCGCCCACCACCTGCGCGCGCTGGTTGTCACCCCCGCCCTGCTGGGTGCCGCCGGCGCGCACGTTGACGTCCACGCCTTCAAAACGGTCCTTGAGGATGATGTTGACCACACCGGCAATGGCGTCGGACCCGTACACCGCCGACGCACCAGCAGCCAGCACTTCGATGCGCTCGATCAGGGCGCTGGGAATGTTGGCCAGGTTGACCACGTTCACCGAGCCCTCGTAGGCCAGCGGGTAGTCGGCCTGGCGGCGGCCGTTGACCAGCACCAGCGTGCGGTTCGGACCCAGTCCGCGCAGGTTGATGGTGTTGGCGGCCGGGGTGAAGGTATTGCCGAAGTCCTCGCCCTGCACGTTGCCGGTGTTCTCGGTCAACGCACTGAGCGCGTCGAAGGCATTGCGGTAGCCCTGCGCGTCAATCTGCTCGCGGCTGATCACCGTTACCGGCGACGGCCCTTCGACGCTGGCACGCGGAATGCGCGAGCCGGTGACCTTCACTTCCTGCAATGTGGTGGGTGCGCTTTCCTGCGCGAAGGCCGGCAGCGAGACCAGCATCAGGGACGACAGCGCGAGCACCAGCGGACGCGGGCGCAACGCCTTGTGGGAGGCGGACATGGGCTTCCTGGGGGAGTGGGCGGGTGGTACGGGGGAGCCGTGGCCTGTGCGGCACATAACGATCCCGTAACGAAAGTGTCCTGAATGGGTGGTTTCAACGGAAATGACCAGCCCTGATGGGCTTATGCCTGAACCGAATCAGAAGGACCCACGGCACCGCCACACTTTTGCAATGAATTGCATGGTCTGGCGCTTTTCCGATACGCATCGTGCATGGATGACCAACCGCGCCACCTACACCCACCTCGCCCCGCTGCGCCCCGTCCTTCGCCGCCACCTGCTGCACCTACAGGCAACGCCCATCACCCTGCGTTCGTTCCAGCGCACCGATCTGCCGCGCTGGCGCACCTTCGACGACCGTCGCCAGCGCGGCCAACGGCCGTCCTACGGCATTGATGAAGAGGCCCGCTTCCTCGCCAGCGTCCATCGTTCACGCCTACAGGAAGACAACGATCTGCTGGTACTGGGGGTGTTCGACGACGCGCAGGGCATCCTGCACGACCAGCTGCATGTCCGCCTGCAGTCGCTGCATTCGCGCTGCGCAGAACTGCAGTCGCTGCAGCACCGCAACGCGCATCCACAGGCCACACTGCGCGCGCTGTGCCCGTTCCTGTTCGACAATGTCGGCCTGCATCGCATCTTCGTCCTACTGCCGCCGGGTTGCACCACCCCTTTCGCCCAGGCACTGCAGGCCCACGGCTTCATGCGCGAAGGCATCCTGCGCGACTACCACCTGGATGCCGAGGGATGGCATGACCGCCAGCTGCTGGCGCTTACCGCGCCGGCGTGGCGCAGCAATCTGCAACGGATCGGCTAGCGCACCCGCTCCAGTGCCGCACCCGCGCCGGTCAGCACCGTGCAGGCATGGTCCTGCAGTTCTTCGCCGCTGGCATCGTTGCCGCTGGCGGCATCCACGCGGGTGGTCAGCAGGATGAAGCCGGGGCCGCCCTGCACGTCATCGCGTCCGGCCACCACCAGGCTCCACTGGCCCACATCGCCCACGCCACTCAAGCCATAGGCCAACAGGTTGAGCGGATTGGCGGTCATTTCTGCACCGGGCAACAGATAGGCCTGGTACTGATGCCCGCGCAGAAGCACCGGCAACGGTGACCAGCGTGGCCCCAGGGTGCCGGCGTGTGCATCCAGGGCCTGCAACACGTCCGTGCGCAGGCAATCGACATGGATATGCAACTGGTGCTGCGACCGTCCGTGCGGTGAGTTCAGCGCCAGGCTGGCCACGTTGCGCGGCAATGGCTGGCCCAGGGCCTGTTCGGTGCGCGCGCGCGCCTGCCAGGCGGCCGCGAAATAGTTGGGCGCCCCACGCTGGTAAAGACCGCGGCTCTCGATGCCACTTACCTTGTCCAGCGGCATCAGCAGGAACTGGTAGTCACCGTGTGCATCCTTGACCAGCACGTCACGGCGGCCGGCCGCCGTCTCCACCCGCAGGCAGCTGCCGCGCGGGCCGTCAGCTGCCTGGCAGTCACGCTCGATCAGGCGCCACAGTGCATCGGAATGGGCGGGCGGCGGAGGCGCGCTCGCACAGGCGGACAACAGCAGCAGGGGCGACAGCAGCAACGGGCGCAGGGACACGGCGGCGACTCACGGAACAGGCACGGCAGGCGGCGCCGCGCTGCATTCTAGCCAGCGCGGTGCTGCAATCAGTAGGTGCCGAACGGCACTTCAACCACGATCGGGGCCACGCCCTCGCCCGCCTGCAAGGTGTAGCGGTCCAGTGCGCCATCATCTTCGGCGTGCGGCTGGCGCTGGAAATGCAGGGAATAGCGGTCATCCCCCAGGCGCACGGCACTGCCATCGGCCTCCAGCGCGGCACCTTCGGGAATCAGCAGCCCACCCAGGTCGCTGTAGGCCCCCGGCACATCGGTGAAACCATAGTCGGCCAGTTCATCCACGCGCTGCATCGCATAGACATGCGGCAGGTAGGGGCGTGCCGGGCTGCGGCCATTGCTGAGGTCGGTCACCCAGGCCTGTGGCAGGTGGTATTGCTCGCGCAGTGCGGCCACGCCCAGCGACGGGCTGGCCACCTGCAGGCAGCACACCGCGCGCTTGCCCTCACGATCGACAATGGCGAATCGATCGCCGCGGGTGGCGGCCTGCGGCAGCATCGCGAACGCCAGGTTGCGCTGGGCGGGTGCGTAGCCTGCCTCGGTCTGCAGGTTGCGCCAGGCACCGAACACCGGCGCTTCCGCAGCGGCGTCCGGCGCCGGCTCGATGGCAGAGGCGGCAAACGCCACGCCCAGCACCGACACTGCCAGTATCCTTCTCGCCCTGCGCTTGTCGCGCAAACTGCCTGCCGTCATAGCGTATCCAACATCTGCACCGGAATGGCCCGGCCTGCCCGCTGGCGTGCTGCCAGCCATCCCTGCCACTATGCAATGACCACGCTGTGCCGGCAATGACCGGAGTGCTGACGCCTTTCGCGCGACGGGTGCTATCGTTCCGCCCATCTTCCCCGCGCAGGAGCGCTCGCATGTCCGCCTTCCGTCTGTCCCTGTTACTGCCTGCGTCGGCCCTGCTGCTGTCGGCCTGCGTCAGCACTCCTGGCCCGCAGGTCAAGGGTACCGGCCACTGCGATGCCAGCCAGCTGGGCTGGGCGATCGGCCAGCCGGCCAACGAACCCAACATCCGCCGCCTGTCCAGCGAGAGCGGCGCCGGCCTGGTCAACCCGATCGGCCCCAGCACCATCACCACCAAGGACATCCGCCAGGACCGCCTGCGCGTGTTCGTGGACAAGGACAACATCATCACTTCCACGCGCTGCGAGTAGGCGCTGCAGAGCCGTGCCCAGCTCGGCTGCGCTTCCGTGACAGCCGAGCGCAGGCTCGGCTCTACAGAAAACGCGAGTCGAGCATGGCTCGACGCTACAACTCAGGGCTCGGTGTAGCCGGCGCAGTCCGGCAGCGCCTGGTCGGGGCGGAACACCCCATCACTGAAGCGGAACAGCCGCGTGTAGCTGCACGCCGGGTCCTGCTCGGTGCGCAGATCCTTCTTCTTCAGCGGCCCCTTGGCCAGTGAATCCTCGAAACGTGAAACGCCGGCCGGGAACCGGGTCGCCACCGTCTGGTAGCGCAGCACCGGCATGCCCTGGGCAGCCGTGTCCAGCGCCAGCTTCGCCGAGAAGCCGTACTCGTCGTGGCAGGCGCCTGCGCGCTGCTTGCTGTCCTGCTCGCTGAAACAGGCTCGGATCATCGCATTGCCCAGCCATGGCACGGTCAGCACGTCGTCGTCCACCTGGATGTCGTCCTGCAGGTGGCGCACGCGTGCCAACTGCAGCGTGGACGCGTCGGCACCTCCACCGGAGTACATGGTGCTGAACTTGACGATGCCGCCCACCAGCACATTCTGGTGGGCGCGCTGCTGCGGGTCGGTCACCGCTTCATCGCTGCCCACGCCCGGCGCCAGCCGCACGATCCACGGCCACAGTGACAGGTCGGCTTCCTGCGGCACGTCGATGCTGACGTGGTAGGTGTGTGGCTTGCCCTGGCCCTGCACCTTCTCAAGCACTTCCAGCACGCTCGGCCGGTCACCCTCCTCGGCAACCGGCTGCACGCGCACGCACCAGGTGCCGTCCCGCGTGCAGTCATAAAGCCCCGAAGGTCCGGTCTCATTCGCGATCAGCACCTGTCCCAGCGGCTCCATCACGTTGCCGGCCGCGTCGCGCTGCTGCGGCAGGATAGAAGACTGGGCCAGCACCAGCAGCGGGGTCGCCAGCAGTGCAGCGCACAGGGCGGCGCGGACGGAAATGGAATGCATGGGTGGCTCCTGTGGCTGGGGTTCCGATGGTAACCGCTGCCCGGGCGACGTCGAACTGCTCGACTTGGCTTTTGTAGCGCCAAACCCTGCTCGACTGCTTGCCATCCGACATCAGGCGAGCGCCGGCCCGGCTCTGCATCATCCGCAGTCGCAGTTCCCCCAGCCCTTGGCCTTTGACGTCTGGCCGATACCGGGATTGAACGTATTGCTCGGGTCCAGCTGCCGGTAGAAATCCGCCAGCGCCGGCTTGGCCGGGTACAGGTGGCCGACATTGTGCTCGGCCGGATACTCGGCACCACGCTGGTCCAGCAATGCCCACATCGAATGCTCGATCGCCATCGGGTCTTCACCCTTGCGCGCGATGTAGTCCTGGTGGAACACGTGGCACAGGAAGTGCCCGTAATACAGCTTGTGCAGCAGGCGGGCGTCGATATCGGGTGGCAACTGCTCGAACCAATCCGCATCGTCGCGGCGCAATGCGATATCCAGCGCGACGATGTCCTGCACCTGCTCACGATGCACTTCGCGATAGCGGACTGCCGCACCGGCCACCGCGAAGCGATGCAGGAACGCCTTGCGCCCCTCCTCGGCCGTGCAGTGGAAATAGCCGCCTTCGTGCCCGGCGAAGAACCCGCGCAGCCAGGTTTCGGTCGCCGCCGCGTCCTGCGCGGAAACCTTCAGCAACAGGTGATGCTCATAGCGTTGCCGGAACTCGCCCATGCGCTTGGGCAGGTGCGAGGGCAGCAGGCCGGTCAGCACCTGCATCACCCGGTCGGTCACCCCCCGCAGGCCCAGCCGTTCGAACCAGCCATCGATGCGGCTCTTCAGCGCGAACGCCGCGGGCACACGGGAGGTACCGAGTCGATCGATCAGCAGGAAGCTGTCCTTGCCGTAGCGCTCGCCGATGTCATAGGCATCGCGGTGGATGTACTCACCGGCAATCGGCAGGCGCTCGAAGCCGGTCAGCAGCTGGCGACGGATCGCGGTGAGGCTGTCGGTGCGGTTGCTGCCGATATAGAAGACCTCGGCAGCCTCCTTCTCGAAGGTGTCCAGGCGCACCGCGAACACCGCCAGCTTGCCCGCGGACCCGGCCGCCTCGAAGTGGCGGCGGGGATCCGCATTGAAACGCGCCGGGGTATCGGCGTCGACCTTGCGCACTTCGTCGGCGTAGCGCGGATCGGAAGCCGCACGGCCGTCGCCATCGCCCACGTCGGCGGCCGTGTAGTCACCGGCCTGCAGGCGCTGCAGGATCTGCTCGGGCGTATCACCCAGCGCGATGCCCAGATGGTTGACCAGCTGCAACTGGCCCTGCGCATCGACCTTCGCATACAGCGCCAGCTCGGTGTAGGCCGGGCCACGTCGCACCAGCGCGCCACCAGAGTTGTTGCAGATGCCGCCCAGCACCGAGGCACCGATGCAGGACGAGCCGATCACCGAATGCGGTTCGCGACCCAGCGGAGCCAGCGTCTGCTCCAGGCGGTCCAGCGTGGCGCCGGGCAGGCACAGCACTTGGCGGCCTTCGTTCAACAACTGGATGCCGGTCAGGCGCAGCGTGCTGACCAGCACGATCGGCCGTCCATAGTCATCGCCATCCGGGGTCGAGCCGCCGGTCAGGCCGGTATTGGCCGCCTGCAGGATGATCGCCGCCCCACCCTGCACCGCCGCCTGCAGCACGCGCCACAGTTCCAGCAGCGTACCCGGGCGCACCACCGCCAGCACTGGGCCATCGCCGAAGCGGTAGCCGCGACGGAAGCGCCGCGTGGCCTTGTCGCTGGTCAGTACATGGCGATTGCCGACCGCATCGCGCAACTGTGCCAGCACGGCGTCGTAGCCGCTCATGGCAGGCTGACCAGCGAATCGCGGCCGATGTCGGCGATGCGGCGCGCACCGGTCAGGGTCATCGCCACGCGCATTTCCTTGCCGATCAGGTCCAGCAGGTTGGCCACGCCGACCTCGCCCTGCGCGGCCAGCGCATAGATGAAGGCGCGGCCCAGCAGCACGGCATCGGCCCCCAGTGCCAGCATGCGCACCACGTCCAGGCCGGTGCGGATGCCGGAATCGGCGAGGATCTTCAGGTCGCCCTGCACCGCATCGGCGATGGCCGGCAACGCACGTGCGGTGGACAGCACGCCGTCCAGCTGGCGGCCACCGTGATTGGAGACCACGATGCCATCGGCACCGAACTTCACCGCATCACGCGCGTCATCCGGGTCGAGGATGCCCTTGATCACCATCGGGCCCTTCCAGAACTCGCGGATCCACTCCAGGTCCTTCCACGAAATGGAGGGATCGAAGTTGCTGCCCAGCCAACCGATGTAATCCTCCAGCCCGGTGGGGTTGCCGCGGTAGGTGGAGATGTTGCCCAGGTCATGCGGGCGGCCGAACAGGCCCACGTCCCACGCCCAGTGCGGATGGGTGATGGCCTGGCCGATACGGCGCAGCGAGGCATTCGGGCCGCTCATGCCCGAGTGTGCATCGCGGTAGCGCGCGCCCGGCACCGGCATGTCCACGGTGAATACCAGCGTGGTCACGCCTGCGGCCTGCGCCCGCTCCAGCGCGTTGCGTATGAAGCCGCGGTCGCGCAGCACGTACAGCTGGAACCACATCGGCCGCTGGATGGCCGGTGCCACTTCCTCGATCGGGCACACCGACACCGTGGACAGGGTGAATGGAATGCCACGGCCGTCGGCCGCGCGCGCCGCCTGTACTTCACCGCGCCGCGCATACATGCCGGTCAGGCCGACCGGCGCCAGCGCCACCGGCATCGCCAGTTTCTCACCGAACAGCTCGGTTTCCAGGCTCAGGTCGGACATGTTGCGCAGGATGCGCTGGCGCAGCGCGATGTCGGACAGGTCGGAAACGTTGCGCTTCAGCGTGTGCTCGGCATACGCGCCGCCATCGATGTAGTGGAACAGGAACGGCGGCAGCCGGCGTTCGGCAGCAGCACGGTAATCGGTGGAGGCGGAGATGATCATGGGGTCAACCGTGGGGGGAAGGCAGGCGCGAGGCCCGCGCGCGCCGGGCTTCGTTGTCATCGAGAGTGCGCAGCGTGG
Organism: Stenotrophomonas sp. Ps181; assembly: GCF_025697425.1. Classification (NCBI taxonomy): domain Bacteria; kingdom Pseudomonadati; phylum Pseudomonadota; class Gammaproteobacteria; order Lysobacterales; family Lysobacteraceae; genus Stenotrophomonas; species Stenotrophomonas sp. Ps181. Next base: position 616,718 of record NZ_JAHWBI010000003.1, read on the forward strand.
TGTGCACGAACTCGAGGTGGGCATGCGCGGCGGCGCGCGCGCGTTCGGGATCGCCGTCCAGCACCGCGTCCATCATCTCGCGGTGCTGGTCGGACAACGGCGAGAAGGTCCTCGCCGAGGTGTAGAGCTTTTCGCGGCTCTGCGAGATGTTGGTCTGAAGCAGTTCGAACAGGCCGCGCATCACCTGCAGAAGGACCAGGTTGTGCGAGGCCTCGGCGATGGACAGGTGGAAGGCCGCGTCGGCCTCGGCTTCGCCGGTGGGGTCGTCCTTGCCGTGCGCGTCCATCATGGTCTGGAAGGCCTGCGCGATGCGCGTGCGGTCCTCGTCAGTGGCACGCAGCGCCGCATGCCAGGCGGTGGCACCTTCCAGCGCGTGGCGGATCTCCAGCACGTCGAAGCGGTATTCCGGGTCGCCCTGGAACAGCGGCAGGTACGGCGCCAGCGGTTCATCCAGCGCCTGCCGCGCGCGTGCCGCAGGCTCGGCCACGTAGGTGCCGCCACCGACGCGTGCGGTCAGCAGGCCCTGGCTGGCCAGCTGCGCGATGGCCTCGCGCAGCGCGGTGCGCGAGACCCCCAGCTGCACCGCCAGGGTGCGCTCTGCGGGCAGCCGGTCACCCGGCTGCAGCCGTTGTTCCTGCACCAGGCCGCGCAGCTGCGCGGCCACCTTGTCCGAAATACGTTGCGTGCTCATGGCGTCATTGTGGCCCGAAGCGCGCAGCGGGTGGTCGGCCAGCCGCGCATGGCTCAGGGAATCATCCAGGTCAGCCAGTAAGCCTGGGCCAGGGTGATCAGGCCGACCATCGTGGTGAAGATCAGGCTGTGCTTGACCGTGAAGCGGAACAGATCCGACTCCTTGCCGGCCAGGCCGACCGCCGCGCAGGCAATGGCGATCGACTGCGGCGAGATCATCTTGCCGGTGACACCACCGGTGGTGTTGGCCGCCACCAGCAGCACGTCGGACACGCCGATCTGCTGTGCTGTGGTCGCCTGCAACGCCGAGAACAACGCATTGGACGAGGTGTCCGAGCCGGTCAGGAACACGCCCAGCCAGCCCAGGAACGGTGAGAAGAACGGGAACGCGTCGCCGGTATGCGCCAGCGCCAGGGCCAGCGTGGCAGACAGTCCCGAGTAGTTGGCGATGAAGGCGAACGCCAGCACCATGCCAATCGAGTAGATCGGCATGCGCAGCTCACGCACGGTCTCGCCGAAGGTCTGCAGCGCCGAACGGCCCGGCATGCGCAGCGCGATGATGGCAATCACCCCGGCCAGGATGATCGAGGTACCGGTGGCCGAGAACCAGTCGAACTTGTAGACGGCGTCATAGCTCAGCGGCGCATCCACGATCGGTGGCATCTTCTGCACCAGCTGGTCCAGGCCTGGCACCGGGATCTTCAGCACCCAGCCTTCCAGCGGGCCATCCGCCGCGAACAGCGATTTGAACGGCTTGATGCTCCACAGCGTGACCATCGCGGTGAGGATCAGGAACGGCGACCATGCCCTGGCGATCTGGCCGACGCTGTGGCGCGGTGCCTCCAGCGCCTGTGCGGCCGCCTCGGCGCTGGTTTCGGTGTCGAAACGGAAGATCCGTACCGGCTTCCAGCGGCGCAGGAACAGGGTCAGGCAAACCAGCGACGCCAGCGAGGCGGTGATGTCCGGCAGCTCCGGGCCGATGAAGTTGGAGGTCAGGTACTGCGCGATGGCGAACGAACCACCCGCAACGAGCACCGCCGGCCAGGTCTCCTTGATGCCGCGCCAACCATCCATGATCGCCATGATCCAGAACAGCACGATGATGGTCAGGAACGGCAACTGGCGGCCGGCCATCTGGCCGATCTCGAATGCGTCCAGGCCGGTGACCTGCCCGGCCACGATGATCGGAATGCCCATCGCGCCGAACGCTACCGGCGCGGTGTTGACGATCAGGCACAGGCCAGCGGCATACAGCGGCTTGAAGCCCAGCCCGACCAGCAACGCTGCGGTGATCGCCACCGGCGCACCGAAGCCGGCCGCGCCTTCCAGAAAGGCACCAAACGCGAAACCGACCATCAGCATCTGCAGGCGCTGGTCTTCGGTCACCGACAGGATCGAGGCGCGTATGATGTCGAACTGTCCGGTCTTGACCGAGACCTTGTAGAGGAACACCGCGCCGATGATGATCCACGCGATCGGCCACAGGCCGTAGACGAAGCCGAAGCCAGCCGCGCCCAGCGCCTGCGGCAACGGCATGCGGTAGAACAACAGGGCCACGCCGAGTGCGATGGCCACGGTGATCGTGCCGGCCAGCCAGCCCTTCATGCGCAGCACGGCCAGGGCAACGAAGAAGAACGCGATCGGCAGCAGCGCGATCAGGCTGGACAACCACAGGTTGCCGGCGGGGTCGTACAGGTGTTGCCAGGGCTGCATGAAGACTCTCGACTGGGGGCGGGTTCACCACCGCAGGGGTGGGTGGTCGTTGGCCCCATCATTATTGGTCATACCGATAATGAATTGCGAAGCCACTGGACGCAGATTGAACCGACGATTGCGCGAAGATCCTATTAGACCATAGGGTTAGAATGAATTATTGGTACGACCATTAAGCCAGTTGAGACAGTGGCGCGTATCCACCACACTGGATCCTGCCCCACCTCTGGTACACGAATGACACCCGCCCCCACCCGCGACCTGCAGTCCATGCAGCGGCAGGCAGCTGACTGCCTTGCCAACTACGCTGAGGCGAACCGGCTTGATCACGCAGGATTGGATGCACTCATCGCCCATCTGCGCGCATATCCGGATGCGGGCGAAGCCATGGCATTGCCAAGCTGGGATCAGGCAGGCTCAGAGCTCCAGATCGCGGGTCGAGGTGATCCATTGCCGCCATCTCTGTTGGGGCAGATCGCCACGGACAAGCACGAGGAGTTGAACGACCTGATCTGTTCGTGCGTTGAAGTGGGAATCGCAGATCTGTACGGCGCTACGACGGGTGTTCCTGACCAGATGTTGGCCAGAGCACTGGCCATCCTGCAGCGCAACGCTCCGCAGAAGACCTGACTGCTTCAACTCCGCCTTGCAATCACGGTCAGATCACCCGTAGAGACTATGATCCCATCCCCTCAACGCCTCAGATCTTCTTCTCCAACCGCCGCATCACCGCCAGCACCAGCACGCACAGCACGCTGACCCCGATCGCGATCACGTACTTGCTGATCCCCACCGCGATGCCGATGGCCGCTGCCATGATCAGCGAACTGGCCGTGGTCAGGCCGCTGACCTGGTCCTCGCGTGAGCCGCGCAGGATGGTGCCGGCGGCCACGAAGCCGACGCAGGCCACCACCGCTTCAATCAGGCGTACCGGATCGACCTGCAACAGGTCGCGGTAACGCTCCTGCTGGAAATGTTCGGCCACCGAGTCGCCGAGACCGACGATCAACGCGGCGGCCCCGGCGATCAACATGTGCGTTCGCAGGCCGGCGGCGTGCTTGCCCATTTCCCGCTCGACACCGAGCACACCGCCGAACAGCATCGCTGCGGCTACGCGCAGCAGGATCGAGACATCCTGGGTAAGTTCCATGGGCAGGCTCCGGGAATTTCCCTGAGCGTCGCGTGGAATGCGTGGCACAGAGGTGAAGGCCACCCCACAGTGCGTTCACCCGGTAGCGCCGGGCGATGCCCGGCGACGCCGTAACCCGCGTTCAGCGCATCACTGCGCGAGGTAGCCACCGTCGATGGCGTAGTACGTGCCGGTCGCGAACGAGGCATCGTCGCTGGCCAGCCAGGCTACCAACGCGGCCACTTCCTCCGGCGTACCCAGCCGCTTCAACGCGTGCCGCCCTTCCAGCGTGGCGCGCACCTTCGGGTCCATCCTCTCCAGCAGTGGCGTGCTGATGAAGCCCGGCCCCACAGCGTTGACACGGATGCCGTCAGCCGCATGTTCCCACGCTGCGGTCTGGCTCAGCCCGACCACGCCGTGCTTGGCCGCCACATACGCGGTGGAGCCGGCATAGCCCACCTGGCCCAGGATCGAGGCCATGTTGATGATGCTGCCGCCCGTGCCGGCCGCGCGCATGGCCTGGATCTGCGCACGCTGGCACAGGAACACGCTGGTGAGGTTGACATCGATCACGCGCTGCCAGCCATCGATAGGATAGTCACCGCTGGCGGCGGCCGGCCCGCTGATGCCGGCGTTGTTGACCGCCACGTGCAGGCCGTCGAGTTCCTTGATCGTGCGCTGCACCGCTGCCTGCACCGCCGCGTCGTCGGTGACGTCCAGCGCGATGCCGATGGCCTGTGCGCCGGTGCTGCGCAACTGCGCCACGGTGGCATCCACTGCATCCTGCTTGAGGTCCCAGACCGAAATACGGGCACCGGATGCGGCCAGCGTCTGGGCCACGGCCAGGCCGATGCCCGATACGCCTCCGGTCACGATCGCGGTCTTGCCGGTCAACTGGTAATCAATCATCTCCATTCTCCATCGGTGGGGTTATCGAAGTGGCCTGCAACAGCCAACCGACCCACCCTACGCGCGCGCCCGTGATGGCCGGACTGACATCGCATCTTCAGATCGTTCCAGCCATGAAACCTCAACTGCAGTTTATGTATGGAATTACGTACGGACATGCGTGCAAAACGCCGGCGTATGTTCGTCGACATTTTCACTTTGGCCGTAATCGCCAATCGCTTTGACCTTATTGAAGTCAAAAGCACGCGAATCGCGGCGACAATGGGAAACGCTTCCAGATTCTTCGACACCTTCAATTCAACCTGTGTTTGCGCAGAGCGATGTCCCGATATTTCACTTTTGCTGATTACCGCCAGTTCGGCGAACGCCATGGCTACGACTACCGGATCGAAGGGAGTGAACTGCGCGACGACCAATGGGCAGGGCGTGGCGACGTCCACGAACAGTCACTGCGCGGTGGCCTGGGCCTGATAGCCTCGGACGTGCACAACCGCTTTACCTATACGGCAACCGCTGTGCACGATGCCGGCCTGACCATCCGCCTGATGCTGCAGGGCGAAGTGGATGTCCAGTTTCCTCGTCGCAAGGGCTTCACCCTGCGCGCCGGCACAGGCATGACCACCAGTCACCATGAACCTGTTTCCATGGCCGGTCTGCATCCTGGTGGCAGCCACCTGCGCGGAGTCAGCTTGAGCGTACCGGCCGATCTGGACGTGGACATGCTGCGCCTGCCGGCACTGCAACGGATCCTTCAGTCCCCTCTGCAGTGCCGCCACTGGGCCATTCCGCACGCGATGCTGCCGACGCTCGCCCAACTGTTCGACAGCCCCTGGCAGGACGACATCGATGCGCTGTGGCGCGAAGGCGTGGCCCTGCAGGTGTTGGCCGTCGGCCTGCAGGCCCAGGATATGCAGACCGAGCATGTACGCACGCTGCGCGCCGGCCAGCGCGAGCGGCTGGAGCGCGTGCGCAGCTACCTGCATGACGACCCCAGCCATGCCCACAGCCTGATCGAACTGGCCCAGCTGGCCTGTATGAGTCCGAGCTCCTTGCGTCGCCATTTTGCCCAGCAATACGGAAGCTCGGTGTTCGACTACCTGCATGAGCAGCGCATGCGCCATGCCGAACAGGGCCTGCGCGAAAACGGATGGACCGTCGAGCAGGCTGCCGCCGCCAGCGGCTACCGCCACCCCAGCAACTTCGCCGCCGCGTTCCGCAAGCGCTTCGGCCTGGTCCCCAGCCGCTGGCGCACGGGCCCGTCGAAGGTGGGCTGAAGGCCCGGGCCCTGGTAGGTGTCGACCTTGGTCGACAGGCTCCTGCGCCATTGCGGATGCCGGCCAGCGGCCGGCACTACCACACCCGCCTGGATCCACCTGCCATGGCTCAGCCCTGGTAGGTGTCGACCTTGGTCGACAGGCTCCTGCGCCATCGCGGATGCCGGCCAGCGGCCGGCACTACCACGTGCTGCCGGGCTATGCCCGGCGTCATCCTCTCCGCCTCAATACACCGGCAGATCGATGTAGCTGGCCTGCGCAGCGCTGTGCCACACGCGCTGCGTGGCCTTCTGGTAATCGCCTGGCTTGGCCAGGTAGATGTTCGGCACGTAGGTCTGCGGATTGCGGTCGTACAGCGGGAACAGGCTGGACTGCACCTGCACCATCACCCGGTGGCCCTTCTGGAACGTATGGTTGGCGTTGGGCAGATCGAAGCGATACGGCAGCACCTGGTTGGCGGCCAGCGGCTTCGGATCGCTGAAGCTCTCGCGGTAGCGGCCACGGAAGATCGCCAGCGACACCGGCAGCTCGTAGCCACCCATCTCCGGCGTGGACGCTTCCTGGTCCGGATACACGTCGATCAGCTTCACCACCCAGTCGCTGTCGGTGCCACTGGTCGAGGCCTGCAGGTGAACCACCGGCGTGCCGCCGATGCGCAGCGGCGCGGTCAGCGGTTCGGTGATGAAGGTCAGCACGTCCGGGCGCCCATCGACGAAGCGCTGGTCCTTGACCAGCCAGGTGGTCCACATGTCGCGGTCGCCGAAGCGGACCGGGCGCGGCACGAAGGGCACCGGCTTGGCCGGGTCGGACACGTATTCCTCGAAATCACCCTCGCCCGCTGCCGGTGCCTGGAACGCCAGCTTGCCGCCGGCGCGCAGGTACAGCGGCTTGCTGCTGGCGGCACAACCCTTGTCGCAGCTGCGCGGCCAACCCTTCAAGCGGTCCCAGTGGTTTTCGCCGGTGTTGTAGATCAGCACCGGTGGCGTATCGGCCTTCGGCGCGCCATCCACCAGGTACTGGTCGAAGAAGGGCTTGAGCACGTCGCGGCGGAACTGCAGCGCGGTATCGCCGTCGAACTTCAGCGCACCCAGTTCGCTGCCGCTGTAGTTCACCTGGCTGTGTCGCCACGGGCCCATCACCAGGTAATTGCGGTTGTTGCCGCTATCGCGTCCTTCCATCGCCTGGTAGGCGTGGTTGGCACCCCACATGTCCTCCTGGTCCCACAGGCCCTGCAGCCACATGGTCGGCACCTTCAGCGGTGTCTTTGCCATCACCGCGTCCAGCGCCTGGCCCTGCCAGAAGCCGTCATAGGCCGGATGCTCGACCAGCTTCTTCCACCAGGTCAACTGGTCCACGCCGGTGAAACGCGCGTAGTCGCCTGCCGAGCCGATACGCAGGAAGGTGCTGTAGTCGTCGTAGCCGAGGCTGGGCAGCGGCGTACCCTTGCCGCGCTTCTCGGTCTGCATGGCGAAATAGTTGAAGTTGACCTGGCGGAACGCACCGTAGTTGAGCCAGTCGTCACCCATCCAGCCATCGACCATCGGGCTCTGCGGTGCGGCCACCTTCAGTGCCGGGTGCGGGTCGGTCAGCGCCATCACCACGGTGAAACCCTCGTACGACGAACCGAGCATGCCGACCTTGCCATTGCTCTCCGGCACGTTCTTCACCAGCCAGTCGATGGTGTCCCAGGCGTCGGTGGAATGGTCGACTTTGGTGTTGTTCAATGGCCCGCGCAGCGGCCGGGTCATCACGTAATCGCCCTCGGAGCCATACTTGCCGCGGATATCCTGGAACACGCGGATGTAGCCGCCGTCGACAAACACCTCGTCACCCTGCGGCAACAGGTCGCGCATGCGCGGCGAATCACTGCGGCTGGCGCGACCGGCAGCATCATAGGGGGTCCGGGTCAGCAGAATCGGCGCATTGCGGGCGCCCTTGGGCACCACGATCACCGTGTACAGCTTGGTGCCATCACGCATCGGCACCATCACCACGCGCTTGTCGTAGTCGCGACCGACATCCGGGGCAACGAACGGCTTGCCGCTGATATCCGGGGTCATCGGCGGGGTATCGGCGGCCAGCACGGTGCTGGACAGGCAAAGGGCAATGGCTACAGCGACGGCACGCACACGCATGGACAACCCCTCCCGGCAGGAAAGCCTCAAGCCTACTCCTGCCTGGCGCCGTGAAGTGTGTGCAGACTTTGCATTCTTCGGTGGATGCAGGCAGGACTGATGGCACATGTGCCTGCGGTGCCGCTGCGCTCGCCGGCGAACGGTTGTGCCGGCCGCTGGCCGGCAACCGCGTAACGCGCCCCAGGATCATGAAGTTGCCGGCCAGCGGCCGGCACTACCCGGTCAGGCCACCACCACCTCATGCAGCGCCAGCCAGCGCCAGCGACCCTCTTCCTGCCTCAGCACCGCCAGCGATTCGCGCCACGCGGGCTGGCCGTCATCGATCGAATGCCCTTCGCGATAGCGCAGCACCGCCAGCGGCATCGGCGCATCCACCGCCTGCACGGCGTCGATGGAAATCCGCAGCCCGGGGCGCGCCCCGTGACCACCGGCGAACAACGCCTGCACGGACTGCCGATCCAATCGGCGTCCAGCGATGCCGACCATGCTGAAGTCCCTGCAGAAATGCGTCATCAGATCATCCAGCGCATCCGCATCAACCTCGGCCCGGAACCAGGCCTGCAGCTTGTCATGCAGGCAGTGGATTTCATGTTCTGCGGTGGTGTCCATCAGGTGTTCTCCGGTTGCTGAAAGGTGATCCTCTGCGACCTGCGCAGCAATGCCATCGGCAGCAGGGTCAGCAGGGCGGCCAGCCCCAATGCCACGCGGGTGGCGTTGGCCGGCAGCCATTGCATGGCCAATGCCAGCAGCAGTGCGATAGCGGCGGTGCCGAGGCAGAAGCTGAGCTGGCGGTTGAGGTTCCAGAGTGCACTGGCATCGCCCAACGCCTCACCTTCCACACCCTGGAAGGCCAGCGTCTGCGCGGTGCTGCTGCACAGGCTGCCGCCGGCGCCCGTCAGCGCGAACAACAATCCGGCCAGCACGAAGGCCGGCTGTGGCAGCAGCGCCATCAACAACAGGCCACTGGCCTGCAGGAGCATGCCGACGCGCAGTACCGCGGCCGGACCGAAGCGAGCCAGCAGGCGCTTGCTGGCCATGATCGCGATGGCCGCAGCCAGCGCCCAGGGCAGCATCAGCGCGCCGATGCGTGCCGCGCTGTAACCGGCGTGGTGCAATTGCAGGGTACTGACCAGTTGGCTGCCAATGAACACACCGGGTACGGCGAGATACACCAGCATCGCCAGCCGCAGCCCGCGATGGGACAGCAACGACCAGCGCAGCAGTGGCTGCGCCTGCCGACATGCATGCCGCAGGTGCGTCGCCGCCAGCAACAGCGCGGCCAGCAGCAACACGGCACCTGCACCGCGATGTCCCGATTCGCCCAGCCAGGTCAGCGCCAGCAGCAGCGCGCCCAGCGCCAGCATCGCGGTGGACAGCGCATAGGCCTGCAGGCGCGGCGCACTGCGCGCGCCATCGGCCGGCATCCACGCCAGCACCAGTCCAATCGCCACCACGGCCAGCGGCAGGCTGGCCCAGAGCACACCGCGCCAGGACAACCACTGCACCAGCAGCCCACCGAGCGCGGGCGCCAGTGCTGGTACCAGCAGCGCAACCAGCAGGATGCGCCGGGTCAGCGCACCACGCTGCCCGGTCGTGCACTGTCGGTAGGCCGCCGCCTGTGCCACCGGAATCAGCAGGCCACCGGCCAGGCCCTGCAGCAGGCGCCAGCTCAGCAGCCAGCCAATACCCGGTGCTGCGCCGGCCAGCGCAGCGGCAACCGCGAACAGCAGCAACGCCACCAGCAGCAGGCGACGCTCACCCCAGCGCGCGGCCAGCCACGGCGCCAGCGGAATCACCACGCTCAGACCCAGCATGTAGGCGGTGCCCACCCAGGCCAGGGTGCTGATGTCGGCGTGCAGCTCCGCTGCCAATGCCGGATAGGCCACCGTGGCGACGAACATGTTGACCAGATCCAGAGCGAATACCAGCAGGAAGATCGCCTCATGGCGCAGGCGGGGGGACGGCATCGGCGGCGCTCCAGCAGGGAAGCGGCCAGCATGCCGTGCGGGCCTTGTTGGAAAAACACGACAGCAACTGCAACACTGTCAAATCCACTTTGACAATGAATTGCCATGGTCAGCCTCGATCGCTTCGATATCTTCCGCGCCGTGGTCGAGGCCGGCAGCCTGACCGCTGCGGCCGATCGCCTCGGCCTCAGCCGCGCGGTGGTCAGCTTCAACCTGAAGCGGCTGGAGCAGGAGCTGGGCGTGACCCTGCTGCTGCGCAGCACCCGCCACCTGGCCCTGACCGAGGCCGGGGAACAGTTCCTGCAACACTGCGTGCAGGCACTGGATGCCGCACAGGCAGCGATCGATGCCGCGCGCCGCGACCAGCATCAGCTGCAGGGCGTGCTGCGCCTGACCACCACGCCGGAGTACGCCCAGCTACGCTTGATTCCTGCGTTGGAGGCCTTCCGTGCGCGGCACCCGGCCCTGCAGCTGCACCTGTCGACCTCACCGGCACCGGCCGACCTGATTCCCGAACGCTTCGACCTGGCGATCCGCCTCGGCCGCCTGCCGGATTCAGGGCTGCATGCCAGCGAGCTGGAACGCCATCCACTGTGCGCGGTGGCGGCTCCGTCCCTGCTGGCACGCCTGCCCTCTGCCGATGCGGCCGATGACCCCGTGCAGCTGGGCACCCTGCCCCGCCTGGGCTACCCACGCCTGGCCGACGTGCCGGTGGTTGCCCCCGATGGCAGCGACGCGCTTTTCGCCACTAATCCGGGCAATGCCGTGGTGCGCGTAGATGGTGCCAGCAGCCTGCGCGCTTTCGCCGTGGCCGGCGCCGGGGTCACCGTGCTTCCACGTTGGCTGATCGAGGACGACCTGGCCCAGGACCGGCTGCGGCCAGTACTGCGCCAACACCGTTTCCCGCAGCAGAGCGTGTACGCGGTCTATCCGCACAGTTCGCAGCCTTCACCGAAGGTGCGGCAGCTGATCGATTTCCTGCGCGGGTGGTTTGGCACCGCACCTTTGTAGAGCCGAGTTCATCAGCCGAGCGTGGGCTCGGCTCTACAGGAACGCCACGAACGGACACGGCCCTGTGCGGGCCGTGTCGTCAGGCATCAGCGCAGCACCTGCTCCACCAGCTGCACGTCCACGCTCTGCAGCGGCTCGGCCGCATTGCGCGACAGCTGCACCTGGTAGGTGCCGCCGTGGATCTTCCACTGGCGCGCCTGCGCATCGTAGTGGGCCAGCGTCTTCGGCTCGGCTTCGATGCGGATGCGGCGCTGTTCGCCCGGCTGCAGGTTCACCTTGTCGTAGCCGATCAGGCGGATCGGCGTGGTGCTGCCGGCCGGCAGCTTCAGGTACAGCTGGGCCACATCGGCGCCGGCCCGCTTGCCGGTATTGCGGATGTCGACGCTGGCGACCAGGCGCGAGCCTTCCACGCTCACCTTCAGGTTCTCATAGGCGAACGAGGTGTAGGACAGGCCATGGCCGAAGGCGAAGGTCGGGGTCAGGCCCCTGGCCGCCATCCACTTGTAGCCGACGTTGGCACCTTCGATATCGAAATCGAACACATCTCCGAACGGCTTGGCCGGCTTGAAGCCGAGACCGTCGATATGCGGGCGCGGCAGCTGCGATTCGTCCGTCACCCAGGTCACCGGCAGGCGGCCGGACGGATTGACCTGACCGGTCAGCAGCGCGGCGATGCCTTCGCCGCCGCGGATGCCCGGGTACCAGGCCTGCAGCATCGCTGGCACCTGCGCCAGCCAAGGGGTGCGCACCGGGCCATTGGTTTCCAGCACCAGCACGGTCTTCGGGTTGGCCTTGGCCACCGCCGAGATCAGTGCGTCCTGATTGTCCGGCAGCTGCATGTCCGGCAGGTCCACCGATTCGGCGGCCCACTGAGTGGCGAACACGATGGCCACGTCGGCCTGTGCGGCGGCCCTGGCCGCTGCGGCGGCGTTGGTGCCGTCCACGTACTCGATGGTCGCGTCCGGACGCGCCGCACGCAGCGATTCCAGCGGCGAGGACGGGTGGAAGATCACCGGGCCCGGCCAGGTGGTCGGCAGCACGCCCGGCACCGCGTTGGTGCCCTTGGCGGTCACGCCCACCATCGACGAACCACCGCCACCGATCACGCCCTTGTCGGCGTGGCCACCGATGATGACGATGCGCTTCACGCTGTCGGCCAGCGGCAACAGGTTGCCTTCATTGCGCAGCAGCACGCTGCCCTCTTCCACCGTGCGCTGGGCCACGGCGAAGCCGGCCTCGGCATCCACCTTCTGGTGCTGCGGCGGGTTGTCGAAGTTGCCGTGCAGGAACATCGTGCGCAGGATGCGCGTGACCATGTCATTCAGGCGCGCCTGCGGCACCACGCCGCCATGCACGGCCAGGCGCAGCGGTTCGTCGAAGAACACCGCCGCATCGAACACTTCACCGGCCGACTGCTGGTCCAGGCCGGCCAGCGCCGCCTTCGAGCCGCTGTGCACGCCGCCCCAGTCGGACATCACGAAACCGGGGAATTTCCATTCCTGCTTCAGCACCTGGTTCATCAGGTAGCCGTTCTCGCAACCGTAGGTGCCGTTGATCTTGTTGTACGAGCACATCGCTACACCCGGGCGGCCGGCTTCGAGCGCGATCTCGAAGGCCAGCAGGTCCGACTCGTGCATGGCCTGTTCGCCGATGCGCACGTCGTGGAAGTTGCGCCGGGTCTCCATGTCGTTCAGCGCGAAGTGCTTCATCGAGGAGATCACGTGCTGGCTCTGCACGCCCTGGATCAGCGCGCCGACCATCGATCCGGCCAGCAGCGGGTCCTCACCGGCATATTCGAAGTTGCGGCCGTTGCGCGGGTCGCGCTGCAGGTTGACGCTGCCCGACAGCAGGATGTTGAAGCGCTGCTGCCAGGCTTCGCGGCCCATGGTCGCGCCACCGGCGAAGGCGACTTCGCGGTTCCAGCTGGAGGCGGTGGACGGGCCTGAGGGCATTGCCGTGGCGAAGTCGCCCGGGCGGATGCCGCCCGGATTGGTCACGCCCACGCCAGCATCGGCCGACTGCTGCGACGGAATGCCCAGGCGCGGCACGCCCGGCACGAAACCGGCCGAACCGACCGCACCTTCCGGCAGTGGGCCACCGTCCTTGCCCAGCCCGAAGTAGCTGTGCAGCATCTGGAACTTCTCATCCTCGGTCATCGCCTTCAGCAGCAGCGCGGCGCGCGCATCAGCGTTGAGGGCGGTGTCCATCCATGGCTTTTCGCCGTGCTTGTCGGCGGCATAGGCCAGTGTCAGCAGGGTGGCGCGCAGGCTGCTGCCCTCCACCTTGAATGGTGCGCTGCTGGCGGCCTGGAAACCGTCGCTGAAGTAGCTGGCATCGGCTTCCAGCGCCACACGCGCCGGATCGAAGCCTGCGGCCTTGGCCGATTCACCGGCCACCGCGCCGAGCAGCACCGCCGGCGCACCCAGCCGCGAACGGGTGACCAGCGCCGGCAGCTGCGCGGCACCTGCGCCGGCATCGGTATAGACCGCCACAGTGTGGCGGCCATCGTCCAGGCGCAGGTAGTTCAGGCCCGGCTGGTCGGGGCCGGATTCGGCAGCAATCGGCAGCCGGGTCAGCACGGCCTGGCCGCGCTGGGTCTGGCCATCGTCCTTGCCCGCAGCAACGAAGCGGTATTCGTAACCCAGTCCATCGGCCAGCACCTGCAGCGGATCGACCTGGCCAATACCGCGCTGCACCTGGCGCACGCTCACCGCGTCCACCTGCAGGCTCTTCAGCTGGGCGGCCAGGGCCGGCATCGCCTCGGCGGTCGGGGCCTGTTCCAGGGTCAGCACGGTGAACGCGGCAGGGTCGGCCCACGCCGGAGCGGCCAGTGCGGCAGACAGGGCCAGGGACAGTGCAAGCGGCTTTGTAAACGTTTTCATCGACGGGCGTAATTCCGTTGCCAAGGCAATCGGTCCAGGGAAAGTGCCGCCGAAGGGTGCAGCGTTCATGCCGCGCAGGGGTTGCTAGGCAACACCCCGCAGGCCGAAGGACGGGCCGGTCTGCGCGCGGGACCCTCCTCCCGGCGTGACAACCTGCCTGCCCGGGCCGCGCAGGGCGACCCAATCCTGTGAAGATTGTGCGAGGGCGTTCACGCCTGTCAACAGGACCTAAGTCACAGGGGCGATCCCTGCCTGCAGTTATCAGGCCATCACCGGCGGTCATCAGCGGGCCGCGCTGGGCTGCCGATAATGAAGGTCCCAGGCCACGAACCGAGCCCATGACTGTCCATCGCGACTTCGACCATCTCTGGCGTGACCGCTGTGATACCTCCAGCCAGCGTGCGCCGCGCGTGCTGATCCGGGTGTTCGTGGCCCCCGGTGAGCTGGAACGCAGCGTGGCGTTCTACGAGCAGTTGCAGGGCGTGGTGGCCGATGCGGGCTTTCCGTTTCCGGAGGCCGGGCTGCGCCTGGCCATGGTCGGTGCGTTCCTGTTGATCGAGGGCAGCGAGGCGGCGCTGGCGCCGTTCACCTCGACCACGGGGACACTGCTGGTCGATGACGTTCGGCCTTATCACGACAAGCTGGTCGCCGCCGGCGCCGAGATCATTTTCCCATTGCAGGTGGTCCCGACCGGGGCGGCGTTCAATGCAGTGCATCCCGATGGCACGGTGGTCGAGTACGTGCATCACCGGCCTGATCCGCAGGGGCGGTGAGGGGGCGCACGGCCGGGCTGCGCCCGGCACCCGCAGAGGCGACATCAACGTCAAAAACCAGAGCAACAGCAAAAGCTGGGTTCCTGCAGGTAGGCGGGGTGGGTCCGGCTGCGGGGGGCGCTGCAAGTACGTCCATGTAAGCTAGGTCACGCCATCCATGGCGCTCACGCCCCCGCAACCGGCCCCACCCCGCCTTCGACAGTCTCTCGCGACCTGCAGTAGATCCACGCCATGCGTGGATGCTCTTCGTTTCATTGTCGAAATAATCGATTTCGATTGAGATTCATCCACGCATGGCGTGGATCTACAATCCCTCCATGTCCTCCCCCGCCCTGCCCTGGAACGGCACGTTGCTGCTGGATGCGCACGCCGCCGTGCTGCACGGCCATGCCGGTGACAGCGCTTCGCATGCGCACTACGCCCATCAACTGCTGCTGAGCGACGATACGCCCTGGCAGATCGAAGTCGATGGCGTACGGCAGCAGGGCCAACGGCTATGGCTGCCTTCGTTCCAGCCGCACGCGATCCTGTCGGCACCGGAAGCAGGCTGCACGGTGTTCCTCGAACCTGCCCACGCCGATCCCACCCAGATCCAGCAGCATCTGCACGCGCTGCCGGGCAACGCGCTGGAGCTGCGCGATTGGCTGCCACGGCTGAGCCGCCCGCAACCGCTGGACCGCCGCGTGCAGGCGGCGTTGGCCCGTATCGCCCAGCACCTGCCTGGCCCGGTGCCGGCTGCCGACATCGCCGAAGCCGCGCATCTGTCGACCAGCCAGCTGCATCGGCGCTTCCAGTCCGAGCTGGCGGTGACCCTGCGCGGCTGGGTGCTGTGGCAACGGCTGCGCACTGCGCTCACGCATCATCTGCGCGGGCACAACCTGACCGACAGTGCGCATGCCGCTGGATTCGCCGATCTGGCCCATCTCTCGCGCAGCCTGCGCCGCATGTTCGGCATCGGTGCCGCGCAGCTGCAGGGCCTGCAGCTGCACGCGGCCTGACATGTTCGATCATTCGCGCCTGCGCAGGCCTTCCGGCAGCTCCGGCACCTCGCCATGCGGTAGTTCGCGGAACGGCGCCAGCAGCTGCCCCGCGTAATCGCGTGGATAGTCCGGTTGGCTGCCGATGCCGAGATCGCATTGCTGCAGCCGATAACCGGGCGCATCGAAGGCGGTCCCCAGCAGGTGATCCCAGACGGTCAGGAACAGGCCGAAGTTGACGTCGCCGGCGGTGCCGTAACGCATGTGGTGGAAGCGATGCAGCGGCGCCCACGCCATCACCCGGCCCAGCACGCCAGGGCGCATGTCCACGTTGGAGTGCTGCAGCAGCAGCTGGATGGCGATGGCAAACGCCAGCACCGCCGCCACCGGCATCGGCAGGCCCAACAGCAGCAGCGGCAGCACACCGCCCACCGCTTCGGCCGCCTGGTGCAGCGGGTGTTTCATCAGCCCGTTGAAACCGTACATGCGGGTCACGCTGTGATGCACCGCATGCAGCCGCCACAACCAGCCGATGCGATGGCTTGCGTAGTGCACCAGGGTGATGCCGAGATCGGCAGCGATGATCGCCACCAGTACCTGCAGCGCGAACGGCCACTGCAGCGGCCAGACCTGCCACGGAATGATCGCCGCCAGCAGCGGCACCGCCGCGATCGACAACAGGTTCAGGCCCTCGTTGACCAGCGCGTGCAGGGCGTCACGCACACGGTCGCCATGGTCGTGGTTGAACGCAGAGTCATACGGCCAGGCGCGCTCGGCGACGAACGAGACCGCGCTGGCGATCGCCAGCAGGGCCAGCAGCCACAACGGATCGCCATGGCAGTGGCCGACCCAGACGACGGCAGTGGCAACGAACCCCAGCAGGAACAACGGGGCATACAGGCGGAGGATCCAGTGTTTCATGGGCAACCCGGGAAGTGAGGGCCTGCATGCTGGCGCGGGATGCGGGTTACGGGCTTGAACAAACGGCGCAACCCGTGCCGCTGCCAGAGGCCCACCTTGGTGGGCACCGCGTTTCCCACATCCACGCACGGCGCGGCTCTACAATGGCGCCCTCATCGCGCCCGGGGCCGGCATGGATTCCTTCAACCTGATGCGTGCCTTCCGCCGCATCGTCGAACGCGGTGGGCTGGCCCGTGCCGCCGAAGACCTGAGCATGTCGCCGGCCGGGCTCAGCAAACAGCTGCGCACGCTGGAAGCGCATCTGGGCGTGGTACTGCTGCAGCGGACCACGCGGCGCATGAGCCTGACCGAGACCGGCCACGCCTATTACCGCGAATGCTGCCGCCTGCTCGACGAACTGGAGGCGCTGGAACGCGGCATCGCCGAACAGCGCAGCGACGTGGCCGGGCGCCTGCGCGTGAACGCGCCGCAGTCGTTCGCGCTGAGCACGCTGTCGCCGCTGCTGCCACGCTTCCTGCAGCAGCATCCGCAGCTGTCGCTGGACCTGGTGATGGAAGACCGCCTGCTCGACGCGGTCGGTGAGGGTTTCGATGTGTCGTTGCGGCTGCGTGCCGAACTGGATGATTCACGCCTGGTGGCACGCCGGCTGGCGTCGCTGCAGCAGGTGCTGTGCGCTGCCCCGTCCTACCTGCGGCAGCATCCGGCACCGCAGGCGGTGGACGATCTGCAGGCGCACAGCGTACTGGCCTACAGCCTGTCCGACTCACCGGGCAGCTGGCCGTTGCTCGGCCCCGATGGCCAGGTGACGATCACCTTGCCAGCGCGCGTGACCGTCAACAACAGCCTGCTGCTGCGCGACCTGCTGGTGGCCGGCATGGGCATCGGCGCCCTGCCCTCGTTCCTGGCGGCACCCGCACTGGCCCGTGGCGAACTGCAGCAGGTGCTGCCCGACCATCGCTATCCGCCGCGCTTCGTGCATGCGGTCTACCCCACCTCGCGCCACCTGCAGCCCAAGGTGCGTGCCTTCATCGACTTCCTGCACACCGAGCTGCCCGGCTGCGCCGGCCTGGATTCGTAACCGCCAGCGAAAACTGAGCTGCCCGCAGCGTGCTGTTTCGGCCATGCCACGCTGCCTACTCTGCCGCCTCCTCTCTCACCGATGGCAGGCAGATGTCTTCCGTTCCTTTCCCCGCCACCGCAGCGCCGGTGGTCGATTTCTTCCACGACGTGGTCTGCGGCTGGTGCTTCGTGCTGGCCCCGCGCCTGCAGAAGGTCTCCGCCGAACTCGGCATCCAGGTGCGCCACCGCAGCTTCGTGCTGCAGGACTCGCGCGCGCAGATGGTCGAGGTGTTCGGTTCGATGGCGCGCGCCAAGGCGATCATCCTGCGTCACTGGACCGACTGCGCCGCGCATGAAGACACCGCGCGCATCGATATCGAAGGCATGCGCGCACAGGACTTCGAGTATCCCTCCGGCTGGCTCGGCGCACTGGCCTGCCAGGCCGCAGGACTGATCGGTGGCAACGATGCCCATGGCGCGATGTTCGACGCGGTGCAATGGGCGCACCTGCACCAGCACCGCAACATCGGCGATGCCGAAGTGCTGCTGGATATTGCCGAATCGCTGGGCCATCCACGCGGCACCTTCGCTGACCACATGCGCAGCGACACAGTGCGCCAGCGCGTGCAGGCCGATCGCGCCGAAGCTGCCGCGCTCGGCATCCGGTCCATCCCCACCGTGATCGGCGGCAACGGCCTGCGCCTGCAGACCCTGCCGCTGCCACACCTGCGCCAGGCCCTGGCGTCCCTGGTCGCGGCCTGAGCCGCACCCTCCCCACTCTGCAAGGAGATTTCCCCATGACCCCACGTACCCTGTCCACCGCGCTGGCCCTGCTGCTGGCCGCCACTGCGGCTTCCACCACCGTATCCGCGCACGAACGCGTTCCCTCCGGCCAGCAGGTCGGCACCAGCCCCTGGGGGCCGAAGGACGAGATCGGCCGCCTCAACCTGATCACCGACGCCTCGCGTGCGGCGATCCTGTCGCGGGTCAGCGGCGGCAAGGCCTATGACCTGGCCACCGAATACTACGTCGGCATGCCCAGCTGGCAGGATGCCGGCGACCCGCACTACCAGTTCTGGATGACCCACACCCCGCGCGGCACGGTGATGGACGACCCGATGGGCGTGGGCGAGACCATGAACCTCACCCGCAGCTACACCGGCACCGCGTTCTCGATGTACAGCCACACCGGCACCCACATCGATGCGCTGAACCACTTCGGCATCCACGGGAAGATCTGGAACGGCTTCGAGGCCGACAAGCATCTCGGCGATCGTGGCTGGAATGTCACCGGCATCGAGAAGTTCCCGCCGCTGATCGCGCGTGGCGTGCTGATCGACGTGGCCGCCGCCAAGGGCGTGGACATGCTGCCGGACAGCTATCGCGTCACTCGCCAGGACCTGAAGGATGCGCTGGCACGCCAGAAGGTGAAACTGCAGCAGGGCGACGTGGTGCTGATCCGCACCGGCCGCATGCGCCTGTTCCAGCAGCCCAGGGCCTACATGGCCAACCCGCCGGGCATGGGCCTGGATGCGGCGCGCTTCCTGGTGGAGGACAGCGGCGCGATGATCGTCGGCGCCGACAACCTCAGCTTCGAGACCTTCCCCTCGGAGGTGTCCGACGACTACGTGCCGCTGCACACCTACCTGCTGGCCCAGCAGGGTGCGCCGATCATCGAGCTGGTGGCGCTGGACGAACTGGCCCGCGACAAGGTCTACGAATTCGCCTTCATCGGCGGCCCGCTGAAGATCCGCGGTGGCGATGCCGCGCCCCTGCGCCCGGTGGCGTTGCCGGTCCACCCGTAACCGCATCCTGTGGGTGCCGACCTTGGCC
The DNA here is from genome assembly GCF_025697425.1 of Stenotrophomonas sp. Ps181. Taxonomy (NCBI): domain Bacteria; kingdom Pseudomonadati; phylum Pseudomonadota; class Gammaproteobacteria; order Lysobacterales; family Lysobacteraceae; genus Stenotrophomonas; species Stenotrophomonas sp. Ps181. The sequence goes on from NZ_JAHWBI010000003.1 coordinate 635,991, forward strand.
GGCACTCCTACCCCCTTCAGCAACCTGAAACCCGGCCCTCGGATTTCATTAGTAATTCTACTTACAACGCGAGTAGCATGTCTGGTCTCAGCCCCTGATACCGGCCCGTCGATACTCGCGCCATGCCCGCCGTTTCCGCCCGTTCCTGCCGTTTCCAGCCCACCCGGCGCCTCCCCGGGAGGATCGGCTGATGGGTGCGGTCGTTGCCCTCGACCGGCTGCTGGACGGGCGCCAGCTGTGGCGCGGTCCGGCCCGCCAGGGCCCAGCCAGCGACCATCTGGCCAGCGGCCACCCGGCGCTGGACGCACGCCTGCCCAGCGGCGGCTGGCCGGCCAGCGGACTGTGCGAGGTGCTGCAGGCGGCGCCGGGCGTTGGCGAACTGGCGCTGGTATGGCCGGCACTGGCCAGGCTGAGCCAGCGCGACCGCCCGATCGTCCTGGTCGCTCCGCCCTACCGTCCGCATGCCCCGGCCTGGGCCGCCGCCGGGCTGGACCTGGGCCAGTTGCAGATCATCCACGCCGCGCCGAAGCAGGCACTGTGGGCCGCCGAACAATGCCTGCGCTCTGCGGCCTGCGCGGCGGTACTGTGCTGGCCGCATCAAGCCGACGACCGCGCCCTGCGCCGCCTGCAGGTGGCCGCCGACAGCGGCCAGTGCCTGGGCTTCGTGTTCCGCGAGGCGCAAGCCGCGCGCAATCCCTCCCCGGCCAGCCTGCGCCTGCAGCTCGACCACGGCCAGGTGCGGGTGCTGAAGTGCCGTGGCGGCCTGCCGCCGGCACAACCGTTGCCGCTGGCCATCGCCCACTGAGGACGCGCCATGCACTGGGCCTGCCTGTTGTTGCCGCAGTTGGCGCTGGACAGCGTGCTGCGCCTGCAGCCCGACCCACAGCGGCCATTGGTACTGCTGCAGGGGCCGGCGCAGCGTCGCGTGCTGCGCGCGGTCAGCCCGTCGGCACGTGCAGCAGGGCTGCGCCCGGGCATGCTGCTGTCGGCTGCACAGGTACTGGTGCAGGACATGCACCTGCACGACTACGACCCCAATGCTGAACAGCACACCCGGCATCTGCTGGCCAGCTGGGCCTATGCCTACAGCTCGCAGGTCAGCCTCGATTTTCCGCATGCGCTGGTGCTGGAAATCGGTGCCAGCCGCGCCCTGTTCGGTGACTGGCTGACGATCCAGCAGCGCCTGCGCAACGAACTGCACGAACTCGGCTTCCGCCACCGCCTGGTGGCCGCGCCTACCCCACATGCCGCGCGCGTGCTGGCCAACGTCCACGATGGCCTCGGCCTTGATGCGCAGCAGCTGCCGGCGGCGCTGGCGCAGCTGCCTCTGGCGCGCTGTGGCCTGCCCAGCGAGGCGGTGACGGTGCTTGGCCGTTCCGGCCTGCGCACGTTGGGCGCGGTGCTCAAGCTGCCGCGCGACAGCCTGGCCCGGCGCTTCGCCCCCGAGGTCCTGCAGCAGCTGGATGCATTGCGCGGGCTGCCCACCGCGCCATTGCGCTACTACCAGCCACCGGACCGTTTCGATGCGCGCATCGAATTCGAATACGAGATCGAATCCAGCCAGGCCCTGCTGTTCCCGCTGCGCCGCCTGCTGCTCGACCTGGCCGCCTTCCTGTGCTCGCGCGATGGCGGCGTGCAGCGCTTCGACCTGCATTTCGAGCATGACCTGTTGCCGGCCAGCGTGCTGACCATCGGCCTGTTGGCGCCCGAGCGCGATCCCACGCTGCTGTTCGAGATCGCACGCAACCGCATGGAAGCGTTCGCCCTGCCGGCCGGCAGCCGCGCACTACGCCTGCAGGCCGAACAGCTGCCGCCGTTCGTACCCGCCGCGCGTGACCTGTTCGATACCCGTCCGGCGCAGGCGATGCCGTGGAACCAGCTGCGTGAGCGCCTGCGCGCGCGGCTCGGCGATGATGCCGTGCAGCCGCTGGCAGTGCAGGCCGACCATCGTCCCGAACGTGCCAGCGGCACCCAGCCAGCGGCCAGGCCACCGGCATACTGGCCACTGCGCCCCGGTTGGCTGCTGGACGCTCCACAGCCGCTGCGTGACCCGCGCCTGCGCATCATCGCCGGGCCGGAGCGGATCGAATCGGGCTGGTGGGACCAGGCTGATGCGCGCCGCGACTACTACGTGGTGGAAACCGCGCATGGCCAGCGCGGCTGGGCCTTCCGCGCGCGCAACGATCCGCATGCGCCGTGGATGCTGCACGGCTGGTTCGGCTGAGCCGCCATGCACAGCGAACTGCCCGGCTACGCCGAACTGCACTGCCTGTCGGCCTTCAGTTTCCAGCGCGGTGCTTCGATCGCCGAAGAGTTGTTCGCGCGCGCCGCGGGCCAGGGCTACCGCGCGTTGGCGATCACCGACGAATGCTCGCTGGCCGGCATCGTGCGCGCCTGGCAGGCAGCGAAGGCACATGGCGTGGCACTGATCGTCGGCGCCGAATTCCAGGTCGAGGACGGGCCGAAGCTGGCCCTGCTGTGCACCGACCAGACCGCCTATGCCGGGCTGTGCCAGTTGATCACGACCTGTCGGCGGCGGGCTGCCAAGGGCGAGTACCGCTGCCTGCGCGACGATCTGCTCGGCCTGCCCGACGGTTTGTTGTGCCTGTGGCTGGACCGGCAGCCATCCGCCACCGATCTCGAGTTGCTGCGCACCGGCTTCGATGACCGGCTGTGGCTGGCGGTGGAACTGCACCGCGAACACGATGACGCACGCCGCCTGCAGCAGCTGCGGGCCTTCGGCGAACGCCACCGCCTGCCCCTGGTCGCCAGTGGCGATGTGCACATGCACGTGCGCCGCCGCCGTGCCCTGCAGGACACACTGACCGCGATCCGCCACCGCTGCAGCGTGGCCGAGGCCGGCTGGCGCCTGTTTCCCAATGGCGAGCGCCACCTGCGCCCGCGTACCGCGCTGGCCCAGCTGTATCCGCCCGAACTGCTGGCTGAAACCCTGCGCATCGCCGAACGCTGCCACTTCACCCTGGAACAGCTGCAGTACACCTATCCGCGCGAGCTGGTGCCCGAAGGACACGATCCGGACAGCTGGCTGCGCGTGCTGGTCGAGCGCGGCATCCGGTGGCGCTGGAAAGGCGGCATCGAAGCGAAGCAACGCACGCAGATCGAGCACGAACTGGCGCTGATCAAGCAGAAGAACTACGCCTCCTACTTCCTCACCGTGCAGGACATCGTGCGCTTTGCGCGCAGCCAGGACATCCTCTGCCAGGGCCGTGGCTCAGCGGCCAACTCAGCGGTGTGCTTCGTGCTGGGCGTGACCGAGATCGACCCGGCACGCAGCAACCTGCTGTTCGAGCGCTTCATCTCCGCCGAGCGCGACGAACCGCCGGATATCGACATCGACTTCGAGCACGAGCGTCGCGAGGAGGTGCTGCAGTACGTGTTCAAGCGCTACGGCCGCGAGCGCGCCGCACTGACCGCGGTGGCGATCAGCTACCGTGGCCGCAGCGCGATCCGCGACGTGGCCCGCGCACTGGGCCTGCCGATGGACCAGGTCAACGAACTGGGCGCGGCGATGGACCACTGGGGCGGCAACATCCCATTGCCGGAAACCCTGCGCGAGCGCGGTTTCGATCCGGACACGCCGTTGATGCGGCGCCTGCTGGCACTCACCGCAGAGCTGATCGATTTCCCGCGCCACCTGTCGCAGCACCCGGGCGGTTTCGTGATTTCCGAGCATCCACTGTCGACCCTGGTACCGGTGGAGAACGCGGCGATGGCCGACCGCACCGTCATCCAGTGGGACAAGGATGACCTGGATGCCACCGGCCTGATGAAGGTCGACTGCCTGGCATTGGGCATGCTTACGGCCATCCGCAAGTGCCTGGCGATGCTGAAACAGCATGGCCTGCACGAAGGGCGCATGGACGCCATCCCGCCCAAGGATGCGAAGACCTTCGACATGATCTGCGCCGCCGATACCATCGGCGTGTTCCAGATCGAATCGCGCGCACAGATGGCGATGCTGCCGCGCATGCAGCCGCGCACGTTCTATGACCTGGTGATCGAAGTGGCGATCGTGCGCCCCGGACCGATCCAGGGCGACATGGTGCATCCCTACCTGGAGCGGCGGCGGATCCTGCGCGAACAGGGCCCGGAGGCACTGAACGATCCGGACAATCCGCTCTACCCACCGCAGCTGGAACGCGTGTTCGCGCGTACGCTGGGCGTGCCATTGTTCCAGGAACAGGTGATGCAGCTGGCGGTCGAAGCCGCCGGCTACACGCCTGGCCAGGCCGATGCCCTGCGCCGTTCGATGGCCGCCTGGAAACGTCGTGGCGGGCTGGAACCGCATCGCGAGAAGCTGTTGGCCGGCATGCTGGAGAACGGCTTCAGTCGCGAATACGGCGAGCACCTGTTCGAGCAGATCAAGGGCTTCGGCGATTACGGCTTCCCGGAAAGCCACGCCGCCAGCTTCGCCCTGCTGACCTATAACAGCTGCTGGCTGAAGTGCCACCACCCGGCCGCATTCACTGCCAGCCTGATCAACAGCCAGCCGCTGGGTTTCTACAGCCCCGACCAGCTGCTGCAGGACGCGCGGCGGCATGGCATTACCGTTCTTCCCGTGGACGTACGCCACAGCGACTGGGACTGCACGCTGGACTTCAGCAGGGGGCCGGCGGCGATCCGCCTGGGCCTGCGCCTGATCGACGGCTGCAACGAAGGTGCCGTGCAGGCCATCATGCGCGAGCGCGCGCGGCGCCCGTTCGACGACGTCGGCGACCTGTGCCAGCGCACCGCGCTGGACCGCCGCCAGCAGGGCCTGCTGGCCGATGCCGGGGCACTGCGCGGGCTCAGCGGCCATCGCCATCGTGCACGCTGGGATATCTCGGGCGTAGAGAACCGGCTGCCGCTGTTCGACCAGGCCCGTGCCACTGCCGAAGCCCGCGTGCCCCTGCCACTGCCCAGCGCCTGGGAGGACATGCAGGCCGACTACCGCAGCACGGGCACCACCCTCGGCCGCCACCCGATCTCGTTCCTGCGCGCGCAGCTGCGCAGCCGTGGCTGCCTGGATGCCGCACAGCTGGCCGGGCACGGCCACGGCCGCCGTGTGCGCATCGCCGGACTGGTGCGCATGCGCCAGCGGCCACAGACCGCCAGCGGGGTGACTTTCCTCACCCTCGAGGACGAGACCGGCATGGTCAACGCCGTGGTCTGGCGCCACCTGGCCGACCGCCAGCACCGGGTGCTGGTCGACACCCAGCTGATGCAGATCGATGGCCGCCTGGAGCGCGTTGATGGCGTGCAGCATGTCATCGTGCAGCGCATGCACTGCCTGGATGAGCTGCTGCAGGGACTGCGCAGCCACAGCCGCGATTTCCACTGACGATACACATCGTCACACAACGAACTGGCCTTTGCCCGCCGGCATCCGCTATCGTCGGCCTATCCAAGGAAGGACGACCCGATGCCCCGTGTGCTGCTGCTGACCACCCTGGTGGTCTCGACCCTTGCCCTGCTCGTTTCCGGCTGGACCGCCTGGAGCCTGCATCGCAGCCAATCGCCTGAGCGGATCATCGAAGCGCGCGGCCTGGTCATCCACGATGGCACTGGGCAACCACGGCTGATCCTCGGCGCGCCGGTGCCGGCCCCCCTCAGCAAGGGCCGCACCCAAGGACCGCGTGCAACCGCGCTGTCCGGCCTGATCCTGCTTGGCCCCGACGGTTCCGAGCGCGGCGGTTATGGCACCAGCGACCGCGGGGGCGAAGCCCTGCTCACTCTGGACGATGCCACCGGCACCACCGAAGTCTTCAAGGTCGTCGCCAACCCGGACCGTGGCGCCAGCCTGATGGTCAAGCACCAGAACAATACCGGCGCCATGCTCACGTCCTGGCAGGGCAAGCCGGAGTTGATGTTCGTCGATGACAGTGGCCAGTCCTACTACGTGCGCCCCGGCGCCAACGCCGCGCCCTGATCTGCTTCTGTAGTGCCGAGCCATGCTCGGCTGCTGGTAGAAGCAGCCCAGCATGGCTCGGCTCTACAAAGGCGAAGCAACGTCGAGCATGGCTGGGCGCTATGCCCCACACACCGCCGCCAGGTCATCGGCCAGCTGCCGCAGCTGCGCCGCCCCCAGTGCCGCACAGGTGATGCGCAGGCCATGCCCTGGTGCAGCCACCGCAAACACTTCGCCAGCACGCACATGCCATCCGCGCGCAGCCAGCGCCAGTACCTGTGGATGGCTGTCGGCCGGCAACGGCAGCCACAGGTTCAATCCCTCCATCGGCAACGGCGTCGGCACGCCACGCACGCGCAGCAGTTCCTGCAGCGACTGCAGGCGCTGCTGGTACCGCTCGCCTGCCGAGGCGATCTTCGCCCGCTGCGGCGCCGACGCCAGCACCGACGTGGCGGCATCCTGCAGCAGATGACTGACCCAACCGATGCCGGACGCCAACCGCAACCGCAACCGCATCGCGGTCTCGTCATCACAGGCCAGCCAGGCCAGGCGCAGGTCGGGGCCAAGCGGCTTGGACAGCGAACGCAGCAGCGCCCAGCGCCGGCCATCCACCGGCAGTACCGAGTGGTAGGCCCGCTGCGAGAGCAGCGCGTAATGATCGTCGACCAGCAGCGCCACCTGCGGGTAGGCCGCCAGCAACTGGCGCAACGCCCGTGCCCGCTTCGCATCCAGGCTGGCCCCGGTCGGGTTGTGCGCACGCGGGGTCAGCAGCACCGCGCGTGCACCGGCCTCCAGCGCCTGTCGCAGCGATTCAACCTGCATGCCATGCGCATCCACCGTCACCGGCAACGGCGCATGGCCCACGGCATTGAGCACATTGAGGCTGCCGAGGAAGCATGGATCCTCCACCGCGATGCGATCCCCCGGCAGCAGCCATGCCGCCAACAGGCGCTCGATGCCATCGACCGCGCCATGGGTCAGCTCCAGCGCGTACCCCTCGGGGCAATCCGCATCCAGCGAGGCGCGTGCCAGCGCCTGCAACCTCGTGTCGACCGTACCCACGCCATACAGCCGCGGCGCCGCCGGGGTCAGGCGCAGGTTCGGCAGCAGGCGCGGATCCGGGTTGCCACCGGCCAGGTCCTGCAGCGCCAGCCCCGGCGTACTGCCCTCGCGCGCCAGCGGCGGCGGCAGGCCACGCACCACCGTGCCGCGGCGGCCCGCCGTGCTGGCCAGGCCGGCCGCATCCAGTCGCTTGTAGGCAGCAGCCACGGTGTTGCGATTGACCCCCAGCTGATCGGCCAGTTCGCGCACCGGCGGCAACACGCTGCCGGCCGGCAGGCGGCCCTTGCCGATGCCATCACGGATGCTGTCGAAGATCGACTCGGCGCTGTGCCCGGTGATTTTCACTTTGTCCTATGCCAAAATAATTCTTGTCCTGTGCCAGTGTATCCCACCCTGGCCATCCTGCATTGGAGGTGCCCGCATGCCCCTTGCCGCCCCCGACTGGCCCGTCGCCCAGTCCGTTGAACAGATCGCCGCCAACCTGGTCACGGTGCGCCAACGCATCGCCGCTGCCTGCGCCCGCGTCGGCCGGGACCCGGCCAGCGTGCGCCTGCTGCCGGTCAGCAAGACCGTCGATGACGCCCGCATCCGCATGGCGGTGGCCGCCGGTTGCCGCGAGCTGGGCGAGAACAAGGTGCAGGAGGCGCAGCGCAAGGCCGAGACGATGGCCGATCTGGGCGTGCACTGGTCGGTGATCGGGCATCTGCAGACCAACAAGGCGCGCTACGTGGCGCGCTTCGCCAGCGAGTTCCAGGCGCTGGACAGCCTGCGCGTGGCCGAAGCACTGCAGCAGCGCCTGCAGCTGGAAGACCGCACGCTGGATGTGTTCGTGCAGGTCAACACCTCCGCCGAACCCAGCAAGTACGGTCTGGAACCCGCTGCCGTCGAGGCCTTTGTGCAGCAGCTTCCAGCGTTCGATCGCCTGCACGTACGCGGCCTGATGACGCTGGCCATCTTCACCCCCGAGGTCGAGCGCGTGCGTGCCTGCTTCGTGCGCCTGCGCGAACTGCGCGACCAGCTGCAGCGCACTGCACCTCCCGGCATCGACCTGTCGCAGCTGTCGATGGGCATGTCCGGTGACTTCGAAGTGGCCATCGAGGAAGGTGCCACTGTGGTCCGCGTCGGGCAGGCCATCTTCGGCGCACGCGCCACCCCGGACAGTTTCTACTGGCCCAGCAATGGAGCCCTGGCATGAAGCACGCGGTCGTCCTGCAACACGTCGCCTTTGAAGACCTCGGCACCCTGCAGCCTCTGCTGATGGCACAGGGCTGGCAGCTGCAGGTGCTGCAGGCCGGTGTCGACGCCCTCGATCCGGCCGAAGCCGCCGACCTGCTGGTGGTGCTGGGCGGTCCGGTAAGCGTCAACGACGTTGATCTCTATCCCTTCCTCGATGACAGCATCGCGCTGCTGCAATGTCGGCTGCAGCAGCAGCGGCCCACGCTGGGCATCTGCCTGGGCGCACAGCTGATGGCGCGTGCACTCGGTGCCGACGTCGCCGCCAGTGGTGGCAAGGAGATCGGCTTTGCGCCGCTGCTGCTCACCGATGACGGCCAGCGCTCGCCACTGCAGGCCCTGCAGGGCATTCCGGTACTGCATTGGCATGGCGAGGCGTTCGAACTCCCGGCGGGTGCACGTCGCCTGGCCAGCACGCCGGCCTGCCGCCACCAGGCCTTTGCCATCGGTAACCATGCGTTGGCACTGCAATGCCATCCGGAGCTGGACGCGCGCCAGTTCGAGCGCTGGCTGATCGGTCACACCCTGGAACTGGCGCAGGCTGGCATCGATCCGAACGACCTGCGCACGCAGGCGCGTCGCTATGGCGCGCCACTGGCCGCGGCCGCCACCGCGATGTTCGACCATTGGCTGCAGGACCTGCCGGAGCTACCGCGATGAACTACCGATTGCAGATCCACCGCGATGGCGCCTATTGGGGTCACTTCGACTGCAGCGGGCCTGATGCCCTGCAGCACATGGACAGCATCGCCGCGCAGCTGCCTGCAGACCAGGGCTTCCAGCTGAAACGGCAGAAAGGCATCGGCGAAGAGCGCATCCTGTCCAGCAATGCCGATGGCCTGCGCGTACTGGCGTCGCAGATCCAGTACCGCGACCTCTGACGATCGTCACGGTAGTGCCGGCCGTTCGCCCGCATGCGAAGCTTGACCCATGCTGACCCTGCAACGCGGCCGCCACCACGGACTGCTCGTCGCACCGCGCTGGCCCTCCACCCGCATCCAGCTGGAAGAAGAGGTACTGCAACGCCTGCTCGACGCGCAGGCATTGCTGCCTGCCGAGCTGGGCCTGCCGGTCACGCGCGGCTTCGAACCCAGCCACCGCCGGCTTGGCAGCTTCCGTCGTGGCGCGCGTTGGCTCGGCATCGCGGTGCTCCGCGCCTGCTATCCGCAGCGCCATGATGAAGTCGATGCCATCTTTCGGCGCCAACGGCCACGACATCGATGGCCGTCATATCGATGTCTCGGTGGTATTGCACGGCAAGCGGCTGCGGCTGCTGCCACTGGGCGTGTTCACCCCGCCGCGCTGGCAGGATCGTCGCACCGCCCGCCACGCCGAAGCGATCGCCTGCGTGAAGCGCAGCCTCCAGCACTGCGGTTTCGCGCTGCATCACAACCCCACCGAAGCCCTGCAGATCCACTGCGATTATCGTCCGCGCTGACCTCGCAGTCGGCCATGCATGCCACGCCTTGCGCCCATTGATGCAAATGATTCTCTTTTGCTGTAAGGTGCAGCCGCTGCCCTTGCCGCCGCGGGCTGTTCCCTTTCCCAGTTGTCGCCCGCCCCGTGTCCACGCCTGTCGAACCGACGGATGTCGCGCAGCTGTGCGCGGCCCACTACCGGCCGCTGCACGCCCATGTCCGCCGTAAACTCCCGCAACGCAGCGACGCCGATGACGTCGTTCAGGAAACCTGGCTGCGCGTCGTCAGAATCGCCGCCAGTGGCCTGCTGAGCAATGGCCGCGCCTACCTGTACCGCGTCGCCCACAACCTGATCGCCGATCATTACCGGCAACGCCAACGCCGGCGCGAAGACGCTCTGGATGAAGCGCAGCTGCTCGCCATCACTGATCCTTCGCCCCTGCCGGAGCAGCGCCTGCTCGATGCCGAACAGCTGCGCCACCTCGACGCGGTCATTGCCGCGTTGCCGCCCCGGTCGCGACAGGTGTTCCTGCTGGCACGGGTGGAGCAGATGACGCTGGCCCAGATCGGCCGACAGCTGGGGATCAGCCGGCAGACCGCGCACGGCCATCTGCTGCGTGCGCTGGTCGCGCTGCAGCAGGTACCCGGCGCATGAGCCAGGAGGCGATCGCGCGCGAGGCCGCACGCTGGTGGCTGGACGGCCGCGACGGCGGCCGTGACGAGCGTGCGTTCAGCCAGTGGTACCACGCCGATGCGCGCCACGCCGCGCAGTACCAGCACCTGCAGGCGCTCTGGCTGGCCGGTGATGCGACACCCAGCCTGCAGCGGCACCAGCTCCGGCGGCAGCGCCGGCGCCTGCGCGACGCCGGTACCGCCGTGCTGCTGCTCTGTGCGTTGGGCCTGTATACCCACCAAGCCGCGCCCCCGGCCGCGCAGATGATCCGCACGGCGGCAGGCGAGATCCGCGAAGAAGTACTGCCGGATGGCTCGCGCGTACTGCTCTCGCCCGGCAGCGAAGTCCATGTCCGCATCGATGCACAGCGCCGCCAGCTGCAGCTGGAGCGCGGCCAGGCCTGGTTCCAGGTCAGCGCCGACGCTGCGCGACCGTTCCAGGTGCATACCCCGCACGGTACTGTCACCGCGCTGGGCACCGCGTTCGATCTGGCGGTACTGCGCGACGACAGCGTGGTCACGGTCACCGAGCACCGCGTCAACGTGGTGTCCGGCAGCAGCACCCGCCAAGCATCCGAAGGGCAGCAGATGCGATTCGACGCGAAGGCATCCGCCACGCTGCTTCCAGCGGAAGGGGCTGCCCTGGCCTGGCGCGAGCGGCGCCTGCACTGGATCTCCGCACCCTTGGCCGAGGTCACCCAGGGCCTGGATCGCTGGCATGGCGGCCACACCTGGATCATCGGCGCACAGCTGCGCCAGCAGCCGGTCACCCTGCTCGGCAGCGCCGACGGCGCGGCGCGCAGCCGCGACCAGCTGGCCACACAGCTGCGTGTGCGCGTGCTCCGCCTGGGCGCGGGCGTGCAGGTGTGGCTGCCGCCACGCAAGGGACATCGCGATGCACCCTGACATCAGCCCTGCCGCTGCGTCTACCCAGGATGACGACGCGCTGCGTCAGCCCCTGGAGCTCCCGATGCCGTTTCACCGCCCCCTTGTCCTCGCCCTGTCACTGGCCTGCGCCATTCCGCTTCCACTGTTGTCGGCCAGCGCGCACGCGCAGACCGTCACGCGCCACTTCGATCTTCCTGCACAACCGCTGGCCAGCGCGCTGGATGCGTACAGCCGGCTGACCGGAGTCGATCTGGTGATCGGGGCGGCATTGCCGAGTGGCCAGACGGCACCGGCGCTGCAAGGACAGTTCGATGATGCGCAGGCGCTGTCGCACCTGCTGGTCGGCAGCGGCCTGCGCCCCCGCTTCATCGACACACGCCGTGCCACGCTGGAACCGGCGCCGACCGCACCCACCGACGGCAGCCGTCGAACCGGCCCGCTGCGCGTACAGGCCACTGCCGCGCACGGCCGGGCACCGGGTGCCGGCGCCAGCCAATATGTACCGGCCACCGGCGATGGCTTCGCGCCCTCCGTCGGCAGCGAACGCGTGGCGATGGCCGAGCGCCAGGACGGCAACAGCCTGCTGCGCTCGATGCCCGGCACCCACAGCTTCCATTCGCGCAGCCAGCCCGGCCTGCAGGTCAACATCCGCGGCATGACCGGCGCCGGGCGGGTCAACACCATGATCGATGGTGTCACCCAGGCCTTCCGCAACAACGCGGGCCATGGCTCCGGTGGCCCGTTCGCCTACGTCGACCCGTTCCTGCTGGCCGGCGTGGACGTGCAACGCGGCGCGGTCGCCGGTGGTGATGGCGCAGGCACGCTGGCCGGCAGTGCCAATTTCCGCACGCTGGATATCGATGACCTGCTCGGTGAAGACCGTCGCTGGGGCCTGCGTGCAGGCTACCGCCACGGCAACAACGGCTACGGCAATGGCCGCACCTTCGCCGGCGCCTGGCGCCACAGCGAGGACGGCGGTGATCGCCAGTTCGGCCTGCTGGCCGCTGCCAGCAGCAGCCGCAGCAGCGAATACGCCACCGCGCGGGGGCAGAAGAACACCGCCGACCCGGGCAGCCAGCAGCCCAGCAGCTGGCTGCTGAAAGCACGCCTGCAGCCGAGCGACCAGCATCGGCTGGACCTGAGCCACATGCGTTACGAAAACGACTTCTACCACAACTACCCGTGGCAGATTTCCGCACGCAACCAGCGCGCCAGCTACCACTACACGCCCTATTCGCCGTGGATCGACCTGCGCGCGACCTTTGCCAGCAACAAGACCCGGCTGTTCTATCCGCCCGTGGAGGATTCCAGCTACATCGGTCGGCGCACCCACAGCAGCCTGAGCAGCTGGACCCTCGACAACACCAGCCGCTTCGATATCGGCGCGCTGCAGGCCCGCTGGAACACCGGCATCAAGCACCAGTCGGATATCTATGTGGCCGACACCCCCACCCTGCGCGGCGCCAACCCGCAGGGCCGCAGCCAGCTGGACAGCGTGTTCAGCACGCTGGAACTGCAGTACGACGTCTACGCGCTGACCGCAGGCCTGCGCCAGGATCGCTACGGCATCCGCGGCCACGTTCCGGTGTGCTCGGATGTCCCCGGCCAGTGCGCGGAGATCAATGGCGGCGGCATCGACGTGCGCCGCACCCAGCACGCGCTCAGCCCCAGCCTGGCGGTTTCGTGGCAGGCCACCGACTGGCTGCAACTGTTCGCTGAAGTCTCCCGCACTTCGCGGCCGCCACGCGTCCAGGAGATGTTCTTCGAGAAGATCCCACTGGAAGGCATCAGCGATGCCGACGGCGTCGGCGCCAATCCGTTCCTGCGCCGTGAGCGCTCGCGCAACCTGCAGTTCGGCGCCAACCTCAGCACCGACGCGTTGCTGGTTGACGGCGACCTGGCCCAGCTGCGCGTCACCCGCTTCGACAACCGCATCCGCGACTACATCAAGCCGCAATACCTGCTGATCGTGCATCCGCCGGAAGTGGAGCCAGTCGTGGTACCGATCGACAGCGATCCGCAGCTCACTGCCTGGACCGACGCACTGGACGTGGACGACTTCAGCACCACCACGCGCTGGATGAACCACCCGGGCGTGGTGCGCATGCGCGGTATCGAGCTGGAAGCGCACTACGCCAGCACGCGCTATCACGCGACGCTGAGCTGGACCCGCTCGCACACCAGCGCGCCCGCCATCGAATTCGTCAACCTGGAAGACATCACCGCCCTGCCCGACCGCTACTGGACGCTGGACGTGGGCGGCCGCTGGTGGCAGCAGCGCGTGCAGGCCGGCCTGCGTGCCGAATACTCCGGGCCCACCGAAGAAGGCTACGACTTCTTCCAGACCCGCAAGACCGGTGGTACCGGTGTACTCCTCGACTTCTACGCCAGCTTCAAGCCCCAGCCCAGCACCACGCTGTGGCTGAACATCGAAAACCTGCAGAACAAAGCCTATGACAACAATGCCTCGATCGACAGCATCTTCAGCCCGATTCTGGACCGCGGCAACGGCCGTGGCCGCACCGTCTCGATGGGCGTCAATGTGGCGTTCTAGCCGTCGCTGGCTGCCGCTGTGCCTGCTTGCGCTGGCCGCAATGGTCAGCGCGCAGCCGATGCCCGGCACGGTGATCGACCTGGCCAGTGGCCAGCCCCTGGACGAAGCCGCATTCGTGAAGCGCGCAGCGAATGCCCCGCGACTGCTGCTGGGCGAACGCCACGATCTGGCCGGTGACCACGCCGCCCAGCGCTGGCTGCTGCACGCGCTGCAGCAGCAGCGTCCACAAGGCGCGCTGGTGCTGGAGATGATTGCCAGCGAACGCCAGCCGCGCCTGCAGCGGGTGCAGCGCTGGCTGGCCACCGGCAACCATGCCGACGGTGCGCGCCTGCAGGAGCTGCTGGGCTGGGATACACGCTGGCCGTGGGCTGCCTATGGCGGGCTGGTACAGGACGCCACCGCTGCCGGCATCCCCCTGTTCGGCGGCAATCTGTCGCGTGCCGAGGTCAATGCGTTGCTCGCTTCCAACGGGCCGGTGCGGTTCCCGATGCCCACCGCCCGGCACCGCCTGTCGGCCGTGGTGCTGGCCCAGCATGCGGACGCAGCACCGATGCTGGAAGGGATGCTGGCCGTGCAACAGGCCCGCGACACGCGCATGGCACAGGTAATGACCGAGGCACCGGCACCCACGCTGCTGTTGGCCGGCCGCTGGCATGTACTGCGCGGTACCGGCGTGCCGGGCTACCTGCCAGCGGACACACCAGCGCTGGTGATCGCACTGGCCTCGCCGGGTGAATCCGTCGAGGCGGTCGACGCCGACCTGCTATGGGCGCTGGACGATGAGTGAGCGTGGCCAACACTGGCAGGCGATCGCCATCAGCATCGGGCTTCACCTGTTGCCCCTGCTGCTGTTGGTGCACTGGGTGGCCGCGCCGCCATCGCTGCCGCCGCCCGAGCAGGACGTGCGCATCAGCCTGCGCCTGCTGGCACCGGCGACGCCGCCGCAGCCACTGGAAGAACGCCAGGCCGACACACCCAGCCAGGCGCAGCAGGCGCGCGCATCCCAACCGACGAAGTCGCCCCCTCCACCGAAGCCCACCGCCGCACGCGAGGGCGAGGTGGCCGCCAGCGAACGCGGTGGCGCTGGCCGGCAAGCCCTGCCGGTCGCCCCGCCTGCGGCCGCGACCGATGCAAGTCCCGCACCGGCATCGATCACGGCCGCGCCGCCCGCTCCCGACGCCCCACCGGCGGACTTCCAGGCCGGCGCCGCCAGCGACCAGTGGGAAGCCCGCCTGATGGCGCGGCTGGAGCGTTATCGCTACTACCCTGCTGCGGCCCGCTCACGGCGCCAGCAGGGCACTGCCTGGGTCAGGGCCAGCATCGATCGCGAGGGACGCCTGCTGGCCCTGCGGTTGGAGCAGTCCAGTGGACAACCGATGCTTGACGGCGCCGCACTGCAGACCTTCCGCCGCGCGCAGCCACTACCGCCCATTCCCGATGAACTGAAGGCACCACAGGAACTGGTGGTGCCGGTGGAGTACTACCTGCGCTAGGCGTTGTGGAACTGTGCCGCAGTCTGCGACCTCAACCCAGGTTCAGGTCAAACACATCCGGCGCAACAGAGCAGTCCGCCGTGTGCAACGATCGCGTCGCGTATCGCCGGGCCGATGCTCGGCCGCTCCACGCAATCGGCAGTCGTAGAGCCGGGCCCACGCTCGGCTGCTCCACGCCAACGGCAGTCGAACACGGCCCGGCTGTACAGGGCCGAAGAAGGCGGCCGCCCGTGGTGCCCGAGCCGAACAAGCAGGGCTACGTCCACGCCGGATCCGCAGTGAAATCGATGGTCAACCAGAACGTGCTGCCCCGCGCATCCAGCCGCACGGCGATCTCATCGCGCATCGCATCGACCTCGCCCACCGAGCCCAATGGCGTACCGGGGTCTGCCAGCACATGGATCTCGATGAAGCGCATCCGCCCCATCTTCGCCACGTGGCTGGTGAAACCGGCATAGCCACGCTCGGACACGAACGCCTGCATTACCTGCTGCACGCGCCGGTCCAGGTCATCCGGCGCCACCTGCAGCACTTCGCGCATGGCTTTCCATGCACTGCGCGCCGGCACTGGCAGCACCGCCAGGCTGATCAACGCCAGCACGATCGAATCCAGGTACGGGACCCAGTGGTGCCACTCGCCGCCATGCAGGACCAGGGCCAGCACGAAGGCCAGCACGACCGCCAGGCTCATCAGGCCGCCCAGCAGCCAGCCGCGCACATCCAGCCACAACAGCGCCGAGCGCAGCCGACGCGCGCGCTGCGCGACGAATGCCGCCATCGCCAGGTTGCTGGCACTCAGCAGCGCCGCCCACCACAGCGCCGGCCCGAATTTCACTTCGTGCCCGCCCGTGGTCAAGCCAATGACCGCGTTGGCCAGCGCATACACGCAGGCCAGCGACAGGATCACCCCGCCGAGTGCCTCGACCATCGGCTCCAGGTGCCAATAGCCGTACTGGAAGCGCGGGCTCTGCTCCCGCGCCACCAGCCGCAGTACCGACAACGACACCAGGGTCAAGGCAACGTCGACCAGGCTGTACACGCCGTCAAACAGGATGGCCTGCGATCCCACCAGCAGGCCCCCGATGAAGCCGACCGCGCTCACCGCAATGGTCACCCCGATGGAGAACTTCAGGATGCGTTGCTCGCGCGCGGTATCCATCACTCGCCGAAGGGCCGACCGTCGCCGGTCAGGCCTTCAGCACCTCCACCTTGTACGAGGTCACATCGCCATCGTGCTCGATGATGAGCCCGTGCACATCCGACTCGAAGCCCGGGAAGCGCGCATTCTGTTCACGGGCAATACGCAGTGACTGGATGATCGGCTCGTCGCTGTCGCCGAATCGCTCGCCCGGCATGATGGTCGGAATGCCCGGCGGATACGGCACCAGCATGGTCGCCGCGACGCGACCACTGAGCTGCTCGATGTCGACCCGCTCGATCTCGCCCTTCACCAGGTGGTTGTAGGCATCGGCCGGGGTCATCACCGGCGTCGGCAGATCCACGTACATCTCGCGCATTACCTTGGCGACCTCGAACTCCTGGTTGAACGCGTGCAATGCATCGCACAGGTCACGCAGTCCCCAGCCGGCGTAGGCAATCGGATAGTCCGCCGCCAGCGTCGGCAATGCCTGGCTCAGCGGCGCGTTGCAGTCGTACAGCTCCTTGAAGGCCATCAGCTCGGTGACCAGCGTGCTCCACTTGCCCTTGGTGATGCCCATCGAGAACAGGAACAGCACCGAATACAGGTTGGTCTTCTCCACAGTGATGCCGCGGCCCCACAGGAACTTGCTCAGCACCGCCGCCGGAATGCCCAGCTTGCCCATGCTGCCGTCCATCGCCAGGCCCGGGGTCAGCAGGGTCACTTTGATCGGGTCGATCAGCACGTAGTCATCGACCAGATTCTCGAAGCCGTGCCAGTGCGCGTCCGGCTGCAGGTACCACTCCTCGCGCTTGGCCACCAGCGGCGCCGGCGTATCGCCCTTGTCCAGGCTGCGCTCGACCTTGGTCGGCTGCCACACACTGAACCACCAGTCGTCGCGCCCGAGGTCGTCGCGGACGTGCAGCATCGCGCGGCGGAAGGCGATCGCCTCGTCATGCATTTCCTGCACCAGCGAACGGCCGGCCTCGCCCTCCATCATCTTCGAGGCCACGTCACAGGCCGCGATCACCCCATAATGCGGGCTGGTCGAGGTGTGCATCATGAACGACTCGTTGAAGCGCTCGGCATCCAGGTCGCGCTGCGCCGAGTTGCGTACGTGGATCATCGACGCCTGCGAGAACGCGGCCAGCAGCTTGTGGGTGGAATGCGTGGTGAAGATGATCGCATCCTGCTCGCGCGGCTTGCCCTTGGCCATGCCGTAGTGGTTCTCATAGAACGGATGGAACGCGGCGTAGGCGTACCACGCTTCGTCGAAGTGCAGGAAGTCGACCGCGCTGCCGATTTCGGCGGCGATCTTCTCGGCGTTGTAGCACAGGCCGTCGTAGGTCGAGTTGGTGACCACCGCGATGCGCGGTTTGGAACCGGCCTTGTAGGCCTGGCTGGCCAGCGGATTGGCGGCGATGCGCTGCTGCAGCGACTCCGGCGTGAACTGGTCCAGGCTGATCGGGCCGATGATGCCGTGCGCGTTGCGGCTGGGAGTGAAGTACACCGGCACCGCACCGGTCATGATCAGCGCATGCAGCAGCGACTTGTGGCAGTTGCGGTCGACGAACACCACGTCGCCGCGGGCCACTGTACCGTGCCAGACGATCTTGTTGGCGGTGGAGGTGCCGTTGGTGACGAAGAAGGTATGGTCGGCGCCGAAGTTGCGTGCTGCCTCTTCCTCGGCATCCTTGATCGGGCCGGTGTGGTCAAGCAGCGAACCCAGCTCCGGCACCGAGATCGACAGATCGCTGCGCAGGGTGTTCTCACCGTAGAACTGGTGGAACGCACGGCCGACCGGCGACTTGGTGAACGCCACGCCGCCTGCATGGCCCGGCGTATGCCAGGAGTAGTTCGACTCGGCCGCATGATGGATCAGCGCCTTGAAGAACGGCGGCAAGAGATTCTTCATGTAGTCTTCGGCCGCGCGCATCACCTGCCGCGAGATGAAGCTCTTGGTGTCTTCAAACAGGAAGATGAAGCCGTGGATGTACTTGAGCAGCTTGCTCGGCACCTTTTCGATGGTGCGGCGCTCGCCGTACAGGAACACCGGCAGGTTGGCGCGGCGCGCACTCTGCTCGCGCAGGAAGGCGGTCAGGCGCTGGAACTCGCCATCCACCTCTTCGCTGCCATCGATCGAGATCAGCACCGCCGAGGCCGCCACGTAGGTACGGGCGCCGGCACGCGCATCATCCAGGTTCAGCCCGCACAGCACCCGCTGGTCGTTGCTGCGCAGCTCTTCCACCAGGGCGCGGATCAGGATGCCGCCGATGCGCGGCGACTCGTAGTCGTTGTCGATGACAATGACCGGGTAGTCCAGGGACTTGAAGTACACGTTGATTCTCCTTGTCGAACTCAGGAACGCTGGGCGCCGGCACTGATGGCCGATGCCTCGCGGGCGCGCTGCCGCTGCTGGCGGCGCTCCTCGCTGAAGAAGGGATAGAACACGGTGATGAACAGCACGAACAGGAAGGCGTACTGCACGATGGTTCCCGACGAGCCGTAGATCGCCCACAGGCAGTACACGACGGTCAGGCTGGTCAGGGTCCAGAACGCACCGGTATGGACCAGGGTGTGCGAACGTTCGACCACGAAGTAGCAGGCCACACACGAGTAGATGTAGGGCAGCAGGGTCAGCACCACGGCCGCCGACGTGATCACGTCGAACTGGGCGGACGCGGTTTCCGAGGTAGAGGTCACCAGCACCGCCAGGGTCATCAGCACGGCCACGATCAGCACGCCCTTGACCGGCACGTCATCCTTGTTGGTCTTGCTGAAGATGCTCGGGAACAGGCCGTCATCGGAGGCTGCCTTGGCACTCTGCGCGGTCAGCAGGATCCAGCCACCCAGCGAGCCGGCGGCGCCGATGAAGGCGCACAGGCTGACCAGCGCGCCGCCCCAGCCGCCGACCGCCTTGGCCGCCGCCAGTGCGAACGGCGCGTCGGACACCTGCAGTTCCGAGTTCGGCACCATGCCCATGATCACAGAGGAGCTGGCGATGTAGGCGATGGCAGCCAGGAACACGCCGGCCAGGGTGGCACGGGCCACGTTCTTCTCCGGGTTCTCGACCACGCCAGCCGTGACCGAAGCCGATTCGACACCGATGAAGGCCCACAGGGTCAGTGCCGCGGCACTGGAGATCGCGCCGAAGTTGGACTCACCGGACACGTTGTAGGCGCCCTTGAAAATGTCGGCATCGAAGAAGAACCAGCCGAAGATGGCGATGCCCAGGATCGGCACCAGCGCGAAACTGGTGGTGACCGTCTGCACACGGCTGACGAAGGCCGGGCCGATCACGTTGGCAAAGCTCAGCGCCCACACCAGGATCAGCACCGCGATGCAGCGCACCAGCGGCTCGGACAGGATCGGGAAGAAGTAGCTGAAATAGCCCACCGCGGCGATCGGGATGGCAACGTTGCCGATCCAGTTGGCGAACCAGTAGATGGTATTGGTCTGGAAGCCCATGTAGGGCCCGAACCAGTCACGCGCATAGGCGTACGGACCGCCCGCCTTCGGCGCCAGCTTGCCCAGCTTGGCGAATACGAAGGCCAGCAACAGCGCACCGGCCGTGGTGATCAGCCAGCCCCAGATCGATGCGGTACCGATCTTGGCGAGGCTGGACGGCAACAGGAACACGCCTGAGCCCATCATGTTGCCGGCGACGAGGAAGGTGGCTCCGACCACCCCGATTTTCTTTGCTTCTGCCATGACAATCTCCGGTACTGGCATGAGCCCGGTGCGGCCGGGCGTGGGGACGGTTGCGCTGGCGTAACGCCGCTGGCGCTTACTTGATGAAGTTGTATTGCAGGCTGCCCTGCACCCGGACGGTGTCGCCGCGCGCGCCGCCCTGCTGTTCCAGGCGGCCGTACAGCAGCTCCATGCCCATCGTCCACGACGGCGCCGGGCTCCAGATCAGGTTGAACACGCCGTATCGGCTCTGCCGGAAGGCATCGGCGGCGAGTGCGGCATTCCGCTCCAGGGTCAACTGGCCGAAGATCAGGTTGGAACGCCAAAGCTCGGACCAGTAATGGGTGTAGCCGACGAAGCCACCGTGCAGGTCCAGCGCGTCGAGACGGCCATCGGCACCGACCACCGCGTCCAGCCCGGAGCCGGTCAGGTCCGCGGTGTAGCGGCTGAGGCCGCGCCCGCCGAGTGCGCCGAACAGCAACAGATCGCGCTCGCCCACCGATGCCGAGCCACTGAACTGCATGCCGCCGGCCATGCGCCGGTCACGCTCGCCCTCGCCGTCATAGGCCAGGCTGCGCGCCACCGCGCCCAGCTGAAGATGGCCCCAGTCGCGCTCCATGCGTGCGGTCACGGTCACATCCGGCAGCCGGTTCACTGCGGCCCGTTCATCACTGGCACCGGCCAGGTCGGTCTTGGGGTCTTCGGCCGCCAGCGTCAGGGTGTTGCCCTTGCCCATCGCGAAGCTGTGGTGGATGCCGGCCACCAGCAGATAGCCGGCGCCGCCGGGACCGGCGAAGTCGAGCGTGTCGGGCAGGCTGTCCGGGTCCATGAAACTGGAGTAACCGTAGCCGGCATAGGTATTGCCAAGCTGGCCATACGCGTGGCGCAGGCGGAACGCGTAGCCATCGCTGCTGCCGAAGAAATCATTCTCCAGGTAGAAGCGCAGGTTGCCGTGCGTGGTCGGGCGCCGCGCCTCGAAGCTGAAGCGGGTCTGCTTGGCGTGGATGTTGAAATTGGAAACATCGCGATGGCTGCCGCCCACCGGCATCGATGAGGGGATGAACTGATCCTCGTCACCGGCCGCACGCGAATCGGCAATCGCATCGAGCTTGGCATAGCCGCCAATGCGGATCACCGTGTCAGTGCCTGGAATGGCAAAGAAGCCCTTCAGATCCGGGTCGGTCGGCCCAGCGGCGCTGTCGGGACGCGAGGCCGCCGTCGAGGGGTCGGCCACCGATTCGCGCTGCGGCAGCACCGGTTGCGCCACACCCGGCACCTGGGTGGGATGCAGCAGGTTGGCGCTGCTGCCAGGTGGTGTCACCGGCGCCGTTGCCTGCGCAGCCGCGACAGCGCCCTCGCGTTGTTCGAGCCGATCCAGGCGCTTCTGCATGCCCTCCAGTGCCTGCCGCATGGCAGCGATTTCCTGGCGCAATGCGTGCGCATCCTCCTGACCATTCTGCTGCGCATATGCTGGCGTGACCGCCAGCGCGGTCAGGCAGGCCAGACTCAGTACCGCAAAGCGCATTGCATCCTCCCTGGACGAACATTCGCAGCACACTGACGGCGCGCGCGCAGGCGCAGCTCCGACGTTGCGTTGCCGTTGCTGGAAATGCGGGTACTGCGTCGACGACACCGGCCAGCCTGCGCGTGGCAGGCAACAGGACGATGACACTGCCCCGCCCGTACCGATATCGACGCCCTCAGGGCCGCACTGCCGGAGAGGTGGCGACCGCAGCGGTCTGGGTAACAACCAGGGAGTGAGAACGTCGTGAATGGCTGTGCCGACTGCCCCGGTTCAGGGCGTGTCAGGCGCGGCATCCCTGGCGCGTTGACGCTGTATTCCATGCGTCACAGGCTAATCCGCCTGTCGTTTTTGGCCTTGATTGGAATCAAGGCGCGATGCTTGATGACAGTCACGATTCAGACGTGACGACGAACAGGTGGTGCGCAGCCTGCATCATCCGCACAGGTGACCAAACGCAACAGGCCCGCATGCTGCCATGCGGGCCTGTGGTGTCGCATCACGGCATGGGTGCCGGTCAGCGTGGGCCCAGCACCGTCTGCAGGTCAGCGCCTTGTGGCAGGCCGGCGCGACGCTGCACCTGGCCCTGCGCATCCTGGAACAGGATGCCCGGCGTGCCCTGGAAGCCCATTTCAATCATCAGCACTTGGTTGGCATCGAGCTTGCCGGCGATCTCGCGGCTGATGCTCGGCAGGGCCTTGATGCCACCACGGTCGAACTGGTGTTCGTTTTCCAGCAAGGCCGCACTCGGGTCACGCGCAGACAGGATGGCCGCAGCCTTGGCCGGGCTGTCCTCGCGAATCACGCCGACCATGATGTGGCGCAACTGCACCTTGCCGGCGTCGACCCACGGACGCGCCGCTTCCCAGAACTTGTGGCAGTACGGGCAGTTGGCATCACTGAAGGTATAGACCACGCGCGGCGCATCGGCCTTGCCGTCACGCACCCAGGCACTGGCCTCCAGCTTGGTCCACATCTTGGCCGACATCGGTGCTGCGACCAGCTTCTCCACTGCCTCAGCGGCCACGTCGTTGCCCTCGGCATCGAACAGGCTGCCTACCAGCACATGCTTGCCGTCGGCGGTGACATAGGCTGCGGCCGGCTGCTGCCCGCCCACCACGCCAGCGAATCCACGCAGGCCACCCGGTGCATCGAACTCGGCAACGACTTCAAAACCGTGCTTCTCGATGCCTTTCAGCACTGCGGGGCGCTCGCCTTTCGCCGCTGGGGCCTGAGCGCTCGCTGCCGGCGCTGCCGCCTTGCCCGGCGGGGTCTGGGCCTGGCTGCAGGCGGCCAATGCCAGCATGACCGGCAGCAACAGCACCGCCGAAGCGATGCGCAGGGAAGTCGACAACATGGGAACTCCGTAGTGAGATGCCCGCGCAGGCTACCGCAGCCGGCGCAGTTTGTGTTCAAGACCCGCCGCCGTCAGTTCGCCAAGGTGCAGTTCACGCAGGCGGCCTTCGGCGTCGAAGAACAGCGTCGACGGATAGGCCTGTACACCCAGCACGGTTGACGCCGACGCGGTATCGTCCAGCAATACATTGCCCAGCCGGAGCTGTTCGGATGCGATGAAACCCTTCACTTCGTCCAGGGTTTCCCCCTGGTTGAGGAACACGAACTGCACGTCAGTATGGGTCTGCTGTGCGGATGCCAGCACCGGCATCTCGCGACGGCAAGGTCCACACCAGCTGGCCCAGAGATTCAGCACCACCGGTTTGCCACGGAGCTGCTGCAGGTCGATCCTGCGCCCCTGCAGATCGACCACCTGGACCGCCGGCAGCGGCATCCGCCGCTCCTGCCATGCTGCGAGCAGGTGGCTGCCCGCCGCCCACAGCACCACACCCACCAGCGCCCCCGCCAGCACCGGCGCACGCAACGCGCGCCGCAGCCGCAGCCGCCAGGTGCCCCACGCCAGGCCGGCAACCAGCACGACGGCAACGTGATACCCACCGTCGGCGATCTGCAGGATGCTCCAGGGGGCCTCACGGTAGAGCGCGAAGTTCAAGGCCACGAAGCTGATGCGTCCACACAGCAGGCTGATCAGCAACATGTCCAGGACCAGGCTGGCCGCGGAAGGCACTGCCATCCCGTCCTTCGGCCGCGGCCACAGGTGGGCCACCGCCATGGCCATAAGCACGCACATCAGGAGCAGCACCACCGGCATCGGCACCGGTCCAACACTCGACATCAACCCACCTGTCCCATCATCTCGTTGCCTGCATGGTCAAAGCGTCGCGCCCAGGTTGCAAGTGCGACGCCCGCCGCAGGCTTCAGGCCGCGCTGCGCGGCATCTGCATGCCAGGCGCCGGTTGCAGCCCGCGCAGGCTGCCCGCCACCGACGACAACAGCGGTCGCTCGCGCCGATTGTTGTTGACCTGCCGGCGATAGTTGGCCGGCGTCATCCCGACAATGCGCAGGAACAGGCGGCGGAACGCGCTCTGGTCTGCATAGCCCACGCCCCAGGCCACTTCATCGATACCCGCCCCCTGCTGCAGCAATGTCTGCGCCTTGGCGATACGCAACCGCTGGCAATACTCGATCGGACGCAGGCCGGTGGCCTTCAGGAAGCGCCGCTGCAGAGTCCGCGGTTCCAGTCCGGAAACCTCGCAGATCGCTCCGAGCGTGGCCCCACGCGCAGCGGTGGTATGCAGCCAGCGTTGCGCCTTCAGTACGTCGCGATCGCCGTGGGCGAAGTTGGCACTGAAACGCTCCAGATCCTGCTGGATCGCCGCTGGCACCGTGATCCCCAGCTGCTGCGCCACGGAACTCGCTACGCCTTGACCGTGCAGCCGGTACAGCAGGCGCAGGGCGAGGAAGCGCCAGGCCTGGGACCCGGCCACCGTCAGCAGATCACCGTCGTCGACCAGCGCGCGCTCACTGGGCACCCAGCTGGCCGACTGCCCCTGCAGGCCCGGATGGCGCCCGAGGTCCGGCCCACTGACGGTGCGCCCGGCAAGCAGACCGGCGCGTGCCAGCATGCTGACACCATCGCTGGCAGCTGCCAGCAGACTGCCGCCATCGTAATGCGCGCGCAGCCAATCCAGCAGGACCTCATCGGCGCGCAGGCAGACGCCTTGACTGATCTGGCCAGGCACGGCGATCACGGCGGGAATGTCCGCCTCGAGCATCTCCGCGCCGGCAATGCGATGCACGCCGGTCTGGCTGGCTGGCACGACCCAGCGGGTCACCAGGACACGCTTGAACGGGCGACGCTGCTGCTGGGCAAGGCGGTTGGCGACATGTGCCATTTCGGTCAGCACGGAGGCGGCCGACGGGTCGCCTCCCGGGTACTCGACCACCGCGACCTCTACGAATCCTTCGTTCCTGAATCCTTCCACAGAGCATCTCCTCGGTTCGTTGCGGGCCATCCAGCGGCCGGTTCAGGCGCAGGGTAGGAACTGCCACGACGGCGGGGCTATGAAGAAAGTTGCAAAGTGCGCTGAATGCGCCGTCAGCGCCGGGAGCTTGACCCTGGACCGGACTCAAGGCTTCAGAATGACCGGCAGCATCCGCAGGAATCCGCCATGAACATTGGTCAACTGGCGCGCCAGGCCGGCGTACCGATCGATACCGTGCGCTACTACGAGCGCCAGCAGTTGCTGCCCACCGCGGCACGCTCGGCCGGGGGCTACCGCATCTTCGGGGAGCAGGACCTGCGCCGGCTGCGCTTCATCCGCCGCGCCAAGACGCTGGGCTTCAGCCTGGAACAAATCGCCGAACTGCTGGCACTCAGTGATCGCCACCCGCAGGACATGGGCAGCGTGCGCGACGCGGCGCACGCCCGCCTGCAGGACATCGCGCAGCGCATGGCTGAACTGCAACGCATGCACAGCGCTCTCTCGCAGCTGGTCGACGCCTGCCCCGGCCACGGCACCCTGGATCAGTGCCCGATCCTGGCGGCGCTGACCGACGGCGCCGACTGAGTACGTGCGATCGTCGTCCTCCTCGCAACGCGCGTGAGGAAAAGTGCAACAAATGCTTGCCAACCCTCTGGGGCAAGGCTATTATTTCGCTCCTCAGCGACGTGGGGCCATAGCTCAGCTGGGAGAGCGCCTGCATGGCATGCAGGAGGTCAGCGGTTCGATCCCGCTTGGCTCCACCAATCTTTCGGCATTAGGCCGTCGAAAGGTCGCTAAAGAACATTGATGAGAATTGCGTCCCCATCGTCTAGAGGCCTAGGACATCACCCTTTCACGGTGGCGACCGGGGTTCGAATCCCCGTGGGGACGCCACTCATCACGAACAACGAGGACCCGGCCGATAACCGGGTCTTTTTTGTTCACCGCCTACCGGCATTCAGGTTGTGGCGTTGCGGCTCCCCTGCCCTTGGTGGCAAAGGTTGAACCGAAACGAAAAAAGTTCAAAAAAAGCTTCCACAAACGTGAACACGCAGGTATGATAGGCGGCTCGGTAACACGGGGCCATAGCTCAGCTGGGAGAGCGCCTGCATGGCATGCAGGAGGTCAGCGGTTCGATCCCGCTTGGCTCCACCACTTTCGACATTAGGCCGTCGAAAGTTCTACAACTTGAAGTTTTTCGTGCGTCCCCATCGTCTAGAGGCCTAGGACATCACCCTTTCACGGTGGCGACCGGGGTTCGAATCCCCGTGGGGACGCCAGTTTCAAAACGGACTCTGCTCACGGCAGATATCCGGAGTTTCATGGGGCCATAGCTCAGCTGGGAGAGCGCCTGCATGGCATGCAGGAGGTCAGCGGTTCGATCCCGCTTGGCTCCACCACTTCGACATTAGGCCGTCGGAGGATCTACAACTTGAAGTTTTCGTGCGTCCCCATCGTCTAGAGGCCTAGGACATCACCCTTTCACGGTGGCGACCGGGGTTCGAATCCCCGTGGGGACGCCAATTCTTGAAAACCCCGGCTTCGGCCGGGGTTTTTCTTTGCCCGCGACCTGCCATCAAACCGCCATGCCGGGGGATGGCTTCACCCCGCCCACGGCTCAGAACCGCCGATACATCCCGATCGATGCCGGTGCAGTCGGTGCGAAACCAAACTGCGCGTACAACCGATGCGCCTCGCCATCGGCCAGCAGGCTGACGTACGCCGACGGCGGCAGGTTGGCCTGCATCCAGCCGTCCAGCCGCCGCATCACTTCCTTGCCAAGGCCCTGCCCCTGCAACCGCGGCAGTACCGCGATATCACAGACCTGCAGGTGGCAGCCGCCATCGCCGACGATACGGCCCATCGCCACCAGCTCAGCGCCCTGGTAGGCACATACGCCGAACAGCGTATTGGGCAGCGCGCGGGCGGCTGCTTCGCGGGACTTGGCGCTTAGGCCTGCGAGCACGCGCAACTCGCAGTAGTCCTCGACCGTGGGTACGGCTTCGCGGAACTGGCAGGTGATGGAATCATTCATGCGGCATCTCCGGATGGGTCGGGCTATCCTGCCGCATCCACGTCGCAGCCGCTGCGACCCAGGCCCACAGAGTCCCATGTGCTATTCCGCCCTGATCCGCGCTGACTACGCCAAACTGGTACGCGAGTTCGGCGCCATCCTGTCGCTGGAGGACTTCGCCGAACTGTACGCACACGATCCGGGCAAGAAACGGCCGAAGACCCCTAAGGCGATGGATGACGGATTCGCCGGTGCGCGTACCGAACAGGGGCGGGACATCGTGGCGAAGATCCAGCAATGGCATGCGCAGGAGCAACTGGCCCTGGAGGCCGAACTGGCCCGGCAACGCGAACGACGCGATGTTGCCCATGCCACGCTGGCCACCCGGCCCACGCAGAAAGCGCGCAACGACCTGCGCGTGGCCGGCAACCGCATCGAGCGCGCACAGGCCCGGCTGGAAGACCTGCATCGGGTGCAGCTGCTGCCGCGCGACAACCGCATTTTCCCAGGTACCTACGCACCAGTGATGGTCAGCGAGAACGGCCAGCGCGTGATCAAGCCGATGCGCTACCAGTGCCGGCTGCCGGACAAGCCGGCGCGCAACGACGTGCTTTACCCCGGTACCTACAATGCGCGGCGCGACAGCCTGGAAGGTTACTGGCGGGGTGCGTTCGGAGTGCGCCATGGCGTGGTGGTGGTGCAGGCGTTCTACGAGCACGTGCCCCGCCACGCCATCGCCGGCCGCACCCTCGGTGCCAACGAAAAGGAAGAGGACGTGGTACTCGAATTCCGTCCCGATCCGCCCCGCGACCTGCTGCTGGCCTGCCTCTGGGCGGAATGGGAAGGGCCGGAAGGCCGCCTGCTGTCGTTTGCCACGATCACCGACGCACCTCCCAGCGACGTCGCCGCTGCCGGGCATGACCGCGGGGTGGTGCCGATCCGCAAGGAACACCTCGACGCCTGGCTCAACCCCGAACCGGATGACCTGGCGCGCCAGTACCGCATCCTCGATGACCGCGAGGAGATCCGTTACGTGTACGAGGAAGCGGGCTGAGCGCCGGACGCAATTGAAAAACCCCGCCTGGGCGGGGTTCCTGGATCAGGGGTGGCCGCCGCACATCGCCTCTTCGCAGAAGGCTTGTTCCTGCAGGCACTGCTCAACCTCACCGCCGCGTGCGATGCAGCTCTTGTAGAGCTGGAAACAGGGCTGGCCGCACCATGCGGCAGACGCCGTACCACCGAAGACCGTCATCGAAAGGACACCCGCAGCAACCATGCGCTTGATCCACTTCTTCATGCCACTCTCCTTGTAGGCCTGAGCATTCAGGCCTTGGCAGCATACCCCTCCTGCCGGTCCGCAGTGGGATGCTCAGGCCTTGACGCTGGAGCGGCCAACCGCACGCGCCAGCGCGCGTGACAGATCGGCCGACAGGTACGGCTTGACCAGCAGCAGGCCGGCCAACATCGGCGCCGGCAGCTGCTCGGCCAGCATCCCGGTGGCCAGCACGAACGGAATGCCACGCGCCGAAAGCGCTGCAGCCACTGGTTCACTGGTCTCGTTGCGGGCCAGCCGGTAATCCAGCAGGGCCACGTCAGGAGTGCTCTGCTCCAGCAGCCGCAGGGCCTCGGACACACTCGCTGCAAGCCCGACCACAGTCGCACCGGCGTGCACCAGCTGCATCTGCAGCAGGGCCGCACTCATTTCGTCGTTCTCGACCACCAGCACCCTCAGGTCCTGCAACACTGTCATCGGCTACCGCTCCTGGAGGCAATTGCTCGCTGGGAGTATAGCTATCAAGGGGCCAATGCCGACAGGAACCGCCCTCATAGGCCCTCCTACTATGCATCGCCTGCCGACCTCGGTTACACTCGCACGCTGCCTGCCGGTGTGGCGGAATGGTATACGCAGCTGACTCAAAATCAGCCGGGGGTGACCCCATGAAGGTTCGAGTCCTTTCACCGGCACCACTGCATCAAAGGCCAGGTCCATGACCTGGCCTTTTGCATTTCCCAGACCCGAGCGCCGGCACTGGCAAGCATGCCCCAGCATGCCCTGCCCGCGCGATTGCCCCTCCTTCGGCGTCCGACGCAGTCGCCTGTCCCACTACTTCCCGCTGCCGGGCGTGATCGAGCACAAACGCCGACGACCAGTTGATCGGCACCGGCGGCGGCTGGCCAGCTACGGCGGCGAGGAGTTCATCGCGGCCCTGCCCGCGCCCGACGCCGCCCAAGCCCTGGGCCTGGGCGGCGTCGAGCGCCGCCATGGAAGCCGCCGCCTGCCCGCCGCAGAGGCCCATGTGACCATCAGCGTCGGCGTAGCCTGGCAGGCCGCGCATGAGCAGGCCGACCCACGAGGCCTGGTCGAGCGGGCCGACCAGGCCCTGTACCGGGCAAAGCATGCCGGCCGCAACTGCGTGCATGCTGCCCCGGCGCTCGAGGCCGGGGAACAGCACTCCGACCGCCGGGCCTAGACCGCGCGCAGCACCGCCGCGCCATGCAGGTTCCCCGCCCCACCGTGCACGCGGAAGCTGGCCACGGTCTGCAGCAGCTGCGCTGACTGCTCCTCCATGCTGCGCGCCGCGG
Organism: Stenotrophomonas sp. Ps181; assembly: GCF_025697425.1. Lineage (NCBI taxonomy): Bacteria > Pseudomonadati > Pseudomonadota > Gammaproteobacteria > Lysobacterales > Lysobacteraceae > Stenotrophomonas > Stenotrophomonas sp. Ps181. The sequence continues at coordinate 665,507 of NZ_JAHWBI010000003.1, forward strand.
CCGAGGCTTCCTCGACCAGCGCAGCGTTCTGCTGGGTGCCCTGGTCGATCAGATCGACAGCGTGGTTCATCTGCTGGATGTCGTCGCTCTGCTGCTGCGCGGCCGTGCTGATCTCCGACATCAGGTCACTGACCCGGCGCACGTTGACCACGATCTCGTCCATGGTGCGGCCAGCGCTCTCGACCTGCGCGGTGCCGGCGCCGACATTGGCCACCGACGCATCGATCAGTTGCTTGATCTCCTTGGCGGCACTGGCCGAGCGCTGCGACAGTTCGCGGATCTCGGTGGCGACCACGGCGAAGCCACGCCCGTGTTCGCCCGCACGCGCCGCCTCCACCGCCGCGTTCAACGCAAGGATATTGGTCTGGAAGGCGATGCCGTCGATCACGCCGATGATATCGACGATGCGCCGCGAGGATGCGTTGATCACCGCCATGGTCTGGACCACTTCGTGCACCAGGTTGCCGCCGCGCGCAGCGACATCGGCAGCCCCACCGGCCAGCTGACTGGCCTGCCGTGCGTTGGTCGCGGTGCGCTGCACGGTCTCGGCCAGGCCCTTCATCGACACGGCGGTCTCCTCCAGCGACGCTGCCTGCTGCTCGGTGCGCTGCGACAGATCGCTGTTGCCCTGCGCGATCTCGGTGGCGCCGACGGCGATGGTGTCGGCGGCGAACTTGATCTGGCCGATGATCGCGGCCATCGCCTCGACCAGCGAATTCACACCTTCGCACAGCTCGGCGATCGGCCCGTTCTTGTCGGCGGTGGACACGCGCCGGGTCAGGTCGCCCTCCTTGGCGGCCGCCACCACTTCACGGGTCTGCGCCACGGCGCGCTGCATGGCCTGGTTCTCATGCACCTGCGCGGTGATGTCGGTGGCGTACTTGACGACCTTGAACGGCTTCCCATTGAGATCCAGGATCGGATTGTAGGACGCCTGGATCCAGACCTCGCGCCCGCCCTTGCCGAGGCGCCGGTACTGGCCGGCATCGTATTCGCCACGGCCCAGCTTCTCCCAGAACTGCCGATACTCGGCACTGCCACGATGCTCGGGCTCGACGAACAGCGAGTGGTGCTGGCCGCGCACGTCGTCCAGGCTGTAGCCGGTGGCGGCCAGGAAGTTGTCGTTCGCCAACAGTATGCGGCCGTCCATACCGAACTCGATCACCGCCTGCGACTTGTCGATCGCCGCCAGCTGCCCGGCCGAGTCGGCCGCCTGCAACTTCTGCGCGGTGATGTCGGTGGCGAACTTGACCACCTTGTAGGGACGCCCCTGCCGATCCAGTACCGGGTTGTACGAGGCCTGGATCCAGATCTCGCGCTGGCCCTTGCCGAAACGCCGGTACTGGCCAGCGTCATATTCGCCACGACCCAGCCGCGCCCAGAAGTCACGGTATGCAGCGCTACGCGCCTGCTCGGGATCGACGAACAGGGAATGATGCTTTCCCTGGATCTCCTCCAGCCGGTAGCCCATCGCCTGCAGGAAGTTGTCGTTGGCCTGCAGGATGGTGCCATCGAGGGCGAACTCGATGACCGCCTGGACCCGGTGCAGCGCCGCAACCTGGGCTTCCAGCTCGGCACGGCCATCCGACACGGCCTCGGTGCCGGTGCGGTGCTGGGGTGCCAGCGCGCCCAACAGGGCACGCCACGGCGACCAACGGGTATGCAGCTCGGCCGGCGCCTGCGCACCTGCCGTGAAGCCTGGAATGAGCATTGTCTGATCCTCGGTGTCCGGTAAGCGGTTGCGACCCGACGGGCGGGATGCCCGACGGCAACTTCAGTTGCCAGGGACTACAGGTGCCAACCGGCACCTCTCGAGCGACTACCAAGAACGTCTGCTGCGGGTGCGATCGGCATTTGGGAGTGGCGGAACACACAGCGCGGGCCGCCCATCGGGGACGGCCTGGGGTCCTGCGGCGGGCCACTGGAGCGGGATCCAGAGGGAATATCGGCGATGCGATCGGTGGCTTTAGCCGGATTCCGCGACGCCCGTCGCAACTTCAGATGCGGCTGCAGGGACGCGGTAGACAATCGCGATGTACTTCACATTCTGCCCCCGCGCGACGGGGACACCGCCGAGCGGTTACGCCAGGCGCCGGCTGGGCATAGCCTTGCCGGGCACGATGCAGTTCAAGCCCAAAAGGTTTGCATGACCAACGGGCGATTCCGCGGCAGGTGAAAACGGCCAGCATGCAGCGAACCGCAGGATGCCCACTGACACGGAGATCGCATGTTCCCACGCTTGGCCAGCTTCCTGATCCTGGGCCTGTGCAGTACCGGCGCCCTCGCTGCAGATGCCACCTATCGGCCCGCCTTTCAGCCGGACCAGCTGAAGGGGCCGCCTGTCGGGCGACCGAACGAGGTGCTGGTACTGGGCACCGCTCATCTGTCCGGCCTGCCCAAGTCCTTCCAGCCCGCCTTGCTTGAACCGTTGCTGCAGCGACTGATCGCCTGGAAGCCCGAGCTGATCGCCACCGAAGACCTGTCCGGCCTCCAGTGCGATTCCATGCGTCGCTACCCGGCACGCTATGCGGAAAGCGTGGCCACCTACTGCTTCGACACCACCGCTGCGCAGGCTGCCACCGGCCTGGACGTGCCCGCAGCGAACGCCCAGGCCGAGCGCCTGCTTGCGACTTGGCCGGACGAGCCGACGCCCGCCCAGCGTCGTCGGCTTGCAGCATTGTTCCTGGCAGCGGGCGAACGCGGCTCGGCGCAGGTGCAATGGCTGCGCCTGCCTGCGTCCGAGCGCAAAGCCGGCGATGGGCTGACGCCGGCCCTGGTCGAGATCCTCGGCAAAGGCCTGGTCCGCCGCAATGAAACCAGCCTGATCGCCGCCGTAGTTGCCGCCCGCCTCGGGCATGAACGGCTGTGGGCCGTGGACGACCACACGGCCGATTCTCCCACACCGGCCGAGGATGAGGCGGCGGCCAGTGCAGCCATCACCGGTGCCTGGAACAATACGCATTCGCGGGCACGACGGGAGGCCGATGAACGCCTCGTGGCCAATCTGGACAAGCCCGGCGGCGTCATGGCGCTGTATCGGGATTACAACAGCCCGGCGGCAGCGATGGCAGCGTACCAGAGCGACTTCGGCGCGACGCTCGTCGAGCCGTCCTCCAAGGCGTTCGGCCGGATGTATGTCGGTTACTGGGAAACCCGCAACCTGCGCATGGTCGCCAACATCCGCGACGTGCTCGGCCTGCACCCTGGCAGCCGAATGCTGGCCATCGTCGGTGCCTCGCACAAGGGCTACTACGAGGCCTACCTCAATCAGATGCACGACGTGCAGCTGGTCAGTACGGACGCAGTATTGCGTTGACCAGGATAGGTGCACGCGATGCGCTGGCACTATCCTGCAAGGCCCGTCTGCAGGTGCCGACATGCTGAAAGTGATCGCCGAGGATTTCATCCATCCCGATGCGGTGGACACCGTGCTTCCCCTGTACCGCGAGCTGGTCGCATGCACGCAGCGAGAGCCGCTCTGCCTCGGCTATGAACTGTTCGTCGACCACAAGGACCCCGGGCATTTCGTCTTCATCGAGCAATGGCCAGACCGCGACGCTCTGGATATCCATTGCGCCAGCGAGCACTTCCAGCGTCTGGTGCCTCAGATCAACGCGTTCCAGCGCGCACCGTGCCGGGTCCTGCTGATGGACGCCGCACGGATGTAGTGCCGGAAGCGAGACGCCCGCCGTCGCCGCGGCCATGCCGCCACAGCAACACGCAGGCCGCAACCGTGCAGGCCAGGCTCAGGACCAGCAGCGCGACCGCGCCTTGCTGCAACACGGGCAACAACGCCTGCGCGTGCGGGTCCCCGCGCAGCTGTTCGGCGCGCAGGCAGGTGGCCAGCGCCAGGCACCAGCCGACCAGCGCCGGGATGAACATGCGTACCGCAACCGGGTTCCAGGCCTTCATGGGTTCACCTGCTTGAGTGGAGATGCGCGCAGTATTCGCGCGCGTCCTCTCACAGGCTGAGATCAGTCCTGGGCGGCGTCGGCATCGTCGCCTGGAAGCCCCGACAGCTCGCCCTGCACCTGCACGTTGTTGCGCCCCAGCGCCTTGGCCCGGTAGCACTGTGCATCGGCAGCGGCCACTGCCTGGTCCACGCTCATGCCCCCCGCCAGGGGCGCGATGCCGATGCTGGCACCGACCCGCAGCCGATGCTGATCCCACGGAATGGACAGCGCTGACAGGGTCTGCAGGAGTTCACCGCCGATCCGCGCGGCACGACGCGGCGTACACCCGGACAGGATCACCGCGAACTCGTCGCCGCCCAGCCGCGCCACCACGTCCGAATCACGCACACCATGTCTCAGCACACTGGCCACCGCCCACAGCACGGCATCGCCGGCCAGGTGGCCCCAGGTGTCGTTGACCGGCTTGAAGCGGTCCAGATCGATGTACATCAGCGACGCGGCCTGCCCGGTGCGCTCGACGCGGGTGATCGCCTGCTGCAGGTGCACCTCGAAACCGCGGCGGTTGCTCAGTTCGGTCAGTGGATCGATCTCGGCCAGGTGGCGGGCTTCGCGCTGCCGCGCCCGCTGCTGGGTGTCGTCGCGCAGCACCCACACCGCACCGCGCACATGGCCCTCGTCATCGCGCAGCCAGGCCCGCGTCAGGTCCACCGGCACCGCTGCCGTGCCCAGGCGCAGCAGCAGGTCGGCGTGCAGATCCACCGCGTTGCTCTCCGGGTCCAGCAGTACCGACACATCCAGTACCGAGCCGGGCGCGTACTCGGTGGTCAGCGCCAGCACGTCCTGCACCCTGTGCCCGGCCAGCGACAGCGCGCCATCACCAGCCAGGGTGCGTACCGCGGCCGCGTTGGCATAGTCGATGCGGCCGTCAAGGTTGACGCTGAGCACCAGGTCGGCCACCGCATCCAGGGTGATGCGGCTGCGCTGTTCGCTCTCGAACAGCCGTTGCTCACTGCTGCGCTGGGCGGTGATGTCCTGGATCTGCGACACGAAATGCAGTGGCTGGCCATGCTCGCTGCGCACCAGCGACACCGACAGCCGCGCCCAGATGATGCGGCCGTCGCGGTCGAGATAGCGCTTTTCAAGATGGTAATGGCTGCGCCGTCCGGCCAGCAGATCCTGCACCAGGGCCAGGTCGGTCTGCAGGTCATCGGGATGGGTCAGGCGCTGGAAGTCGACCTGCAGCAGCTCTTCGCGCGGGTAACCCAGGATCCGGCACAGCGCATCATTGACGTCCAGCCAACGCCCCTCCAGCGACACCAGTGCCATGCCCAACGCCGCCGACGTGAACGCACCTGCGAACTTCTCCGCCGACAACCGCGCCTCGGCCCGTGCCTGCAGGATTTCGGTGATGTCGATGGCCATGCCGACGTAGCCGATGCGTGCGCCATCGGCACCTTCCATGCGGCTGATCGACAGGCGCACCTGGCGTGGCAGGCCCTCCTTGCGCAGCAACGTCCACTGCCGCGAGTAGGTCTGCCCGTCAGCGCGAGCACTGAGCGCTTCGAACACGTCGGGAAGGTTGCCCTCGGCATCGGCCAGCGGCCCCAGCCAGGCTTCCAGTTCCCCCGGATCGTGGAACGCATCGAGCCGGCGCTGGCCGACCACCTCCGCTGCGCTGTAGCCCAGCAGGCGCTCCGCACCCGTGTTGAACAGAGTGATGGTGCCATCGGTATCGGTGGCGATCACCGCTACCTCATCGGACGCATCGACCACGGCCTGCAGGCGTTGGCGGGTTTCGGCCGCGTCCTGCCTCGCCTGCTGCAGCTCGGTGACGTCGGCATGGGCACCGGCCATCCACAGCGGCATGCCCTGCCCGTCCCATTCAAAGACGCGGCCACGGTCCTGGATCCAGATCCACTGGCCGTTCCTGTGGCGCATGCGCAGCAGGCAGGCGTAGTTGTCGCTGCGCCCTTGGAAATGGTCGTCCAGCGCAGCATCGGACAACGCAATGTCATCGGGATGGACCAGCTTCAGGAACGTCTTCTGGCAGATGGGTTCCAGCTCTTCCAGGCGGTAACCGACGATCTCGGCCCAGCGCGCGTTGACCCGCATCTCGCCGGTCTGCACGTTCCATTCCCAGGTTCCCGCGGCGGTACCGTCGATGATCATCGCCAGGCGGCGACGCTCTTCCGCCAGCTCCTGCAGGCGGCGCTCCAGCAGTCCATTGCCGTGGGTGCCCTGGCCCGGCATCAATCCGGTCTCCTGCCGGCACGGGCAGGCGTCGACCGCAGCGCAGCGCTGCGGCCGCCGGTACAAGCAACGGGTGGTGCTGGCGTCATGGCCCTCCCCAGCAACAGCGGGGTGGCCGGACGCCTCCCCTCAAGCGCAAGTGTGCGCAATCACGGGGAAAATCGACAAGTCCCCCGCCACGAATCAAGCGTGACGGGGAACACGGTCCTCAGCTGCGCTTGGCGCGGGCGAAGGCCTCGGCCAGGGCGTTGTTGGCCGGGGGCGCGGACGCGGCAGGACGGCCGCCATTGCCTTGGCCCCGGTTCGGCCCGCGGTTCTGGCCGCCTGCATCGCGGCGCGGCCCCTGCCCATGGCTGCGCTCATCACGCTGGCCCGGGCGGCTGGTGGCTTGCCCGGGGGTATCGTCCAGGCGCCGGGTCAGAGCGATGCGCTTGCGCGCCACGTCCACCTCCAGCACCTTCACCTTGACGATATCGCCGGCCTTGACCACGTCGCGCGGGTCCTTCACGAACGTATCGGACAGGGCCGAAATGTGGATCAGACCGTCCTGGTGCACACCGATATCGACGAAGGCACCGAAGGCCGCCACGTTGCTGACCACACCCTCGAGCACCATGCCCTCGCGCAGGTCCTTGATGTCCTCGACGCCCTCGGCGAAGCGTGCCGCCTTGAACTCGGGGCGTGGGTCTCGGCCCGGCTTCTCCAGTTCCTTGAGGATGTCACGCACGGTCGGCACGCCGAAGGTGGCATCGGTGAACTGCTCGGCCTTCAGGCCGCGCAGGAAGCTGCCATCACCGATCAGCGCCTTGATCGGGCGCGCGGTGCTGGCCACGATGCGCTCGACCACCGCGTAGGCTTCCGGGTGTACCGCCGAAGCATCCAGCGGCTCATCTCCGTCGGCAATGCGCAGGAAGCCCGCGCACTGTTCGAAGGTCTTCTCGCCCAGGCGCGCGACCTTCAGCAGGTCCTTGCGGCGCTTGAACGGGCCGTTCGCATCACGGTGGCGCACGATGTTCTCGGCCACCGTGGCCGACAGGCCGGACACCCGCGACAACAGTGCAGCCGAAGCAGTGTTCACGTATACGCCCACGGCATTGACGCAGTCCTCGACCCGTGCGTCCAGCGCCCGCGCCAGGCGGTACTGGTCAACATCGTGCTGGTATTGGCCGACACCGATGGCCTTGGGTTCGATCTTCACCAGTTCGGCCAGCGGGTCCTGCAGGCGGCGGGCAATCGACACTGCCCCACGTAGCGACACGTCCAGCTCCGGGAACTCCCTGGCCGCGAACTCGGACGCCGAGTACACCGACGCGCCGGCCTCGCTGACCACTACCTTCTGCAGCTTCGGGTTGGCGGCGGCCTTGATCGCTTCACCAGCCAGCTTGTCGGTTTCGCGGCTGGCGGTGCCGTTGCCGATCGCGATCAGTTCCACGTTGTGCTTGGCGCACAGCTGCTTGATCGTCTGCAGCGACTGCTCCCACTGGCGACGCGGCTCGTGCGGGTAGATGGTGTCGGTGGCGACCAGCTTGCCGGTGGCATCGACCACGGCGATCTTGCAGCCGGTGCGGATGCCCGGGTCCAGTCCGAGCACGGTCTTCGGGCCGGCGGGTGCCGCCAGCAACAGGTCCTTCAGGTTGTCGCCGAACACCGCGATGGCTTCGGCTTCGGCCTTTTCGCGGGCCTGGTTGAACAGGTCCAGCAGTAGATGGGTGTGCAGCTTGGCGCGCCAGGTCAGGCGGCACGCATCCAGCAGCCAGCGGTCGGCGGCACGGCCCTGGTCGGCGATGCCGGCCTTGCGCGCCACGCGTCCTTCGGCGTACTGATGGCCAGCCTCGGCATCGCTGCCCGGGTCCAGTTCCAGGAACAGGATCTCCTCGCGGCGCGCACGGAACAGTGCCAGCAAGCGATGCGACGGAATCTTCGCCAGCGCCTCGGCATGCTCGAAATAGTCGCGGTACTTGGCGCCCTCGGTTTCCTTGCCCTCGGCGACGCGGGCACGGATCACGCCGGTCTCGCCCAGCCAGGTGCGCAGTTCACCGACCAGCGCGGCGTCTTCGCCCCAGCGCTCCATCAGGATCGCGCGCGCGCCTTCCAGCGCGGCCTTGGTGTCGGCTACACCCTTGTCGGCGTCGACGAAGGCAGCCGCGAACGTCTGCGGGTCCTGCGTCGGGTCAGCCAGCAGGCCATCGGCCAACGGCTCCAGGCCGCCCTCGCGGGCGATCTGCGCACGGGTGCGGCGCTTGGGCTTGTACGGCAGGTACAGGTCTTCCAGCCGGCTCTTGGTATCGGCGGCCAGGATGTCATTGCGCAGCTCGTCGCTGAGCTTGCCCTGCTCGCCGATGCTGGCCAGCACCGCCGCGCGACGGTCCTCCAGCTCGCGCAGGTAGGTCAGCCGGGTTTCCAAGTTGCGCAGCTGGGTGTCGTCCAGGCCACCGGTCACTTCCTTGCGGTAGCGCGCGATGAACGGAACGCTGGCACCTTCGTCGAGCAGGCCGACGGCGGCGCGTACCTGGGCGGACTGGGCACCGATCTCGTCGGCGATGGTCTGGGCGATCTGCTGGGCGAGCGCGCTCTGGGCGTTCTTGGCGTCGTGCATTGCTTCAGGTCTGTGCCGCATTACGGGAAGACCCCATTCTGGCAACCCACGACGGAGCCGGACAAGGCATTGACAGGGCGCAAGGTTCAGCGGCGTAGCCGGATTGGACGCCGGCATCCTGGCGAAGAGCGGGCTCGGACTGGCCCGGGGCTGGGATGCCGGCGCGGGCGCGCGATGGTGGGCGCGCCCTGCCGCGTGTTGCGAAGGTCAGCGGTAGTGGCGGGCGGCGCGCTGCATGACGATCTCGTCACGCATGCCTTCCAGGGCCATCAGGCGGACCTTGCCGACACCCTGCAGTTCCATGAACCGCTCCGTGTAGAACTCCGGCCCCAGCGCGGTGTCGGCGCGGGATTTGCTGAAGCCGTAGGGCACCACGCCCTTCTCGCCATCCTTGCTACCACCGACATAAAGAACGATTGCCATGTGATGTCTTCCTCCAAATTGCTACTGCGTACTGCGCTCGATGAGCGATGCTGCGAGCTCATCGAGGGAGAGCTTACCGCGTCGAACCTGACTGGAACGTCACGAAGGCTAATGACGATCGGTTGCATGCAGATGACTGCGGGATCGCAGCAGAATGCTTACGGATCCTTAACTTCCGGCTAACGAATCCGTGGGGGATTCCCGCCAACGGCGCAGCCCCTCGTGGGTGGTTTGGTTGGTCGCGGAAAGCCGGTTTCCTGTGGGCTTGCCGGGAGGGTGGGTAGGCCGGGGACGCCGTGAACCCATCCATGGGGGCTTGGCCGCGGCATCCATGCCGCGGACACCCCGCCCTACCCACCCTCCCGGCCGCTGACAGATTCCTGGTGCCTGCCGCCACCCACGGAGAAGAAAAAAGAAGATCAAAAGCAAAAGCAGCTTGGCCGGCTGCTTTTTGTAGAGCCGAGCCCACGCTCGGCTGCTTCCTGGCCCTGTCGCGAAGCCGAGCGCAGGCTCGGCTCTACACGAGCAAGCGCAGCGCGCGACCCGCTTCTGCTGTTCTTTTTCTTTTCCGTGGGTGGTGCAGGCCACAGCCATCTGTCAGAGGGCGGTCGGGTTGGGTTCGCGGGGGTGTCTGATCTGGCCCCCCGTCAGCGGACGCCAAGAAGCGATACTTTGATCGCACTTGGAGGCCCCTTATGTCCCGTATCACCCGTCGTAGCTACACCGATGAGTTCAAGCACCAAGCCGTGGAGTTGGCC